>NZ_VWVQ01000083.1:0-3746 GCF_015712745.1 Bacillus sp. SRB3LM
GATCAAATTCTCTTTGAATACTGGAAATTGTACGCCCTTCTTTGATTACCAATTCAACACATTGTTTTTTAAACGTTTCATCATACTGTTTTTTTATCTGAAACACCTCTTATATAGAATAATTTATCTCTATACTGTGTTCCAGTTTTACTGTACCACCTCATATATTCCCAGAGAAAAATGATTAGGGATATTATTTTTTGTATAACTATACTATTCATATAGAAAGGAGCTTACAAATGATTGTTATTATTTGGGTTGATGGAGAACGTGTAATTATGGCATAAATGCAAATATGTATAGTTTATGTTCCTTAATACAGAGCAGAAATTATTTTAATCTTTTTAGAGTATGATAAGTGGTTTGAACCCCTTTTGACTTTACAAGATCGATGTCTCTAATGTCGATCTTGTTCTACTTATTAAACATTTGTTTTGTTTGGATATGGTTTTTAAAATAATAGCATCAGTATATTAAAGATTAGGAGGTTTCTTAACTTTTAAAATGTTGGTACCAGAACAAAGGTACGTTGGTAGTTAAATCCCTTTTTAAGTATATACGTAGTCGTTATATGCATTTATTTGAGTGAAATGCAAATGATAGATTATTTCAAAATAATGATAACTGAAATATTTATTTTCTTTAATGAGCCAAAATGAGTTAACGTCATCAGTATTTATTTGTTTTTTTGAATATTAAAAAATATGATATAAGACTGTTTTTTTAAGGAGATTATGTATGAAATCATTTCGTAAGTTATTACAGTATTTAAAACCATACATGTTCTTCGCTATTATTGGACCGCTATTTATGGTACTTGAGGTTGCGATGGACTTAATTCAACCGACTATTATGCAACATATCATTGATGTTGGGATTGCAAATCGGGATTTAAATTATGTAATAAAAATGGGGCTTCTTATGATAGGAGCAGCAGCACTCGGTTTAGTTGGAGGGCTTGGGTGTATGATGTATTCTACAAAAGCAGCTGTTAATTTCGCTACAGACATACGAAAAGATGTGTTTGCGACAATAGAAACATTTTCTAGTAATAATCGTGATTCATTTGGAACAGGTAAATTATTAACGATTGTGACGAATGATATCACTTCCATCCAATCGGCAATGACAATGACATTACGTGTTCTCGTTCGTGGTCCGCTGTTGTTTATTGGAAGTATAATTATTGTTTTTGTAACAGCGCGAGAGTTATTTCCAATATTACTTGTAGTTATTCCAATTTTATTACTTGCGATTATTTTAATTGCAAGTAAAGCAAGTGGTACATTTAAAAAGGTGCAAGAGGCATTAGACAAAGTCAATACAAAGTTACAAGAAAATTTATCTGGTGTGCGTGTTATAAAAGCGTATGTAAGACAAAAATATGAAATCGCTCAATTTGGAAATGTAAATACAAATTTAACGAAGATAAATATTCGAGCTGTGCAGCTTATTTCTTTAATGATGCCAATCATTATGCTAGTTGTAAGTGGCGGGATTGTCGCAACATTATGGATTGGTGGGGAAAAAGTATTCAATGGAACGCTTCAAGTAGGAGCGATTTTGGCATTTATTAATTACTTGAATATCATTTTAATGTCACTTATGTCGATTAGCATGGTATTTATTCAAATTGCGCGAGCTTTTCCATCTGCGGATCGTGTACAGCAAGTGTTAAATACAGAGGTTGATATTATAAGCGGAGCGAATGCGATCGAACCTGAGAAAATCGAGGGGAATATTCAATTTAAAAATGTTAGTTATAGCTATACGAAAAATAATGAATACGTTTTAAAAGATATTTCGTTTAGCATACAAAAAGGTGAAAAAGTAGGGATTATTGGATCGACTGGAAGTGGTAAATCTACCTTAGCGAAGCTGTTACCACGTCTATATGATGTTGATCAAGGTGAAATATGTATAGATGGAATAGATGTTAAAACATATGATTTGCAAAAACTCCGTGCTTCAATAGGGTTTGTACCTCAGAAGGCTTTGTTGTTCTCAGGTAGTATAGAAGAGAATTTACGTTATGGTAAAGAAGATGCAACACATGATGAGCTGGAAGTAGCAGCTGCATCAGCTTGTGCGACTGAGTTTATCAATAAGCTGGAAGAATCTTATCAATATAATTTAACACAAGGTGCGACAAATTTATCAGGTGGACAAAAACAACGTCTATCAATTGCAAGGGCACTTGTGAGAAAACCACCGATTCTCATATTAGATGATTCTACATCAGCAGTTGATGCGAAATCAGAGGCTACTATTCAAACAGCTTTAAAAACAAAATATAAAGGCACAACGACTTTATTAATTGCGTCCAAAATTTCTTCCATAATGGATGCGGATAAAATACTTGTATTAGATAATGGTGAATTAGTTGGCAATGGTACACATGAACAATTATTAGAACAAAGTGAGGTTTATCAGGAAATTTATCTTTCCCAAGGTGGTAATTTGCATAAAGAAGGTGGGGAAGAACATGCGTAATTTTCAAGGGCAATTTGCTAATAAAGGTGGACGAAACACGCCAAAGATGGGGAAAGCTAAAAATGCTCCAGGAACTGTAATGCGGATATGGAACTATATGGGCTATCAAAAAGCTGCTCTTATGTTTGTTATATTTCTAGTCGTTGTTACTACTTTACTTGGATTATTAGGTCCCTATTTTATGGGAGTCATTATAGATCAATATATTGTACCGAAAGATTTAAGTGGTACAGCAAGAATGTGTATGTTACTTATCGCGATTTACGGTGTAACTGTACTTTTAACATGGTTACAAACATTTGTCATGATTAACGTTGCATTAAAAACAATTCAAAAAATAAGACAAGATATTTTTGAGAAAATCCAAACGCTTTCTTTACGGTTCTTTGATGTGCGTTCTCAAGGTGATTTAATGAGCCGGGTGACAAATGATATAGATAATTTGAATCAAGCTTTGACACAAAGTGTTGTACAAATTATTTCATCAGCGTTAACTTTTATAGGTGTAACGATTGCGATGTTCGCTTTAAATTGGATTTTAGCAATTGTAACTTTAATTACAGTACCTATTATGTTTTACGTTACAAAAAAACTAGTTGCATATAGTGGTAAAAACTTTGCGAAGCGTCAAAAAGATTTAGGTGAATTAAATGGATTTATTGAGGAAGCAATTACAGGTGCGGATGTTACGACGTTGTACGGAAAAGAAAAAGAAACTGTACAAAATTTCAATAAAATTAATGAACAGCTAAGAGTTTCAGCTACGAAGGCTGATACATTTTCAGCTTTTATTTTTCCAAGTATGAACTTTATTAATAACTTAGGTATGGGGCTTGTCATTGGGACTGGATCAGTTATGGTCTTAAACGGAATGACAACAGTAGGTGTTATTGCAGCTTTTATTAATTATTCTCGTCAATTCTCAAGACCGTTAAGTCAATTTGCGACTTTAATGAATACAATTCAAGCGGCAGTTGCTGGTGGAGAACGTGTTTTTGAGATTATGGATGAGGTACCAGAAATTCAAAATAAAAAAGACGCATTTGTTGTACAAAATTTACAAGGGCATGTTGCACTTGAGAATGTTTCATTTGGCTATGCAGAGAATAAAACGATTTTAAAAGAAGTGAGTCTTAAAGCGCAGCCAGGAGAGACAATTGCTTTAGTTGGTCCGACTGGATCAGGGAAAACAACAATCATTAATTTGTTAACTCGCTTTTATGATATACAGCAAGGACAAATTCATATTGATG
>NZ_VWVQ01000084.1:0-4710 GCF_015712745.1 Bacillus sp. SRB3LM
CCGCACTCATCATTAAATGGAATGACTCCGTATCAGTATTCAAAATCAATTGCATAATCTATTTCATGTTCCAGTTTTTCTTGACCAGGTCATTTAACCACATGATGATTACACTCAAGATAATTCCTAAACCTAGTCCTAATAGCAAAGAAAATTATAAAAAATAGCTATCAACAATCAAAGTGCTTCCTATTTCATATAACAGCCTAGCCCCCTTCGTTATAGCTGCTTTTATATTTAATTATATCGATTTTCAGAGAGGTAATATATAGGGTTTCTGGCCAAATATCAAATCGGTAGGAAACCAACAAAACTTAGCAAAGATATTCAAATTATAAAAGGTTAACATTTAAATAATACGAAATTGTAGGTAAATATACTACAAAGTAGCTATCGAAACAGGACTAAAACGACCACAAACAAGTCTGACTGTTGATACACTATTAAAACCCATTCAACAATCCCTGCAGGGAAAGTACCTGCCTATAAAACAGAAAAACAATTAAAAGAAGCATGGAACCCTAGGTATTCATGCTTCTTTTTCTGTTAGAATCGAATCGTAGAAATTGCATGTTTATAAACCAGTTGACTTTTGTTATCAGCTTCTATCCACACGGCATACCTATCATATCCTTTTAACGTTCCTTTAATATGAAAGCCGTTAACTAAAATTAACGTAATGACACCCTTTTTTGGCATCGCTTCTTGTAACAATCGCTCCTGGAGCGCTACGGTATGTCTGATCATTTCCTTTTTAATCGTCTGTACTTTTCTATCTAACATTTGTTTTCCCCCCTCAGAGTTTTTCCAAATACTGTTCTAACTCTCCCAAGATTTATTTTACTCCCTCTGGACCCAACGTCAGCTTTCCATCCGCTAGTTTAATGTTTTTTATAGACACTTCTCCACTAATAGGACATGCATCGTATCCTTTATATTTCTCTAGGATAATCTTTTCACCTTCTAAAAAGATTTCTAATAAACCTTTTTCGTGAATGGCCAAATGGAATTCTTGCTTCTTTCGGTATCACAATTCGACCTAAATGATTAATCTTTCGCAAAACACCTGTTGATTTAACCTTTCCTTTATCTCCTTTTCAAATGGACTATTTATGTCAGAATTTGTGAAAGTTTTAAGCACTATAGATAGAATTATATTTCTATTCAAAATAAAGGTGAATTACACGGATACAAGCACTCTCTTGTTTTCCTGGAGTCAAGAATTAAATTAATTAGTAGTCCTTGCTATGGTTTATCTTTTTTCTACTAAAAGAAAAATTTTAATTCGGCAAGAAAACCAAATTAGAATACTTACCAACACATATCACCTACATTTTATCATACTTACACTTAAAATGGTTTTGATAACCATTTTTTGTATACGAGCACTTCATTTTACATATAATACGAATAACAATTCCATCACACAAATATCCTTTTCATCTTTATCTTGATTTTCTAAACATAACTAATATCGGGATTGTTTTCATTAATTATTACTTAACTCCATATAAAACAAAGATAAAGCGGGTTAACTTGTACCGTTTTGTCTTTGTTTACATTTATGCTTCTACTTGTTTTACACACAACAAAAATGGTTGCAATGCCTAAATTATCTATAATAAGGTATACCTTTAATCCTGGAGGGATTCTTCCCCCATATCTAATTTCTTTGTTTCCCTGAATTCTGAATTAGGAATCTTACTGCTCCTGAATGCGGGATAAAATCTTACTTCATTTATTCTAGAATAGCCATTCCATCCTAAAACTATATAGAATCATTTTATGATTGCTAATAGAATTTTCATTCCTCCTGAAGGACATGAAGAAATACAGGAAAACGAACTAACATTTCAATGTATCTTTTCACATAATACAAGCCCCAGACAAATTCAAAAATCAAGAGACTTTGAACCATATAGAAAAGATATAGAAGAACCGAAGAAAAATTACGGTTCTAACTGGATAAACAACACAATAAAGGGTGAAAAAAACACCTTACTAAACTAAACAATCGCTAATTGGAACAGCATATAGTATATAAAATGTGCAAAATCTATAATATTAGTAGTAGTTGAACTCCCGATCCATATAAAAAAAGAATTTACATTACCAAGGTACGCACTTAAATAAAAGGAGAATCCTTATGAAATACGTTCACAATTATGAAGATCCAGAAACATATTATTTCCATGCAAAAAACAGATAAGATTCAACAGTCTATATAGAATAGATTAACACCGCACTTTTAGGGGTTTAAACATTTCTTTGTCTATATGTAATTCTAATTAAGAAATATACGGCCTTATTCGTAAAATTGGCAGAATTGTATTATTATTCATTTAAACAAACTTCCCATCAATCCAGTATTTTACAAAACACTATCAAAATAAAAGGGCTCGCTCTATTTTTCCACTCTATTTTGGTAAAATTGCACCTGCTGTTCATGAAAATACGCTTTTTTCTTATTATCTAAAAATTAATAATGCATAGTCAATTTTTGATAAGGACCCCATTTGTAGTATGCCTGATTTACCACCGACTAAGCATATCAATTAGATAATATTTTTGTTTAAGCCGCTCATACCAAAAAATAGCTGTTTCTATATGTCCCTTTCGAAAAAAATGTTCCCACATTCGACAGCTAAACGCCGGATAAGGAACATCTAATACCATTGATTGTAAAGTAAGTTCCAACTCTTTCTCAGGTTATTTAATCATTGTATAACAAGTTGCGAATTGATAATAAATAAACATATTATTTTCTTTGGATAATTTGCAAGTTTATTCGTTGAAATATCAAGAAAGCCTTATTACTTGTAAACTAGTTATATCCTTTTCAACACTCGCTGGATTATTAGTACTTTGCGTAATCCTTAGTTCAAGTTGGTGTGTACCAGGACCTGTACGGATAATGGTTTGATTTACAAGTGTGGATGAACTTATGACAGTTTTACTATCTGGTATTTCCACTGTATCAAGATAAAGCGCCCCTGCAACTGGCTATGTAGTTAAAGCTGTTTGTAAAGCATATAATACTAAATAACTTTGGTTTCCACTTAACATTATTATGCCATCATTTGCCGGATACATAATATCTAATCCTACAATATCAACATTATCAAATGGAATAGAAGCATTTACCTGTACTAGGGCATCAATATCATTTCTTTTTTAAACAGCGTCTCCATCATGCTTTGTACACTCTGATTGACCGCTAAAATATCTTGCAAAGTCCCCCCAGGCCTCGTCTGCCCTGGCAAAGTTCCTAAAGCGAATTGAATTTTTTATCCTTCCGCATTAATAATATGTGATAACCCCATCTCTTCCAGTGCAATAGAAGCCAGCAATAAATTCACCACGTCATCTCGTGTTAAAGATATATTTGGGGTAATGTTTGGCATATTAGGCTGTGACATAGGTTATCCTCCCTTTTTCTTTACAGTTTTTTATCCTTGTTTACACCAAATTATAATTTGGTCCTTAATACCCTATGATAGAAACTAAACAGTTGTTAATACCATTTTTAAAACTCAACAATATTCATATATACGGTTAAATGCCACCTACGTGCGTAATTTCGAAAATAACCTGACAGTTGCCTGCCTCCTCTGGTACCTCTTAAATCATTTTTTGATAAAATATTTTAAGAAGGGTATTGTTATTGCCGATTCTTTTTCACCATTTTTCATCATGTTCCCATTTGTTAAATTTCTTTTTGAATATTCAATCGTATTCTTTATTATGAAAATCCACACAAACTGTTTTAAGACTTTCTATTTTTAATGCAAATTCCGGATGATGTTCTAGTTTTATTCTATGATGGACAACGCGCTGTATCTTCTTACACCGCCGCTCATAGTTGGAACAATTCTTTACTTGCTCATGGAGTCTCCTCTACTCACCACTGTCGTAGAGTTTATACTTTTATTGTTTCGTTTTATATAAATTCATTGGTATTTATCAACTATCTCCTAATAACTCTTGAATAATTTTGTTAATTCCACTTCTCCCAGCCACCATCATTTGTTTTAAGGTTGATTCATACAATATCTCTTCTAGTTCCTCCTCCAGCTGTTCTAGTGAATATTCATCTATACACATCTCCAATTCCTCTCTGCCCAACGCTGTAATGAATGTACTAATAACCATAGCTTTCTCAAGCTTTGTTAGTTCCATTTTCATTCCCCCATTCCCCTCCAACTGTTTCAAATCTCCTATACAGGTTCTTCAATATCCATACATCCGTCCTTCTTTTTAATAAACTAAAAAAGAAGCGTTCTGTCGTTGAGAAATTCCTTTAACTTTTTTAGCCGATCTTCCCTTGATCATCACATTAAATACGTTTTTTTAAATCCATTTTAATGTATTCAATCTTCTCTACTTCTTCTTTCCCATTTGATAAAGTACTATTAGAAGAGCTATCCATCCGCATCCCACTCCTTATTTTCTCAAAATGACCAATTCATCAGATATTGTTATATACTTTGTATATTCATTTTTCATATATATGCTTTTTTTACACGATCAATACATATGAATAAACCATGTTCATATAAAAAAGAGCAACCAAAAGTGAACTGCACCCCAATTGTTAGACACAGTCTAACAATTGGGGTGCAGTTTTTCTATGGCTAAATTTACAGCTGATGAAAAAATACAAATCGTTCTACGTTATTTGAACGGAAATGAAAGTTATCGAGAAATGGG
>NZ_VWVQ01000085.1:0-2261 GCF_015712745.1 Bacillus sp. SRB3LM
GGTTGCACGGTTTCGAGATCAAATTGTCACAACAAACCTTTCTTCCGGAGGAGATTCTGGCTCTTTAATCACGACAAATGATGGCGTTGCCATTAGATTGTTATTTACTGGTTCAACCTCAGTTACAATCGCCAATCAGATGGACAAAAAACCACCATGCAATCTTTTTCAAGCCCTTTACAAGGATTTCAAACAAAAAGTACGCCTTGGTATCAAAATTAAGGCGTACTAATCAGGGTAATGAGCAAGTACATGTTTGCTGAACAGGTACTCTAGAATAACACAATAATTTATCACACTTTTCTATGTATGACAAGATAAAAAGAATGAAATAAGACTATGTATCCAATACTTTTAATAATTTTACATCTGCTGGAATAATAGCCCCTAAAAATATTAACACAGTAATTGCGATGGTCATATGTATAATCCCTTTCCCTAGTAAAGAATTTTTATTGTTATAACGTTGAAAGGGGATTTTGTCCTTTATCGAATCTATACTCCATACCATTTTTAGAGGTGTGATCCTATTGACTGAAACATTGTTTACTGTCCTCTTCTCTCACAAAATATATCCTATGTTAGGATGCAGAATATTTTTGTATCGTTTCTAAGACTGCGGCCACAATACTTTGCATATGTTGATGCAATTTCTCTATTTGTACCAACCGTTTTTCTCTTTTATACCCTGTCATATCTCGTACCATTTCTACAGAAAGAATTTTTATTTCTTGATAAGCCTTGGAACGTTCGAACGCCAATGTCTCTGTATACGCTAACTTAGGAAATGGATTGTGTTGTTCTTGTTTCTTTCGCTCCCATTGCTGAAATATATATTGAATCCATAGTTGTATTTCTTCTCGCAGGAGCATAATTTTCTGTATTTGTTCTTCTTTTCTATTTCTTCTCATTATGGTTCACCTCATTCTATTTCCTTATCAAAAACCTCTCAAAATGATTTTTTAAGAGGTTGGACACAAGTCAGGAATTCATGGGTTCTAATCGTATCATATGGGATTCTCACAGTTCAAATGTTTTTTATTTTCTTGAAAAAATCGTTACATATGCGATACTTATATTGACCTACTTAGGAGGCTTCCGGATGTAAAAACGCATCTGTTCTCGTACCGTTATCTTGCAATAATTTTTTGGGTAGGATTATATAAATCATTTACAAGTTTATCATATTCACACCTTGTAATCAGTTTCATATATAATTGAACTAATAATTCCTTATGAGCTTTTGAAAATGCCATTTTGTCAATCCATTTAGGATACATACAACGCTTCGCTCCATTTCTGTTTGAACATTCTGTCACAACGAATTATCTTATATAGATATTCCACTAAAATCAACTGAAATTTCTAAGAAAACAAAATTTTTTCTCTTTTTTATATTGCTCTTCCAATCTAAATCCTGTTAGCAACCCATTGTATATATATTATTATAATTGATAATAAGCAAAAGCTATTAAATTAGAAAAATATAGAGCATTATAATACGAAACGGCTAAAGGCAAAATTAGAAATGAGTCCGGTACAATACCGGACTCATTTTTATCAAGCTGCTTAATGAAGTAACCGTGTCTAACTTTTAGGGATCACTTCAATTGTCAGGTTATTTTTTATCTATTAAATTTCGTTAATTATGGAAAATACATCTTTAAAATAATACTATAATAAACTTCACTTAATAATTTATTGAAAATGCCATTTTAGGATTAGTTTTATTTTTTAGTTAGCATTATTTTTTCTTAAGAGTCTTTACTATATTAATACAGAAGGTTAATCTTAAGGTAAAGAACAAAAATGGATGTAACCATGTTCTAAAATTAACCAAAGTTACAATAACCATTACTATAAAACTATAATTTAAAATTCTCTATATAATAACATATGCGTCGATTATCAACCATTTTTTACATTAAATTTCTTTCTATATTGTTCTTACTGAGGGTAATAACGGAGTCCTTGCTATGAACCGCAAAATAAATGAATAAAACACTAAGATTGGTTACTAAAAATAACATTCGGTAAAAAATGTATTACTATAACCTAGTTTTACACGTATCTCGACTGAAGCCCATGCATTAGTTTAATAACCAATTTTATTGGCACTGAAATTATAAATTATTCTTTCCCCCCTTTGGCATCTATCAGAAAAAATGGTTCTGGTGCAAAAAAAACAAAATGTTTGAAATGTGTTTTTTAAATTTGGCTATACTGGTACTACTACTACTTCAAAAAAGGTGTGTGATCAG
>NZ_VWVQ01000086.1:0-731 GCF_015712745.1 Bacillus sp. SRB3LM
AACGTTTCATCATACTGTTTTTTCATCTGAAACACCTCTTATATAGAATAATTTATCTCTATACTGTGTTCCAGTTTTACTGTACCACCTCAAAATATGTCTACATAGGAAGTCATAAAAAGAACAGGATTCCTTTCTCATTTATTAGTCAAGAGTTATGTAGAATATGAAAAATCAACATTCGCCTGGAAAATAATTCGAAAAGGAGAGCTTTCTTATGCAATAATATCGAAAATATATTTATTTTCAAATTAATACTTTTTATATAGGGATCTGCTGATAAAAGAATCGTATAACATGAAGCATACGAAAATCTCCCTGACTTGTTATACAAATCAGGGAGCAGTATCAGTTAAGTATAGCATTTGCAGAGGTATTTATGTTTTTTATCTGAATATTCATTCTTTTTATAAGCATTGGCTCTTCAGGTACAGATATCCCAGAAGAACCATCTTTTTTTAAAAAAATGTATCATACACTTTACTTGTCTAAAATATGGCGTATTTCTGACATATCCATATTTGTAAACTTCGCAATATCTTCAATATTCATGCTATTCTTATGCATACCACGAATAAGTTGTTGTCTTTCGGCTACTTTCCCTTTTTCCATACCTTCTTCTATACCAACCTCACGAGCATGTGCTAATTTCGCTTGTTCATCAAATAACACTTTTTCCCGTGCTTCATATGCGAGACGGAAAGAGCTACTCTGACTCATATTTTCCCATT
>NZ_VWVQ01000087.1:0-1530 GCF_015712745.1 Bacillus sp. SRB3LM
CAACAGAACCGTTTTGATCATGTTGATACAACCAATCTATATGAAACGAATGGTTTTGTGTACCAACTGTATACGAACTCACTTGAAACAAACTCTTCAGATTGACTAGTAAACGTTTTTAATTTATGCGGAGTAGGAAAAGCATGTGAACGAATTAAAACGAGTACACAACCCTATAAGAACCTTTAAAATAATTGAAGGTGTTTTTCTAATAAAAGAGCATTGTATTTTTAATATAATTCCCGTAAAGTAAGCGCATACCATACAAAATATACAACTAGGAGTGTGATACACAATGAAACCCATTTTCAAAACAAGTATAGCTCTAACACTTTTTTCTCTTTCTCTTATAGGGTGTCAGTCACCACAAACACAGCCGAAACAACCATTTTCACTAACCGAACAACAAGTGATGGCAGATGCTTGGTATCAAACCGCTGGAGAAGTCAAAGCGCTCTATCATCAAGGATATAATATCGGAAAGATGAAATTAGACGCAGCACTTGCCAAAGGTACCGAGAAAAAGGCTGCCATCGTTTTAGATTTAGATGAAACTGTCGTGGATAATAGTCCGTATCAAGCCATGACAGTAAAAGAGAAGAAAGGATTTCCTTATAAATGGGAGGATTGGATTCAACAAGCGAAAGCAGAAGATCTTCCTGGTGCCGTTTCCTTTTTACAATATGCAAATAAAAAAGGTGTGGCGATCTACTACATTTCAAATCGCAAACAAAGTCAATTAGATGCTACCTTACAAAATTTACAGAATCTGAATATCCCGCAAGCTGATAAGGAGCATGTCTTATTGCAGGGAAAAGAAGAAAAAGGGAAGGAAGAACGCAGAAAGAAAGTTGCGACAGAACATGATATTATTCTATTCTTTGGAGATAATTTATCTGATTTTACAGGATTTGATGAGAAATCTGTACAAGATAGAAATCAATCAGTTGAAGCGATACACGAAGCATTTGGAGAAAAATTTATTGTGTTCCCGAATCCGATGTATGGGGATTGGGAATCCGCTTTATATCAATACGATTTCAAAAGGTCAGATACTGAAAAAGATAAGCTCCGTAAAGATGCATTGCATGTATTTGAAGATGCGAAATAATAAACGTATTGAGACAAATGGATATATGTTTGCTATTATATTCTATAAGCTGTGGTAAGCTGTCATTTGGAAGATTGGGCGCATTCGCTCAATCTTTTTTCCTATTTTTTATGATCCCATGATTAAATTGCAACATATGGCGAATACATACTACCTATCAAGGGGATTTCCTTGACGATAAAATGTTGATGCATCAACGATATAGGGCTTTTATCCCAATCTTTATGTTTTAAACAAACGTTTAATTCGACATCTTTCGTACAAATCCCACACGGATTCGCTACAATTCGTCAATATTTGTATGCATTTTTTGAGAAAGGAATTCTCTTATGTATAAATCTAATTTCGTTGCTTTCTTACTATTCGTAATCTCTTTTTCTTGTTACATCATCTATGTAACCAAAAACCCACTCTATTTG
>NZ_VWVQ01000012.1:0-7263 GCF_015712745.1 Bacillus sp. SRB3LM
CGTACAATGAACTCCAAAAATTAGTAGCGGTTGCTTAAACCCAAACGCCACTTTATAATCCGTTCTCTATTTTTTTAAACTTTGCAACAGAACCTTTTTCCAAATATAAAATAGAAAGAACAACATTTAGCTGTCCTTAGTTTTTTACCATCCACATGGCACTAATTGTTTCAGTAGAAATATGTTTCCAAATCCCGTATATCTGTATTGAAATGAAACTCTCTTTTAACTGTACATCTAATGGAATTATGCTTTTAATCTTTCCGTTGTATATTTTTTTTATTTCTGTTTTGAACACGATTCTAACCTCTAATGTATCCAAACTCATTTTACTATCCCCTTATTTTAAGACAAAATGGGATTGCCTTTTACTCTTATTATTGATTAGCATTCGCATCTATATTTTCTTTCTCTTTCTATGTGTACCAATTCATTTGTATAATTATTCACGACAGAATCAGACTGTAATGTTTTTATATTTTTCATATGAGTATCAGCAGCTTTTTCGGTATTCTTCTTACTCTTACCAGTATCTTCACTAGTGATAAAACTCTCTACAATAACAGTTAAGAACTAAACCTACCGTTTCTTTCAGAATAGCCGTGTAATTATCTCTTATATGATGCTATTCTTTCTCCCTATGTATTTATAAGTTACTTACATAAAATATAATGAACTAAAGTAAATGAGATTTCAAGAAGTTTTTTTCTGAAAATCACTCCAATTCACGAAGTTTTTTTGCTCGTTGGAAGTAAATATACTTTAATGCTAAAGAAATTCGAGATTCCTGTAAAAATGGATTCGTTGCTTTATACAAATTTAATCAATATTACATTGTTCCTACCGTTTCGCTCCATGAAAAAACTTTGCAGCAGAACTATGTTTCTATTCATGCCCGATACCAGGCCTACTCGTGTCACCATTTACAACACCAAATTCTGTTATGTTTGGCTCTACTATTACTTTTATTTTTAATTTGGGATACTGCCTCTCCCATCTTTTTATATTAAAATGTCTGATACGACTCCGTGCTTCATCTCCAATCCCAACAGGATCAATATGAAGTTTTTGACATTCCTTAATGATTGCATCTCCTTGTTTTTCTAGCGAGTGTTTCATTGCTTTTTCTGTTATCTGTATAATATCTTGTGAGATTCTTTTCCCTTGAAATTCACGTACAACTCCCTTTACTTTTAAGCGAATGGTGATTTGTGGATCCGGTGTAGAAGTTCGTATAAGAAATTTTCGGTGAGTAACCACACTTTGTACAGAAACGTCTACATTCTTGCTTATTTTTACTTTTACATGCCCTAATTTTGCTCTTTCTCGTAACACTTTGAAAATGAATAGATTGTCTCGATGAATTTTTTTTACATATCGATCTTTCTTGAATAGAGCAATCCCTTCAATGCGTATATGTTTTCCTTCTAATTTTAGTAGAGGTAAAACAGGATCTTTCATTTTTGAAAAATAGGAAGTTAAAAATATGTGAAGGTTATTCTTGGGTAATAGTCCATATGCCATGTTATGTTCTAATAAATTGGCTAGAAAGCTACCTGTATCCTTATTTCCATATTTCTTTTCTAGCACATTTTTTGCTTTGCCATCTACAATTGCTAGTAATAAACGTGAACTAACATTGGCATCCCGATGAAATGTATCAATGATTGTAGAAATTTCTTTTTTAGAAAGCTCATGTCCAAATAAAGCCACTTCCAATTTCCCATTTGCAATCGGTTCATCAGATTGTTCATTCTGCTTTTCCAGGCTTTCTTTACTCAATGAGGATGTTGTGGTCAAAACCTTATTGATAATTGTTTTATCAGGTTGGTAGACAGCATACACCCCTGAGACTTGCATTTGATTTCTGGAACTGGATGCATCATAACCAACTCCTTTTGCAAGCCGAATATCATCCAGTACTTCTTTGGGAACACGACCGAAAATAAATACTAACAACATCATAATGCATAGAAAGATAATAAACTTTATTTTCATCCTCATTTCCCCATTCGATTTCGAATATGGTAGACAACAAACAATATGGGTATATAAACAACAACAATGTAAAAACCAATATTTGAAATAATTCGGCTTAAAGACTCTATCGCATCCCGATCAGATATAAAACATATCACCAAAAAGAGGATACTTAAAAGCCAAGGAATCATGGATTTTTGCCGTAAACCACCAAATAATTCTTTTAATCCCCGACTCGCAGCCCAGCAACTAAGACATATATTCGGTAAAAGAATGATGATCCACGTTGTAATTCCAATAAATTCAAATCTTTCTATAAAGGGAAGGCGAACGATTTTCCACATACTTAAAGTAGGCCAAACGGTACGACTCAAGTGTTCTGGACTAAAATAAACCGTGGTTACCAAAGTAAGGCCTAAATAAATACATATCGTATATAAATGACCGAAATGAGCCCATTTTTGAGATTTTTCTGGGTCTTGCAAGAAAGGATAGTATAAGAATAAAAGTTCGAGACCAAAAAAACTAAAAGACATCGCCTTCATAGATATGAATAACTCTTTGATAGAATGGTCCCCAATAGGCAACAGATTTCGATAATTTGCAAATTCTAAAGGACTGAGAAAAGTAAGCCACAAAAATAGGGGAAGTAAAATACTACATACACTAACACCTACTACAGTTCGAAAACCACCAACTACAATAAAATACACAAGAATAAGATAGACAGCAGCAAAAGTCCATTTATTGAGACTAGGAAAAATCCAAACGCGAATAATTTCCAGTGTAGATTGAAGATATACGAAGCTATAGGAGAAGATATAAAGGCATATGATAAAACTGCAAATGCCGCCTAGCCACATTCCCCATACTTTACGATGAATAGGGATGATACTTTGTTTTTCCTTATTTAATAGGGTATACATCATCCAAATTAAAATATGTCCAACTAACCCTGTTAAAATAACGATTATCCAGGCATCATGCCCCGCACGCTGAGCTATCTCGCGCTGAAAGCTGAAAGCTCCAACCCCTGTTTGCATTGTATTTATCAAAAAGAAAGTAAAGAAAGAAGAGACAAGAAATTGTGTTTTTATACCTGTTTTCAATGTGATTCCCCTTTATAATTATTCATCCATGTCTTTGTTTTGTCGGATAGATTTTTTAGAAAATCGGATTTTATCCTTTGACTGCGTATCCATAGGGCGTTTGGATTGTTTAGACAATGGTAGACGAATAAAAGAATCTTTAAAGTCTGAAAGGCGAAAAGGATAGATAGGTTCTAAATACGGTCTTCCCAGAGAAGTTAACTTTAATAAATGGACCAGGATAAACATAGCAGATATTGCAACGCCTATTACACCCCACAATTCGGCAAATAACAAAAAGGGGAAGCGAATAAGCCGAATCGCATTTCCCATTTTATAAATAGGTGTGGTAAAAGAGGCTAGAGCAGATAGGGCTACAATAATTAATAACACATTACTCGTTAACCCCGCCTCAACAGAAGCTGTTCCAATAACAATACCACCTACAATGCCTATTGTTTGTCCAACCTTTGTGGGTAACCTGGCTCCAGCCTCCCTAAGTAACTCAATTGTTAATTCTAAAATGACAGCTTCCAAAATGGGTGGGAGCGGTATCGGGCTTCTCGAAATAACTATCGTACTTATCAAATCTTTCGGAATCAATACATAATGATAATTGAGCACTGCCACATAAAGCGGCGTAGCTAAAATAGAAAACATGACACCCACAAGGCGAATGACTCTAAAAAAAGAAGCGATTTGCCAATGAATGAAATAATCCTCAGATGCCGAAAAAAATTCTATTAACGTAGTAGGTCCAATTAATGCATGGGGTGATCCATCCACCAAAATTACAATTTTCCCTTCTCCTAAAACGTCAGCCACTCGATCCGGTCTTTCCGTATCAATAAGTTGTGGAAAGACCGAGTAATTATTATCTGAAATCATTTCTGAGATATAGGAGCTGTCTAAAATTTGATGATACTCAATCTCTTGAACCCTTTGCATGACTGTGTGTACATCTTCTTCATTGGCAATATCCTTCATATAGAGAATGGCAATTTTTGTTTTAGATAGGGTACCAACTACATATTCTTTGATTTGTAGTTGCACACAAGGTAAGCGCTTACGAATTAAATTTAAATTTGCTTGTATGGATTCGACAAACGATTCTTTAGGACCAACTACACTAAATTCTTCTTCGGGTATCGCTACATCTCGAGCTTGATTCATACTTGCTGAAATGAGTAAACAAGTTTCATCCGTTGGATGATATTGAATCATGATATGACCTAGCATGAGGTTGGATTGAATTTGTTCTATATCATTTGTAAGTACGATAAGCTCCATGGGAATCACAGCTTGTAATTCTTTTAAAGAGAGATAAGTACCACGTTTCATATATGGAAGAATTTGTTCATATATAAATTTAGAATCAACGAGCGATGTAAAATAAGAAATCCAAAATTCGCCTCCTGCATGAGGATGACAAAATTGAATAAAATCATCCGACTCTTTGCTGTATGTTAGTAAATCTTCTATTGTCATTTACAATCCCTCACTTGTTCCCCTTGTTAGATTTACATATAACTATTCCTTTAAAGATTTTTCATTATAGAGTATTTATCTAAAAATCATTTTATATCCTAAAAAGATTGCATGATGTACTGCTAGGTTTTAGAGTTATCATATTAGGGGATTTAAAGAATTCAGATTTCCTCTTTTTACGAAGAGTGAAACATGTAAAAGATGTTTGTATGGAAGAAATGGAAATAACAGCAATGTTGAAAAAGCTATGGAAAGAAGTACTGTATAGAAGAAAATTGATGGAAGAGTATGAATTGGGTCATATTGATGAATACAATGAAATAACCTCAAATGAACAAATTCCCTATATCTTACTTACAATTGATGAAGTATTCATGATACAGAATGTACCACCATCATAGAAAAAGTTACCAATTAGATCGAATGGGACGATTCATCTCGGACGTGTTGAAAACCTACGAGTCCTTTACTACCTTTATAAACCGGTGAACTACATCACTGCTTTTAATAATTGCGCTACTAACGGAGCAATTCCCCCAATAAATGTTAAGAATGCGATTGCAATTGGGTTTTCTTTGCCCATCCCACGAAAAAGGGGAATAATACAAAATATCCCAATTCAATCCCAACCGGTGTGTCGTATAAATTTAATTATGTATTATTAAAGGATGAATCCGAACATGTTTGGGATTCATTCTTATTTTTTATACAAAATACTTACAATCCCAACTATCACAAAAATGGACGTTTTTGTTACAGCTAAATTTCCACATTCGGATTTCAATAGAGAATTAGAGAATGTTAAGAATGCATAAATTCAAATAATTGTCTTTTAAATTGAATGAAAATATTGTTTCCTTATTTTTTCTTATTTCTCAATGTTTCGATGAAAGTATTTCAGAAAGTTGAATAGATATATATTGTAAGAGGTTGTTCACTATTCCATATCGAAGGAACGTAATTTTTTATAAAAAAGGAGTACGTATAATGAAATTTCTTGAAATTATACAGCATAGCTTTAATTCTTTACAAATATATAGTCAACAAGAGCTTATACAGATTGTCCAAACATTAGATTTGTCACCTGAAAATGTAATTCCTTATATCAAAGCTCCAAAACACTTGGAATACGGACGAAATATCATTTATCATACAAAAAACCTAGAAGTCATGGTACTTTATTTTCCTAGCTTGGCGAAAACGCCTATTCATAATCACGGTACATCAACAGGCTGTATTTATATTGTACAAGGTAGCTTACAAAATATCCTATATACTTTTGAATCCTCCGAGACTACACCAACCTATCATCAAACGCAACAATTTACGCAAGGACATCTCTTTACTGTTAATAACAATACCATTCATATGATGCAGAATAGCTCGAACTTACCAGCTATTACCTTCCATGTATATTCGCCACCATTGAAAAACGTAAAAATCCATACTTCTTAATAAAGTGTAATAGAAGTTGCTTCTTTTCCTTTAACTTGTTTATTTCGAAAGGAGTTATTATGGATCAATTTAAAGATCGTTTCATACAAAGTCTGCAAGATGGGCGAAGTGTTTGGCTAAAAGGCAAACAAATTGATGTCACAAAGAATGCAAGTTTTCAAGGTACGTTAGCTACTATTACTCAGCTATATGACTTGTTTACAAATCCTACACATCAGCAATTAGTTGGCTATCTAAGTCCCCAAACCAATACATGGGTTCATACAGCATTTTTAGTACCAAAATCTTACGAAGATATATTAAAAAGGCGAACAGCCTTTGAGACATGGAGCAAGATGACAGATGGGGTTATGAGTCGTTTGTCCGATTATGCTCGATCCCGGTTAACAGGATGGTATGCAGCTCGTGAATCATATAGAGGACTTGATCCTCAATTTCCTGATAAAATAGCGAGTTACTATGAAGAAGTCAGAGATCAACACCGTTTCATCAGTGTGATTCAACGCGACCCACAAATAAATCGGTCCATTCAACATGCAGTCGATATAGATGAAATAGGATTATTAAGAATGACAAAAAAACGGCGGATGGAATATTTTTAAGTGGTGCTAAAATGATTGGAACCGCATCGCCATACTCAAATGATTTACTTATTTATCCTGTAACAAGAGTGAACTACTCGCCACTTAGCAAAGCTTGAAGTTGGAGCTTCTCAGTTCCACGACGAAAGTAACCTTTCGTCTCCCTGAGCGTTACTTCGGGATGTTCCATCCCTAGATGTCCAACGCTTGGACGCTCTTTTGGTACGGTTGATATTTTACGCAGGAACCGAATGGCTTGGTTATCGCACTCTATTTTCTTCCTGCAACCTCATATATCAAGTGATCAAAGAGCTTCATATAGCTAGTTTATCAAAAGTTTTTGGCTATGCCAAACCGAAATTCATCTCCCACCTACCGTTTGGGCTACGCCCTTCACACGCTTGAGGAAGGAGAATTCTTTCGGGGAATTTGTTAAAAAGTGAACAGAGTTCTTTAGCTCATTTTCTTATCGTTGCACCAAATTCTCCTGGTTTACATATGATTTGTCGGGAATCGTTCGCAACTGATTTTTCACAACAAATTAATGCTCCTATTAGCTCCAAATATGATGAAATGGGGTTCTGTTGCAAAGTTTAAAAAAATAGAGAACGGATTATAAAGTGGCGTTTGGGTTTAAGCAACCGCTACTAATTTTTGGAGTTCATTGTACG
>NZ_VWVQ01000088.1:0-4092 GCF_015712745.1 Bacillus sp. SRB3LM
AAAAACTTCACGGCCTTTCCCCGATAGAATATCGGGAAAAGGCCGTGGCATAATACTCTTTTTATTACTGTCTACTTGACAGGGAGATGACCATCTTCCTTTTTAAAAATGCATGTAAGTACTATTTATAGATGTCACCACGATTTCCAATGGCTTGTATGTATATGTCTTTCTCATCATGATTTATTTCAAATAAAATTCGAAAGGTTCCAACCCGTAATCGATATAGATCTGTGTAACCCTTCATACTTTTAATATCTCCTTCAGGAGGGATTTCAAGAAGCCCCTTCAATCCTTCAGCAATTCTTTTTTGTATTCCTTTTTCTTGCTTTGCAATAAATTTCACCGCGGACTTATGGTAAATCAATTTGTAGTCCGAATTCACGTTTTGCGTCCTCCCCTGATACATATCCTTCTTCACTATTTAGTTGTTCTATTTCTTGTGTAGACAATGGTTCATGATCTGAATCCGCCATATCAATTTTTTCCCAATCGTTAGGTTTCTTTTTTGAGCGTTGAACAAGAAATTCTAAAAAATCAAACGCTGCTTTTTCATCTTGTCGGTCAAGACGATCTATCAATTGATACAACTCATCTTTACGAATAGCCATGTGGTGCACCTACCTTCAGTTTTATTTTGAATGTCCACTAATTAATATTAGTGGACATGAAGTGTGGGAAAATAAATGTTTGATGTCCGCTAATATAAATTGATAAGATTAAAATAGCATGTCCGCTAATGTAAGTCAATAAAAGAGGAGGTATTTATGCATTCTATTAAAACAATTTCTATACAAGCAACATCTTTGATTTCCGATTTTATTTCTAGCTTATCTCAAGAAGGAGATTTGCATACAAAAACACTAAAAGAATATACGAGTGATTTAAAAGATTTTGTATTTTGGTTTGAAAATGTGTGGGGAAAACATGCTGAGGATACTCTTTTTCATCCAATAGAAGTTACCGCTCGCACTATCGCTCGATATCGAGAGCATATGCAAGTTACAAGATTACTAAAACCTTCTACGATTAACCGGCGCATTAATTCAATCAAACGTTATTTTGACTGGGCTAAGCAAAAAGGACTGGTACAAACAAATTATTCAAAATCAATTAAGTTTGTACCAACAGAAAAAACGAGTCCCAAACGCATGTCAGATAAAGAAGAAGCCACTTTAATGCATGCCGTTGAAAAATACGGCACACTACGTGACAGGACAATGATTATTTTTATGCTTCATACTGGCCTTCGTTCAATGGAAGTTTGTGATGTTCAAATAGAGGATGTTATCATGAAAAAAAGAGGCGGCTATGTTGTTGTTCGATCTGGAAAACGAAATAAACAGAGGGAAGTGCCTTTGAATAGTACAGCTCGTTGTGCACTAGAAGAACATATCAGATTAAGTGAGATTTCACAGAGTTATTTGTTTCCTTCTTCTAAAACAGGAAAACGCCTACAAGAAAGAGCGATCCGCCATATTCTTCAGAAGTATATTAGACTTGCAAAGTTAGAAGGATTTAGTGCCCATGATTTAAGGCATCGCTTTGGTTATGTGATGGCTGAACGCACACCATTACATCGTCTTGCACAAATTATGGGACACGATAACTTGAATACCACGATGATTTATGTAAGAGCTACACAAGAAGACTTACAGGGAGAAGTAGAAAAAATTGCCTGGCACTAAAGAATGCACATCATCCTATTCATTTGGTCATGTGATACAAACTAAGAATTGTAACAGGAGGAACAAGGGTTATGCCTGTAGATTTTTTAACACCTGAACAAGAAGAAAAATATGGTTGTTTTTGTGTCCCCCCCAACATCAGAGCAGTTAGCAAAATATTTTGGGTTAGATGATACAGACAAAGAACTGATATGGAATCGTCGTGGAGAGCATAATCAACTTGGTTTCGCTGTTCAATTAGGAACCGTTAGGTTCTTAGGAACATTTTTATCTGATCCTACAAATGTACCACAATCGGTTATTACATATATGGCAAATCAACTTCATCTAGATGCTCAAAGCTTTTCTCGTTATCGAAATAAACGAAGTCAATGGGAAACCAACTATGTTAGGGCGAGCAATTGGAGAATTGGGGAGCCTCTTTAAAACACGTTATTTACTCTTATATTTACATGATGAAAATTATCGTCTTAAAATTTTAAATCAACTCAATAGAGGAGCAGCAAGGCATAGTTTAGCGAGGGCTGTATTTTACGGCAAACATGGAGAACTTCATCAACCCTATCGAGAAGGACAAGAAGAGCAATTAGGCGCATTAGGTTTAGTAGTAAATGCAATTATTGTATGGAATACACGATATATAGAATCTGCGTTACAAGTACTCCGAAATCGCGGTTATACAATTGATAATGATGATATATCTAGACTTTCACCATTAAGCCATAAACGCATTAACATAGTAGGTCGGTATTCATTTGTTCTCCCAGAAGAAGTAAAAGATGGGCAATTACGTACATTAACATATGAAGAAACAAACAAAAAGGAACCTAATTCTTTATACGAATAGGTTCCTAATATCCGCTAATGCTTGTTGCGTGATTTTGTTCCATTGCTACACATATCCCATATATTATAGTTTCTTGATAGTAAAACTATCATGTATATAAATGAACCAGTTCCTAAACCTGTATGCAGTCGATTTTTTAGTTTCAATAAAGTCTTTCCCTTCTTTTTTTATGATTTTAAGATAAGGTTATTTAATTTTGATTGTATATAAAATGTGTAGAATATTCCTCCAAAAAATAAGCCTACAGATAGTCCACTTATGGCAGAATAAATTATATTAAACGAAATATTTTTATAATATGATGAACAAATTCTTAAAGTTACATTTAAGAGATATTTTACAAAGAAATTAATCAATATAATTATTAATGGAAGGTAACATTTCTTCCTGAATGTAACCGTCTCTTGCTTGAATAAAATTTGATATTTTGCATATAACAAATAGCAAATCAAAATGCCTGGAAGAATGAAAATCGTATAGCTTATTAAACAATATCCTAAGTAAGAAAATTTAGTGATAATTTTATCTATCCCCATATCATAAAGATCCTGGGAACAAGGAACATTTTAGATAAATTAATTGGTCTTTCTTGAGAAATAGCAATACCCCTTTTTATTAAAATGAATAATAATATCCATACCCATAATGGAGTTCTTATAAATATTTCTTTAATCATAGTATACATTGTATATCTCCTTTTTTTTATTAATATTTACATCAAAGGAGATATAAAGAAATGCTTTTAAACATAAGTAGTTATTGGGAATGTTTTTTTTATGAAGAAACATATTTTCTTGACACAAATACTTTTTCTTTTTCGTCTTAAGATACTAACCGAAAAACTTATCAAAACCCTTATAAATTAACAATGATTTACTTTATGTTTTTTACTGTTACGGATTAAAAAAGTTACAAAATGATTAGTATGTGGGCAAATTGTGGGCAGCCCCATTATTAGAAAGTCACTTATGTATGATGTATTCCTACAAGGTTAAATTTTAATAATAAAAAGTACAGCGTATATGTACAGTGCGACCCACACTATATATACCATTCACCTGACACAACCAGGTAAACACTGGCCATACTCTCATGAATTATTGTACATCATGTAGGGTTTCTTTAGCAACGTTTACCAAATTATTGGTGACGTTGCTTTTTGTTTATACAAAGGAGCTCTTAGTCTATGAAAAAGACAATCAATGTTATCGCAACGAAAGAAACCTTCCACAACCTTTCTACATTCAAAGAAGTAGAAGAACTAAACAAACCTATACGTGCATACAGAGATAATATCCGTATGTCCATTAAGCGTACCGACGTACAATTTAAACTCATTACATTACTTGAAATTTTAAAACGCCACAGCTGTAAATATGTAAGTGTTAGTTTCCTATGCAAAAATTCAATTGCTGACATAATGGAAGTTTCATATAAAACTGTACAACGTTTAATGAAGAATCTTGACCTGGTCAAGAAAAACTGGAACATGAAATAGATTATGCAATTGATTTTGAATACTGATACGGAGTCATTCCATTTAATGATGAGTGCGGA
>NZ_VWVQ01000089.1:0-2481 GCF_015712745.1 Bacillus sp. SRB3LM
TCCGCACTCATCATTAAATGGAATGACTCCGTATCAGTATTCAAAATCAATTGCATAATCTATTTCATGTTCCAGTTTTTCTTGACCAGGTCATAATTTGTAGAAATGAAAAAGAAATCTTTGATGTGAAAACATTTCAGGCAATGGAAGATATATAGAATTAGGAAGATAGCCTACAAAAATAACATAAAAAGAGCATTTCTTCAATATTTGTCAAAAGTATATGTGATACGATATAGGTAATCTTTAATATATAAAACTTTAATTTCCAAAAAGTGCACAAAACATCTATATTAAGCAGCTTTACGCTATATCGAAAAATATAAATGGCAACACTTTTCTGATTGTTTGTGACCAGATTTGTTACCGAAAAAATCGAAATTAAACTAATAAAAAAATAAAAGAGCACAGCGTGTTAATAAAGTGGTGGAACACTTTATTAACCGTCCGCCTAATCTCACTAGGCAAACACTTGCTGTAACTCTTTATGTACCTCATTTTACCGTACATAAGGGTTCCTCGCAACAGTTTGCTTACATTTTGTGGCATTCTGTTGCTTTTTTGTTTTCGGAGGAGACGAGCCCTTATGAAAAAGAAACAAGGAATTACAATTATTGCAGGTAATGAAACATATGAAAATCTCGCAACATTTAAAACTGTCAATGAATTAAATAAGACTGTTCGTGCATACAAAGAGAAATTCGTAGATCAGTTAAATAAAACTCAATTGGCTGTATTAAATAAATTACACAACTATTCTTCTAAGTTCTTTGGTATATCATTCAGAGCAAAGAAACACATCGCTGAAGACCTCAATATTAGCCGTAGAACAGTTATTAGAGTATGCCTACATTTAGAGTCTTTAGGTATTGTTAAACAACTAGAAATGAAGCGTAAAAGCGATATGAGACAAACAAGCAACGCTATTGTTATTCAACCAATTATTGTGGAGGAACAGGTTGTCACACAAGACCCTATTAAAAATGCAAAAAAATGTCACACCAATAAAACAACTACTAAAACCTTAAAACAAAATATAAACAAACGTAATAGTAATGAGAATAGCAATACTCCAGAAGAGAATATTGAACAAGCTGATTTTGTTGCTCACTGGGTACCAGAACGTTTTATTTCTTTAGTTCTCTCTTTTTACAGTGAATCTAAAACAATTCAAGAACTATGGAAAGTCGTAAGACAATGTAATAAAATCGTTAACCATACAACAGGTGATAAAACATTTACTAAAGACCAGGAACTTACTATTGGCTTACAAGCTATCAAAGAGTTTGTTATGAAAATTAAATCCGGAGTAAACATGAAAAAGGGTAAATTCGCTTATTTCAATGGCATTGTGAACAATTTAATGGACAAGCTATATTTTAATAATGAATTTATGATGGAAAACATTTAACCTAAACTTTATAGAATCGGCCATCGTAACTTTTTCGGGAGTATTAACTATTTTTTCTTATATATGATTCTAATTAAGAAATATACAGCCTGATTAGTAAAAAGTGTTCCCCCTGTACAGCAGCTAAACACCAGATAAGAAACATCTAATGTCGATGATTGTAAAGTAATTTCCAACTCTTTCTCAAGTTGTTTAATCATTACATAACAAGTGGCAAATTGATAATAAAGAAATTCACTTTGTAATAATATCACAGTATAAAACACTCTCATTTATTAATAATATGTATGTACATTTACAAATATAAAAAGTCCGCTACCTAACAAAAGGATACGGACTCGTTATATTCGTAATTATAATGAATGTTTTATTGACATTGAAATTCCCTTTAATACACGCATTTATTATGATTCCAGCTCTTTACTATACTAAAGTAACAATTGTTACTTGGCATCTAGCTGGGACTACAGTTTGTGCTGAAGCCAATATATTATTAACAGCTAGAGTAGTATTACTTGCTGTAGCACGCAGATCTACAATAGCTGATGAAGTATGGTTAGCATTTGAGGAATTGGAAGTTGCAGTCAAAGTTCCTTGAATTAAAGTATTTGGAATCGCTGGCGCAATACCTGTAGCTAATTGAAACTGCGTATTATTATTAGATCCAATAGAATATATAATTAAATAACTATGACCAGCAATTAAAGTAAATATTCCTGTTGTAGTATCAAGTGTGATGTTGCTACTTCCACCTGTTGGGGAAATTGTATCAAATGGTACAGCACCTGAAGCAGGAGCTGTACTAGTCACTGCACTTATAGTAGAAAATACAAAATCATTGGCTAACCCAGTTGGGCCTGTGCCTCCTGTAGGCCCTGTATCTCCCGTTGGTCCCGTGCCTCCCGTTGGTCCTGTATCTCCCGTTGGGCCTGTGCCTCCTGTAGGTCCTGTATCTCCAGTAGGGCCTGTATCTCCAGTAGGTCCTGTATCTCCAGTAGGTCCTGTATCTCCAGTAGGCCCTGTATCTCCAGTAGGCCCTGTATCTCCAGTAGGCCCTGTATCTCCAGTAG
>NZ_VWVQ01000090.1:0-1149 GCF_015712745.1 Bacillus sp. SRB3LM
ATTCCAATGGATTTGAATCCCCGTAAACACAGTACTCATAGGATTATAATCACTATGTGTAAACTGTGAATCGTGTCCATTGGCTTGAATGATTTCAATATTAGGTAAAACCTCAAAAACATTAATAATGGCTATCAAGCTTTTGCTTTTTACTTATGCCGTACGCTATCCACCTTTTTTCTGATGTTACATTAGACCATGATTCCATTCGGAAAGGAAGTGCAGTCAACATCTTCCTTTCCTTCTATGAGTGAGCCCTATACAGAGTTAGGAACGACAGAAAACCAAACGATTTTAGGTGTAGAACTGATTCCCCATTAAGAAAATGGCACAATGTTTTCTGTAGATACGTTAAAAACAGGAACCGTATTAATTTTAATAACGAGTAAACAGGTAGAGATACAACTTATTTCCTCATCAGGGAAGGTTTATAATAAACAAGATACATTAGTAACAAAGGGTCATAATATCTTTTTAAAGGGGTTTTCATTCATATGTTTCAACTAAAAAGTATGAAAGTGGGAGACTGGCAGATACGTATGAACACGGAAGGTAAAGATGCCTATTTAATGATGGTACGGTATCAACAATAAGCACCTTTCCATTTGAAAATACCCGCTAATAAAGCAAAATTAAAAATCCCATCTTTTGATAAAAAACTGTTGAAGCGGAGGTGGTCTCTATTATGATTCGCGTTGTTCATTGGACAGCTACACTGAGTTCATAATCTGATGGATTTCGACAAGTAGATACAAATATTTTATCTGCTACGTTACAGCATATAGAGCAATCGGATATATACAATCTTATAATTGATGTGAAAGGAATAAATAAAACAGGACACCCATATACATGTACAATTATACTTTCTATGTATATTGAAAAATAAAATATGTTTAGAATTCTACAAACAGAAAAAACGCTCTTATGAGCGCCCTTTTTCTGTTCGTTACTTTTATTCATTTTGAGGTGGTACAGTAAAACTGGAACACAGTATAGAGATAAATTATTCTATATAAGAGGTGTTTCAGATGAAAAAACAGTATGATGAAACATTTAAAAAACAATGTGTTGAATTGGTAATCAAAGAAGGGCGTACAATTTCCAGTATTCAAAGAGAATTTGATCTAGGACATGGGACTCTTAATT
>NZ_VWVQ01000091.1:0-591 GCF_015712745.1 Bacillus sp. SRB3LM
TGAAGTGACCCCTAAAAGTTAGACACGGTTATTTCATTAGGCAGCTTGATAAAAATGAGTTCGGTATTGTACCGGACTCATTTTTAATTTTGCCTTAATCCGTTTCGTATTATAATAATCTATATATTTTTCTAATTCTATTTTAAAGTGCTCTACATTTTCAAATTCTTTTATGTAGAGGAACTCCGACTTCATAATCCCAAAGAAATTTTCTATTACTGCGTTGTCGTAACAGTTTCCTTTTCGAGACATACTCTGTACGATACCCCTTGATTCAAGTGTGCGGACGTATTGACTCATTTGATAATGCCATCCTTGATCCGAATGCATTAGTAGCTGGTGGTTTTCAGGTAAACGTTCTAATGCTTTCTCTAACATCTCTGAAACAAGTGAATACGTCGGTCTAGAACCAATTGTATAGGTAATAATTTCACCATTATACAAGTCTAATACAGGTGATACATACAGTTTCTCTCCAAACAATTTAAACTCTGTGATGTCCGTTACCCATTTTTGATTCGGGGCATCTGTATAAAAATTACGCTCTAAAATATTAGGTGCAATTTTACCGACTTTCCCTTTATAGGATTT
>NZ_VWVQ01000092.1:0-578 GCF_015712745.1 Bacillus sp. SRB3LM
TTCACCGTCTCGAAAAGAGAGTATGCTATATCAAATCCATTTTTATAGGGGGGTATTTTATGAATTCATTACAAGAACAATCCATTATTCCTTATAATGTACTGGTAAGCCCGCCAAGGGGCACTGCAGGGAGTCAATTTGGTGATTTTGAGGACCTTATTACTTCCCTAAAAGAAGCATGGGTGGAATTTCAAAAAACAGGTAGTGACAAATTATTAACAACGGTTCTACAGAACGGATTCTCAGCAGCGAGTGGGGGAAGCTTCAATTATCTAGCAGTTTTACAAGCTGGTATAGGAATATTAGGAACAGTTTTAGGCGCTGAAATTCCTGGCGTTGCTGTTGCAGCACCAATTCTCAGCATGGTGATTGGTTGGTTGTGGCCACACAGTAGTAAAGATGATACTCAACAATTGATTAATTTGATTGATGCAGAAATTCAAAAACAGTTGAATCAAGCCTTATCTAATCAGGATAAAAATAATTGGCAGGGGTATTTGAATGCTATTTTTACATTAGCGAGCGAGGCAGCGGACACCGTAGTCGATGCGCAGTTTACTGGCGTACAAGGAGATCAA
>NZ_VWVQ01000093.1:0-1367 GCF_015712745.1 Bacillus sp. SRB3LM
CATTTTTTATTTTAAGGAGGGAAAATAATGTCAAACACGGAAAAGAATTTACCAACTAAATATGATCATATGTCCGTTGAAGAAGGCCTTTATCAATGGTGGCTTGAAGGGAAATATTTTGAAACAACAGGAGATGAGGAGAAGGAATCGTATACAATTGTACTTCCACCTCCCAATGTAACCGCTAAATTACACTTAGGTCATGCCTGGGATACGACGCTTCAAGATATTTTAACTCGCACAAAGCGTATGCAAGGATACGATGTATTATGGCTTCCAGGAATGGATCATGCCGGTATTGCAACGCAAGTAAAAGTGGAGATGAAACTTCATGAAAAAGGGGTTTCACGTTACGATCTTGGGCGTGAGAAATTCCTTGAAAAAACTTGGGAATGGAAAGAAGAGTATGCTTCTCATATTCGGCAACAATGGGAAAATATTGGCTTAGGGTTAGACTATTCTCGAGAATGTTTTACGCTTGATAAAGATGTCTCCGATGCAGTTAACAAAGTATTTGTTCAATTATACGAAAAAGGCTTAATTTACCGTGGTGAATATATTATCAACTGGGATCCAGCAACACGCACAGCTCTTTCTGATATTGAAGTAATTCATAAAGAAGTTCAAGGTGCATTCTACCATATGAACTATCCGTTAACAGACGGTTCAGGTCACATTCGCCTTGCTACTACTCGTCCAGAAACGATGCTTGGTGATACAGCGGTAGCAGTTCATCCAGAAGATGATCGTTACAAACATTTAATCGGAAAAACAGTTACACTTCCAATCGTAGGCCGTGAGATTCCGATTATTGCTGATGAGTACGTAGAAAAAGACTTCGGAACAGGCGTTGTAAAAATTACACCAGCTCATGACCCGAACGACTTTGAAGTAGGTAACCGTCATGACTTACCACACATTTTAGTAATGAACGAAGATGGATCGATGAACGAAAAAGCTGGTAAATATAACGGTATGGATCGTTTCGAATGCCGTAAAGAATTAGTGAAAGACTTACAAGAAGCTGGCGTATTAGTAGAAATCGAGCCACATATGCATTCAGTAGGTCATAGTGAGCGTAGCGGTGCAGTTGTTGAGCCTTACTTATCAACACAATGGTTCGTAAAAATGGCTCCACTTGCTGAAAAAGCAGTAGCGCTTCAACAAAAAGAAGAAGAAAAAGTAACGTTCGTACCAGAGCGTTTTGAAAACACATATTTACGATGGATGGAAAATATTCATGACTGGTGTATTTCTCGTCAATTATGGTGGGGACACCGTATTCCAGCTTGGTACCATAAAGAAACTGGTGAAGTATACGTAGGTACAGAAGCACCAGCAGATATTGAAAACTGGAATCAAGATAA
>NZ_VWVQ01000094.1:0-730 GCF_015712745.1 Bacillus sp. SRB3LM
GATCTGGTGATCCTCTTACTTTACCTTCAGGAAATGTGGTAGTAGCACTTACCTTACAGCCACAGGAAACAAACACACAAGTATTTATCGATCGGATTGAGTTGGTTCCTGTTAGTCAACCTACTCAGTCATCCGATAATATTATAAATTATACAATTACAAGTCCGCTTTGGGCTTACTGGAATGAATCCGGGGTAGGACCAGATAATTTTCCAACAATCTGGACAGCTAGCTCTGGTGAAAATGGGGTTTCTGCTAGCATTAATGCAACAAACCTTGATAACAATGTAACTTTTATTGCTATGAATGGAGATGATTGGTCTTCGGCAGTTCCAATGCAAGATGCAACTGGGGATTATTCGATAAGTAATGGGGATTATATTTTAAAACCTTATGGAGACCAGCCGTTCACCGTAATAAAAATAGGTAGCTATTCTTCAAACTACGTTACACGAGGAACGATTACTGGTACAGTGAATATACCTCAAAACTAATATGTTCCATTATTAATTAGTAGAGCCAAAGAAATAGTATGTCCTATTAAAGATCTAAAGGAGTGATTATATGATGATAAATACAGATCAAATAACATCCGCTGTTAAATTCCCTTTCAACAATTTGGCACAAACACGTGTGATGACACAAAGTCTTTTTTCGACCGATAATCCGAATCAACTAGCTCCCGGTGTGACCGATTACTGGATTGATTATGTGCATCAACAAGTTCAAT
>NZ_VWVQ01000095.1:0-1782 GCF_015712745.1 Bacillus sp. SRB3LM
TTATGAGCCGTCTGCTCTTACCAACTGAGCTAAAGGTCCCTAGAAAAGCATATGGATAAGGAGTATATATGTATTACATACTCTTTTTCTTAGCACTCATTATTTTTGGAAAAAGAAAAACACTCTCATGAGTGTCTTCCTTTGACTTGATAACCACTTTAATTTTAATAACATCTCTTGATATACTGACAAATATACATAAAATTCCTATCTAGATTGATTCTATCATATGTACCTAACATTTTTGTTGAGAAAATAATCGCGCTCACTATGACTTCGCACATACACAGCTGATATATGTGATGGGAGAAGGAACTTACTGTGAATTATTCAGGTACCATTTCAAAAGTGACAAACTCTTCAAGATGTTGTAACGTATCATGAAATTCATTTTTATCAAAGGATGCACAGCGCCCCCTCACTTGTACCACTTTTCCCTTTTCATATTGAGGTTCAAGATATGTGATTACAAATATATCTACATTACGATCTGGAAAACAGTAAAAAATCACTTTTTTTCCGGACCAAGCTAATGGATAAATGTTTTTTAATTTTTTCCTTGTGGCTTCATCTCCAAGATGCGGTGCAGTATCTATGGTTTGTCCTACAAAATCAGTTCTTTGTTGATGAACAGTTTGTAATAATGCCTGATTCACATCAGTAAAAACATAGTCCCCTTCGTCTTGTTTGAACATAAAATACATACGTGAGTGATGTTTCTCATAGTCTTGCAGCAACTCTTCTAACAATGAACATAAGACCATTTTCATCTCTTTTTAATCCCTTCTGTGAGAATGATAGAATATAGGTTTATTTTAATTCAAATGTTGAGAAAAAACAAATTAAAAATTCTGAATTTTAAAGTTATTTTTTATTACCCTCGAATATTTACTGGTCTGTAATTACATTGCTCCTAAAAAGTTTATCCCTTCGGAATATGCATGATCTTACACATTCATTTTAAGCGCCATGCACCCTATATGTAATTAAAAGTTGTTACATATAGATTACAAGACATCTTTATTTCTCAATCATTTAGCTATAAGGACAATATGTTTTTCTAATATAATAAACTTGGTTCATTTCATACAAATTATAAATAAAGGGGGTTTTTTATAAAAACATCTAACAAATTCTATGTTATTCTCAAGCAAATTACATGTCTCTAAACTAGCGATTATAAAGGCAATCAAGATGGTAATAAAAAGAAGGTGCTAGAAATTGATGTATTCTATTGTGACTATTTCTGAAAGCCAATTAGCCTCCATTTATGAAAAACTTCATCAAAAAGCAGAGAACCATTATCATCTCTTTGATACATTTGATGAAGTAAGATTAGATATTATTATCCCCTTTTGAAATGCATGGACAAATGAAATATGGAAGGAGTGATCATGTTGCATAAAGAACAAGCTTATACATTTCTAAAACAAGTGTATCAAGATGTTATCTTAAATTTGAAATTATATAAAATATCAGATTATTTTAGTGACCAATATATGCAAGTTACAGATGGTACAGAGGTGAATATACAAGGGTTTCATACTCACATGGAAACTTTTAAAAGTATAGTAGACACACTGGAATTGTCACCTTTTTATGACTTTTTATTTGATGAAGAGAAGCAAACAGCAACGCTAAGATATGAGATTCATGTAAAGAAGAAAAATGGGAATAGTGGTGTCGTAGAAATCATAGCGATTTTTGAATTGAAAGATGGGAAAATTTTACGTTGTAATGAACTAACTCGTTCCTTACAACCTGATGATGAATTTAATACCA
>NZ_VWVQ01000096.1:0-635 GCF_015712745.1 Bacillus sp. SRB3LM
ATCGATCGCATTGAGTTGATTCCATTTTTGGATCCGGATGCATTTACTCTTAGTCCTTTACAAACTAAAACTATTTGGAGCGGAGAGTTACAGTATAAATCATATGTAGCCGGTAGTTCTTCTACGGATCAGATACCTCCTGAAATACAGCCACTACAAGTGTGGTATGTAAGACAAGGGCAATGGATAGCAAATCGAGTATTGAACCAGGGATACGCAGACCCATCAGGATTTGATGCAATCATATTATATAATAATCCTCATGATTATAGTTTAACAATAACAGGTAGTGCAAAAGCCTATTTAGGTACGGACCAGCCACCTACTAACTAATGTTTCAGACTTTGAATTTCGACATTCCTAGCAAATGATATTTGGGTGATTTTCAATTTTTTACACACTCTCGAAAGCAGCGTGCTAATATTATATCTATTTAATAGATTCAAAATAAGTATAGAGGAGTGATGATATGGTGGTAAATATGAATCAAGTTGCTTCGTCGATCGTAACTACATCTAACGATGTGGCCCAAGTTCGTACAATGACACAAAGTCTTTTTTCGACCGATAATCCGAATCAACTAGCTCCCGGTGTGACCGATTACTGGATTGATTATGTGCATCAACAAGTTCAAT
>NZ_VWVQ01000097.1:0-861 GCF_015712745.1 Bacillus sp. SRB3LM
GGTTCTGGTGCAAAATTTTTAAAATATTTGAAAACGATCTTCCCAACTTGGTCATACTGGTACTACGACTTTAAAAAAGGTGCGTGATTAGTATGGAAAAAGAAAATATGTTTAAGTGGAAACATTATCAACCGGATATTATTTTGTTAACGATACGTTGGTACCTGCGGTACAATCTTAGCTTTCGCGATTTGGTGGAAATGATGGAGGAAAGGGGTTTATCCCTTTCTCATACAACGATTATGCGTTGGGTTCATCAGTATGGGCCAGAGTTAAATGAGCGTATTCGAAAACATTTGAAGCCAACAAATGATTCCTGGAGAGTGGATGAAACATATCTAAAAATCAAAGGAAAGAAAATGTATTTATATCGTGCGGTGGATTCCGAAGGAAACACAATTGATTTTTACTTAAGTCAGAGACGAAATGCAAAAGCTGCCAAACGTTTTCTAAAGAAAGCTTTGGCAGCTTGTCATGCGAAAAAACCTCGTACAATTACGGCCGATGGCGATAAAGCTTACCCAGTTGCGATATGGAAATTAAAAGAAGACAAGTACCTACCACACGATATTCCACTTCGTGTGAAAAAATATTTAAATAACATCATTGAACAGGACCATCGGTTTATCAAAAAACGCATCCGAAATATGCTTGGATTAAAATCATACCAAACAGCTAGAAAAATGATAGACGGAATAGAAGCTATGTATATGATCAAAAAAGGACAAACTTATCAAGGGGCGAGGTCTGTCCAAAAACAGAATATCTTTATTAATCAACTGTTTGGATTAACAGCATAAAAAAGATTCCGGTAGGAATCCTAGCTTTTTGTTTCATTTATCATTTATTTGCACCAGAACC
>NZ_VWVQ01000098.1:0-539 GCF_015712745.1 Bacillus sp. SRB3LM
CGCGCTTTTATTAACGGGAAGTGGCTCAGCTTGGTAGAGCACCTGGTTTGGGACCAGGGGGTCGCAGGTTCAAATCCTGTCTTCCCGATATTCCCAAAAAACATGGGGCCTTAGCTCAGCTGGGAGAGCGCCTGCCTTGCACGCAGGAGGTCAGCGGTTCGATCCCGCTAGGCTCCACTTTATTTAATATATGTCTCGGAGGTATACCCAAGTTCGGCTGAAGGGATCGGTCTTGAAAACCGACAGGCGGTGAGAATCGCGCGGGGGTTCGAATCCCTCTACCTCCTCCATTTTTTCTTTAATGGTTTAGACATATAATAATAAAATATTTTTTCCTTCATGGAGGTATACCCAAGTTCGGCTGAAGGGATCGGTCTTGAAAACCGACAGGCGGCGAGAGTCGCGCGGGGGTTCGAATCCCTCTACCTCCTCCATTTTTTAAAACTTTATATTGTCGCGGGGTGGAGCAGCACGGTAGCTCGTCGGGCTCATAACCCGAAGGTCGCAGGTTCAAATCCTGTCCCCGCAACCAAATGGTC
>NZ_VWVQ01000013.1:0-19995 GCF_015712745.1 Bacillus sp. SRB3LM
TCTAAGGACAAATTCGTTAGCTATCAAAAGTCATGATTAACCGAGAAGCCCCCACTTCAAACATTCCGTTAGGACGTTAAGTGGGGGGTAGTTCGCATACATAAAAATATGATAACAAAGCAGTCACTCATAAAGTATGGGTACGATGTAAAGTTTGAAAACCATAAATTTATTCACAAACTATGTTTAACGCTTCGCTCAACACGATTCTTTCAAATATAATTTAGGTGTATAGCTATAGCTCATATTTATTCTTTGATTTTGCTGGTTATCTAACCATATTTCTCAACCTACTCATTATATCTATCACCACTTTTTTCTTATATACTAAATCTGTTCTTTTATTACCAAAAATAAGGGAGATGTTTTTCATGAAATTATCTAAAAACCTAATGAGTCTTTTAATAGCGAGTGCACTTGGAGGGAGTAGCTTAGGAATTATCCCCCTCCATACCAGTGCAGCATCCATAAAAGGAGCGCAAAGTTACACACAACCTCTCTCAAACGAACTGAGCTCCAATCCATCAGGATTCGTTCAACCACAATCAACGATGATGAAATGGAATTTAACAGTATCATTAGATTTGCTGGGGATATCTGAAAAAGTGAATGGTTTATTACAAAATACTATATTTCAAAATATAACAAGAGAAATAACAAATCAAACATTTGCTTTTGCCAAGAATCGCTACAATGTAACGGTATTTACAGCAGATTCTAAATTTCAACATCATTTTCAAGGTATAAAATTCCATGCGAAGTTAAATTATAACGGGACAAATTACTATGTATATGTATTTGAAACTGGGACATTCAATACATACAACCAAGAAGAAACGAAACCTTGGGCATGGGCTTATAAAGGGTGGATACGAAGCAACACTACCGAATCTATCATTCAATTTTATTTACCTCAAATAAGATCATCAATTCATTTATAATCAATCAAACATAGACAAAAGATATGTTGAGTATGTATAAAAGGGGATTTGCGAAGTACTAGAAATTAATTTTATGGTAGGATTTAGAATCTCCATTCCTAATATGGAAGATGGAGTGATAGAAAAAGCTGAATACTCATTTTAAAGGGTTCTAGTATAAAAATAATGAAATTGAACTTTATACCATTAAGCCAAAGAGAAGTCACATTCCAGACTTCTCTTTTTCAAGATACATAGAACGTATCATGGTACGTGTGTATGGATGTCCCGCTTTATTTTTCCCTTTTATATCAATCGTAAGATTGTATACACCCGATTGCTCTATATGCTGTAACGTGGTAGATAACGTATTTGCATCTACTTGTTGAACGCCATCAGATTGTGAAATCAGTTTACCTGTCCGATCGACAACTCGAACCATCATAGATACATTCTCCGCTTCAACTGGTTTTTTATCAACAGATTGGATTTGCTTTCGTCTTAGCGGGTATTTTCAAATGGAAAGGTGATTCTTGTTGATACTGTACCATTGCTAAATAGACATCTTTACCTTCCATATTCATGCCTATCTTCCATACTTTTTATCTGAAATGTATGAATGAAAACCCCTTTAAAAAAGGTATCATCTCTACCTGTTTATTTACTGTCAAAATCGATACTGTTCCTGGAGTCAACGTATCCACAGAAAACACAGCACAATTTTCTTGATGTGGAATCAATTCGCCTCCTAAAACTGTTTGATTTTCTTTCGTTCCTAACTCTGTATATAGCTTATTCGTAGAAGGAGCGGAAAACGTTGACCAAGATTCTTTTTTCAGTAAGTAAGGTTCTATACGAGAAAAGACGGTACTTCCGGTTCGAACAGAATCATGATCTAACGTAACATCAGAAAAAAGATGGGCACCGTATGATAATGTGGTACTCCATTCACTGGCAAGTCCATCTTTATTTCCATACGACGATAAATATAATCCTCTCATAGATAAAGCAAAAAAGTAGGACCCCAACTGGTTCCTGCTATCATGTAATACTGATTGAATTTTGTGATAGAATTCTTATCAATAATCGAGCGAAAACGTGCCATTTCACCCGTTTGTAACGCATATGTCCCTTCATCTTTTTGTCCTAATAAAGAGGCAAGCCATCCTGCGCACCATATTGTACAAGAGCCGCTTGTGTCTCAATGGCCCCTTTACTATGCGTGATGATGTTGACTTTTTCCAAAATGTTGCGAAATGGCTTCTAATTTTTCAGCTAATAGTTTCCCATTTGTCCAAGGGCTTATAGAACCTGTTCCCGCTGCATCATATAGTTGTATAAAAGCAGTTTGATAACCAGCATAGTAAGCAAGGTCATATATATTATTTTTCCCGTGATAGTAAGTCTCTCCGTACCAATCATTTGCCTTTCTGTTTTTTCCTTGCACAAATACAATTGATGATTTTGTAGGATCTGCCCCCATAAACTAATCCCCTGGCCAGAATGTTTCTTTCAGTGGAAATACCTTTCCGTAGTTTGGATGTATTTCTGCAGATATAGAAGGCGCGTTATAAAAAATGGAAACAAACTCGGATAATCGATTGAATCAATAAAATTCAACAAATATTAGATTTAGGTAATGGTAATTCAAACACCTATACTTATAGTGATTGTGGCATAAGTATAGATAACCCTATTCAAATTGATAGAGACACCCCTTTAATTGGGCAGTCCTTATGTTGAAATCAAATTTGATTTTGCAGAGCAGACATTTCGAAAATTCAATAGGACACATGGGTATTAATACGAATGCTAGAGCATCTTTAAAGAATAAAGTTCATTTTGTTTTTCCATGGGTGGATGAACTAGGCGGACACGATACATTGAAAAATGCCTTTGTTTTTCAAGACCTTTATCCTCAAAATGTAATGAGAATGCTGGATTCAGCAACCTGTAATTTTGTAGGAAGTGGGTTCCCTGCAGAAAAGGGATATATTGAGACTAGTAATAGTCTTACTATAGTACAAAAACGTATAAATAATGCAAATGCCGTCAAACTACTAATTTGACAGCGCATCAATATAATATTCAAATATAGTACGAAAACCCTTCTAGCAATCCGATTTCACTTCGACAGTCTGTTTCTGTAGAAAACCAGGTAGTTCAGGGAGGCTTTAGACTTTTCTTATTTAAAAAAGACGATCAAATCCTAAACTTAGACACTATATCATTAAACATCGTAATAATCTTATTGAACAAAATCATTAATTTGTAAGAAGACCTGGATTCTAAGTGGTTTGTCATGCTTCGCGTACCATCAAGGGGATCGAAACAATGCAGGATATGTACAGAGGTATAGCAGAAGCGAAGCCTTTAAAACGACTACGCTTTTTCAACGTACCAGGAATTTCAACAATTTTTTAAGCATTGCTCTTTATTTCTACATGTGTTTATGTTTTTCAAAGAGCTTTAATTTTTAATATAATGTAAACAAATTATATACGGTATGCTGATAAATTTCTCCATTTGTTTTAAACAAACCAGAAAATGTTCTTATCTCAGGTATATATCTTCCTCCATTTGTTTCTGGATATGCGGATGTTTGTTTACAGAAAAAAGCAACATTTGCAGGAAGTTGAAATAAAACTTTCCCATTTTTATCCGTACGTTTCTTTACATATATATGTAGTTGTTATATCGTAAATGAATTTCATATCATCTATAAGTTGATGTCCGTATTTCTCAACCTACGCATGTTACAAATCAAAAATGTATATCTATTTTGTATAATTATTTCAAATCGCAATGTATGATAAACACAATATATTAATGATATCTATTTTATCTAAGTAGCATTCTATCAATTTTTCTGTTGCACCCCTTTAACATGACCTGCAAAAAGAATTTCAGATTTCGTATAAAATACACGACACGTAAGAATATATTTCTCATGTTTTAGGTTGTTGACACCAAATTCCATACTCTCTAGACTAAACATAAGATTAAGATCACATCCTCATCAATCTCAAAAGTTTACCAATTTAGATAATTGGTAAACTTTTTTCATTCCATCATATTTATATGGTCATACATATAAGGGAGGCGTTACCGAATGACATTACTAAAAAATATATTGATGCATAATGAAACCTTTGTACAGAAACAAGAATACAAACCTTTTTCTACGACCAAATTTCCAAACAAAAAATTATTGATTGTAACCTGTATGGATACAAGGTTATTAAATCTATTGCCACAGGCATTAGGCTTAGAGAATGGAGATGCCAAAGTAATTAAAAATGCAGGCGCTGTAATTTCACATCCTTTTGGTAGTATGATGCGAAGTATCATACTTGGCATTTATAAACTGCAAGTGGAAGAAATTTTTGTGATTGGTCATGAAGATTGTGGAATGGCAGGTTTGCAAGCTGAAAAACTATTAGAAAAGGTAAAACAACAAGGCATAGATTCCACATGTATTCGTACATTGCAGCAAGCAGGCATTAATCTATCCACATGGTTAACCGGATTCCGTAATGTACAAGAAAGTGTACAGCACAGCGTAGAAATCATACGCCAACACCCCTTATTACCATCCTATGTATCGGTTCATGGACTTGTAATTCATCCCACAACAGGTAGTTTAGAGGTTATTGTAGAGGGATATTATCACGCGCATACAACAAGTCCTGACATGAATCCATGAAGAGGAGGAAAATAATGAAAATTTCAGGTAGATATACAGGATATAGCGCCGTGAATTTAAAACAAGATATGTTAGCAGGAATTATTGTAGGAATTGTAGCCATTCCGCTTTCGATGGCATTTGCTATCGCTTGTGGCGTACGACCTGAGTACGGTATCTATACGACGATTATCGCCGGAATTCTCGTATCCATATTTGGCGGATCTAAATATCAGATTGCGGGACCAACAGGTGCATTTGTACCAATTTTGCTCGGTATTGTGATGCAATACGGTTATAAAAATCTTTTAATTGCTGGTTTTATGGCAGGCATTTTACTTGTTATTATGGGCGTATGTAAATTAGGAAAGTTTATAACCTTTATTCCTCGTCCTGTGATAATTGGCTTTACAACAGGTATTGCGGTTATTATCTTCTCAGGGCAGATTGCAAATTTTTTAGGTCTACATCACTTGGAAAAGCAAGAAACCTTTTTTTATAACATGAGAGAAATTGTAATAAATATAGCAGAACTGAATCCCTCTAGCGTTCTAACAGCGATACTATGTTTAAGTATTGTACTAGCCGTTTCAAAATGGTTGCCACGTATTCCAGGAGCACTAGTAGGATTAATCATTTCAAGTGTAGTGGCAACTATGGTATTTCCGAACCAAATTGAAACGATTGGTACCACATATGGCAATATCCCGCATCACCTACCGGACTTTCAAATGCCAGACTTTAAACTGGATAACATCCTCATGTTACTTCCAGCGGCCTGTATCATTGCTGCCTTAGGTGGGATTGAATCGTTATTATCTGCCACGGTGGCAGATAATATGACAAATAGCAAACATAATAGTAATCAAGAACTAGTGGGACAGGGAATTGCAAATATGGTGGCACCATTATTTGGAGGAGTTCCTGCCACTGGCGCCATCGCTAGAACCGCAACGAACATTAAAAATAGGGCTACTTCTCCTATATCAGGCATTGTACACGGAATTGTAGTATTGCTAGTAGTATTAGTTCTATCTCCACTAGCTTTTCATATTCCATTAGCAAGTATGGCACCAATTTTAATGATCGTTGCTTGGAATATGAGTGAGAAATATGAGTTTATTCATATTTTAAAAACAAAAACTGGAGATACCTTGGTACTTATATTGACATTTATATTAACTATTTTTGCAGACCTTACAGTAGGTGTAAGTGTAGGATTACTCCTTACTTTTCTTTTATTTGTCAGAAAAATGAGCAAATCCTTACGTGTTCGAAAAGTATTACCAAATCCCTATATAAAGTCAGATATCGTAGAGAGTAGGGTGGATTGTCCACAGTTAAGTATTTTCACAATAGAAGGTCCCTTATTCTTTGGTAACATAAAAGAATTCGAACTATTTATAGAAACTTCTATACAATCTCAAACTAACATTCTTCTTCTACGTATGAGAAACGTTTCTTTTATGGATACTTCGGCAGAGTCTTCATTAGAATACATTCGAAAAAAAATGATAGAAAAAAAGGGGATTCTTCTCATTTCAGGAATACAACATCAACCAAAAGAAATATTCCATCAAACAGGATTGTACGATAGGATTGGAAAGCAACACTTTTTCGCGCATACAGAATTAGCTTTACACTTTGTACTACAAGAATTAGAGAGTGCTAAATGTAAGAGCTCGTTTCAAGAGTGTGCAACACTCTCTGACTAACCTGCACAAACAAAATTTGATATGAAGCGTTCTCATGTGGAAATCGACATATAAAATCATGAAAAAATGTTCGGATTATGTATTTTTAACGACATGCGTTTTTTGTCTGAAGTCAAGACAAATACGTGCTTTCTTTCCCTCTATTATTGCCCTATATTAAAATTGAAATATTTACTTCCTTTCTGCATGTATTTTTACTCACATCCTGTAAGCCCTGATTTACAATCAGGGTATTTTTTGTTGAGTACTACTGTATTTTTCTTCTTTTAAGGAATATCTCTATTATTCAATAGATAAGTTATTATGTAACTTATTTTATACAAAGGTGTACATGATACAAAATTATTTTTTAAAGAGAAAAATATTTTGTCATCAATCTCTGGCTTAAACACGTTCTTGACTAAAATCGATGACAAATCTACTTTATTATCCTGGTGGCAAAGGAGTGGTTCGATGGAACTAGAAAAAGTTATCCAAAAATATGAGGCAGATTTATTGCGCTTACCTTACGTTATAGGAGTAGGAATGGGATTGATACAAGGGAAAGAAGTGATTCAAGTATTTGTTTCCAAAAAAGTACCCTATTCTCAATTAAAAAAAGAGGAACGCGTACCTGTACAACTGGAGACATATCCAACGAACATTGTAGAAGTTGGGATCATTACAAGTCATTAAACAAAATACGAAAATTGCTATGAAACAACATTCAAGCATCAAGATAGTGGTGGTTCAAAAGTAACAAGAGATTCAGAAAGTACACCAAAGCATAGAGAATTATTTCTTACGATTTCGTTATTTAGAAAATAAAAGGGGTTATGATAAGTACACGTATTTATTTGTATTTGTAGACTAAAAACTACCTATATTAAAAATAAACCTAAATGATTACTTAAAAGCATAATTGACTTATGATTGATTCATAATTAAATTCACCTTTTTGCCGTTTACAATTCTATACTTCCGCTATATTCAAGTGTAAACAGCGGAAGTAACTCCTAATGAATGATTTGGAGATTTTAGTTTTTAGTTTAATATTTCGGCACGTGAAAATTCCAATTGCAATAGGTTCAAAATTTACAAGATTTATATTTTTGCGCTAAAACTGTTAAGTTTATCACCTATATTTCTCAATCTACTTATTATGTACGCCACTAATCTTTTCTTATATAATAAATCTATTCATTAGACAAAAATAAAAAAGAGGCTTTTCATGAAATTATTCAAAAAAGTTTAAAACTTTTTTAACAAGTACAACATACGTAATCACTAGAATTTTTAAGGAGCGATAGTTTATGCCAAAATCATGTCATATGGATTGTACATATTACGAGCAACATGCAGAAATTTTAAAGAACTTAGCCCATCCCATACGTTTACTTATCGTACAAAAATTAATTACTATAGGTTCCTTGAATGTTACTGAATTACAAAATCTTATATACTTACCTCAATCCACCGTGTCACAGCATTTAAGTAAATTAAAAATACCAAAAATTGTGTCATATGAACGAAAGGGTTTAGAAGTTTATTATAAAGTAATAGATAAAAAAATAATTGAGACCATGCAAGTATTAGGATTATTAAAGCCTTTTGATATTGACAAGGAGTAGTTGTAAAATCCGTCCAATTAAATGTATCTAGTATGAAGCATTGATGAAATAATTAAAAAATCTATGGAGGTAGTTTATCAATGAAGAAATTGCGGCTTTCGAATTTAGTTTCTTGAGTAATCTTGAGTTTTGTATTTTCCCTAACAAAGATGCATTCAGTTTAAATATAAATGAAAACTTGATAATAGTTCGTGGATCTCCATGGAATACACATCATCATTGGTACTATAATTATTGGAACGGCTGTTGGTATTGGGTTTAATAATTGCTCAATAGCCTTTTTCAACTATTTAAAGTAGCTATATGTCATGAATGGTTCACTAAACATAGCTACTGTAGATCAGTAAATGTATAAATATCTAATGATTTATTTGTCTCAAAATCATTAGATATTTATAAGAAAATAGAAAACGATTGATTTGAACTGTAGCAGATTACCCATCGATAACTAGGATTATAAATCGTGAACAACAATACCATATTTCATAATCAAACATGAATTTTCCATTTTCTATATTACTTACCTGCTCGCATTGTAAACATGATAGAAAAAATTAAAGATTATTAGAACCTCAAAAAAGATTTATAAATTATTTTCAATTAACCTGATGTTTTGTAACAGCATCCAAAATAGCTTTAGATACAAAAATAAACCGTAGAGAATACAACCATTCTACGGTTTATGAAAAGCATATTTATACACTTTTCTATAGGGGTACGTTACATGAAAAACTACCTTATATGAATAGTATAACTTATGACAAGTTTGGTGTAAACAACCAAACTTGTCATAAGCTATAAAAATTAATTTTAAATAAAAGATAAGTACTGAAAAAAATCACCTTGGCTACTAGTTACTAACACTATCTTTCTTCTCAAAGATAATAGGCTGTTGTGAACCTATCCCAATTCCATCATAAATGAGGTTAACTCCAGTATTTAAGCAATATAATCAAACAGGGTTATAAAAAGTTAATAAAACATTTCTTCAAATATGCAAGATTTCAACTCCTTAGTCATGCTTCATATACCTTGCAAAAAAACGAAATCGTTCATACCCTACATAAACGAAATTGAGGGTTTCAACAACCAAACTTCGTTGTTTTCTACATACAATGTATTACAACACTTATTCATAGCCACTTATGTTCCTCGTTTCATGCTTTGGATTAGTAGGCATTATAGTTGGCTGGATGATTCTAATTGCTCATTTAATTAATTTAAAATCACTAGGAACATCCTATTGCATTCCGCTAGCTCCTTTTTCTTTTTTAATACCATAAGGGATACATTTTTACGTATTCCTTTCAAATGGATAAAAAGAAGGTGAATGGTACATAATTAAATAAAATCACTATATTACGTTAACTAATTTTTCGTTAGTAACAGTGTAAAAGTAGACACCGATGTTCTTTCTTTACCTACATTAGTAGCTGAACAAGCTGGGACTGATGGATGGCTATTCTTATTGGTTGGTTATGTTCCATTATCTCTAGTGCCTGTTCGATACAATCTGTATAAACAATACCTCACAATTCGCCAAAGGAGCTTTTTCAAAATTTTTTTGAAAAAGAGATGGTTTCTTCCACATACTTCAGAGTATTTGTTATTTGCGCTTTTGTGTATACCAACGTATATGATTGTGAATAAAGGGAGATAATTTTTTGGGGAATATTGAGCGTTTTTTTATATAACACTGTAGATTCCTTTTTTCTTTGTTCCCTCAGTAGATGGAGATAAATTGAATTTTATGCCCCTTGTAAAGAACGGAATCCTCCCTATATTACAAGCTTGTTTTCTTTTTTAGGATTTGAAATTTGCATAGTTCTTTATCCTTACTAAAAAAAATAAGCTATACATGGCGTTTTTATTGCGAATACCATTACTATGCTGTTGTATTTATTTACAACAATCATATGTTTTCATGTCTTTGGTCCCGATAGTATTACGCAAGTTTCTCAATCAGTACTAGACCTTTTAAAACAAATTGAATTTCGATTTCTAGAAAGATTTGATATAGTTTTTTTACTTTTTTATTTATCAGTTGTATCTACCTCTTGGGTTTCTTTTATTTGTGGCTCTTTATTATTAATGAACCCTACTCAAAAATCTCCCTCTGTATCTTATCAATTATTTTGTATTCTCCTGATTGGAATGGGGATAGCTGTCATATCTCCCCTGTCCTGGGAGCAATCCGAACAATATCAAAAAGTACTTTCTTATATAAGGATTATAATTGTATATTGCTTTTCACTTCTTTTATGGTTATATCCAAAAAGTCCACTATTCCACAATAGGAGTCAATTATAGTCAAAAGAAAATTAATATATTACGGATTGAGTTTCTTTTTGTTACTAGCGGGATTTAGTAATCAGCGGCATCTAGAGGATCTATATCTAAACCTTATATTAGGTTTAGATATAGACAAGCAAAATCGATTACAAGTATATGTAGTAAGTCCTGTTTTTACAAAGGAATCAAACGAAAAAGAAGAAATAACCCGTGTTCAATCTATTATGTTACGAAGTTCTCGAGAACAATTAGACAAGCGCGTAATGGGAATGATCGTAGAAAGTAAAACGTAAGTAATTCTCACCGGACAATGACTGTTACATAAAAAGCAGTGGATACAATACCTAGATTCATTTTATCGAGAACCTCAAAATAATGTAAATGCCCAAATGATTGCAATAGAAGGACCTATAACCAGGGCTTTCAATATAATTCCAAAAACAATCAAATATATAGAAAATCTGTATTAGTGAACTATACAAATAGTATTTATATAAAATAATATAATAAATACTCTTCTTATTGTTTAAGAAATTGAACTATCCCAATTTCACTTCACTTAGAACAGAGAGATTCCAGCTAAATAGCATGGGGCATTAATTACATATGCAAAGTAGCACTGAAGTTTTGTCTATTGTAAGAACCATTGATTTTCTAAATATTTTTACGAATCTTATCATAACAGCAGACCTAATAATCCCGTTTTTTTAAGAAGTTGAAAATCTAATGTATGACACTCATTATTCATTAAACAATTCAGATACATCGGAATCATTTAGAGAAAAACGAAAATAAGAGCTAACGGCTACTATTGTTGTGATAAATGTCCTACACATATAAATTTTCAATAACATATATAATAAAGAGCTATTAATAAGGGGGAAATAAAATGGCATATGTTAATGAAATAGATTGGTGTAAATGCTACGGGCTTACAGAAGGTGATAATATTCATGTGTTTTCAGGGGGGAAATTTATTGGAAAGGGCTCATTTATTCGCATCGAAAATCAAATGTTAGTTTGGATAGATAAACATGTAAATATGAATTTTACAGATTTACGTGTAAGTAGTATTAGAAAAATTTCTTCATTTTGTAAAGATAATTAGTTTTTATTGGCCAATGTATTTATAATTATATGAAGTAAGATAAAGAATCTATACACCACTTGGATAAAGTTTTAAATAAGAGTATTAATGCTTATATTAGGTCCAGCTAACAGCCACAGTATCGACTCTTAAGTTGGACCTTACTTAACTTTTTTCTGATGCAAAACTTGAATGTTTTCACAATATGGAGTTAACTCAAAATATAACAGCATAAGTTATAACTAATGGCAACTATTACATCTTAAATTTCAAATAATAAATATTGCAAATGCATGAATGTGTAGAGTTTTTATGTTTTGATACTTATTTTTATAAATAATAATAGGGATAAGATTTATAAACGTTATTAGGGGTTTTAATAGAAGTATAAAAATATAAGAGAAAGTATGCGATATTATACAAAAATAAAACTATAAAAGAACATCGAATAGTACCGAATCAATTAAATCGAGAATTTAAACAAAACACCCCAGGGAAAACACTTCGTACAGATATCACCTATTTAGTTTACGGTAAGAATCAAAGGGCCTATTTATCTACAATTTTAGACGGTTCAACTAATAAAATTTTAAGCTTACTATATTTCAGAACAGATGACATTAGAGCTCGTAACGACAACTCTCCATAAATTAAAAAAGAATCCACGGATTCGATTGACTGAAGGTGCTTATATGCATTCAGATCAAGGAGCTCACTACACAAGCCCTACCTATCAAGAGCTAGTCAAAAAGCTAAACCTTGGACAATCCATGTCAAGAAGAGGAAACTGTTGGGATAATGCCCCTCAAGAATCTTTTTTCGGGCACTTTAAAGATGAAGCTCACATCAAAACTTGTACATCTTTCACACAGTTAAAACAAGAAATTAAAGACTATATAAAATACTACAATCAGCATAGATATCAGTGGAATTTAAAGAAGATGACTCCTGTCGAATGATATGATCCCCTTATAGTAGACAGTTGAAAGAAAGTTACTTTACTGTTTATTATGGAGGGGATTTTTTATGGGGAAAATTAGAAGAACTTTTTCAATTGATTTTAAAATGAAAGCTATTGAATTGTACTCACATAGAGGAATTGGAAGTAAATTAATTGGAAAGGAATTGGGGGTTACATATTCAGTTATAGATAGATGGATTAAAAAATATGAAAATGAGGGGATTCTGGGCCTACAAGAAAAACGTGGAAGATCTAAACAAACAAATGAAGTCAGTCAAGACGCTAGAATACAACGATTAGAAGTGGAAAACGCATACTTAAAAAAGCTATTAGCTACGAAAAAGGAGATGAGGTCAACAAAAGTAAATCAGTAGAATACGAAGTCATTCATACCTTAAAACAGAACTTTTCAATTGTATTGCTTTGTGAAATTGCAGGTGTTTCAAGAAGTGGATATTATAAGTGGGAAAAAAGAATCAACGATCCCTCTGAAAAGATGAAAGAGGATCAATTTATCATATCTAAAATAGTAGAATGCGAACGAGATCCAGATATAAATGGAAGCTATGGTTACCGAAGAATTTGTATATGGCTCAAAAAGTATTATGGTTTACAGATAAATCACAAAAGAGTATATCGTTTAATGAGGAAAATGGGTTACAGATATAACCTATCTTACCTTTAACAATAAGCGCATATATCTTTCCGTGATACTAGACCTTTACAATAACGAAGTTGTGGCCTACCAAATGAGCGAATACAACAATTTAAAATTAGTTACAGACACAGTCAATAAAGCCTTAAGAAAAAGAAAAGTCCACGAAACAGTATTACATAGCGACCGAGGTTATCAGTATACGTCAAAAAAATATAACCAATTACTTAAAAAGCACAAAATAACTGTGAGTATGTCTAGGAAGGGAAATTGTTACGATAATGCATGTATAGAGAGTTTTTTTAGTCATTTTAAGGCAGAATGCTTTTATAGACATACGTTTCATGAAAAAGCAGAAGTTTTTAAGGCTACTAAAAGATATATGGGCTATTACAATAACAAAAGATTTCAAAAAAGATTAAACAACCTTAGTCCTATTGAATTTGGAACTAAGGCTGCTTAATGAAAAGACACCTAATCTATTACTGTCTACTTGACAGGGGTAAGACCAGGATACAGAAATCATCTTCTTGATGTTGCCTAACTTTTTTCAAAATGTTCTTTACAAAGGATACAGATTATTTTGTCTTAGTTTTTGGATTAGTGGCGTGACTAGGGGACAGCAGAGGGCTATCGTAAGTAAATCAGCATATGAAAAATGGCTAAGTTCAAAATACAGGAAAATGGTATGAAATAGAAATAATTGTATTTTATTATATGCATGGACATGGGACATCTAGCAGAGAAACAGCTTCGTTTTTCATATTCCATCTTATGAAACAAGAAAATTGGATACACTACAACTATGTGGTATATAGTTGGCCAATCTTGTTCAATGTAAACAACTCAAGCCATATCTATATAAGATTCTCTTGTATTTGATGCTTAGGTACGGGTTTTATATAACCAATCTTTTGTATCTTGTAAGATTGAACTGTTTCATCTAATAAGGGTATTTACTAAGCTGAATATTGGCAATTTGAAGTAACCCATTGACAGGAATTTCATACTTTAACCCATAGATTATTTGCGCTTTGTCTGGTTTGTTAATCTCTTCTTGTTTTGAATTAAGGCATTCAACTTTCTTACATATGTATTTTTCGCTTGATTTTTTAACTACTAGTCTTATGTTTTATCTTTCATGGTTGGGCGTTTCTTTTTCTTTGATTGTAGAAGCTTTAAAAATAAAAGAAACACCAAACCCTTATTTATTAGAATCATTTTCTTGAGATATAACTATTTAGGATTTAAGATCTTTAAATTGTTATTATTTAGGAATATTTCAAAAATCTTATAAGTGGATAAAGAAGGCTTTAGCAATGAACCAAAGTGATAAAAGATTAAATAACAATTTGATATTAATTAAATCAACATTCAATTAATCACTCAATTACCTTAAAGCCATTAAGCGAAAAACTTAAAGTAAAATTAATGAAAAGTAGCTAAGATCACTTAAAAATTTAGATTTTTCATGAAGCATTTCCCACTCAAAATTAATTTATAAAATGAAAGGATACAAATTTTAACCACAGGAATTACAGAGATAACCCAGTAAAGAGAAATTCACCCTCTTAGGGATTACTTCCTTTTAATTGTAATTATAGTAAGTGTAATTCTAATAAATCATTTTTAGTAACTGTAGAACATATACATTTATATTGATAAGAATTTAGAAATGAGGGATAAATTTGAATAAAGTGTTTCTTTCTGGTTATTATGGTGAAAAAAATACAGGGGACGATGCTTTATTACTTTGTTCTATATGGGGATGTTCTACATTCTTAGAATCTAATAATATTTACGCCACGACTCTTCCTCTTCCTGAATTACAAAAAAAACAAGCATTTAAACCCATATTTCAGTATGACGAAACTACTCGTAATATTAATTTACTAAGTTTATATTATAATGCTTTGACTTCTAATTATATGGTATTTGGTGGGGGGTCTGTATTTCATTCTACTGATAAAATGACTCGCGATTGTGATCTAATAGATTTGAGCAGAGGGAATAGAGCGATAGCTTTAGGCGTATCATTTGGACCCTTTAGAGATAGCGCAGCTGAAATTACATGTAAAAAGTTATTAGATAAATTTGAATACGTTGGGTGCAGAGATAGAGAAAGCATAGAATTGATTCAAAGCTTAGCACCTCATATAATAGCCGAAAAAACTTTTGATTTAGCTCCTATACTATTTAAAACGTTAAATTTAAATTGTAATAACTGGGACCAAAAACCGCGTAGAGGATTGGGATTAGCACTATGCCATTATGAAAGATATATAAATGCTGACAAAAATATTGAAAAAACACGATTTAATAAAATAGTCACAGTATTAAACCAACTATCTGCTTTTGATATAGAGGAGATAGTTTTGATTGATTTTAATGGCCATCCGATTTTTGGAGATTCCGATATCCATAAGGAGCTTATACAACAAGTAAAATGTAATATCCCTATCAAACATGTATCTTATCACGCCAATCCTATCCATGCTTTAAATCAAATCGCTAACTTAAAAGGGTTGATTGGCATGCGCTTGCATAGCGCAATATTTGGTTATTTAACAAAAACACCTACAATTATTTTTTCTTATCACCCTAAATGTTTAGGATGGGCTGAACAAATTGAAGCTTCACCTAATTTTATAATTGACTCCATAAAATTTGAAGAAGAAGAATTATTAAAATGTATAATAGATATTTACTCTCAAAATTATGAATATCCAAAACTAGGAATACCAGAAGCCGAAAGGTTAGCCTTGCAAAATTGGGAGGGAGCAAAATGTGCCTTATCTCTATAGTTATTCCATTATATAATAAGGAGCTTTATATCGAAAGAGCTATTCAATCAGTTTTGTCTCAAACAATTCAAGATTTTGAAATAATCCTTATTGATGATGGCTCTAATGATAATAGTGTTAAAAAAGTAAAAAAAATCCACGATTCCCGTGTTCAATTAATACATCAGACTCATGCAGGTGCCTCTGCTGCGCGTAATAAAGGTATTCATGTAGCTAAAGCAGACATAATAGCTTTTTTAGATGCCGATGATGAATGGAAACCCACATTTTTAGAAACGATTCTGAGATTAGTGGATAATTATCCATCTGCAAGGGCATATGCCACTAGTTATGAAATTATACTAACAAACAGGAAGCGATTAATACCCAAAATTAAAGGTATTCCAGGATCACCTTGGAAAGGAGTTATCCCAAATTATTTCGAATCAACCTTAGGGGATTTACCTATTATTTCGTCTGCTATTGCTATTCAAAAATCTATCTTTAAAGAAGTTGGAAATTTTCCAGTGCGAGCACAGTTAGGTGAAGATCAAGATATGTGGTTTCGTATTGCACAAAAATATTCAATTGCGTATAGCCATACTTTTCAAGCTATTTATTATCGAGGGCTGCAGCAAAGCGTATGTATGAATTTAGAAATTCTAGATTCTTATCCAATTATTACGACTATCCAAAATGTATTAAAAAAGTCAGATCCTAATTATTTTTTTTTAAAGGAATACGTAGCTAAATTGCAGTTAGATTTTTCAAAAAGATTGTTACAAGCAAATCAATTGAACCAAGCTTGGGATACAATTCGTAAATGCCGAACAAAAAAATTTCTGAAGTGGAAAATACAATTATTTTTACTTTATTGGTTAAAAAGATTACTTCTCTTCAAAAAAATTTAAAAAGCTTTGTACTTTTTTATGAAGCAGGATTTTTCACTAATAACTCATAATAATTAAATAGGTATATAAAACCAAAACAAAAAAACTTTTATTAATTTTTATAGGAATTAGGGGGGACAAACGTGTCTCAAGCTGTACATTTTTCTGCACTACATACTTCTTTGACACCTATGGAATGGGATTGTAGAAAGTTACGTATTATGATTGCATTATTTGAACAAGATTTTTCTACACAAATACTTTCCTCTGATGAACAAGGTTCAACTATCATTATAAAAGTGCTCTCTCCTTTAGGGAAAAAGCAAAAACTAAAAGATATTCAAGAACTTATTAATAAAATTAATCATAAATATCAATTACATTATCCTCCTTATCAGAAAGGGTGTTTAGAATACATTTACAAGTTATCCTTCTAATATCTAAAGTTCTGTTGCAAAGTTTTTATAAGTAAACAAACTTTTTGCAACAGAACCTTAAAAGTGAAAAATTATTTGAATTAGGTGTTAGTTCGTTTTAGCATACCTGCTTTTATAAAAATATTTCTCCACGCCTTGTCTACCCTGTATTGATCTATTTCCTTTGCACGACGTAAAATTGATTTTCTCATTTTTTGTTTCTTTCGTTTTGTCATATACATACCTCCTTTCTTTTTATGACAAAATTCAGATCTATAATCAGTATATTTAGAAAGAAACGAAGAGGTGCTGATGTAAAGTTCATTATAAATTTTATCTTAAACATGAATATTGGTAGTGTTTTAATAAGCAACCTAGAAAAACATGCTCCCTTGCTAAAAATCTAAGTATATAGTAAGACTGTGGAAAACAATCTCTTCAAAACCTAAACACTCTACAACTATCACTATTATTTATACCTTTTTGAAGTTTGATTTAATATGAAATTTCCATAAAAACATAAAGCTATATTATTATACGCTCTTTAATTTTTGACACAATGGCATCTGTAGATATTTTTTGATGAGCAGGAAGATTTAATATTGCTGATGCTCCAGTACTAAGATAAATTGCTTGATTATTACTATCTAAAACTAAAAATATCCCTTGCCCTTCAAATTCAAAATAACTAATATCCTTTAATTGTGTATTAGTATGTTTTATCAATTGATATATTTGGTATAAATCTTTACTACGATTTTCTCCCCCTACACGTATAGGTTCTATATCATTTGCTATAATTGTACCGTGAGGCGTATCACCATTCATCATAAACCATAATTTTTCACTGGAAAGAACTAAGATATCTAAAACATTTACACTATTAATTTTTACTATATCTTGAACCGGCTTCATTTTATATATAGGAAACATGCATGTAGAAATTGCAAGCGAAGATATATAGATATCTTGTTTTTTATATAGTAGATAATTATGATTTTGATAATCTATCAGTGCTTTAATCTCCGGTTGAACGTGTGAGTTTTTTTTCATAAAATCCCTCTTTTTTAACCATATTTAATGAAAGTAATCATACATTTGTATAATAAATCATTTTGATTTAAGATGTAGTTATAATGTTTAAAAATAATTCAATGCAACATCCTAAAATATTTCAGATTAACGAACTTTCTATCACTTTGCCTCAGCATGTGTAAGAAGAATTACCAACTGTGTATGGAAGCTATATTTCAGCTTGATATGATTAAGAGTTGCTTTATTTTTTTGTATATTTTGATATTAATTTTGTGGAATGATAATTATTACGCATTTTAATTATATTCCTCGCTTTCCTTAATCTGAAAAATAGAAAGATATACTTACTAATGGAATATAAAATTAGCAAACCTCGTTCTAATTTTTGCTATTAAAGTTAAGAATGCTAAGAATCTAAACATTAGAAAATGGATTTTTTCCTTGAGGACTATAGTCTTTATAACTTAGTAAGTAAATGATGGGTAGTTCACACTACTTGAATGTCAAAAATTGTTTCACTCCACCAAAATGTAGTATTGTTCTTAAAAGCAGTGTAATTATAATTATAATGATCGCCATACCAAGGATCCATATAAGTTATATAATTTATTGCATTTTCCCCTTTATAATAGCCATCTAATACAAAAAAATGTCCTATATTCCCCCCTCCCTGCCACATAATAAGAACAATTATGGGCTGGTTGTTATTAATTTGATCTTGAAACCAATCGTAGGATTTTGAACCCGAACCCCTATATGAGCGCACTCCCAATCTAGATAAACCATATTGTATTTCAATTGAGGTAGCAGGATTATTATATACTCCGTCTTTTACATATCGTACGAATTGTTCTTGTGTCACAACTTTATTAAAATAGTTGAGTGTTGCAACTGAAGCCCCTGCCCAGCACCAATTTGATTTTTCTTGTAAGATATCGGGAACAAATAACCTGCGCTCTGATAAAATATTTGGAGGATTTTCATAAACATATGCGGATGTAATAAATACTTTTTGCGTACCTTTATAATAATAAAACCAGCGATTGTCCCACATTCCAGTCCAATAATCTCTCGCTTTTTCCCCATATTCCCACCCATTAAATGTGACTTTACTATTGCCTGGAAGTACATCTACAACTCTAGAATCTAATTTTTTATCATCCCTAACATTTACTTCTAACGGTGCTGTTATCCCTGAAAATTCAATGTTATCCATAGTTGCTGTTAATTTAGTGGTTTTAGGATTAACAAAAATATTCTTAATAATAGATATTGTTTTTTTTAATAAATATCTCATTTTTTTACTCCCTTTGACACAATATATATGTGCATTATTTAATATACATATATAAAACGTTCCATAATTTCAAAAAAGATACACTTTTAATTTAAATTTGATTATCAAGTTGGATTCCACAATAAACAACTATTAATTAAATTATAAAAATACAACTGAATTTACCATCTATGGAGCACTCAACAAAAAATGGGGAGAACGAAAAATAAATGACATGAACTCCCTTATTATTCTAATTTTATACTTATCATAAATAAAAAAGATGGTTTCCGATTAAAATATTCTCTTTAATAAACATGGGTTGTCCTTAATTTAATGTATTCGATAGTTTTGAAATGGTGTATATCAAATACATGATTTTATATTTTAATCCAGACACTAAAAAACTTGTTGTATATAGAGACGTAAAGATTAAAACTAATTAAAAGAGCATTGTAAGCTTCTAGTGCAGTGCTACATTAGTGAATAAATCAATTGAGATCAAAAATGCAAATTAGCTTTATAAGATTAAAAATGGCATGAAAAAAGTTAGTTATTTTAAAATGTGATGAATAGTGTCAATAACGTATTGAAATTCCCTTTTTTTGACGGAATCAAATTCCCTTTTATTAGCGATTTAATGTTGTTGGCTGTATTCCAGCTTTTTGCT
>NZ_VWVQ01000099.1:0-2141 GCF_015712745.1 Bacillus sp. SRB3LM
ACATCTCTTGTTAATGATATATTGGGGGTAATATTCGGCATATTGGGTTGGGACATACATCATCCTCCTTTTTTGTACAATGTTTAATTGTATCGAATTATAAAGTTGAGTTGTTCAAACCGATTTTAGAAAACAACATTTGAAAAAATGAAATATTCAAACGTAAAAACCCTCATGTATTGAGGAGAATTAATCTATATCACCACCCAATATATATTTAATATTATAGAATACTGTATGCACTAATAATAGACAAAGTTCCATTTTTAAAACATATCCTCTACTTGCCAAAGCAATCTGCATGAATGGGTTGCTTTGGTACTTTTCCGTCATGTTTTTTCAGTAAGAAAAGCAACTAATCCTATTCTCCTATTCTATTTACTACGACAGATGCAGTCCTCACGTATCTTATTATTTCTCAGCAGATTTTTATTATAAAATGATTTTTAAAACCAAATGTTTATGCTATAGTTAATATGCTTGTAAAATGGTGAAGGCTTAACTCATTTAGGGAAAGAGGGAACTGTTACGCTTTTAAAATCAAGATTCTTTATTTTCATATCGATGGCAGTTCTTTCAATTCCCCATCATTCAATGGATGATGGGGGATTTTTTATGGGACGTACCTTTAATTTTTAGAATTATCCTTATTTTAGTAATAGAAGAACAGATTTAGTATATCCGAAAAAATAAGGATTTCTATACTGAGTAAGTTAAGAAACATAGTTCATCAACTATTCATTTCATTAACTGTTTACAGTAGATAGTAGCGAAAGGTTTACTGTAACGCTACGATAATTACGGTATTATGATATTCGTTTTTTAATGATATTTCCTACTAGCATAAATGTTGAATATTAGCTTTAATATACTTGTAAAAAACATGTAATTCGGAACATTTTACATATAAAGAGCTAATCTGGTTCTGTTGTAAAAAGAATGAGGAGCATCCAAAATAAGATATTTTAATGGAAAACAATTCAATAAAGATATTATTTTGGTAGCCTTCGGCTACTATTGTCGTTTTGCTTTAAGCTATCGTGACATATCTGAGATTCTAAAATAATGTGTTGTATCGGTTCATCCTACAGCCATCATGCGTTGGGTGCATAAATATAGTAATTTGATCTATCAAATTTGGAAGAAGGAAAATAAATCCGCACATTTTGCATGATATTTCGATAAAACCTACATCAAATTCAAGGGATATTGGTGTTATCTGTATCATACAATTGATTGAGAAGGATATAGCTTGGATATTCAACTTCATTAAAACAAGGGATCATCAAACCATCTATATGTTTACGAAAAGGTAAATCCATCTATAAAAGAAATAGGTTATAGTTAAAAAAGTAAGAATTTCACATGTGATTCAGATTTATCCCTCTTAAGGCTAGTTTTAGGAATTATCTTTAGTATACAAATCATGTGGTTATTTGATATTTTATTATGGACAATTAAGGGGAGAATCCCCTCAGAAGATAGTTTTTTAGAAAAAACAGATGCGCGAACCTCTGTACTTCCTCTACTACATCATGTACACAAACGCTTCATTTGCAATTATTATCAAACTTTTACAAAAACTAAATAACCCAAATTCTATTGGCATGGAACTCGGGTTACTTAATTATACTTTAAAAAGCTATTTACTTAACTCAAAAAGCTGACCATAAATAACTTTAGAATAATTGATTGATAGTCATAGAAGCCCCAATTACAGGAGCCAGGCTCATAGTCAAAGGTACAATACCATTGTTTCTCAGTGTAAGGACATCACCAGCATTTAGCATTAATTGTGTTTGACCGCTAATTTCTCCTGTTGCTACTAATACTGGATACACTGTAGAAGAATCTACTGTACCATTTACAGCAATTCCGAGTTGGCTTCCTATTCCAGATGTAATATTTATAATAAATTCAATCTCGTAAACTCCTGTTGTAGGAACAGTAACTGTAGTTGTTCCTGCTATATGAGTTATACCATTTAATGGTCCATTATTACTAAATGGTATATCCGCCCCTCCCACAACTGTCGCATTTGCGATAGGTGCTAATTGATAAACATAGCCGGCAGGAAGTGCTTCCATTTCGCCAGTAGGACCTGTAGCGCCAGTAGGACCTGTTTCGCCAGTAGGACCTGT
>NZ_VWVQ01000100.1:0-942 GCF_015712745.1 Bacillus sp. SRB3LM
ATACAACTTATATGAAATATATACTTCTCATGGGATTGTTTCTGTATCTTATTCTTATATGTAGTACCATGCTAAACGTGATATAAGTGTGGGTGTACAATAACATACCAGCAATTTTTTTACTTGAACCCCTAGGATAGGTGACAAATAAAATCACTCCATTTTTATTGTAAAAATCCATTCTATATGAGTCAAATTTCGGTTTTCTTACATATTTATCTTTCAAACAACACACGCTATTATACATACCAATTCTTAACAGAAGAAGTGTGTATGAAAGGTTCTGGTGCAAAAATAGTGGGTTTATGAAAAATGAACCAAAGATTCCTAACGGAATTGAAATTTATGCTGTTAAACTAAAGATTTCATCGATAAGATACATTTGCTTTTGGACAGACTTCTCCCCTTGGAGCGTTTGTCCTTTTTTAATCATATGCATAGCTTCTATTCCAGCAATCATTTTTGTAGCCGTTCGCAAAGATTTCAATCCAAGCATATTCCGAATCCGTTTTTTGATAAATCGATGATTTTGCTCAATGATATTGTTTAAATATTTTTTTACACGAAGTGGTATACCATGCGGTATACATTTCTCTTCCTTTAGTTCAAGTATCGCAACAGGATAGGCTTTATCTCCATCAGCAGTTATCGACGAGGTTTTGTGGCATGACAAGAAACCAAGGATTTCTTTAGAAAACACTTGGCAGCCTTCGCATCTCGTTTGCGACTTAAATAAAAAATCAATTGTGTTTCCTTCGGAATCGATCGCACGATATAAATACATTTGCTTTCCTTTGATCTTGATATATGTTTCATCTACTCTCCAAGAATCGTTCGTGGCTTTCAAAGGTTCTGTTGCAAAGTTCAAAGAAATATACGTCCGTTTACAAAAGACGATTATCGTTTAAGCCGTTATATCCATGTGTATTCATGTTTTGTTAC
>NZ_VWVQ01000101.1:0-805 GCF_015712745.1 Bacillus sp. SRB3LM
TGAATTGCTTTTCTTTAAAATATCTCATGTTTCATTCTCCTTAGCACATTTTCCCTACAGTTTAGCTGCATTTAAAAAACTTTGCAACAGAACCCACGAAACGTACAAAACCGAAGGTTTTACGCATAAGATGTGCTTGGTCTTCTGTTGGATACAAACGGAATGTATATGCTTTATTCTGCTTTGCCATATCATTTCACCTTGATTTTCAATATATGTTTTTACTACGTCTATTGGCGAACCACCAGTAGTTAGCAAGCAAAAACTTCTGGACCAAAACATCTCTTTCCAAAGTTTCTTTTTCACTTGTGGAAAGTCTCTTTAATCAGTCGAGAACTTGCACTTTTATAAGCATTGATGAATGTTTTCATTTCTGTATTAGGGTGTGCCTTGAACAAAATATGAATATGGTCAACTCATGTGATGTTATAATTTTTAGATAGTCGACCAAACATATTTCATTTATATATCAGACTTTATAATTTATAAGACTGATTATATCAGAGGCAAAATAAACAGGAAAACCGTTTGGCTACGCCCTTCACACCCTTGAGGAAGGAGAATTCTTTCGGGAAATGCGTTAAAAGTGCTTGAATGGAGTAGATTGCAAAGTTTAAAATACACAACTTTGTTTTCAACATATAGTTGGCGCGTAAGGAACCTTGAATCATTGTTCATTCCTTGTACGCGAAAAGGAGAAGTCTGGAATATGACTTCTCTTTTGTTTATGTAAAAACTGGAATCATTTCAATGTCTTTCTCTGTACATACGGCACTGCGATACTACTACAAACTCAAGAATCCGT
>NZ_VWVQ01000102.1:0-1248 GCF_015712745.1 Bacillus sp. SRB3LM
CCTTATATTCACTTAATTCTTTTTGCTTCTTCTGTAATAAAAGTTGACGCATTTTAAACATGGTAGAAGAACATAAGAAAATAGCAATCAGTTTTCCGTATAAATGGCACTCTATTCTTTCTTGTTTAACAGTGCGACAATGATCTATATCAAATAATGATTTCCACGTTTTAAAAGCAATTTCTATCTGCCAGCGTAATGAGTATAGCTCATGGACTTGTTCCATCGGAACCCACTCCCAAGGTGCATTTGTCGCATATACATTTAATCCCGCTACTAATTTACTTTTCTCTGAATAGGTTCTGTGTTTTGACTTTTCTTTTTCTGCAATTTTCTCTAGGCGTTTTTGTAATTGTGCCGCTGTTAAACGATGAAAAACGAGACGTGAAAATAACTGCTCTTTATTTCCAATATAAGCTTGCTGATATTCTATTGTTTCCCCTGGTTGAAGTTGATTCAAAATCTGTATGAAATTGATTTTTATGTATTCTGATTGTTTTTTAATGGAACCATTTTTAAAATATTCCGGATCTGGGTTTCTTACATATACGTTTGTATTTAACTTTAACCGCGAAATATAATACGTCCCCCGTTGATCCATTTGATCTAAATCCTCTAATGAAAAATATCCTAAATCACGAATACATAAATCGCCTGGCCGTAACGTATCTAAGCATTCTGTTCCAAATGTTTTATCATTGTTTTTGCCAGGTCCCACTTGAACCAGGATATATATGTTCCAAAGTGTTAGGTACCTGAAACAAGGTAGCATCCATGATGCGAATGCGTTGAAAATGGGGAAAAAGTTGATTAGAAAGGCGAGTTTGCTCACAGATTTTTTGTTGTAACAACAAAGAAAAGATATGTTTTAAAAATAACACTGATTTTTCATTAAATCGTTTATTTAAGCCCTCCGGGCTAAGTACAGTACCTGTAACAGCGTGAAGTCTACTACATAATCGTACTAAAGGATCACTGGCCACCCTTTGACTAATCCAAATACAAATGGTAGCTAAATCTGATCCCGAAAATTTGCGTTTTCTCTTTACAAACCTCATCTCTCTTGTTAGTTCTTCCAAAAATTCAGGTGTGATATAGCGCTGTAATTCTTCTGCAAATGGTTGTAACTCCTCTTGAATCGAGAGATTCATAAAAAAACGTCACCCTTTCTCATTTATATTATGTAAGAAAGAATAACGTTTTTTTGTACTTGGGGGTAGTAAAAGCCCTTAAGTTGATGGGCATGTA
>NZ_VWVQ01000014.1:0-24958 GCF_015712745.1 Bacillus sp. SRB3LM
ACGGATTCTTGAGTTTGTAGTAGTATCGCAGTGCCGTATGTACAGAGAAAGACATTGAAATGATTCCAGTTTTTACATAAACAAAAGAGAAGTCTGGAATATGACTTCTCTTTTGTTTGTATATGGCATGAACCGTTTCGATTCCTTTCAATGTACGTGAAGCATGGCGAAGATTTTGAAATCCTGCGGATTTAACAAAACGTCTCTTGATATGTCTATGGTCTTGTTCGATGAGATTATTGAAATGCTGAACAGTACAATGTTTCGTATGCACATAAAAGCCATTATGTTTTAGTTTTTTGAACGCACAAAGTAAAGCAGGAGCCTTGTCTGTTGTGAGAACCGTTGGTTCTCCAAAAGCTTTCACTAACCTTTTCATAAACATATAGGCTGCTTGATGATCTCGCTTTTTGCGAAGTTGAATATCCAACGTGTAACCTTCCTTATCAATCGCACGATACAGATAACGCCACTCTCCCTTGACTTTGGATATAGGTTTCATCTAAATGCCATAAGGAATGTGCTGATTTATTTTTCTTCTTCCACATTTGATAAATGATATTTCCATATTCATGGACCCAACGCATAATAGTTGTAGGATGAACTGAAACACCACGCTCTCTCAAAAGTTCAGATACGTCGCGATAGCTTAAAGAAAAACGACAATAGTAGCCGACGGCTACCAAAATAATATCTTTCTTGAATTGTTTTCCTTTAAAATATCCCATATGTTATGCTCCTCATCTCATTTTTTTACAGTCTAGCTCAGCTCCAAAAACTTTGCAACAGAACCTCATTGAGCAAGATCATCGATTTATCAAAAAACGGATTCAGAATATGCTGGGATTGAAATCCTTGCAAACAGCTACAAAAATGATCGCTGGAATAGAAGCTATGCATATGATCAAAAAAGGACAAACCCTCCAAGGGGAGAAGTCTGTCCAAAAGCAAATGTATCTTATCAATGAAATCTTTGGTTTAACAGCATAAAGTTCCATTCCGCTAGGAATCTTTTTCTTTTTTTCATATCTAACTGTATTTGCACCAGAACCTATAAAACATTCATGAGTTTTGATCGTTTTTTAATTTTGTAACAGAAGGATCTGCTGTTGTATTATTTGAATAATTCGAATCAAACGTAATATGAGAGGATTTCAATGACTCTTGCATCCACCAATACGTAATAAAGCTTATTGCAATACAACCCGTTACATAATAGTAAAATAGTGACTCAGCCCCGATCTTCTTTAGCCACAATGCGATAAATTCTGCTGTTCCACCAAATATCGAAACTGTAAGTGCGTATGGAAACCCTATGCCTAGTGCACGAATTTCAGCTGGAAAAAGTTCCGCTTTTACAATTGCATTAATAGAAGTGTAACCAGTAATGATAATGAGCCCAGTCATCATCATTAGAAATGCTACGATTGGCGATGTCGTTTTTTCCATAAAGTAGAATATTGGTGCTGTTAGTAAAGTTCCAAGAATGCCGAAGGTCATTAATAGTGGACGACGTCCAATTCGGTCAGATAATAGGCCAGCAACCGGTTGAAGTAGTACGAATATAAATAGTGCGACAAAGTTAATCCAGCTTACTACTTCTTTTGGTAGACCAACTGTATTTACCATGAATTTCTGTAAATATGTTGTGTACGTATAGAATGCAACAGTACCGCCTAGTGTTAATCCGATCACAGTTAATACAGCTTTCGGATGCTTCATAAGTGTTTGAATGGTTCCTGGATTTTCACGGTTTTCGGATTTCATGTTTGAGAACTGTTCAGATTCATCCATAGTACGGCGAAGCCATAACACAGCTGTTGCTCCCATTGATCCAATAATGAATGGTATACGCCATCCCCACACTTTCATGTCTGGTTCGCTTAATATCTGTTGCAGAGCAATTTGAACGCCTAAGGCAATCATCTGCCCTGCTACGAGAGTTACATATTGAAAACTTGAATAAAAACCACGGCGATCACTACTAGCCATTTCAGATAAATAAGTTGCTGAAGTTCCATATTCTCCGCCTATTGATAATCCTTGAATCAAACGAGCAATAACTAAAATAATAGGAGCCATAATTCTGATACTATTATAACTAGGCGTACAGGCGATAATAAGAGAACCCCCAGCCATAATTGTAATAGAAAGGGTTAATGCTGTTCGACGTCCGTGGCGATCCGCATAACGTCCTATTAATAAGCTTCCAATAGGACGCATTAAAAATCCAACTGCGAAAATAGCCGCTGTATTCAGTAGTTGACTAGTTGAATCGCCTTTCGGGAAGAACTCTGCTGAAAAATAGACAGCAAAAGCAGAATAGACGTACCAGTCATACCATTCAATTAGATTACCGACAGAACCTTTAAAGATATTTTTAGTAATTTGGCTTGAGCGGGCTTGAGTTATAATAATCCCCTCCTACTAGGAATAAAAGGAAATTCTGAAAAAACATTCTTACACCAACCTTCCGAAACAAAATTCTTTATTTTCTGAATCTTTTAATATTGTTATCATTAGGACCATTAATAAATTTTACTAAAGAATGTATAGTTGGATGAGAAAATATAGCTGTTACTGGAATATCATGTTTTAATTTGTGATGTACCCGTTCTTTTAACTCCATCACTTGTAGAGAATCTCCACCTAAATCAAAAAAGTTGTCCTCCAAATGAATATTAGTTACACCTAATAATTCCTCCCAAATAAGGGTTAAAGCATGAACTAGATCAACCGGTTTTGTTTGTTCGATTCGTTCAGAGTTGTGATTAAAATATTTTGAATGAGCAATAGATGTTAATGTTTTGGTGTCTAATTTTCCATTTTCTTGAACAGGTAAATTATTCATTTGTATAAATTGATTTGGAATCATATACTCTGGAAGGCTTTTTTTCAAAAGTTCTTTAAGTTCTGAAGTGCGTATTATCTGAGATGAGACATAAAATGCGACTAACTTTTTATTACCAGAAAGATCTTTTATATCCATAACTACACATTCTGTTATAAAAGATAGATTTAACATCACTGTCTCAATTTCCCCTGGTTCTATACGAAAACCTCGAATTTTTATTTGGCGGTCTTTTCTTCCTAAGTATTCAATATTTCCATCTGGTAACCAGCGACCTAAATCTCCTGTTTTATAAAGTGTTTTTCCGAATTTTTGAAATGGGTGTTCTTGAATAAATGCTTCTTGAGTAAGCTCTTTATTATGCAGATAACCTATAGCTACCCCTTTTCCCCCTAAATAAATTTCTCCAATCGCTCCAATAGGTAATGGAGAAAGATTTTCATCTAAAATGAAAACGGATGAGTTGGTGAGAGGAGTACCAATCAAAATAGAATTTAACTTTTTATGTTTCTGGTTCATAAAATAGTAGGTTGAAAACGTTGTATTTTCAGTCGGTCCATAACCATTTATCAAATACCCTTCTTCATTAAGATATTGAAGTGCTAAGTTGGCATGTGTTAAATTTAATGCTTCTCCTCCTACAATTAAATATTTAAGTGTTGAAAGTGCTTGGGGATTTTTTTCTACAAATTTATGAAATAATGCTGTTGTAAAAAACATAATAGTAATTTCTTTATCTAAGATAAACTGACACAGTTTTTCATTATCTAGAGCTATATCTTTGGACACAATCTCTAACCTTAAACCATTTAAAAGAGCTGTCCATATTTCAAAAGTAGCTGCATCAAAACTAATAGAAGACATTTGTGTCAAAATATCTGTGTTTGTAAATTTAAAATGATCTTTATCACAGGCTAAACGTATAATGCCTCTATGTGGAACCATGATCCCTTTCGGTGTTCCAGTGGAACCTGAAGAATAAATAACATACGCTACATCCTCTGTAGTACAAGTGTGATTAGGATTTGTATTATGCACATTGGATTCCAATATTTTTGAGATTGTTTGAATAGTTCCCGCATAGGTGGACGGAAGTATATGTTGAAACGATTCATGAGTAATGACCATCGCAGGATTACTATTTTTTAACATAAATACTAATCGTTCTTGGGGGTATGTGGCATCTAAGGGAACATAAGTACATCCTGATTTTAAAATTCCTATTATAGAGACAATAGCTTCAATTGAACGTTCTAACATGATGCCAATATGAGAACCTGTTTGAACACCCCTAGATAATAAATAATTAGCGACTCTATTTGCTTGTGCATTAACCTCTCTATACGTTAAGTTTTTTCCATTATAGCTTACAGCAATATGTGAGGGAGTATTTACAACTTGTTCTTCAAAAATTTTATGAACACATTTACATTGTTGTTTTGAATAACTTTGAGGAGTATCATTAAATATTTCAGTCACTGTGTTTTGTTCTGACGGACTAGTAATATTTATATCTAAAGGTGTCAATTCTGACTTAGTTTCAAAAGTATCTAAAAAAATCTTTAAATTATTTAACAGGTTTTCAAGAATTCCTATATGATAAGTAGAAGAATTAAAATAGGCTTGAATATTAAATTCATCGTTTAAATGATTTTCTTCAAAGGAAATAAAAACTACATCTTTAGAAAAAGTATGAAAAAACGACTCAATATGCGCTACATTACCATTAGAATTTACCAGTGCCGTATCATATTGCAGTTTATCGTTATATGACACCATGGTTGGTGGTTGCATATAAATATCGTGTAACAGAGTTTTTACTGTAGCATTTTTTTGAATTTTTATATTATAATTATCTATATTGTTTTTTTGAAGATTATAAAATCCGAAACCAACTTCTGTTTCTGCACTGTATTTATATAAAATAATTGTCCAAGCACACTTAAAAAGTGTACATAGATCAACGTCAAATTTTTGAGCAATGTCTTTTAACATGGATAACTTCTGTTTCATTGTAATTGTAATATATTTTTGGTCTATGTTCATATTTTTTTGTTTGGGAAGAAAGTCTTTATTTAACATAATCCTAAATATACCTCCTCATACTAAAGTGTGCCATACTGCTCTCTTATAGAACGGTATTGATAACTACATACTTCTTCAGTTAATGCTTCTTTATCATATTGAAATTGGAATTTTTTATTTTCTAATATGATATCTGTTTCTTTAATTAGTTCTTCTGCTATTCTAATGTTCGGTTTTCGCATTATTTCTAGCATCAGTTGTTTTGTCATACTATTGAAATAATCTAAATCATTTAAATTTTGGCTACTCCAATGTATTACTGGTACCCATTGATTTTGTAATACAAAGAATAACTTAATAAGTATCTGTAGAGATTTTGCTACACATAGACGAGTATTTAATTCATCTCCACGAAGTAATAATTTTCTAGTTCGTTGTATACAAAATAAAAATTCGAAATAATGTAATTTAGCTCTTTGATCTCCTAGCATAGGAGGCATATGTTTGATCTGTGCTATTTCTTGATACAAAATTCTATTGGGATCATAAAGTATTTCACAAAATTCATATGGCCAATGGTCAATATCTGCGGGAGAATCTTTTTTAGCTTTAAAGTCGGATTCGGGTAGCAATAAGATTTCAATCTTGCCGTCCATTGATCTCTCGAAAAGATTATTTGTTGCAAGGGAATTATAGTAAGAATCCGTTACAATTACTTCTACATCAAAATCAGATAACGTATCTTGATAACCCCGTGAACTAGAACCTACTAGTACAATCCCTATTGTATCTTTGTTCTTTTTAAATTGAGATATAAGATCATTTAATAGAGTTTTCATTCATGCTCCACCTTTCGTTTCGAAGTTTTAATAGCCATATAAATTTAGATCTTATCCTGAGTTAATTGCCGTATGAATTCGGAAACATCTGTCACCTCTGTTAATATGAGTTTTGTTAAATGAGTTATAGTAGGATTGATAAGAAAGGATCGAATGGAAATGGGAACGTTTAATTCTTTTCTTACCCAGTTCATTAAAGATATAATTTGCAAAGAGGATCCTCCTATATCAAAAAAGTTATCATCCTTCTGTACATCTTGTATACGTAATACTTGCGCCCATTTTTTTTGTAAATATTTAGAAATAATTTCACTTGTGTCTTCATTTTGATATTTTACATTTTCTTTTTCGAACATTCGCTCAGCCGTTGTTAATACATTTTGCTTAGATTCATGATTGATCATAAAGTGGTACAATGTATCGACAGTAGGATTAGCCAAAAAGGATCGAATGGAAATAGGAATATGGAAGGTATCTCTGATCCAAGAAATCAATTGAATAGCTTGAAGAGAGCTACCACCTATATCAAAAAAATTGTCCGTAATGGTTATATGTTTGTTATTTATTAATGTTCCTAAATAATTAAGAAGTACTTGATGGAGCTTTGAATATTGAGCTTGCTTTTTCTCAGGTAATGCTGTTAAAAATTTATTTAATATTTTTTTGTTCACTTTCCCATTTGCATCCAAAGGAATAGCATCCACAATAATAATGCTAGGAATCATATAGGAAGGAAGAGTTTCTTTTAAAAAATTTTTCAAGTTGCTTTCATCAATTGGAGCATTTTTTACAGAAACAAAGGCAATTATTTCTTTTTCTACATTATTTTTATCATTAACGTGGACATATACATTTTGAACATTAGTGTAATGGAAAATAGCTTTTTCAATTTCTGCTAATTCTACTCTATATCCTCTTATTTGTATTTGGTCATCAATTCGACCTATTATTTCAATACTATCGTCGGATAAATATCGCCCAATATCACCCGTTTGATAAGCCTTTTTCCCATTTATAGATAAATATCCTGATTTTTGAGGGCCAGTGACTTTTTCGAGATAGCCTCTCCCTACGTTTTCACCTATAACGCATAATTCTCCAATCGTACCTTGTTTGCTCAGGTTTTTATCTTTATCAAATATGACGATTTGATTATTACGAATCGCCTTTCCAATGGGAACACTTTTGGTTTCTGTTTCAAGGTTATCGTCTATATCTACATTCATTGCAACACCAATTGTAGTTTCAGTCGGCCCATAATGATTTACTATTTTACAGGCTCCTGCCCGTTTTTTTATTTCTTGATAGATTTCCCATTTTAACAATTCGCCTCCCAGTATCAAATACTGTTTTGGAAAGATATTTTCTTCTGCAGAATGTAGTAAAGTATAGAAATGGGAAGGCGTAATTTTCAAACAATCTACTGAATGCGTAGAAAAATAATTCGAAAATTCGTCAGGTTGTAACATTTGTTCTTTAGATAAAATATGCAATGTTCCAGCTGAAGCTAGAGCTCCAAAGATAGATGTATTCCCTAAGTCTGCTGATAATGTAGATACACTCGCAAAGTTTGTTTTATCATTTATATTTAAACACTCCATAAGAGATACAATATAATTTGTTACATTTTTATGTTCGATTAGTACTCCTTTTGGATTTCCGGTAGACCCTGAGGTGAACATGACGTACATCAGTTGATGTAAAGGAATTGAAATATTTAAATTTTCAATTCCATATGTTTTTGTCTTAGGGTCATCTACTGTAATGATAGGTCGATCTACCAAAGGATAAGTTGATTTTGATTTTTTTGAGCTGAGTATCAAACTACAGTTAGCAGAGTTTACTATATATTCTATTCGGTCTTTAGGAAGTTCGGTTTCTAAGGGGACATAAGTGGCACCCGATTTTAAAATTCCCAATAACCCAATAATCATTTCAACAGATCGCTCAATATATAGACCTATAAAATCTCCGATACCTCTCCCTTGTTCTTTTAACAGATTAGCTACTTGATTTGCAGATACATTCAATTCTTTATATGTTAGTTGTTTATCATCAGCTATCACAACTATTTGTTCGGGCGTATGATCTGCATGAAATTCAACAATTTGGTGTAAGCACATGTGAGCCAGTTGTTCTAACGTTAACTTTCTTATAGAGCTTGTCTTTTTGTGATTTAAATTCATGATGTACCATCCTCAATAGTAATAGTTTTTTAGTTAATCTGTTCATCAATAATAGTAGCTAATGTTTGCTCAGGTTTAGTAATTACGCTTTCTAATAATGTTTTATATACCTTTAGCATGGAAAGAACTGTATCGTGTTTGAATAATGCAGTATTGTATTCTAAAAAACCTGTGACTTGAGAGTTTTTAGTGAAAAACCCCATATTTAAATCAAATTTAGCACTTTGTGTATCAGAAAAAATATCTTCCATTATTATATCGTTCATTTCGATAGCGCTATTACTGACATCATTTAATGAGAACCATACGTCAAATAAGTTGTCTTGGGTTAAATTTTTATGTTCTCTTATTTTAGAAATGAGTAGATCAAAAGGATATTCTTGGTTACTGTCAGCTTCCAGGACCATAGATTCGGTTTCTTTTAAAAATTGTAAGAATGTACTTTCTAAATTTAATGAACTTGTTAATGTTAATGTATTGACAAAACAGCCTACGATATTTTGCACGTCTAAATTCTTACGATTAGCTGTTGGTGTTCCAATTACAATTTGTCGACTCTTTGAATATTTGGATAAAAATAATATATAGACTGACAATAATGTTAAATACGATGTACTACTGTATAATCCATTAAATTCTTGTAGCTTTTTCTGAAGTTCATCATTAAAATTAAATTTAATAGATGCCCCTTTTTGCGTCTCTAAGTTAGATCGTTTAAAGTCTAATGGTAACGTTCCTTTATTTTGAATATTTTCTAATTTGTTTAACCAATATTGTAATTGAGAATCTAGGAACCCTTTATTTACAATTGCTCTCTGCCAAATTGAATAGTCAACATAAGTAAATTTAATATTAGATAAAAGAGGTGACTCTCCTTGTGAAATCGCATTATATGAGCTGATTAAATCATTTAAAATAATATTTTGTGACCATCCATCTGTGAGGATATGATGCATTACTAATATCCAAATATATTCTTGCTCTGCTATTTTAAATAATTTTGTGCGAAAGAGAAGCTCATTGCTTAAATCAAATGGTTCTTGAACATATTCATTTAAAAGTTGTATTATTTTTATTTCTTTTTCTGCAGTTTTGCAAGTAGTTACATCAACTACTTGTAGATTTACTTCAATATCATTTTTTATTTCTTGACGGAGATCTGAATCTAGATGAAAAGTAGTTCTAAATGATGGATGTCTATTTACTAGGATGTTTAGGGCTTTCTTGAACGATGGGACATGTAAAGGTCCTTTTAGTTTTTTCGTTATATTAACGTGATAGGCTGTAGTGACAATATCATATTGTGATGCAATCCACATGCGTTCTTGAGAAAATGATACAGGATAATCTTTTGATTCTTTTATGTTTTGAAGTGGTGATAAAATTTCTTTTTTTATTTGCTTTGCATTAGATTTAATAAACTTTGCCATCTGTTCAATGGTTGGGAATTCGAATATGTGCCGTAACTCTAAATCGATTGTAAATGCGGCGTTGATTTTACTAATAATTCGTGTGGCTTTTAAAGAATGACCACCTAAAGAAAAAAAGTTATCCGTTATACTAATCTTTTTTATATCCAGTATACCTTCCCATATTTCAGAAAGTTTACTTTCCCATTTATCTCTCGGTGAAATATATTCAATAGATTCTGAAGTACTCATGCTTACGACTTTTTTAAGAGAAGAAATATCTACCTTTCCATTAGGAGTTAGTGGTATGCTATCTACAATAAAATATCTTGTGGGTATCATATAAGACGGCAATTCAGATTGTAAAAATCCTTTAAAATACATAGAAATAGAATGTTGTTCTCTAAGCATTCCTTTATTGGCAACAATATACGCTACTAACGTTTTATCACCAATGCTGTCTTCGGTAACTACAACAGCGCACTGCTGGACTGCAAGGTGTTCGTTAAGAGCAAATTCAATTTCACTTAATTCAATTCGATGACCACGTACTTTAACTTGCGAATCAATTCTTCCTCTGAATTCTATGTTCCCATTTGCAAGACATCTTGCGAAATCACCAGTTTTATATAAAATCTCATCAGAATTTGAGTTAAATACACTTCTAATAAACCTTTCTGAAGTTAAATCTTCTTGATTCAGATATCCGTTCGCAATTCCATCTCCTCCAACATATAATTCACCAATTACGCCTGTTGGAACAGGTTTTAAATTTTCATCTAAGATATATACTGTAGAGTTGGAAATAGGTTGTCCGATAGGTATATTGCCTCTTTTAGTATCGATATCATGAATTTCATAATAACAAGAAAATGTAGTGTTTTCGGTTGGACCATATCCGTTAATAAGTTTGCAATACTTGGTGTTTTTAATAAACTTCTCAACATGAGATAGCGATAAGCTTTCTCCACCAATTATTAAATATTTTAAACCTACAATATCATTTAATCTGTTTTCAACCATTTGATTAAACAGACTAGATGTTAACCATAATGTAGTTATATGATGTGAACGGATTGTTTCGCCTATTTTACCAAGTGTAGGTGTTTCCGGAGGCATAATGACTAATTTCCCCCCATTTAGTAAGCTTCCCCATATTTCAAATGTAGAAGCATCAAAAGAAATAGGTGCTAACTGTAACATAACTTCTTGTTTATCAAACTGCATATAATTAGTGTTTTTAACTAAGCGAATAACATTTCGATGGTTAATTAAAACTCCTTTAGGCATTCCAGTAGAACCAGACGTGTAAATGACATGGGATATATCAGTTGGATTGACTGTTACACGTAAAGAATTTGTAGGTTGCGATAAAATATCTTCTTGTTTTTGATCAATTGTAATAACTGTTGGATACCCAGTTTTAAATATATTATTTTTAGATTTTTGGGTAATAATCCATTTCATACGACTATCTTGAATCATAAATTCTAATCTTTTTTGTGGATAATTGGCATCTAATGGGACATATATAGCACCTATTTTTAGAATTCCTAAAAGGGTTGTAATAAGTTCATTGGATCTTTCGATACAAACACCTACAAAATCTCCTTTTGCTATCCCTAAATTTCTAAAAAGGTGTGCATATTGATTGGCTTTTTCATTAAGCTCTCGGTAGGTGATCTCCTTCTCTTTAAATGACAGAGCAATATGATTTGGTGTTTTTTGAACTTGCTCCTCAAAAACCTGATAAATAGCTTTTTCTTTAGGATAATCTGTTGTAGTTTGATTTAAAGAGCAAAGAATTTTCCGATCTGTTTCACTTAGCATTAAAAAATCGGATATATTTTGGTCAGGATTCTGTACGATTTCCCTTAAAAGAGAATGGAATTGTTGTGCCATCATAGACACAGAAGAGTGATGGAATATTTCACTAGAATAGATCCAGCGTGCTGTTAGTGCGTTATCATCTTCTAATATTTCAAGAATGATATCAAATTCAGTTCCGGATTCTTCAAATTCAATGCTATTTACTTTTAAATTAGGCAAACTAAAAGAATGATACGGATTTTTTTGATAACCCATTAATATCTGTACCACAGAATTCGAAACAGCTGCATTCTCTTTTGTAATAGCTTCAACAATCTTTTGATAAGGTACTGCTTTTCTTTTAAAAGCTTCTAAATTTGTAAGTTTTACTCGTTCTATTAATTCATTGAAGCTTGGATTATCCCATAAATTTACTCGTATAGGTAACGTATTGATAAAGCACCCAATAAGTGGTCTAGTGTCTCGACGATCACGTAAGGTAATAGGAACACCTATAATCAAGTCCTCTTGTTGGGTATAGCGATGTAAAAAAACAAAAAAAGCAGCTAATAAAGTAGTAAATGGAGTAGTACGATTTTTTCGACTGAAATTGCGTATTTGGTCAAATAATTCTTTTTCAAACTTAAAATTTAAACTCGTTCCTTTTAAAGAAGGGGCTATAGAGCGAGTATAATCAATAGGTAAATTAATACCGTCATATTTATCTGAAAATGTATTTTTCCAATAGTTTAAATTGTTTTCAAACTCAGCCGTGTTAAATTCTTTAGTGGTATCAACTACAATATCATAATGTTGCACTTTTAATTTAGGCAGCTGTATTGAATCATGTGCTATTTTCGCTGTATAGATTTGAATCAATTCTTTAATTAATATCTCCACTGAAGGGCCATCAGCAATAATGTGATGCATACTCATAATTACAGCATGTTCTTGAATATCAAATTTTAGAAAATGGACTGTAAGTAAAGGTCCATTTTCTAAATCGAATTTCTTTGATGATTGTCCTTTTGCAAATTCGATAATTTTTCTATCCCGATTTTCTCTTGCTATTTTGGTGAAATCAATTTCTTCAAATGAAATCAATACTTCATCAACTATTTCTTGATAGGGTACATGATCTTGATCATAAGAAAATTTAGTTCGGAAGGCATGTTGCCTTTGACCTAACTTCAAAAAAGACTCTTTGAGTAAAGGTATATTTAACTCACCGTGGAAATACAATCCGAATTGTATAAGGTAAGAAGGAGTGTTTGGATTTAATTTATTCATATACCACATAGATTCTTGCATAGGCGAAAGTGGATATTTTCTTGTTTTTTTAGTAGGTGCCGTATTTAATAATTTAGATTTATCTTCAGAATGCGATATATTTTTTGAATTTTTCGGTCCTCTTTCAAGCATTGTATTCCCTCCAATATAGTGAATTTAGATGTACGAAAATGATGTGGAAAATGCCTTAATATATTTCGGGATATAAAAGTTACTCTCTACCGTATTTGGTAAAGCATAAATCGCATAAATCTCCAATGGTATTGATATCAAATGTTTCTTCACTAGTTAAAAAGATCTGACCATCTGTTTCCTCTTCAATTTCTACAAGGAAATCAATTAAAGCTATAGAATCTCCACCCACTGCATAAAAATCATCATTTCTTTTCAAACTAGAAACTCCCAATAATCTTTCTAATATTTTTATTATTTTCTTTTCAAGATCAAAAAAAGCATCTTCTTTATCACAAGAGGATGAGCAAGATGTACAAGAATCTATCTCATCTTTTGATTGTTGTTCCAAGTCAAGCGCTTGTTCTCCTTTCCAATAAGATACACGCTTGAAAGGATATGATGGAAGTGGCGTTTTATAATATTTTTTCATTTTATATAATTGATTCCAATCGATGTTATTTCCATCAAGCCATTTGTGTAAAAACCGATTTAAAATTTCATCATGTTGATTTATATTGGATGGTTCTTGAATATGTGATTCATCTAAATGATTAATTAATTCTTCTATATTAGAGGCAATAGTTGCCCATCTGTATTCAAAAGCTTTCCTTCCAACATTTAAGGTATAAGAGATATCAGCTAAATTTAGATTTGTGTTTTGGATTAAATATTCTTTAAGATGTTTTTTAATTTGAATTAACTGTTCATTTGTTCTAGCTGAAAGCGTAATTAACTCAGCATTTTGTATATGATTTTTTTCCTTTTCTATATCTGGAGCTTCTTCTACGATAAGGTGTGCATTTGTACCGCCAAAACCAAATGAACTTACTGCACCACGTCTTGGACTCAATTCAGTATTTCTCCATTCAAGGGCTTCTTGAGGTACATAAAAAGGACTATTTTCAAAATCGATGTACGGATTTGGCTTGCTAAAATTAAATTGAGCAGGTAGTACTTTATTTTTTAAACACAAAACTAATTTAATTAATCCTGCAATTCCCGCTGCATGTGTTAAATGACCAATGTTACTTTTTACTGAGCCAATTGCACAATAATTTTTGTCCGATGTATATAATTGATATGCAGATTTTAATGCTTCCATTTCAATAGGGTCACCTAAAATAGTTCCTGTTCCATGAGTTTCCACATAAGATATTGTTCGAGGATCTATTTTGGATTTTTCAAGTGCACTTAAAATCACTTTTGTTTGTCCTAATTGACTAGGAGCAGTATAACTTGCTTTATCACTGCCATCATTATTTATGGCACTTCCTTTAATAACTGCATGAATAAAATCTTTATCTCTTATTGCATTTTCTAATTTTTTTAATACAACTACACCTGCACCGTTACCTTCAACAGTTCCAGTTGCTTCTGCATCAAAAGGTTTACATTCTCCATTCGAAGAATAGATTAATCCTTCCTGATAGATATATCCTTTAAACTCTGGAACATTTATGGAAACCCCTCCTGCGATAGCAATGTCGCTACTTTGATTTAACAAACTTTGACAGGCCATATGTACAGACACTAATGATGAAGAGCAGGCGGTTCCAACAGAAATACATTCTCCACGTAAGTTAAGTTTATGCCCCACTCTCGTAGCTAAAAATTCAGGAGCATTATTAATATAATTTTGAAGTGTTGTAGAGGCTGTTTGCTTTGAATCAGATTCAATAGGTTTATATTTGCTTGGACTGCAGCCAGCATATAATGAAATAATTCCTTCATAGTTAAATGGATTATACCCTGAATTTTCCAGAGATTCCCATACAACTTCTAAAAATATTCGATGTTGAGGATCTAGTGATGCAGCTTCTGTTGGTGAAATATTAAAAAATTCAGCATCAAATTTATCAATATTCCCAAGGATTCCACGTGCATTCACTAATTTTTGTTTAGAATATATTTTATTATCCGTTTGAGTGAAGTTAAAGTAAGTAATTCCATTTAATTTGTTTCGAAGTAGTTCCCAATAATGTTCTAAAGTAGGACTTTTAGGAAAGCGTCCGCCTATACCAATTATTGCAATATCTTTAGAGTCCATATAATTAGCTCCTTTATAAGTAAAATATATCTTTTTAAACAATGTTAATACTTGGTTGTATAAACCTTTTTTTATGCGATTATTAAAAAATATTTGCTTTAACAACCTATTTTATACACTTGCTAAAAATATTTTTTCAATGAATTATGCTGTAGAGTTCGAACTGCTGCTTATTGAAATAATAATCATTCAAATATTTTTCGCTTTATCTAACGATTAAAAAATATTTATAAAATGAACTTTGTTGTAATCAAATTGAAGACACGAGATTTGAATTTCATAATGCAGATTAACACTCTGAATGTATATGTATAAGAACATATGAGTTTTTTGAAAAAGTAATTGTATAAGAATTTTTCAGATTTTTATAATTTACATTAATTGAGATGTATATTTTGTACACAATGTTATAAATATAAGTGTATAGCTAGAACGCATTCTCTTAACTTAAACCATTATAAATCAAGCAAGCTAATTTTTTAGTAAGCATGTAAAATTTATGTTTAAAGTTATCATTATTAATAAAGAAATATAAAAAAATGGAGGCGTAAATTATGATAAACCTAGATTTATTTCAGGAAAAATTTAATGTACAAATTATTAAAGGCTCTTTATTAGTTCTCAAACCGAGAAAGGAGAATACTCATATACTGCAGTGGATAGAGGATCACAAAAAAGAGCTAAATAACGCATTATTACATTTTGGCGGGGTATTATTTCGTAATTGTAATATAGATTCAATTGAAACTTTTAATAATTTCATTTGTATATTCTCTGAAAATTTAGAGGAATATACAAATGCATCAACCCCAAGAAATAAAGTTAGTGGAAATATATATACCTCTACAGACTATCCAGCAGATCAAAAAATCCCACATCATTCTGAAATGTCATACACTTCTACTTGGCCAATGAAAATATGGTTTTATTGCATGACCCCGTCAAAAGAAGGAGGAGAAACTCCTATTGCTGATAATCGAGAAATTTTAAAACATATTGATTCTACTATAAAAATGAATTTTAAGGAAAAGGGTGTAAAATATGTTAGAAATTTTTACGAAGATGGTATGGGGATAAATTGGGAAAAAGCGTTTAATACGAATGATAAATCAAAAATAGAAAAGTTTTGTAGAGATAAAGGAATTAAATTTAACTGGTTTGAGGGGGGATTAACTACCGAGGAAAAAGGACCTGGTATTTATACACATCCTATAACTCGTGAGGAAATTTGGTTTAACCAAGCACATTTATTTCATATTTCTGATTTTGATTTGACCACACAAGAATTTTTATTAGAACAGTATACAGAAAAAGGGTTACCAAGAAATTCCTATTATGGAGATGGAATGAAGTTTGATGCTGCAGTGTTATCGCACATTCAAAATGCATATGCAAAATGTGAAATATCCTTTCCATGGGAGAAAGGGGACGTGTTGATGCTTGATAATATGTTAATGTCTCATTCTCGAAATCCTTTTAAAGGCGAACGAAAAGTAGTGGTAGGTATGGCAGATATGTACACTACTAAAAGATAAATAAATATTTTTGGGGGTTAAATAAATGATCGTTAATGTTACAGATTTAAGTAAAAGTTATAAGGTAAAAAGGAAGTTACCAGGATTACAAGCGAGTATTCGTAATTTAATTCATCCAAACTTTGAAACAGTAAGTGCTGTAAACAACGTTTCATTTACCATTTCAAAAGGCGAAATTGTCGCTTTTATAGGTCCTAATGGTGCTGGAAAATCTACTATTATAAAGATGTTAACAGGATTATTGTATCCAACCAGTGGGAAAATAGAAATAATGTCACTTAATCCTTGGGAAAAGAGACAAGAATTTTCATTTAAAGTAGGAACAGTTTTTGGACAAAAATCACAACTTTGGTATCACCTACCTCCGATAGAGGCATTTTCCCTTCTGTCAAAAATTTATGAGCTAGACGAAGCATCTTATCTAAAACAACTCAATAATTTAGTAGAACTGTTTAATTTGGAAAGCTTTCTCTATACTCCTGTAAGAAAACTTAGTTTGGGACAACGTATGAGATGTGAAATTGCAGCTTCTTTAATTCATCAGCCAGAACTATTGTTTCTTGATGAACCCACAATAGGTTTAGATATTGTTGGCAAAAGGAAAATTAGAGAGGCATTACTAGCGATGAATAGAGAATTTAAGACAACTATTATCCTTACCAGTCATGATTCTGGTGATATCGAACGGTTATGTAACAGAGCAGTTGTCATAAATAAAGGGAATATTATGTTTAATGATAATTTAGCTACTTTGCATTCAAATTTTTTTACACATAAAAAAATGTATGTAAGATTTTCCGATGATAACATTCCTACTTTGAATCAAGCAGGGATAGAGATAATAAAGAAGAATTTGAATGAAGTTGAATTTAAGGTGGATATAAAAAAGAATTCATGCACCCAAATCATGCGAGATATTATGGGGAAGTTTAATGTTGAGGATTTTACAATTTTTAATCCTACTATGGACGAGATTATTCATCAAATTTTCACACTTGAAAATGAAAAGATGAAAAAGGAGTGAACGCATGAAAAATCTTGAAAATGTCTTAACTAAATATTATTCCATTTTTATAACTTCAGTCAAAAGTAATTTAGCTTATGTGAAAGAAACATTGTATGGAACAACGTTTATGCTAGTGATTATGTATATTTTTATTAATTTGTGGGAAGTAGCTTTTGCTTCCAAAAGTACTAGTCTTAGTATGGATTTTGTTCAAACAGTTTGGTATCTGCTAATAGCAGAAGCAATTGTCCTAAGCTTAAACCCGGTTTATATAACGATTGGTGAGGAAGTTCAATCGGGTTCTTTGGCATATACAATAAATCGACCATATAACTATTTAGCGTATCATTTCTTCAATGGTTTAGGAGAAAGTTTACTTCGTTTTATTATTAATTTATTTTCCGGTGCGATATTGGTGTTAATACTGGTAGGGCCAATTCATGTAGAGGTCCTAAATTTAGTACCAGTCGGAATTATTATTTTTTTAGCTTTTTTGTTAAATTATTGTTTAAGTGCATTAATTGGTTTTAGTGCCTTTTTTACTGAGGATACTTCGGGGATTGCTTTTATTTATCAAAAATTTTTATTTATCCTAGGTGGAGTATTGATTCCCTTGGATTTCTTTCCCGGCTTCATGAAACAAATAACTAATTACCTTCCTTTTGCTTTTATTACATTTGCTCCATCAAAATTAGTTATTGATTTTAGTTTATTAAATTTTTATCACACGCTTAGTGGACAAGTTTTATGGATAGTCTTATTTATGCTTATTTTAAATATTGTATTTAAGATAGGAAAACGAAAACTTACAATTAATGGAGGGTAGCCTATGAACAGAGTTAAAGTGGAACTAAAATTTTTAAAGGCATTATTTTTTGTAAATTTATCATCAAACATGGAGTACCGTTTTAATTTTATATTGCAAGTTATTTTTATGTGTATTAACAATTTAGTTTATATCATATTTTGGAAATTATTTTTTGGTAATTTTAATAATATAAATGGATGGAATATGTCAGATATGTATTTACTTTTCTCCATAGTTACAACAGGCTTCGGAATAGGCATGGTTGTTTGTGGAAATTCAACACAACTTGCTAATATTATTTCTATGGGGAAATTAGATAGTTATTTGATTTTACCTAAAAATGTATTGTTACATGTGTTATGTTCGAGAATGTCAATTAAAGCCGTGGGGGATGTAATATTTGGAGTCTTAATTTTTGCTGTAAGTGGTTTTAGTAATGTTGTCTCTATGGGACTATGGATTCTATCAATAATTTGTGTGGCTATAATTTTTGTCTCGTTTACTACTCTTTTTGGCACTTTAGCCTTTTGGATTGGAAAAGCAAACATTATCCAACAACAGGTCAACAATGCTTTACTAACCTTTGCATTATACCCGCAAACCATATATAAAGGTTTTTCAAAATTGATTATTTTCACAATAATGCCAGCAGGGATTATTGGATTTATTCCAGTAGAATTAATTAAAGAATTTGATTTAACAAAATTATTATTATTAATTGGATTTTGTATTTTTATCGCTTATATATCTACTTTAATCTTCCGGTTAGGTTTAAAAAAATATGAATCAAACAATATTTTTACCTTTCGGGATTGATTGTGTATGAGGATATTTTAAAATTTCAAGAACGCTATCCTTTGACACTAGCCCCTAAAGGGGCTAGCTGACCAACTTCAGTGGGATTCTTGCTACCAAAGGCGATGTTCATTTCTGGTATTGCTGACATGCAAGAGTGCGGTGTGCCATCATCATTCCCACAACAGATTATATAGGTTCGTGGGCTAAGGTACTGTGACCACACCGTACGGATTGTTGGTTCTCAAATGGTTTTACGTCTTTTGCATGATTAGAAATAAAGTATACCATGTTTTACTATGCAAAAACGATGCTTTCATCCCAGGTCTAAAGAGGGGCTAAAGTCCTGGGTGTGCTTTCACGTATCGTAAATTCTGTAAGGAGGAACGTATAGGATATGTATACTCATAATCATATTAAAGTATCATTGGTTAAATATACGATTAAATCATGAAAAATAATTTTAAATTAGATATTGTCATAGGATCGATGTTATTCGCATTATTTTTAGGAGCTGGAAATTTAATTTTCCCTCCCCTGTTAGGACAACAAGCAGGAGATAAATTTCTGATTGCAATAAGTGGTTTTTTGGTAACAGGAGTTGGTTTACCGGTATTAGCAATAATTGTTATATCTAGTGTAGAAGGAGATTTGAAAAAATTATCCGATAGGGTCCATCCTGTTTTTTCATTTCTATTTCCAATGATTAGTTACTTATCAATTGGACCTTGTTATGCTATTCCGCGTACGGGCGTAGTTTCATTTGAAGTAGGGATCAATCCTTTTTTATCCGAAATAGGACAGACAGAGTGGTATATGTTATGTATATACACATTATTATTTTTTGGAGTTACTTTATATTTATCCTTACATCCATCTAAAATGATAGATTTATTCGGGAAAATTTTAACCCCACTATTAGTCATAATGGTTGTAATAATAGTTGTGAAGTCTATAATCAGTCCAATTGGTCCACTTAATGTATCGAATAGTTTATATGAAAACCACGCTTTTGCAGAAGGAATAATCCAAGGATATTTAACTATGGATGCGATAGGTGCATTTGTCTTTGGTATTGTTATTGTACAAGCTATTCGAGCAAAAGATGTTACAGAACCTACTCATATCAAAAAAATCACCATGGTATCAGGAATTATAGCGGCTGTAGGGTTAATATTTATTTATTTATCCCTTGCATATATCGGTGCAACCAGTGCTAAATTAGGCATTTCTAATACTGGTGCTCTTATTCTAACAAATGTTGTGAAACATCTTTTTGGTACAAGTGGACAAATTTTACTAGGATTTATTATTACATTAGCATGTTTGACAACTTCAATTGGATTGACATCAGCTTGTGCAACTTTTTTTTCAAAACAATTTACATCTATTTCATATAAAAGTGCCGTGAAAATTATATGTTTATTCAGTTTTATGATATCTAATTTAGGATTAGAACAATTGCTTAATGTCTCTTTGCCGATATTAATGATAATTTACCCTATTACCATTACACTTATTATTTTGTCTTGTTTTCATGCTTGGATTGGAAATCGTAATATGGTTTATATTTGCTCCATTATCGGTACATTGATGATAAGTCTATTGAGTAATCTTGATAGGGTGAATTTTATTGATTTATCACATATTCTAGAGCTTATTCCGCTATATAAAGAAGGGCTAGGGTGGTTAATTCCTTCATGTATTGGAGGAGTAATAGGTCTCTTTATTCATAAAACGCAAATGTGAAAATAAACAGGATAGAAATTAAAAATATCTTTCAACACAATAATCAAATATTAATTCGAATTCACTAAATTCGTCAAGGAATGAGAAGCAAGGTTTAAATTAACTCGAAGGTGCTTAAATAAATCGAAAACGTCCATCATGAAAGAAATCAGATTTATAAAGGAGTGAGAAAAATGATTCATAACATTGCTGTCATCGGTTTAGGTACAATGGGAATAGGAATTGTTCAGGCATTGGCGATGGGTGGGAAATATATAAAAATGTATAGTTCATCAGAAAAAAGTATACAAAAAGCTCACCAAACGATAGAAACCAATTTATCTCAATTAGTAAAAGCCCAACGTCTAAATACAGAACAGAAAGAATGTATTTTATCCAATCTTTGTCCTGTATATACATTAGAAGAAGCATGTAAAAATGTAGAATTAGTAATCGAAGCAATCCCTGAAAATTTACAGTTAAAAAAAGAAATGTTTAAAAAAATAGATAGATATACATCTGCATCTACAATCTTAGCAACAAATACATCTGAGCTAAGTGTTACCGCTATTGCAAGTGTTACCAATCGACCGGATAAGGTTATAGGAACACATTGGTTTAACCCAGCACATATTATGAAGCTGGTTGAAATTATTCAGGGAATAGAAACATCAGAAAAAACCATACAATTAGTAAAGGAGGTTGTACAATCTATCGGTAAGGAAAGTATTATCGTTAAAGATAAACAAGGGTTCGTTACTTCTAGAGCTATTATTATTCATTTATTAGAATGTATACGTATGTATGATGAAGGGGTCAGCAGTAAAGAAGATATTGATAAAGCTATCAAACTGGGATTAAATTATCCTATGGGACCTTTGAGATTGGCTGATTATGTTGGATTAGATACAATATTATTTGCAAGTCAAGGATTAACAGAAGCTTGGGGAGATAGATTTCGTGCCCCTCAAGCACTTGTAAAACTTGTGGAAGCAGGGCATCTGGGGCGTAAATCTGGAAAGGGATTTTATAATTATATAAGAAAGAGTTAAATAATTAAGTACCCCTATCCCTTAGAGCCTGTTTATAGTCTTATAAATATGTTAGAATGTATGCAAAAACAGGAGGTAAGTGTATGTCTTATCCAAGTGATATCAGCCGTGAAAAATTCGAGATCATTCGTGAAGAACTAGAGACATTTAGCAAATGCACGAGTCCGCGAAAGTATGACCTTTATGATGTGTTCAATGCACTACTCTATGTTCTGAGTACAGGCTGCCAGTGGCGTGCTTTACCAAGAGATTATCCCAAATGGCAAAATATTTACCGCTACTATGCAAAATGGAGTAAATCTAATGCCGAAGGCAGCAGTCTATTAGAGACCTTATAAAAAATTGTTGTGCAAATAAGGGAAGCAGTGAATCGTCCCAAAAGATTTAGCTTTAATATTGTCGATGCCCAAAGTGTTAAGAATGCAGCTACGGCTGAACAAAAAGGTTATGATGATGGTAAGAAAGTTTCTTGTATTAAACGACATATCAGTGTAGATATTCTTGGATTTCCCCATGGAAGCCATCCTCACGGATGGTGGGTACACAGGAGAAAAGTTTCAAAAAGAAATTCAAAAGCTATTGAATGCTGAAGCACAAGTTGCTAAGCGGTCAGAATTGCATCAATTTCAAATGATCCCCAAAAGATGGATTATAGAGCGCTCGTTTGCTTGGTTAGAAAAATACAGACGATTGTTCAAAAATGTAGAGAGAAAATTAGAGAAAAGTAAAAAACTGATTTTAATTATATTTATTTACTTTTTAAATAAAAGATAAGACTATAAACAGGCTCTTAACAATTGATACTCCCAAAACGGACCCTATATGTTCGTAGGCTAAGGTACTGTGACCATACCGTACAGATTGTTCGTTCTCAAATGTTGTTACATCTTTTGTATGAATATGAATAAACTGTACCATGTGTTGCTACGTAACAACGATACTTTTTCATCTCACGTCTAAAGACGGACTAAAGTCCTGCGTGGGCTTTCCCATATCGTCAATTCTGTAATAAAATTGAAGCAATATTTCCAGTTCTAAATTTTTATTTTTAGAACAGCATCATGTGTGAACTTTTCTATATGGATTCTGAATAATTAAGAAACAAGGAGGATTATATGATATTTCAGGAATTTAAAAGCGCACTTGAACAAAAAAAACTTGAATACGCGCAATGTATTTGGGAGAAAATCAAACTATTGGGAACGCCTTTAATTGAAATAATAAGTAAAGAATTTTCTCGAATAATATTTATATTTGAAGCAACTTATTCAGTAGAAAATGTATTGCTATTAACCTCAATAGGAGACTTAAATATTGAAAGTAGTACCATGAAAAATATACAAAACAGTAATTTTTGGTATCAAGAAATGATATTGAGAAATGAATTAATAATGGTGTATCAATTTTTCCCTAATGGTTTGCATGTTGAATGGAGTGAAAAAAATCGATATTCGCAGTTAGATGTAAATAATACACAGCAATATGACAAACAGTGGTCTATTTTAATTTTATCACAGTATCAACAAGATCCGTTGACAATTTCAAACTATGATGAACAAGTTATGATCGAAAAAAATATAACGGATCACCATATCTATAGTAATGCTCTTAAAGAAGACCGATTCTTTTCAGTATATACAAATAATTCTCGGATAGATAGTATATGGTTTATATTAGATGGTCATGTGTATCTGTCGTCCATTCCCGTGCCAATCATTATTGAAAATTTACACAAACAAGGAAAACCCATCAATCCATTAATAGTATTTATAGAACAAGTAGATAGACGTAGAGAATTGGGATGTTCTAAACGGTTTAGCCGATTTCTTTGTGAAGAGCTTTTCCCATGGATAGTGAAAAACTATAATATAAAGAGTTTTAACAGAAATCAATGTATGATTGCTGGGTCTAGTTTAGGTGGACTTTCCTCTATTTACACAGCTCTAACTTATCCTGAAATAATAGGAAAAGTTTTATCACAGTCAGGTGCATTTTGGTGGAAACCAGATACATCTGATGAATGGGAATGGCTAACTCATCAATCGTTTCATAAACATGAGTCTCTCCCACAAGAATTTTATTTAAGTGTGGGGTCTTATGAAGATAAACCCATAGGGGATAGTGAAGTAACAATGATTACAAGTAATCGAAAGATGGAACATAAGCTATCAGCTTCAGGATATAAGACCTTTTGGGAGGTTTTTATAGGCGGACATCATACTATCAATTGGGCAAATAATTTTAGTTCAGGAGTAAAAAAGCTTTTTGTCACTTAATATTGATTTTAAGTCTTATAAAGAGGGATCAATACTAATTTTAAATATAACGATGATCTTGATATTGTTAGGGAGATTTTTAAAATGATACATATCTATGCAATTCAACATAAAGGTTTAAATCATATCATGTTTCATCAATTACTCAAATATGTTTCTTGGAATAAAAGAGAGAAAATCAACAGATTTGCAAATATAGATGATGGAAAAAGAAGCCTTTTAGGAGAAATAGTAGTGAGAGCATTTATTAAAAAACGGTTTAATATTTCTAATGAACGAATAAAAATGGGCCATAACACATATGGAAAACCACATATATTAGGCATGCCTGATTTTCATTATAATATTTCTCACTCAAAAGATTGGATCATTGTCGGAATAAGTTCATCTTTAATAGGTGTTGATATTGAATATATGGAACCATGTAACGTTCAAATTGCTAAACGTTTTTTTTCAAAAGATGAATATCAAGCAATTCAAAAGAAAAAACATGAGGAAAGAATTAAACTTTTTTATGAGTTATGGACTGCAAAAGAATCCTATATAAAAGCTATAGGAAAAGGACTATCTGTACCTTTAAATTCATTTTCTATTCAAAATTTAGGTAGGACTCTTCGTCTACTAAACAGCACAGAACATTTTTATTTTAAAAAATATCATATTGATGATAACTATAAGTGTGTAGTATGCTCAAAACATGTAAATCATATATCAAAGCCTGTTCTTTTAGATATAAATAACATATATGAAAATATCGTAAATATAGGATCATGATGAACAATTTTATTGGAAGTTTTTAAGTATGGCTAGCACTAACGATAAGAATGGCTGAAGAAAATAAATAAAAAATATCATTGTACTTACAGAGTATTAGATAAAAACATTATTTATCTAGAAATTTTTGGATTTTGTATAAATGGGATTGATAAACACATGAGGGCCTTTTATACTAAAAGTACATTCTTTGAAAACCGCATATAAAAATGCTAGGAGAGGGAAGAGTATAACATGAAACGTTTTCAGAGAGGAGAATCATTAGCTGGGAGATTCTCTAGATAGTTATGTTAGAAGGTAGCCCTGGAGCATCTTTTCTGAACGGAATAGTTCTTATTAGGAAAAGACGGATTT
>NZ_VWVQ01000103.1:0-877500 GCF_015712745.1 Bacillus sp. SRB3LM
TCGGTCGATATCGCTTAACAGGGTGTTGTCGATCTGCCTCAATATCCATAAAATCATTTAAAATATAGACACAGCCAGATATTGCACAAAATAGCGCAAAACAAATTGCAGCTTGTGCCACCATAGTTAAAGATACTTGTTTTATCGAAAAGACTAACGCTGCAAATACAAGCAAGTTTTTAGTCCATTGTTTCGGGCGTAACTGTTTAAAAAACAATACAACTATATTTTGTTGAGATAAAGTTCCTTCTCTCATAATAATAAGAGAGCTTCTATTTTTTTCACTCTCTTCCTTCCCTCCTTATTCAATTGTAATTTCCTTCTAATACAGGAAAAATTATAACACATAAATTAAACATTGAAAATCAGTTATTAAATACCAATAATAAAGGGCTCTCCTCTATATTAATGTTTCTAAAAAATACAGAAGGAAGCCCTATCAACTATATATTCTATTTCAAATATTGACCACGAAACACTTGCATCGTTTCGTCTTGATTTAACATCGTTAACTCTTCTTCTGTAAACTTACCATTTCCTACTTTTACTACGTACACATTTACTTTTTTCTTACCCCATTGGCTATAAACATCTTTCACCGTATCATAATATAGATCAAGACGGTTTCCTTTTATTGCACCGCCCTTATCAGCTACTACACCATATCCATAACCTGGTACGAATAGAATCGTTCCAATCGGAAATACGCGTAAGTCCGCAGCGATTGTGGAATATAAATCCCTTTTCACTTTAACACCTGAATATGTAATACCATACTCTGGATGCCCCGGCCTCTTACCAGTTGACTCAATCCCCGATGTATAACCTGTTGCAGTCATTTCAATTGAACGATATTTAGACCAGTCGTTTGCCTGCTCTAAAGCATTTATCACTTCTTTACTCGGAGCAACATTTCTCTTAACTTCTGCTGCATGTACTTCTTTTGCACTCATTCCCTCATATTTCTTTACAATCTCTAATAAAGAAACTCCTGTGAAAGCATTCCATGTTACGCATAATGCAATTGCAAGTAAACAAGTCATCATAATGCGAATACAATATCGTTTTAACATTTTTATATTCCACACTCCTTCATCGTTAATCATTCCCTATACGATGAAGGAATATGCAAAAAAATAATCTCCAACTTAATTGGAGATTAAAACATTTGATATCCGCTTTTCCGAAGTTTCTTGATTACGACTCCTGCTAAAGCAGCCCCTACTAATCCAGTAGATAGAATAAATACGTCTGCTTGTCCTAAGTGCGATACACTTGTCCCAAATGAAGAAAATGTTTCTTTCGGTTTTGAAAAATAATCCCACATACTCGCTTTATTAATAATAAGCATACAAACAATTGGATACACAATAACCATTACCCAAGTAGCTCGCAAAATCATGTTGAGTAAAAATCCAATTCCAAAGAACAAAATAAAGAATAACATCATTGAAATAAGTAGTACCGGTATACTCACTCTTTTCCCCTCTCCTTCGCACGTGCCGTAAATACGTGATAAGCTGTATAACCAAATGGTTCGCCTGGATTTAATGTTTTGTCCACTTCAAGATGTAGTTCTGATCTTCCTTCTAACAAATATTTAATAAGCACAGACGTATTCGGATCGTCTACAATCTTATCCGGATGTAAGAACGCCACTTCAGACAATTCTTTCTCCTGTACAATAATATTTTCTCCTTCAGGTTCCAAAAGGAAAATAATCATATTATCACTAATCTCATTACGAATAACACCCGATCGAACACCAATAATCCCCTTCACATGAGCGACAATGCCTGTCTCTTCTAACACTTCGCGTTTCACAGCTTCATCAACCGTCTCACCTTCATTTACAAAACCAGCCGGTAAAGACCATTTCCCTTTTAATCCACTGTATTTCTTCTTAACAAATAGCCACCTACCATCTTTTGTAGCTACTAAACCACTAACAGCTAGCCATACCTTCCCTCGTTTCTCCATGATGTAATAACCTCCTCCATCAGAACGGACAGAATATTCTTTCTTTTTATATATTATACTATATTTTTAATATGAAAAAAGCAGAAACAGCTCTTAGCCGTTTCTGCTTTTTCTACTATATATTAAAAGAACTTTAATTTACCTTTTTTAAGAACTAATAAAGGTCCACCTAATAAGAATAGGTAACGGTTATCGATTACTTTCTTCATGAAGGAAGCTTTCCAACCTGTTAACTTTTTACCCATAACAACGCCCATTGCATCGTCATGACCTAAAGAACATACAGATCCTTTATTATCGAATGCGAATTTCTTCATTTCGCCCTTGCCACGAACTAATACAGTTAAGTTGTGTGCAATATTGTAACCTTGTTGAATTGCAATTTGTGCTGTTGGTGGGTAAGGACGGTTAATTTCTTCATTAATGATTAACGCTGCGTCACCAACCATGAATACATCTTCGTATCCTGGAGCGTGCATGTACTCATCAACTTTTACACGTCCGCGCATTGCTTCAAAGCCAGACTCTTCCACAATACCATTACCACGAACACCTGCAGCCCAAACTACTGTTTCAGACTTAATTAATTCAGTGTCATCGCCATTCGCAACGATAATACCTTCTTCAGTTGCTTCTTTAATTGCTGTACCGATGCGGAATTCTACACCTTTTTTCTCAAGTTGTTTTACAGCGTATTCTACTAACGCTGGATCAAAACCTGGAAGTGCTGTTGGAGCAGCTTCTACACAGATGATACGTGCTTTTTCACGTGGTACATTATACTCTTTGCAAAGTTCAGGAACACGGTTTGCAAGCTCACCTACGTACTCGATACCAGTAAATCCAGCACCACCAACAACGATTGTTACTAACTCATCGCGTTGTTCAGTTGCATATTTAGAGAAACTAGCTTCCATATGCTCACGAATTTCACGAGTTGCATTAATGTTAGCGATTGAGAATGCATGCTCTTTTAATCCTGTAATTCCGAATGTTTCTGATTCGAAACCAAGACCGATTACTAAGTAGTCATACTCTAACTCGCCGTCTTTTAAGATAATGCGTTTTTCAGCAGCTTTAATTTCTACTACTGTATCTTGCACAAAGTTCACTTTATTTGTATCAATAACGTCTTGAATATCTAGACAGATTTTTTCATCTTCTAATGTACCAGCTGCGCTCTCATGTAACCAAGTCGCTTGGTAGTGATAGCTGTTGTTGTTTACTAGCGTAATTTCAGCTTCATTTACAGATAATGCTTTTTGCAGACGAACAGTCGTAATCATCCCGCCATAACCTGCACCTAAAACTACGATTTTTGGAGTCTTCACCAAATCACAACCCTTTTCTTTATATAATAGTAATAAAAAATAATACCAAGTACTAAAAACTCTATTTGTCAAGAATGTGGAATTTATCACATTCTATATCATAACAAAACGCAGTCAAAAAATCGTACGAATTTTGTCATAGAAATTTAACATAATACTTCCCTATATTAGTCGGTTTTATTCCAGAATTCAAGCGTCTGGAGAATTATCAATATTTTAAAATAACATAGCGTTTTCAAGGGTTTTTTAGCCTTTTTTTCATGTATTTTCCTTTCTGTATATTTTATACAACAAAAAAGAACCTATACGAAAACTTACACACAATTCAGTCGTTTTCAGAAGTATTATGAACTCAAATATGCTATCATTTATTTGAAAGTGTCATCATTTGCAGGATTTTCGTGTACATATGAACAATATATGAAATCAATATCAAAATTCCATCTATAGGGGGAATGAAAGTGGCAGAAAATCAAAAAGTTTACGACATAACAATTATTGGTGGTGGTCCAACGGGACTGTTCACAGCATTTTATGGCGGTATGAGACAAGCAAGTGTAAAAATTATTGAAAGCTTACCTCAACTTGGCGGACAATTATCCGCACTCTACCCTGAAAAATACATTTATGATGTGGCTGGATTTCCAAAAGTGCGCGCACAAGAATTAGTTGATAACTTAAAAGAGCAAATGAAGAAATTTGACCCAACTGTTTGTTTAGAAGAAGCTGTCGATACGCTTGAGAAACAAGCTGACGGTATATTTAAACTTGTTACGAATAAGCAAACTCACTATTCTAAATCAGTTATTATTACTGCTGGCAATGGTGCTTTCCAACCACGCCGCTTAGAATTAGAAGGTACAGCGAAATACGAAAAGAAAAACTTACATTATTTCGTTGATGATATGAATAAATTTGCTGGTAAGCGCGTCGTAGTATTTGGCGGTGGCGACTCAGCAGTAGACTGGACAATGATGTTAGAACCGATCGCTGAAAAAGTTACAATCGTTCATCGTCGTGATAAATTCCGTGCGCATGAACATAGCGTAGAAAGCTTAATAAATTCTCGTGCAGAAGTAAGTACACCGTACGTTCCAGTAGAACTTATTGGTGATGACAAAATTGAACAAGTCGTTCTTCAGCACGTAAAAACTGAAGAAAAAGTTATCATCGATGTTGATGATGTAATTGTAAACTACGGCTTCGTTTCTTCTCTTGGCCCAATTAAAAACTGGGGCTTAGATATACAAAAAAACAGCATCCTTGTGAATTCAAAAATGGAAACAAATATTCCTGGCATTTACGCTGCTGGTGACATTTGTACATATGAAGGAAAAGTAAAACTTATCGCTTGTGGATTTGGCGAAGCACCGACAGCAGTAAACAATGCAAAAGCTTACTTCGATCCAAATGCAAAACTTCAACCGATGCATAGCTCAAGTATGTTTTAATATGCAAAAATAAAGCTCCTTCCATACGTGGAAGGAGCTTTCCTTTTATATAACATGAAAGCACACTGAGTCCGATAAACTATCGAACTCAGTGTGCTTTTCGTCTAAAAAATTATTGTTTTCTTCTTCTACCTAATACGAATAATACTCCGCCAACTAAGAATGAAATTCCCGCACTAACTGACATCATCCATGAATGTGCTGCCCCTGTTTTCGGTAATTCTTTTTCTACTTTTACTTGCGGTTCTTTAATTAACTTTTCCAGTCTTACTTCCGGTTTCTCCGGTTTTACTTCTGGTTTCTCCAGATCTTTCGGCTTCATTTCTGGTTCCTTCGGTTCTTTCGGCTCTTCCGGTTTCACTTCTGGTTCCTTCGGCTCTTTCGGCTCTTCCGGTTTCACTTCTGGTTCCTTCGGCTCTTCCGGCTTCACTTCTGGCTCTTTCGGCTCTTCCGGTTTCATTTCTGGTTCCTTCGGTTCTTTCGGCTCTTCCGGCTTCACTTCTGGCTCTTTCGGCTCTTCCGGCTTCACTTCTGGTTCCTTCGGTTCTTTCGGCTCTTCCGGTTTCACTTCTGGTTCCTTCGGTTCTTTCGGCTCTTCCGGTTTCACTTCTGGTTCCTTCGGTTCTTTCGGCTCTTCCGGCTTCACTTCTGGTTCCTTTGGTTCTTCCGGTTTCACTTCTGGTTCCTTCGGTTCTTTCGGCTCTTCCGGCTTCACTTCTGGTTCCTTTGGTTCTTCCGGTTTCACTTCTGGTTCCTTCGGTTCTTTCGGCTCTTCCGGTTTCACTTCTGGTTCCTTCGGTTCTTTCGGCTCTTCCGGTTTCACTTCTGGTTCCTTCGGCTCTTCCGGCTTCACTTCTGGTTCCTTCGGTTCTTTCGGCTCTTCCGGCTTCACTTCTGGTTCCTTCGGTTCTTCTGGTATCTTAAAATCTTCTTTTGTTTTCGGTAAAATTGTAACTGTAGGCTCAAGTGGTGGATTTATTTTATCGTCCACTACCGCTCTATTTGTTATCCCTTTACTTGGTGCTGCTTTTACCTTCACTTTAAAAATAATACTACGTTCTTTCGTATCTGTAATTTCTAGATACTTCGCTATTACTTTTCCAAATTCCATTTTTAACTCTACTGGATTTGGTTCAGCCCCTTCAAATCTAATGCTATCTTGCACATACTCTAAACCGGCTGGAATTTCATCTTCTACCTTTACCTCAGCTATTTTTCCATTTTCTACTGTATTTTCAAAGCTAATTCGATATTCGATTTCTTCTCCTAGCTTCGGTTCTTTATTACTTACTGTCTTCGCTGCTTTTAACTTACCATCTTTATATTCTGGCTTTATTGTCGCTGTCGGTTCCATAACTGGATGATTTGGATCATCTACTTGAATGATCGCTTTATTTGTTATTTCTCCTCCAACTTTTGCTGTTTCTTTTACCTTTACTTTAAAGATGACACTTCTTTCTTTCGTATCCATAATTTCTGGATACTTCGCTGTTACTTTTCCATTCTCGACTTTAAGTTCTGTTGGTACAGGCTTATCACCTACGGCCTCCAGACTATCTTTCACATACTCTAAACCAGACGGAATTTTATCTTCAATCTTTACATCAACTAACTTCCCGCCATCTACCGTGCCGTTAAAAGTAATTCGATATTCGATTTCTTCCCCTAGCTTTGGTTCATGATTGCTTACTTCTTTCCTTGCCTCTAGTTTCCCATCTTTATATTGCGGTGTAATCGGTATAAGTGGATCAACTGGTGGATTGGTTGGATTATTATCATCCACAACCGCCTTGTTTATAATTTCTTTTCCTACTTGTACCGTTTCTTTTACTTTCGCTTTAAAGATGATACTTCTTTTTTTCGTATCCGTAATTTCTGGATACTTTGCTGTTACTTTTCCATTCTCAACTTTAAGTTCTACTGGATTTGGTTCCGGCCCATCAGACTTTATACTATCCTGTACGTATTCTAAACCAGCTGGAATTTCGTCCTCTACTTTTACCTCAGTTAGTTTGCCGTTTTCTACCGTATTTTCAAAACTAATTCGATATTCTACTTCTTCTCCTAACTTCGGTTCATGGTTACTCACTGTCTTTTCAGCTTGTAATACACCCTCTTTATGTTGAGGCTGTATCGCGACATTCGGTTTCTCTGGTGGATTTATAGTATCTTCCACAACCGCCGTATTCACAATCGCTTCGCCAATTTTAGCCTTTTCTTTCACTTTCGCTTTAAAGACGATACTTCTTTCTTTCGTATCCGTAATTTCTGGATATTCTGCGAGTACTATGCCGTTTTTCACTTTTACATGCAACGGTTTTGGATTATCCCCCTCAGCTCTTTCGCTACCTTCTACAAACTCTAAACTGTTTGGTAATTCATCCTTAATTTTCACCTTCGCTAATTTTCCGTGCTCAACTACGTTACGGAACGTAATTCGATACTCTACTTCTTCTCCTAATTTTGGAGCTGGGTTATTTACTGTTTTCTCAGCTTTTATTTTTCCATTCTTATACTCCGGTGTAATAATCGCTTCTGGTTTTTGCGGAGGATTCTTCGGATTATCATCATCCACAACTGCCGTATTCACGAGTTTCTTACCGACTTTTGCTACTTCCGTTACTTTCACTTTAAAGATAATACTACGCTCAGCTGTATCAGTGATATTCTCATACTTCGCGATAATTTTCCCAGCTTCTTCTTTTAACTCTACTGGCGCTGGCTCATTACCTTCTGCTTTTAAACTATCCTTCACATACTCTAATCCATTTGGTAGTTGATCCTCAATTTTCACTTCTGCTAGCTTTCCATTTTCTACCGTATTTTTAAAACTAATTCGGTACTCTACTTCTTCTCCTAGCTTTGGATCTTTTTTACTTACCTTTTTATTAGCTTTAAATTTACCAGCTTTATGCTGCGGTGTAATATCTACTTCCGGTCGCTCTGGTGGATTTTTTGTATCATCAACAATTGCTTTATTTACAATTGCTTTGTCCACTTCAACGGAATCTTTCACCTTCACTTTAAAGATAATGCTTCTTTCTTTCATGTCAGTGATATTTTCATACTTCGCACTAACCTTACCAGCTTCTTCTTTCAACTCTACTGGGGCTGGCTTATCACCGTCTGCTTTTAGACTATCTTTCACATACTCTAAACCAGACGGAATTTCATCCTCAATTTTAACCTCTGCCAGTTTTCCATCTTTCACCGTATTATTAAATGAAATGCGGTATTCGATTTCTTCCCCTAGCTTCGGTTTATGATTATTCACCTTTTTATGAGCAGCAATTTTACCGTCTTTATGTTGCGGTGTAATTTTTGCGGTTGGTTCAATTATAGGATGGTTCGGATCATCCACATGAATAATCGCTTTATTTGTAATGTCCTTCCCTATTGTAACCGAGTCTTTCACCTTTACTTTAAAGACAATACTTCTTTCTTTTGTATCCGCAATTTCTAGATACTTTGCCATTACCTTGCCGTTTTCAAATTTCAATTCTACCGGACTAGGCTTAGATCCCTCTGCTTGTAAACTGTTCTCTACATACTCTAATCCAGCTGGAATTTCATCTTCTATCTTCACCTCTGCTAGCTTTCCATCTTTCACCGTATTATTAAAAATAATTCGATATTCGATTTCCTCACCTAACTTCGGTTCATGGTTACTTACTTCTTTTCTTGTCTCAATTTTCCCATCTTTATATTGTGGTGTAATCGGTACATAAGGCTCTTCTGGCAGATTCTTTGTATCATCTACAATTGCCTCATTTACGATTTCTTCTCCCACTTTTGCGCTTTCTTTTACCTTCGCTTTAAAGACAATGGTTCTTTCCTCTGTATCTGTAATAGCTGGATATTTTGCCATTATCTTATTATTTTTCACATGTAGCTCTGCTGGTTTCGGTTTAGACCCTTCTGCCGTGATACTGCCTTCCACATACTCTAAACCATTTGGTAATGCATCCTTTATATTTACCTCTGCTAGTTTTCCGTTTTCTACCGTATTTTTAAAACTAATTCGGTATTCTACTTCTTCTCCTAGTTTCGGTTTATGATTATTGGCCACTTTCTGCGCAGCAATTTTACCATCTTTATATTGCGGAGTAATTTCCACATAAGGCTCTTCTGGCTCATTTTTTGTATCTACTACGATTGCTTTATTAACAATCTCCTTGCCTATTTCTGCCTCTTCTTTTACTTTCACTTTAAAGATAATACTTCTTTCTTTTGTATCCGTAATTTCTAGATACTTTGCCATTACCTTACCGTTTTCAAATTTCAATTCTACCGGACTAGGCTTAGATCCTTCTGCTTGTAAACTGTTCTCTACATACTCTAATCCAGCTGGAATTTCATCTTCTACTTTAACCTCTACTAGTTTTCCGTTTTCTACCGTATTTTTAAAACTAATTCGGTATTCTATTTCTTCTCCTAATTTCGGTTTTTTATTGTTTACAAATTTCTCTGCTTTAAGCTTACCGTCTTTATATTCTGGCGTAATTGTTACTTCTGAAGTTGTTGGATCTTTTGTATCATCAACAACTACTTTATTGACAATACCTTCACCAACTTTAAATTCTTCTTTTACTTTCGCTTTAAAGACGATACTTCTTTCTTCTGTATCCGTAATTTCTGGATATTTTGCGATTACTTTTCCATCTTTCACTTTCAGTTCTACCGGATCTGGCTTAGAACCTTCTGCTTTTACACTATCTTTCACATACTCTAATCCATTTGGTAAATCGTCTTCTATTTTCACCTCTGCTAGCTTTCCGTTTTCTACCGTATTTTTAAAGCTAATTCGGTATTCCACTTCTTCTCCTAACTTCGGCGTTTCATTATTTACCGTTTTCTTCGCTTCCACTTTTCCGTCTTTATGCTGCGGAGTAATTTCTGCCGTCGGTGTTTCTGGCGGATTTTTCGTATCATCAATAATTGCTTTATTGACGATTTTTTTACCGACTTTCACTTCATCTTTTACTTTCACTTTAAAAGTGATACTTCTTTCTTCTATATCCGTAATCTCTGAATACTTCGCCATTACCTTACCATTTTCCACTTTCAATTCTACTGGATCTGGCTTAGAACCTTCTGCTTTTACACTATTTTCTACATACTCTAAACCTTCTGGTAAAGTATCTTCTATTTTCACCTCTGCTAGTTTTCCGTCTTCTACCGTATTTTTAAAGCTAATTCGGTATTCTACTTCTTCTCCTAACTTCGGCGTTTCATTATTTACCGTCTTCTTCGCTTTGATTTTTCCGTCTTTATGTTGTGGAATAATTTCTGCTGTCGGTGTTTCTGGCGGATTTTTCGTATCGCTCACAATCGCTTCATTAACAATTGAATCGCTCACTTTACCTTTTACTTTCACTTTAAAGGTAATACTTCTCTCTTTTGTATCTGTAATCTCAGGATACTTTGCCATTACCTTACCGTTTTCAAATTTCAATTCCACTGGATCTGGCTTAGAACCTTCTGCTTTTAAACTATCTTTCACATACTCTAATCCATTTGGTAAATCATCTTCTATTTTTACCTCTGTTAGCTTTCCATGTTCTACCGTATTTTTAAAGCTAATTCGGTATTCCACTTCTTCTCCTAACTTCGGCGTTTCATTATTTACCGTCTTTTTCGCTTCAAGTTTTCCATCTTGATACTGAGGAATAATTTCCGCTGTCGGATTAACTGGCTTGTTTTGCGAATCATCAATAGTTGCTTTATTAATGATTTTTTTACCGACTTTTACTTCTTCTTTTACTTTCACTTTAAAAATGATACTTCTTTCTTCTGTATCCATAATTTCTGGATATTTTGCTATTACCTTACCATTTTCAAATTTCAGCTCTACTGAATCTGTTCCGGCACCTTCTGCTTTCAAACTATTTTCTACATACTCTAAACCTTCTGGTAAAGTATCCTCTATTGTCACGTCTGTTAGCTTTCCGTTCTTTACCGTATTTTTCATACTAATTCGGTATTCTACTTCTTCTCCTAACTTAGGTGTTTCATTATTTACGCTTTTCTTCGCTTTAATTTTTCCATCTTTGTGTAATGGTGTAATTTTTGCTTCTGGTTCTTTCGGATGTTTCATATCATCAACAATTGCCTTATTGATGATTTCCTTACCCACTTCCGCTTCTTCCTTCACCTTTACCTTAAAGACAATACTTCTTTCTTTCGTATCCGTAATATTTTCGTATTCAGCAATAACTTTTCCATCTTTCACACTTAACTTTAATGGAGCTGGTTTATCACCTTCAGCCTTTTCACTGCCTTTTACATACTCTAAACCGTTAGGAATTGTATCCTCTATTATTACCTTTTCTAGTTTTCCGTTTTCTACCGTATTCTTAAAGCTAATTCGGTATTCTACTTCTTCTCCTAGTTTTGGTGATGGATTATCTACTGTCTTCTTCGAATCAATTATTCCATCCTTATGTTGCGGAGTAATTCTTTCCTCCGGCTCAATCGGTGGATTTTTCGTATCATCAACAATTGCTTTATTGACAATCTCTTTATCTACTCTTACTTCTTCCTTTACCTTTACTTTAAAGACGATACTTCTTTCTTTCATATCCATAATATCGATATACTTAGCTTTGACTATCCCATTTTCAACAGCTAATTCTACTGGTCCAGGTGCTTCTCCTTCAGCCTTGATGCTATTTTCTACATATTCAAGACCTTTTGGAATTGTATCTTCCACTCGCACCTCTTCTAGTTTTCCGTTCTCAACCGTATTATGAAAACTAATGCGGTACTCGATTTCTTCGCCTAGCTTCGGTTTCTTATTATTAACTACCTTTGTAGCAGCAATTTCACCTTTTTTACTTTGCGGTGTAATAACAACCTTCGATTCAACAGGCTCATTTTTCGGATCTTTTGCAATTGCTTTATTTACAATTGCCTCCCCTACTTTTGCCGAATCTTTTACTTTCACTTTAAAGACAATACTTCTTTTTTCTGTATCCGTAATTTCTGGATACTTGGCCATTACTTTGCCGTCTTCCACTTTTAGTTCTACTGGCTCTGGTTTTGCACCTTCTGCTTTCAAACTATCTTTCACGTATTCAACATCTTTAGGTAGTGTATCTTCTACTAGCACCGTTTCTAGTTTTCCGTTTTCTACCGTATTATAAAATGTAATTCGGTATTCCACTTCTTCTCCTAGTTTTGGTGTTTGATTCGTTACGTTTTTTTCTACATCCACTTTACCGTATTTATAATCCGGCGTAATCTTTTCTTCTGGATGCTCAGACTGTCCATTTGGCTCACTCACAACCGCTTTATTAACGATCGTTTCTCCCGCTTTTGCCTCTTCTTTTACTTTCACTTTAAAGGCAATGCTTCGCTCTTTTGTATCCGTAATCTCTGGATATTTTGCGATTACCTTACCATTTTCTACTTTTAACTCTACTGGATTTGGTTCAGTACCTTCAGCTCTCTCACTGCCTTGAACAAATTCTAAGTTAGCTGGAATTTCATCTTCTATTGTAACTGCATCTAGTTTTCCGTTTTCCACCGTATTTTTAAAGCTAATTTGATATTCAAATTCTTCTCCTAGCTTCGGCTTCTTATTTGTCGCTTTTTTCTTTGCGACAATTTTACCAGCCTTATGCTGTGGTGTAATCTTCTCTTCTAGATTCTTTGGTGGATTTGTTTTATCACTAACGGTTGCTTTATTAACAATTTCTTCACCAATTTTTGCAGTTTCTTTTACTTTTGTTTTAAAGACGATACTTCTTTCTTCCATATCCATAATTTCTGGATACTTTGCCATTACTTTGCCATTTTCAAACTTCAGCTCTACTGGCTCTGGTTTTGCACCTTCTGCTTTCAAACTATCTTTTACGTATTCAAGACTACTTGGTAATTCGTCTTCAATCGTCAATACATCTAGACGTCCATCTTTTACCGTATTTTTAAAGGTAATACGATACTCTACTTCATCACCTAACTTCGGTGTTTTATTAGATGCTATTTTTTTAGCTTCTATTTCTCCAGGGATCTCTTTTGGAGTCGTAACCGTAATATCTGCATCGTCCTCAGTTTCATACTTTATCTCGGCACTATCTTGTCCCTTTACAACAACGATATTTTTTACTGTTGTATCTGATTGTACAGAATGTTTCACTTTTACTTTGAATGTAATAACGGCACTTTCCCCCGGCTTTAAAACACCGCCGTCTTTAGCATTAGCACCTTCACCAACACGGAAATCAATTTGATTATTTACAAACTCCGCTTCATCATCGCTTGCATCATCTGTTTTATTTCCTTTATTACTTCCAGAAATATATTGTATAGATCCCGGAACATACTCTAAACGATCATCTAATTTATCAAAACCTTTTACATTCGATACCGGCGCTTGATTATTTTTCGTATCATTTTTCACTTCAATTTGATACGTAAACTCTTCACCGGCTTTAATTTCCTTAACTTCTTTACCGGTACTATCTAATGCCTTTTTATCAACTTGTAAGTTTGGAGCATTATGTTCTGTAACAAATGTGGCGTTATTTAATACGTAAATATCACCAGTACCACCATATGCTCTAAAACGCATTTTCCCTTCTTTCAAACCATTCTTTACTTGAGTCGGTCCTTCAAGATGATACGTATGAATGTCAGTACTGAATGAATTTGTCCAAGCTGGTTTATATCCTGGATATTTTTTTGTAACAAACTCGTTAGTGCCATCTACTTGTACTTCTGTCATAGATGAGTCATTAACATCATTATCTTTACCTTTAATATTTTTAAACTTTTGATACCCTAACCCAAAATCATATTCTCCATAATCATAGGCATATCCATCATTATCAGCTGGATCACCTTGCGATGAAAAATAACTAAATTTTGCTTTAAAAGCACCTTCTTTTGGTGTGTTTATTTTATTAACACTAATATCCGTCCAAGCTGTACTTTTTTGAGAAACTAACCCTTCCCAAATTTTCATATCTTTTACTGTTTCTTTATAGTTTTCATAAACTAATATAAGGTTCCAGTTACCCCAGTAATAGCCGCCACCTGTTACATCTTTAATTTGTGGCACATTCGCAACTGTCAACGTTTGAGAAATACCTTGCTGTGCAATTACATTTGTTACATCTGCATACGCAACATAACCAGCACCACTACCTGAGTAATTAGAAATATAGGGTAGATAATCAGCTTTTCGTATGCTATCAGCACGTACCTCTGCATATTCTTTATTTCCCATTTTCATTTTGACTGGTTGTCGTACATCATTATCACTAACTCTTTGATTAACATTTGTACTAGTTACAGTTCCCATTGCAGCTGTCCAAAACAAATACGCCTTTTTCACTTTACTTCCAGCAGGAATGTTAGGAAATGCACCTGTTGACGAATTAAAAGTACTATCATCGTTATCAACGTCCACAGTCATTTTATTCGTTTTATAACCCATACTTTGTCTGCCATAATGATCAGTTGTCAAACCAAGGGTCACATTACCAGTCTGTACTAAATTACCAGGAGCAATTGTAGAATACAGCGGGTCTCCAAATCCTTGTTTATCTCCTGTTTGGATTTGAACCTTCGAAGCATTTTCTGATGCAGCTTGTACTTCTGCATCACTCTGCTTTATTGTTAGAGGTGATTGCTTTTCCTCTTTTTCTAGTTGCTTTTCAGCTTCAGGTTGTTTTACCTTCTCTATTTCTGTTTTTTGTGTAGATGTATTTTTATCTTCTACAGATACTTTTAATTTTCCATCCACTTCTTTAGTTTTTGAATCAGTTGTTGATCCGATAGCTTTCTTACTACTGTCAGCCTCATCATCGGTATTAGCTTCTAACTTCTCTTCAGAAGGAAGCCCTTCAACATCTACAGACATGTTTCCTATTTGTAGTTGATCCTTTTGCACACTAATTTTTTGCTTATACTCTTTATTAAAATGTTGCGCACGACGAGCTTTTATTAATACATTCATTTTTTCATGTGATTTTAAATCTTGAATTTTAAGAGTAGAAGAAAGAACCTTTCCTCCATTATCTTTTTCCTCTACATAGAAATCCGCTACCTTATTTTCAAGTAACTTCTCTCCGTTTACTTTCACAGATTGCGAAAGAAACTCAATTCCATTGTCATTATTTTGATTAATTACTAATTCTCGGATTGGTGTATCTCCCGTATTTTCAATCTTATATTGAAATACGTGCTCCCTCTCCGCTACTTCTCCCTTATACATTTCAGCATTCACTTGCTCTGCCTTAATTTTCACATCATTTCCTTGTAACTCATCCCAGCTTTTTTTATTTATCTCTGTAGCAAAAGCACTGGGCGAAGGCAATATGATGGATAGAAGAAGTGTGATCATTGTTACGACATTAAAACACTTCAATACTTGTTTCATATTTTCTACCTTTCTCCTTTCTATATACTTGCTATCCGTCTACTTAATTTCAGTAATCCTTTCATTTAGTAGCCGAATACATAGCAATATATATCCACTCGCAACAATCCGACCTACGAAAATGTATCGTTGAAATCCCAATGTCAACAATATAAATCTCATAGAATATTACTATTTTAATTTATCAAAAATAGCATATATATCGGACACTTATACAAACCTTTACCATATTTTTAATATAGTAAAAACACCGTGCTGTATAGGTTTATATAACAGTTAAAGGATACTTAAAAATTTTAACATACTCATTATCCTATTTATACATACAATAGAAATTTTACCATTTTTTAGTTATTTTCAGTTTGTTTTTTATGATTGAAATTTTCTAAAAATAACAACCGTTACATGTAAAAATATGTTATATTAAACAAGAACGAACGTTCTTATTTAATAGGAGGAATTTTTTATGCTACACGAACCCATTATCGTAAAAAAAGAAGCTTTCCACGCAATCGGCGTTTCGGTTACGACGACTAATGAAAAAGAGGCATCTACTGACGGAAACATTCCACAACTTTGGAACCGCTACTTTCAAGAACAACTGATGCATCACATCCCAAATCAACAAACGAAAGAAACATTTGCTTTCTACTCAAACTACGAGTCAGATGAAACTGGTACATATACATTTACAATCGGTATGCCAGTTTCTTCACTAAAAGACGTTCCTGAAAATATGACAACTTTAACAATACCTACCGCTACATATGCGGTATTTACAACAAGAAAGGGACCAGTTGCTGAAGTCGTTTGTGAAGCTTGGGAATATATTTGGCAATGGTCGAAAGAAAATAAACGTGCCTTCACAACAGACTTTGAGCTTTACGACGAAAGAGCATTAGACCCAAATCAGGCACAACTGGATATTTATATTGCGTTAGCCTAAAAAAAGATGCCCATTCGGCATCTTTTTTTGTCGTTAAATAGCTACTGGGCAAATCCATTATTATTGTCTACAATGAGAAAGTGCAGTATAGAAATATTAGAAACTGTATAAAGTGAAACTATACTCAGCTGTGGGTATCTCCCATTGAGTATTAGCCCTTACCAATTGGGCGTTTACTGGTTTTTTAGTTTAAATTTGTCACATAGAAAGGAAGCAATATGGAGGAACTACAACAAAATAAATCTGCTTTAGAAGGAAGCGGAAAACCGTTATTAAAAAATACGAATTTCCTTTTTCTTTGGGCAGCTACTCTTTTTTCAAGCTTTGCTTTAGCCTTTTTTACTTTTTCACAAACGTGGTACATAGCAAAAACATTAAACCTTGAAGCTTCACTCGGTGTTGTTTTCGTAGCCCTTAGTGTTCCAAGGCTTATTTTTATGATTGTCGGCGGCGCTGTAGCTGATAAATTCCCGAAAAAAAATATTATGTTTTACTCCAATATCATTCGAGCGATTCTTGTCGCAACCATTCTCACATGGTTCATTGTCGGTGATGTAACGCTATATACATTTGCTTTATTCGCTTTATTCTTTGGACTTGCTGATGCTTTCTTCTGGTCAGCAGATGGATCTATCTTACCGGAATTGGTAGAAAAAAGCCGGTTAACACAAGCGAATTCACTTACACAAATGACGAACCAAGCATCGGTCATCTTAGGCCCTGTACTTGGCGGAATTCTCATTAAATTTACGAATTACGAGACAATATTTTCTATTACGATTTTATTACTGATTGTCGCGGCCATACTCGTTCAAAAAATAAAATTTACGATGCCAGAACAAAAAGATACAGATAAAGGTATGTTCACTTCCATTAAAGAAGGAATCTTATATGTAAAGGAATCGCCATTCCTTTCAACTTTCCTTATTTGTAGCGCTTTTTTAAACTTATTTTTAATCGGCCCGATGCAAGTTGGTTTCCCGCTTTTTGTTAAAAATGTGCTGCATGGTGATTCGCTCCAGTTTAGTTACTTAGAAGCATCTGTAGGCGGCGGAATGGCAATCGGTGCTGTCATTGTCGGTTTAAGAAATATTAATCGTAGACGCGGTCTATTTTGTATTATCATGATGCTATTGTCTGGTGTCTTCTTCTTAGCCATCAACTTTAGTACCGTACTTTGGCAAGCACTATTAGCCGGCATGTTTTACGGTATTACAATCGCAATGGCTATCGTTCCGCTTATGGCGATGATTCAATCGACAGTAAAAGAAGAAATGATGGGACGCGTAATGAGTTTACTTATGCTATCATCAATGGGCTTTATCCCGCTCTCTTATGCATTCACATCCATTGCACTTGCAATAGGAATTCCAATCGTAACCGTTATGAAAAGTGGTGCAATAGCTGTTATTGTCTTCGTACTATTTGTAGCGATTCGTGTTCCAGTTGTAAGGAAGTTCGATTAGCTAATTAGAGTCATGTATTATACACATGGCTCTTTTTTGAATGGATCAAATAGTGATATTCCCTTACTTCTCCTTAATGCTGCTCCCCATTCTAATCCAACCTCTAAAAATAGATCCCGCACTGTACTATATAAAAGAGCCTTCACATTTTTACGGATTTCTCCGTATTTATAAGCTCTCACAACACTCTTTACTCGCCAAATGAAATTTCCGTACACTTCTTCATCAGCTAATATTTGCTCCAGTAAAACACCTTGTTCTAGTAACCCGCTCTTTTTATATGCAAGCTCGACCTTACTCCAAAATATATTAATTTTCTTCGGATTACTCGTCATCGGCACCAGTGCGTATATAAAAGGCTTCGGTATATCATGACGGCAATACGTCTCATCAAGCTCGTACGTTCCTTTTCTTTTCTCTTTTATTTGTGGAATGTTTTTAGAAAGAATTGTTTCCCCAGCGCTTTTTTGCTCATTTTTACTACAGCCAGTTGCATTATCCTCACTTTTACAAGCGGACATTTTCATACGGTCATCCATGCGGTCAATCGCAGATGTAAGAAATACATATAGGTTCGCACTATACCCGCCGCGCTTATGTCTCTCTTTTGTTGCAACACGCTTTATAATTCCTAGTTCCTCTAACTTTGCAATTGACCGGCGTACTGTACGAATACTCTTTCCAACATTCGTCGCAATCGTCTCCATTAATGGACAAGCGACCCCTACTGTTTTTTGTTTCTCATTTACCGCATATTTTCCTAAAAAATGAATGATGGTAGCATCCGTTTTATTTAATTGAAATCGATAATATTTCAAAACTTGCTTTTGATATGTATTAAACTCTTCTTTACTTCGAAATTCACTGTATGGTTTCATTAAGTTATATAAACTTCCCATTTTTATCACCTCACTTATAAATAAGAGGCAGGAAGAGAAATTGGCGTGACATTAAATATTTTTTATTGGAGATGAAAATATGATCGTAATTAGCGCTTGTTTAGGTGGGATTGCTTGCCGGTATGATGGAAATGACAATCTCTTTTCAAAAATAGAGGAGCTTCTGCAACAAGAAGATACAGTCCTCATTTGTCCTGAAGTATTAGGGGGATTACCAACACCTCGTCCCTCAGCCGAAATTATTGGCGGGAATGGCGATGACGTTTTAGACGGAAAAGCAAAGGTAATGACAAAAGATGGTGAAGATGTCACAGCAGCTTTCGTAAACGGTGCTTATAAAGCATTAGAACAAATCAAAAATTTACACCCAGAATATATTATTTTAAAAGAACGCAGTCCATCTTGTGGTAGTTCTACGATTTATACTGGAGAATTTAACGGTAATAAGCAAACTGGTTTCGGAGTGACAACTGCTTTATTTAAAAGACACGGATTTACAGTCATTTCAGAAGAAGAATTTGAAAACAAAAAAAGGAATTGACCCTGTTCGTCAATTCCTTTTTATCTGTCTTATTTCACACTTAGTTTTTCTTTCACTTTCGCTGGAAGCTCGTCTTTTTTCACTTCTTCCCAAGCTGTTACACCTTTTTTATCTGAGTGGTATACGCGTAAGAATGCATCTTTACATAAGTTTTTTTGAGCTGTGAATTCTAATTCTTTCTCTTTACCATCTTTATCAAAGCCAGTCAGCTTATATTCGTAATCTTTATACGGCTCACCGTTATCAGCTTTACCATTATATTCTTTTCCATCTACTGTAATTTGAACGTAATACTCGTCTTTACCCATACGATTTAAATCACAGCCAACTAATAGGCTTGCAAATACAACTAAAATACTAAAAAGTGCAATATATCTTTTCATTTCCTTCACCTCATGTGTTTTTTCTTATATTCTTATCTTAAAGCCTAAACTTTAAAGAAGAAATTCAAAAACATGACATGAACATTACACTTTTGTAAGATAATAATTATTTCTTCACTTTAGAAATTGTCATTCCATTAAGCTTCTGTATAACGTTTTTGTTTCGCACGCTCATCAGCTACACTACCGCCAATAACGTCTTTCACGCCAATTTCGCCACTTATCACGTAATTTCCTTATACCGTTTATTACGCCTTCTATTATGCCCTCAATTATAATCTCTATTACAAAATATCTTATTAAACTAATAATAGGTTTAATCACGTATCTCCCTATAAATTCAAGAATATCCTCCATCATATTTTCCTCCTTCTTTCAAAAGGAAGCTGCTACTCCTCCGCGTCCTTTTACGTCCAGTTACAATTGCTGCCCTACTGCGGTATATATCAACAAAAATAATACGACAACAACATCCACAATAACGCTATTGAATTTGGAAGAACCTTCGGTAAATACTAATATGTAGTTAACATGGCTAAGAGAATTATTTTTTCACCTATATTCAGAGATGCTCCCAAAAACTTTATAAAATCAAAGACAACTTTACTACAATTCTTCCCGTAACTAATTTATTATCGTGGTAAACCGTTTTCCACTACATCCGTAACAGTTCCATTCGGTTCAAAAATTACACGTAATGATCCTTCTCCACCATAACCAGTATAGTCATATACTGAATATGATTTATATTTCTCAATCACATGTGGCTGTCCAATTGCAGCTTTTACTTGATTCGCGGCCATACCTTTTTTGATTTTCAAATAGTGATTGTAACTTACTGCTACCGAATTGTTATTTACATCTTTATACCACGGTACACGATCGTTTTTTTCTTCATATTCCTTTACAGGCTCTTCACTACGTTTCGTAAATACCTGATTCTCTTTATCTGTATCTGTATCTTTATTCTTTATAGCAGTACGTTCAATATTTACAACATAACCATATGTATTTAATTCAACCATAATTTCATATGTACCATCCGTATCTTTTTCAGTATAAAATACGCGTTTTTCATGGTTATTATAATGTTTTATGTTCTCACCACCATAGTCAATCGTATTAAGAATATCCGTATACGTCATACCTTCCTCAATCTTTTGAGATTCATCATGAGAAATATAACGCTTTTGTGATGATGGTGCATCCTCATTTTTAATACTTTCACGTTTGCTCGTAGTCATAGGTGTTTTCTTCTGATCTTTTAGTACTTCACCTTCCGCCTTCGCTGGTTGCTTTGCTCCTACTTTTGTTAATACGTCTGTATCGCTAGAACAAGCTCCCAAAATCGATACTGTAATCAACGCCATCCCTACTATAAGTACTTTCTTAAATGACTTCACTCTAATCCCCCCGGTATTTTTAATATCTAGTAATCAACGTATTTTAATTAATACGGAACTATTCAGTTCTATACAATTGGCTATAACCTTCTCCCTTATGCACCTTTTTTGTATAAAGTGAAACTTTAATCAGTGGGGGGGTTCTTCATCCTCACTGATTATTAGTTGAACCAACCGTGCTGCATAAATCTACCTATTAGTAATAACCGATGCATTTACAACTAGTTCGAACATAATTCCCAATCATCTTCGTTACAAATATTAACATTAAATATAACTAATAAATAGTATATTTTTTCTAATTATTTACATTTTATCTACATAATCTTATCTTAAAACGAATAATATGAATCTCGAATTCACAGTATAAATTATATATACTATATATAATAACATTTAAATTAAAATCCAAAGTAACTTTACATGCATTTTCTGTTTTAACACAAAAAGAAAAGACCTTTCTAACGATTTTATTCTATCGCTAAAAAGGTCTTTCTCTATTTCTGCTAAAAACTTAGCACTCTTCTGGCTTACCAGCATTCGATGCTGTACGGAAAGATGATCCACATCCGCATGATGCGATTGCGTTTGGATTGTCGATTGTGAATCCACCGCCAAGCATAGATTGTTTATAGTCAATTTTTACTCCTTTAACAATTGGAGCACTTTCTGTATCGATAACAAATTCAACACCGAAAAACTCAAGAACTGTGTCGTCTTCTTTTGGTTCTACTTCAAATCCTAAGCCGTAAGAAAGACCGCTACATCCGCCGCCGTGGACAGCAAGGCGCACGTACTTCTCTCCATCTTCAGCATCTTTTAACATATCTTTAATTTGAAAAGCTGCTTGTTCTGTTACTTCAATCATGAAATACACCTTCCTTTCTGTTCTTAGTCCATTATACATCTTTACGCTTCTATCTTGTACTCATACACTCCGCGACAAATTACTTCCGCAGGTCCTTTCATCAACACGCTTCCTTCTTCAGTCCACGCAATCATTAAATCGCCGCCAGCTAAATGAACTGTAATTTCCTTACCACGTTCCATCTTTCCATTCAAAATAGCAGCTACAACTGCAGCACACGCCCCTGTTCCGCAAGCTTGCGTTACACCAGATCCACGTTCCCAAACGCGGAAGTTCATCTCTTCATCATTCAAAATTTCGATAAACTCAACATTTACTCGCTCTGGAAACATTTCATGTGTCTCAAGGACGGGTCCAAGTGTTGTAAGAGGTGCTTTTTCTACATCATCAACAAAAATAATCGCATGCGGATTTCCCATTGAAACAGCTGTAAATGCATAACGATGATTATTATATAAGAAGTTTTCACGAATAAATGGTGTTTCATCTTCACCAAGCATCGGTATTTCTGCACGTGTTAGACGCGGTGCCCCCATATCGATTTTCGCTAATGTAACTTTCCCTTCTTCTACCGTTACTTCCGCCGTTACAATGCCAGCTAACGTTTCAATTGTGAAAACTGTTTCTTCTACTAGTTTATGCTCATACGCATATTTCGCTACGCAGCGTAAACCGTTACCACAGCTCTTTCCTTCAGAACCATCATTATTAAACATACGCATTTTCACCGGAGCTACGTCTGAAGGGCAAATTAAAATCATCCCATCTGCTCCAATACCAGTATTAATATTTGAAACCTTTTCCGCCACAAGGGCTAAATCTTCTTCAGGAATTTGCTCTTCAAACATATTTACATATATATAACTATTGCCAAGACCATGCATTTTTGTAAAAGAAAATTGGCTCATTTATATTCACTCCAAAAATAATTTGTTATGTTAAGTATAAAATGCATGCTTTTAGAACACAATATGAATGTCCCCCGTTTCTCATATTTGACAACGTTTGGCGATGAGCCACTCTTACACAATTTGTGTAAGAAAAAAGCCCTTCTAAAAAGGGCCTTTTTTTATTTATCCCACTATTTTCGATTGGGGGAAGGCTAATAATCAGTATTAGCCTTCCCCACGAAATAAAGTTTTATCTAATGAAAAAGGTGCTGCTGATTCGCAACACCTTAAAACATTGGATTTTCATCCAAATACTCATATACATTATTAACAAGCTCTTCTACTGTTGCACCTTGTACAACTTCACCATTTACAAGTGCAAACGGTCCCTCAAAACAAATACCACAATATCCTAAACAACCATACTCCATTACATCTAAATTCGGATCTTTTTCTAATTTTTCTAGAGCTGCTTGCGAACCACTTGCAAGGTTACCTACACAAAATTCAATTAATGGTTTAATCAAAATTCTCCCCCCTGTACTACAAAACAAATTACCTTCTGACTTTATCTATAAGAAGAAAACTAAGCTGTTTCTTGTTGTTTTCGTTACACAGTCTAAACTATTTAGTTACTTCATTACTTCACTTCAAAGTAGATGACTTCTTCTATATAACATGCTACTTCTAATGAAATAGTAACTACAAAGGAAAAACAGTTTACTTTACTTTTCTTCTTATTGTACAACAGAGTATTCATTCATGCATTGTTATTTGTTCACAAATTCGATATAATTTGATTGAGTAAAGTCAAAATATTTTATTAATATAAAATTTTATGATTAGGGGATATTTCAACAGAAAAGGGGTAATCCATCATGAAACACCTCGTAATACTAGGTGGCGGCTACGGTGGAATGAGAATTCTGCAAAGGCTACTTCCAAGCAACCAACTTCCAGCTGATGTACAAGTGACATTAATCGACAAAGTACCATACCATTGCTTCAAAACTGAATATTATGCATTAGTTGCGGGTACTATTTCAGAAACGCATATTCGTATACCGTTTCCTGAACACCCACGCCTCAATATTCAATACGGCACAGTAACAAATATTGACCTCGAAGAAAAAGCTGTTCATCTCGATGGCGGCGAAGCGATCCAATATGATGATTTAATTATCGGACTTGGCTGTGAAGATAAATATCATAACGTTCCTGGGGCTAGGGAATATACACATAGTCTACAATCAATTGAACAAACACGTAAGACATATGAACAATTAAATAGTCTAGAACCAAATGCAACAGTAGCTGTCGTTGGTGCTGGCTTAAGTGGTGTTGAAGTAGCAAGTGAACTTCGGGAAAGCCGTTCTGATTTAAAAATCTACTTATTTGATCGAAAAGATAGAATTTTATTCCCATATCCAGAGAAATTAAGTAGATACGTAGAAGAATGGTTTGTAAAGCATAAAGTTAACATTATACGAAACTCTAACATTACAAAAGTAGAACCAAATATTGTGTACAACCACGATGAACCACTTGAATGTGATGCAATCGTCTGGACAGCTGGTATTCAAGCGAATGAAGTTGTTCGAAACCTTCCAGTTGAACAAGATGGTAGCGGACGGGTTGTCTTAACTAAATATCATAATATTCCAAATAACGATCATGTTTACGTTGTAGGAGATTGCGCAGCACTTCCACATGCACCATCTGCCCAACTGGCTGAAGGTCAAGGAGAACAAATTGTCCAAATATTATTAAAACGTTGGAATAATGAACCACTCCCGGATGAACTACCTGTTATTAAATTAAAAGGTGTTCTAGGATCTCTTGGTAAGAAGCACGGCTTTGGTTTACTAGCAAACCAACCATTAATGGGACGTGTACCGAGATTATTAAAATCTGGTCTTCTTTGGATGTACAAATATCATAAAGGTTAATACTTTACAGGCTGTCTACGATGTAGGCAGCCTCTTTGCATCAGTTTTTAAAAATTATCAGACACATCTTTTTCAATATGTATAATGATTTATTTTTCATTTTCATATTAAAAACTATTGATAAAAAGTGTATGCTATTTGTAAGTTGTCTTATTATTTCCTTTAAGACCGAATTCATTCGGTCTTATTTTTTATGTGATAAATACTTTTGTAGGAGGCATTACATTCAACTTATGAACTTATCGAAACTAAACAATCGAATAGAAGCGAAAAAGAAAGAGTTAATCTATCTCGTTGAACAATACGGATTCACTCATGATAAAGTGATTTCTTTCAGCCAAGAATTAGATCGTTTACTTAACTTATTAATAAAACTCAAGATGAAGAAAAAACGTTGTTCGTTATAACCATTTCCCCCTCTTTTTTGATACGATATAACTAGAATCAGAAAGGAGCGATTTATGTTTATATTAAAAGACGTTATATATAAAGATATACTACACATTCCTTATTTACGGATTCAAAAAGAAAAGATTACTTGCATTATCGGTGAAAGCGGAAGCGGAAAAAGTACATTGCTTCGGATGTTAAACGATTTACAATCTCCAACATCCGGTACAATTGAATATAACGGAAAGTTAATTTCTAATTATCCGCCTATTCAATTACGTCGTGACGTAGTTATGCTTGGGCAAACTCCACCTATTTTTGATGGAACCGTTAAAGACAACCTATTAATGGGACTTCGTCTTTCTGAAAAACCATTTCCAAATGATGATGCCCTGCGGAGTGCACTAAAAACCATTAGTTTAGACAAGCAATTAGAAGATAGTGCTTCCTCATTATCCGGCGGTGAAAAACAAAGGCTTGCCTTTGCTCGTATTGTACTTATGGATCCACCTGTCTATTTATTAGATGAACCTACTTCAGCATTAGACAGTGATACAGAACGACGCGTAATGAAACAATTTACTGAACTAGCACGAAAAAAGAAAAAAACAGTTATCTTCATCACACACTCGCAACAACTTCCAGAAGAAATTGCAGACGACATTATTGAAATTAGTAAGGCAAACGGTGCAACTAGAAAGGAAGTGCTCTCTGTTGAAGGGCGTTATTGAACTCCAAATTTGGCAACTTGCGGCTGCCTATATTTTCATTCTTATTTTAATCGGGATTGTGAAATTAAAAGGGATACCTCGCGAAAAACAAATCGCGCTCGCAACATTCCGTATGACCATCCAACTCGTACTTGTTGCATATGTCCTTACATACGTATTTGAAAATAGTAATCCATTTTATACAATTGCTCTCATTACTTCTATTACTACCTTTGCAATTTTTAATATTTATAAACGAGTTAGCATCCCAATGTCTAAAGAATTAAAACGAGTAGCCGCCCTTTCCATGGTCGCCGGATCAATTGGGCCACTTCTACTATTTATCTTTGTTATTATCGGTCATGACCCTTGGTATGCCCCGCAATATATCGTCCCTATTACAGGAATGTTAGTTGGGAATGCCATGACTGGTGTTTCTCTTGGTGCAAATACGTTCTTAAACAATATGAAATCGCAAAGAGGTCAAATTGAAGGTGCACTTATGCTGGGCGCAACACCGAAAGAAGCTGCTGCTCCGCTCATACGCGACGCTTTTGACTCTGCCATTTTACCTACAATCAATTCTATGGTCGGAATGGGGATTATAAGCCTACCAGGCATGATGACAGGACAAATCTTATCTGGTGTATCACCGTTCACAGCTATTCAATATCAAATTGCCATCATACTCGGTATTTCTGGAAGTACTGCCTTTGCTGTCATTATCTTTTTACAGCTTGGATATAAAACGTTCTTTAATAAGCGATGTCAGTTGAAAGAGGTTGACTATAGTGCGCGGTAAATGATACTTCTTGCTCGGTAAATCATGCTCTGTTCATCGTAAATGAAATCATATCGACTTACCGAAAAAAAAATGACAATAAAAAAGAGGAGGCTACCCGCCTCCTCTTTTTTATTACGCCTTCTTAACGAATTGTGATTTTAACTTCATAGCTCCGAAACCGTCGATTTTGCAATCAATATCGTGATCGCCATCAACTAGACGGATACTCTTTACTTTCGTACCGATCTTCACAACTGAAGAAGTTCCTTTTACTTTTAAATCTTTAATAACAGTAACAGCATCGCCGTCTTGAAGAACGTTTCCGTTCGCATCTTTTACAACTTTTGCACCATCATTATTTTCAGCTTCTGCTTCTTGGCCCCACTCATGAGCACACTCAGGACATACGAAAAGAACGCCATCCTCATACGTATATTCTGAATTACATTTTGGACAATTTGGTAAAGTAGCCATAAATTCATTTCCTCCGTTCATTATTTATACGTAAAAATCAAAATTGATGTTTACATCTCGATAAATAAAATTTGTATAGCATTTCTTTATAGTGCCATAGTCTCACGTTATTGACAAGCCTACCTCAAATTCTCATTTTTTATTGTATTTTACAAAATTTCAATTTGTATGGTGTTTCCAATAAAAAAAGAAGAACCTTCACAAGGTCCTTCTTTCCAAAATGAACGAGTTTCGCTCTAGAAACTCCAACTATTTTCTTCAATATAAAATTGATACTCTTCTAACTCTTCTTCACTTAACTTCTTATTATTCTCGTATACCTCTTGCCACTCGAAATAATCTTCATCGAAATAAACAGCAAATTTTATTTTCACGTTTTTCTTCTCTGTATAATCATAACCAGTAAACTCTACTACGTCATACTCTTTTTCTTTCTTCACAAACTTCCAAGTTGGGTTATCTGTCATAATTTCTAAAGTAACCCCTTCATCACTTGAACGAACAACGTTTTTAATATTCGGCTCAGTTGGTAAAAAGGACAGCCCGAACGCAGCTAAACCAAACACAATCCCGACTATAATCTGTAAACCAATCATACCAGCTACACTAACGCCGCCCTTTGATTGTAAGAAATACGCCTTCTCATGATCAGACGCATCTTCTCCCTTACGAAAAACACGAACAGCATGCTTATAATATAAACGGTTTCCTTGCCATCCAGTAAATATCATCATTCCTAATTGAAGAGCTAAACTAAATGTTACATAAATCCCATCTGGAATATCTATAAAAGGGGGTATAACTATACTAGGTATAACCAATAACGCAAATATAATAAATAACTTATACATTTTACGATAAGCTAACCAAAAGGTTGGGAAGAAAAAGGCTACCCAATTCCATGTATTCCCTTGCGCAGGATTTTCTACTTTACCCCACTTAAAATCATAATAAGCTGTATTTTTTTGAACAACTTTATGTAATTCTTGCTGAGAAATTGTTTCTTGTAAAACAGTGTCCTTCACGTACATCATCCTTTTCTTATTTCTATATACATTTATTGTATATGTACAAAATGAAGGAATCTAACAAAAAGTACACATATTTCATAAAAGTGAACGGAAATCGAATATATTCCGACAATTATCCGTTTCTTATTTCATTTTACTTTTAAATATATTAAAATAATCGTGTATCATACCTTTAATACACTAAGTTAATTATTTTATATATTCACTACATTTCCTCCCTCTTAATCATATTGAAATACTATTTTATTTCTCACACATTCCCCTTCACTTTCTCAATAATATCTTCTATACGTTCCGCTATACATTCCGGCTCCCATTCTCCCTCACCGTTCATAGCTGTATAAACTGGACAGTTCTCATCATTACTATCTACAAAAATCGGATCTCCAAGATAGGAATCTATCCCTATTACAATCCATCCATCTTTCCAATCTCCTTCTTCATTCCCTGCTAAGCTTTGCCCTTCTTCATCAAAACTATAACCAAGTTGCCCTTCTTCTATTTCTTCACTATTAAACAATTCTATCGTCATAGGTTCAGATTCATACTCTAGCTCAATTTCATTATCCTCAGCACGATCTACATGTGCTAAAAGTTGTTTAATTTTATTATGGTTAATCATGATATCTTCTCCATTCTATCTTTTAAAAATCTAATTTTACTCATAATGAGCTGCCGCAAGTAACATTTGAGCAATAAACTTCCATGGAATATTTTCTGGAAGCTTCTCCCCTTGATTTATATAAACACCTTCATAATCACCTAACCAACCATTTAATGCCTCTAAATAAGTCTCTACCTCTACATTCTCCCATTCATCTTTATTCACTTTAAAATCCTTTTGGAGGTATACAAGAAATTTTAATAAATCTTCTTTAGAATTTACGTGATCAAGGTATTCATACACATCCATACTCCGTCCCTCCCTCTATTGCGTGTTATCTAAACTAACTATAATATATGACATAAGATTCTTAAAACTATTATTTGGGGTGACCGAATATGAAGAGTACAATTTGGGCAGACGATGACTATTTAAAACTAGCACCCATTAACGATGAACTAATCAAAAAAGCAGAAGAAGTACTGAACGTAAAGCTTCCAGAATCATATATAAACCTTCTAAAAGAACAAAATGGGGGAACTCTTCGTCTCGATGTTCACCCTACTTCAAAGCCAAATTCTTGGGCAGACGATCACGTTAATGTATCTGGTTTATATGGTATTTCTTTTGATGAAAATGAATCTAGTATTTTAGAGAGCCGCTATTTAATTCGAGAATGGGAAATGCCTGAGAATATCGTACTTTTATCTGGTGATGGACATACATGGATTGCATTAGACTATCGAAATGTAGCTGAAAATCCTCCAGTTATATTTATCGATAATGAGTTTGAGGAAATTATTGAATTAGCACCTAACTTTGAAAGTTTCTTACAAAACTTAACTACTTATGAATATGACGAAGAATAAGCCTGGCTCTAAAAAGGAGCAAGATTTTATTACAAATTTACACGCCACTTTAAAACCAATCGGCTTTAAGAAAAAAAGACATACATTTTTCAAAGCTGAAAACGGATTTTATAAGCTCATTAACATACAAAAAAGCCAGTTTGGAGATGATTTTTATATAAATATAGGAGTCCACCCTATCGGTCTCCCGCAGCTTATTACGAACCAATTACAAATAAAAGAAAACATTTCAATATTCGATTGCATTCTACAAACGAGAATAGAGCCTATACATATCAAACAGAACCAGCTATTGCATAATGTTTCACATGAAACTATCAACATTCTGAATTACCTTTCTACTATTTTCGACTGGTTTCAAACGTGGGCATCTTATGAAAATTTAGTGGAAATAAATATACATTCCATTACTCCGGTACTAGCTGTCGTTCCAATATTAGAAGAAAAAGCATCTCTACTTCTTACCTGTTTTTCTTTCTACAAATTAAAACAGTACGAACAAGCTAATCGCTATTTACAGCAATATTTACATTGCGCCGTGCATCTGAATACCAAGGAAAAAGAGCCCATATTCTTTCACGAAGTTGATATGTATATGAAAAAACTAGTAGAAAGCACAATGTAATTTCACATTGTGCTTTCTACTAGTACTTTATATTCCTCTTGTAACTTTTTAAATCAGAAATATTTTATCCCCCCCTACAACTCCCAAGTAATATTCATTTCTGCAAATGACTCCTTACTAACTTCCAATCCTTCGCTATCTTCCGTTCCAATCATCGCTACTTCTTCTTTAGACAACATAATTTCCTCATTTGGATTTTTGATTTTTCTCTCATACACGAGTTGTAAAAACTCTATTTGCTCTTCTGTCAGCTCATATTCTTCTTCTAATCTTTCCATTGCTGAGTGCAGATTAAGTAGCGGGATTTCTAATAAGGATCCGCCATGCTCTTCTATCTCTTCAAATGAATCAATTGAATATGCACCGCTCTCCTCAATCCAAAATGCTGCTGTAATGAAAGGCACTGTTTCGCCTTCTACTTCTTCTAATACGTATTGAAGAGCTTCTTCTTTCGCAATGTCTATTACTTCCGAAGGTGCCCCTTCAAAATAATTTTTCGCATCAATCCACTCATCAATTCTCTCGCTATTCACATCTTGAAGACATACAATCGTGTAATTCGGATGAAACGTAATTGTCCCTTGTCCCCCTTGGCTATCTTGCATACTATAGTTAAATCCATCCCATGAACTTTCATGTGAGAAATCTGGACAATGCGCTACATTAATTGCATGGGCAATCGAATTTAAAACGCAGCCTTTCCATAGTTGTTCTTTATCTATATGTAATTTATATTTACTCATCATCTTCCCCCATGCGCATATTTTTTTCTATTATCTTTCCTCTACACAATGCTTGTAAATACTTTTCTATCTACTACAAAATAAAAAAGACTTCCTTTTTAAAAAACGTCTTTTTATAGTTGAAAATTTACTACTAAATAAAACGAATTATTTAATAAATGAATCCCAATTGGAACGAGTAAATTCTTCGTTCTCTTATATGTGTATGCTAAACATATACCCATACCAAAAATATATAAAATACTACCTACTGTAAGGGGGTGCCCTAAAGTAAATATGAAAGCACTTATAGCAGCACTACTAAGTGTAGAGAAGCGCTGAGATAATTTCATAAAAAACATACCTCGAAATACAATTTCCTCCCAAATAGGCGCAAAAGTTGTGAGCACAACTACGTATAGAATGATTTCACTTGTAGTAGGTTCTATTACTATATTAGATTCATCCACACCAAGCCCATGTGGTAAAACTACATTTAATACCGCAAGATACATAAGCATTACAATCGTTGTTATTACTATCGTTACATAATGTTTAAGATTATTGAATTGTAATGATTTTATTAAATGTAAGCAGCAATTTCTTGCCGGTGCATACATTACGATAATCATACAAAACGTGAAAGGTGGAATAAGATGATCTACATACCATGGGTATAAGGAAGAATCATATAAAAGGTTCAAAAAACCAATTCCATGGCGCATACTCATTTGTTCATTCTTTTCTTCATATGTAGCTAATTCTATATTCATCCTATCCCCTCCAGTATAATTAAACCTTTTAAACCATTATATACCATTTCCAACACAAAAACCGACGATACAATTTACTGTATCATCGGTTTTTTCCCTACCATTTCTCTTTACATGTTTCAATTAAATGCAGTAAGTACCTCTTCGTCATATCTGCCCTTCTCCACCTTGAGAGCATTCGCTTTTCTTTTGGATTGTGCCGTATTCGCTCTACTTCTTTTAATAAAAGCTCCCATTCTTCCGCTGAACGTTCTGACAAGTATTGCAATCCTCTATCTTTTGAAACGATTGTTTTATAATGTAGTGTATATAAAATACGTCCCATCGTAACGACAGCTGATTCTACCCACTCTTCTATAAAAAATAAATATGGCTTCTTCGCCTTTTCACTCCAGTACTGTTCTACGTTATATTTCATCGTATTTACTACATCACTCCATTGTATTTGCAACGGAAGATCCTCTGCTTCTTTTCCGGTAACTGTAATGCCTTGATTTTTCAACGTCCACCATGTGACCGCATTAATGTCCCAATGACCAACATTAGCTTTACTATCTGCACAATACACATACTCGTTTATTTCATCATTGTATTTCCCTAAATCAGCAAGCGGAATATACATACCGTCCATTCTTTTACCTAGCGTATTATCACTAAGTTTCTTATGTAGTTCCACAAGCTGCTGTTTTTCAGCTTCATTCACGGAATCATTTATCACTGTAACAAAATCAACATCGCTCGTTTCCTTATGAAATGCGCCTAGTGCGATGGACCCGTAAATATATACGCCGACTATTTTTTCATCTAAAAAAATTTCTTTTAATTCTACTGTGTACTGCTCCATTAACTGTCGTACTTCCGTTGGTAACGCATGCTTCACTCCATTTTTCACATCTATCCCTCCAATAAAAAAGAGCCTTTGCAAATTCGCAAAGGCTTCCTGCTTTATAAATATTTCTCGATTTCTTCGTAAACATCCTTCAAACGAGGATTTCCTTCTCCAACAATTTCTCCATTTACAAGAACGACCGGATAAAATAGATCTTCCTCCACTACGCGCTCAGCGAATGCTCTCTTATCTTCATCTTCTTGTTCTTCTTGAAAATCAATATACTCGAAATTAAATTTATTTTCTTGTCCTTCATATTTACGACCAATCGCCGCTTGTAACCACTCAAACGTTTCTGTTGAAGATGGCATTCCAACGCAGCTCGCACAAATTACTTTCGTCCCATACACTTGCACATTAACCATTTCTTCTCCCCCACTTCTTGTTTCAACAGTATATTCAGATGTCTTATTACATAAGCACATCATTTTACAAACTTATTCCATACCCCTATACTGAAAAAACACGTTGTAAACATGATAAAAAATTTCAACATTAAAACAAGAACAGAAAAAATAGATTTTCCCCTCTATCTTGATTATAATAAAACTGATGAAAGGAGTCGATAAAAATGGAAAACCCACATATGCAAGAACAAGTACTAGAAGTATTAGATAAATTACGTCCATTCTTACTTCGCGATGGCGGAGACGTTGAATTAGTAGACATTGAAGAAGGTATCGTAAAATTACGCCTTATGGGTGCATGCGGAAGCTGCCCAAGTTCTACAATCACACTAAAAGCTGGTATCGAACGCGCATTACTTGAAGAAGTACCAGGCGTTATTGAAGTAGAACAAGTATTTTAATTAAAAGCAGAAGCGGCTCGTTCAGAACAGGAGGTCATTGGAGCTCCTGACGAAGAGGCGCTTTTGGCCTCGCAGGAAGGTGCGAAATGGCCGACTGTTTTAGCCGCTGGAGCTGGATAACTAAAAGCAGAAGCGGCTCGTTCAAAATGTGAGGAGGATGGAGCTTCTGACATAGAGGCGCTTTTGGCCTCGGCGGAAGAAGCGAAGCCACCGAACATTTTAGCCGCTGGAGCTGGATAACTAAAAGCGGAAGCGGCTCGTTCAGAATCGCCTTCTAAAAGGAGACCAAATTTGGTCTCCTTTTTTTATTCAAATTACATTTATCCGTTAACATCATAAAACAAAATTGGAAATCCTTCTCAAAAAAATGCGATAATTAATAATATAGAATCGTTCACACATATATAGAAAAAAACATAGGGGGACGACACATGCCAAGAATGGGGAACACTTTTTTAACAATTCAAGAACTAGAAAAGAAAAAAGAGTATTTATTAGACCTTTCATCTGTTATACCAACATGGAATGCGAGCTACCAATTTTTATTTAAAGAAATCCAGCAAGAATTATTGGATAAAGTAAATGAAAAGCTCGAAAAGCATCAATTCGTTTTAAATATATGTACAGATCAGCAGGTAGGGGCATAATGTATTACATAAAATTGTGGTATATAAAAAAGAGACCTCACTCGGTCTCTTTTTTATATTTTTAAGATAACCAATCTAATTTTCTAATCCCAAGCTTATCTACTGGTAAACGAAGTGAGCCATAAAAGTGCTTCATAAATTGCTCTGAGCGGTTCACATCGTGTAAAATGGCTTCTAAGCGATCTCTATATATGCTTTTTTGTTCTTCGTTTCCAGTTTGGTAATATCGTTCGACCGTTTCAAAATAGTGAAGCGGGAACAGGAGCCTTGCAAATAATAAGCGCCAACCAAATGAGGACAGCGAGTAATTCCGTTCATAATCTGTAACAAATTGAACGATTGTTTGATCCCAGTCTTTCTTTTTTTCAATCATCATATAGCGAATCCATTCTGCTATATCTCGAGTTGGGTGATCATACACCCAATCAAAAGGGAGTTTGAGACGCTTCGTTTGATGCCATAATAAAGGTGTAAATCGTTCTTGGCAAATTGTTGCTGCATCAGTCAGTTGGGGCGTATCATCCATCTCTGTATCGACAACATATTGAATTGCATTTTCTGCAACTCCTAAGTAATACGGGAAGGATTCAATAAACAATTGATCGAATACGTCTGTAGGGTGGTTCATCACTTGTGATTGCCAAAACTTTTCTAATTGATCGAGCCTTTTTTCCCATAACGCTTTCCATTCACCAATGCGGCTTAATTGCTCGATCTCTTCTGGAAAAAAAGCACCTCGTTTATGGAATATAGAAAGCTCACTTCCTAATGATGTAGCATGTCGTTCTAATGCACGCATACCTTTTAATAAGCAGTAATTTTGTTCTTCTATCTCACTTACATAGTAGCCGTGTATAGTCGGAACGAAAGTCGCTACAGTTATATCCCCTTGCTGGTTCATATAGTCACTGAGCTTTTTCATCTCTACAAGTACTTCTTCCTCCATGTCTCCAATTGGAACAAGTACATAAATTTTGTTGCGAATCCAAAAGCTTTTATAGGGGCCAAGGGGGATTAATTCTTTAACATGCATGTGATAATGCTCATAAATATGATGAATCATCGCAGTCGCCACCTATGGTTTTTCTTTATATATATGAGCTTGTGCTCGCCTTTCATTCCTATGCACATGATAAAGCAACGAAACGTATACAAATACTAAAAAGAAAAAAAGGTGATAAACATGAAAGAATCAAATCAACTACAAGAAAGAGCATTACAACTATTACAAGAGCGCGGTGTAACAATTGACGATATTGCTGAGCTTGTTCATTTTCTTCAAAAAAAATATCATCCAAATTTAGAGATGTCAGAATGCCGTTACAATGTAGAACGTGTACTATCAAAACGTGAAGTACAAAACGCACTGATTACTGGTATCGAGCTTGATGTCCTTGCTGAAAAGGGAATGCTAAGTGAGCCGTTACAAGATATTGTAAAACGTGATGAAGGCTTATACGGAATTGATGAAGTTATCGCACTTTCTATCGTGAATGTGTATGGCTCTATCGGTTTCACGAACTTTGGATATATTGATAAATTAAAACCTGGTATTTTAGAATACTTAAATGATAAATCAACTGGAAAGGTGCATACATTCCTTGATGATATCGTCGGCGGAATCGCTGCCGCTGCGTCAAGCCGTTTAGCGCACCGAGCTGAGCACTCAGAATAATAATGTTTTCTAGGCCGTCAGTTTCATGCTGACGGCCTTTCGTATTCCATCAGCATAAATTCTCTTCCGCGACTCAAAAAAATAGTCCCTTGTCTAAATCCGATATTTTTATATAACGTAATTGCTCTTGTATTAAATGTCGCTACGCTTAATCGAAACATTTTTGCATTAAACTCTTTCGTGGCGAACGCTATTCCAGCTTGGAAGAATTCTTTCCCCATTCCTTTCCCAGTTAACGCCGGCTTCATGCCAAGTCCGATATCAATCACATCTTCTCCACCATATAAATTAGCATCTCTTCCACCTGGTACTTGTGCATTTGCTCCAAAACAAAAATAACCGATGAACTCTCCTTGACCGTCACAACAGCCATAATACATTCCATCTAATAGCTCTTCCATTACTTCTTTCTCGCCTGAAAAACTATATAAATTATATGGTTCCTCGTACGCCCACGTATTTATCTCCATCGCTTCTTCTTTTGTTAACACATGTATATCCAATCTTCTCACTCCTTATCAAATATTCTATATATTTACTCATTCATTTTTCACATTAAATTTCCCTCTAATTGCAATATGCAGAATTACATACGCACAGCCATTAAACAAGTGGTACAATTTATTTGAATCGCTGTTGCTACACTTCTTGATTAGAGAAAAGGCGTTAACACGGAAATTAGCGTCTTATCAACCTCAAGCAATTGGCACATTTTGTCATCTTAAAAGACACTCCAACGAGTGTCTTTTTTTCTATATCCAACAAGGACTTACTCATTTCAAAGTATAAATACATAAAATAATGTAAATCATTACACGCATGAATCACTTTCTAAAAATTATAAAGTAGATTCAAAATAAAAAAGCACTCTTAACTAGAGTGCTTTTTACTTTCAAGCAAGGAGGCTACATATATGGATAGTACTCTCGTATTTAACTTCGGCATTGGTATTGTCATTATTTTATTTGTCTTTTTTGTACTTTGTATGAGCGGGGTATAAAAAGGCGATTTTCGGGCGTCTTTTTATACATACATATGTATTACTTGACTTCTACAAAAGCAGTAACCATAATAGTTACAGATATACAAATAACTATTCACATATCCACAAATAGGAGGAAGAACAATGAAACATGTAATCGTTTATGCACACCCAAATACAGAAAGCTTCAACCATGCGATTTTAGAAACGGTAAAAAGTAAATTAGAAGAAAAAGGCCATGAAGTACGCGTTCGCGATCTATATGAATTAAACTTCAATCCAGTATTAGGCGCTTCCGATTTCATCTCATTTTCTCAAGGAAACACACCAGCAGATATTAAAGAAGAGCAAGAGCATATCTCTTGGGCTGACAGCATTACATTTATTTATCCAGTTTGGTGGGCGGGACTTCCTGCTATTTTAAAAGGATACGTTGACCGTGTATTTAGCCACGGCTTCGCTTATGCTTACGGTGAAAATGGCATCGAGAAGTTATTAAGCGGTAAAAAAGGGTTATTATTATCTACAATGGGCAATACGAAAGAAGCATACACAGCAGGCGGCATGTTTGATGCAATGAAGAAAACAGTGGATGTTGGTATTTTTGAATTTACAGGCATTGAAACAATTGAGCATACATTCTATACAAGTGTCCCTTCTGTGGATGACAGTGTGCGTAAGCAATATCTTGCAGAGGTTAAAGACGTTGTGAATCGTGCTTTTTAATAAAATTAAATCAGCGCAACTCAGATTATATCGGCGATTTTTAAAATATATCGACTTACCAACAAAAATCGACACTAGTCACAACTGAATGTTAGCCCACACCAATCGGGCTGCCTGCAAATAGCAGGAATAAAAAAAGCTGTTCCAAAGTTTGGAACAGCTTTCTTCACTACATCTTCTCAATCCACTCCGTCAAGTTATGCACAACTTGTGTTGGTTGTACTTCATATTCTGTTAACTTCTCCACAGTTGTGACTCCAGTGTGGACAAGAAGGGTATGCATACCAGCATTTATTCCTGCTAAAATGTCTGTATCATAGTTATCCCCAACCATTAATGCTTCATTTTTTTCTATGCCAAGCACTTTTAAAGCTTGTTCCATAATGATTGATTCTGGTTTTCCGATAAAGATTGGATCCACACCTGTTGATACTGCTACAACTGATGTTAATGAGCCGTTACCTGGTAACAATCCGCGCTCAGTCGGAATGGCAATGTCTCCATTTGTAGAAATAAACGTTGCGCCGTTACGCACAGCAAGACAAGCTTTTGCTAATTTTTCATATGTGATGTCACGATCTAAACCAACAACAACGAAATCAGGATTTTCATCCACAAGTTCAAATCCTTTTTCCACAAGTGCATCGTGTAAGCCTTCTTCACCAATCATATATACAGTTGCGTCTTGTTTACGTTCATAAATGAAGTTCGCAGTCGCCATACTCGTTGTGAATACTTGCTCTGCTTTCGCTGGAATATCGAAACGAACAAGTTTTTCTGCTACCTGTTCTGGTTTACGAGTTGAGTTATTCGTAACGAATAAATATGGAATGCCGCGCTCTTCTAATGCTTTTACGAAGTCGCTTGCTTCTTCAATTTGTTCTTCTCCGCGATACATCGTACCGTCTAAGTCAATTAAGTACCCTTTATACATCGATTATGTCTCTCCTTCTATGCTAACGTTCTCACCTTATCATACCATTCTTATATTACCCGCTTTTTACAAAGAAAAAAACGCTTTACCTTAAAGCGCCCCATAACGTTCATTTTTTCTCTTTTACTTGGTAAGAACAACTACAATCGCCCTCGCACATGTTTGCTAACGTCTTTACATCTGCCCCTGCAAATAAACGCTTATACATCTCTTTTTCATCTTCACATACTTGCGGAAATCTCTCTGCAATTTCCTTTAACGGACAGTTTTGTTTTTCAATTACGAAAGAGTTCTCTCCGTCTCTCTTAATTTGAACCATATAACCATTTTTCTCTTGCATCGCTGCTATCTCTTGCACTTTATATGCTAAATTCTTTTGATCACTCACTCGCTTTTGTAACTGTTCTTCCATTCGCTTCGTTCTCTCTTTTAAAACATAACGAAGTATTTTTTCATCGCCCATTCGAGCTAAATCTTCTAGCATATCAATCGCAAATTGCTTATACTCTTTCGGGAATGTATCTTCTCCCTTTTCACTTAATCCATACAAATAAGTTGGTCTTCCGACATGTTGCCTTACCATCTTAGAATAAATGAGTCCGTCTTTCTCAAGATTACTTAAATGTCTTCGGATTGCCATTTCTGTAATCTCTAAAACGTCAGCTAGTTCCGCTACCGTGTGCTCTCCCTTTACTTTCAACAATTGTACAATCTCGTCTTTCGTAGTACGTGCTTCCCCCATACTTCACCCTTCTCCCTTTTCTTTCTCACATACAATATAAGATCCCCAAAAGGCATTCTCTGGGGATCTTATAAGCATAATTATTCTGGTACAAATGCAGATACAGGTCCTAATTCCTTTTCTAAATAACTGCGAATATTTGCTGGGTATTTTTCTACCACTGCAATATGTTTTTGAATCGTCTTATATAATTCATCATGATTCATTTGAATATAATCTTGCATAAGCATTTTTCGAAGAAGGATAATTTCTTTCATCCCTTGTCCATCTTCTTCACTTATCACTCGCTCATCCATTAAAATATCAATAATATCTTCATAACTTCCTGGATCGCGCATAATAAATCCATCAATCATCGCATTTCCTACATCTAATACAGTATCAATAATAAGATGGGCTATGCGCTCTAATGCATAAAATTCAAACTCGGTTTCATATATCTTTTTCTCTTGAAATGTACTTGTTGCTCGTTCTAAACATACTAGCATTTGTTCTATTTTCTTTCTGTCTACAAAATACATGAATGTCACCTACCTGGAAATTAAAGCATTTACATTTTAATTGTAACGCTTTCTTCTGAAAAAATCGACAATTTTTCGAATTCACCTTTTCTCTGTTATTTGTTATAGTTATATTTGTATGATTTTTGAAATTGGAGGAATGAAATCTTGGAACGTGAACTCGCACTAGAAATTGTCCGTGTAACAGAAGCAGCAGCATTAGCATCCGCACAGTGGATGGGCCGCGGAAAGAAGAACGAAGCAGATGATGCAGCAACTACAGCAATGCGTGATATGTTTGATTCAGTAAACATGGCAGGTACAGTTGTAATTGGTGAAGGAGAACTTGATGAAGCACCGATGCTGTATATTGGTGAAGAACTAGGAACAGGTAACGGTCCAGAAGTAGACATCGCCGTTGACCCACTAGAAGGTACAAACATCGTTGCAAAAGGTCTTGCAAATGCAATGGCAGTTATCGCAATCGCAGATAAAGGAAACCTTCTTCATGCTCCTGATATGTACATGGAAAAAATCGCGGTTGGTCCAAAAGCAGCTGGTAAAATTAGCTTAGATGATCCAATTGAAAAAACAATTGAAATTGTAGCAGAAGCTAACAATAAAAAGATTCGCGATCTAACAGTTATCGTTCAAGAACGTGAACGTCATCAAGATATTATCGATCGTGTTCGTGCTAAAGGTGCACGTGTAAAATTATTTGGTGACGGTGATGTTGGTGCGTCAATCGCAACAGCACTACCTGGAACGGGTATCGACTTATTCGTAGGTATTGGCGGAGCTCCAGAAGGTGTTATTTCTGCAGCAGCATTAAAATGTCTTGAAGGTGAAATGCAAGCTCGCTTAGTTCCAATGAACGAAGAAGAAGAAGCTCGTTGTCGTGAAATGGGATTAGAAGATCCTCGTCAACTTCTTATGTTAGATGACTTAGTATCTGGGGATGATGCAATCTTCTCAGCAACTGGTGTATCTGCTGGTGAGTTATTAGACGGTGTTAAATTCCTTGGCGGAGATTTAGCTGAAACATACTCTATCGTAATGCGTTACAAAACAAGAACAGTACGATTCATTAAAACGCATCACCATTTAGATCATAAACCACACTTAAACTTAGATATTTAATAAAGGAGCCATGTGTATGGAAGAACGTTTCTTTCTGTACGACGATACTGTCGCTACAAAAACTCGTTTCGTTAGCTTTATGGGAGAAAATGAGCGTCATGATTTAGCGCTTTTATACTCCGATCGTCATTACGGTAAAACAATTGTACTTGATATGCAAAGTAATAAATTTGCAATTATCGGTGCTGACGATTTAAACGAACCAGGCTACTTAGAGCACGCATTTTCTATGACTGAAGAAATTGCAGAAGAATTACGCTCATTTTTATTTGAACTTATATAATTTATCTCAAACACCAGTTTTTAGCTGGTGTTTTTCTATTATAAATATTTTTAATATTCAATTTGATGTATTATAATTAAAAATAAATAGAAGGAACGCCAAAGTATAAGTAGTTTCTTCTGTCTTTTTCCTGTTGTAGTTTTCCGGAAATAAGTAATTGATAGAAGAACATTTCAACATGTTGCTAAAAACTTATCGAATAACCGATGCCGGAAATCCAAAAATAAGGGGATGAAACATATGTCACAGACCCTGACAGTGAAAGTGAAATTGATTCCAACAAAAGTACAAATTCGTTTATTGGAAAAAAGTAGCCATGAATATATCAAAGTTATAAATACACTTGTATCAGAAATGGTTGAAGCAAAGAAAAGTACAAAGAAAAGCACAAAAGATATTAAAGCGAATATCCCAAGCGCGGTGAAGAATCAAGCGATTAAAGATGCGAAAAGTTTGTTTGCTACAAAAGTAAAGAAGAGCAATTATAAAACTATTCCGATTCTAAAGAAGCCTATTTGCGTATGGAACAATCAAAATTATTCCTTCGATTACAATCATATTTCTATCCCGTTAATGATAAATGGAAAGTCAACTCGTTTAAAGGTACGCGCTTTATTAGTCGATAAAAACAATCGCAATTTAAATTTGTTAAAACATAAGTTAGGCACACTTCGTATCACAAAGAAATCGAATAAGTGGATGGCCCAAATATCTGTCACACTTCCTACGAATGAAGGAGTAGGAACGAAAATTTTAGGGATAGACCTAGGCCTCAAGGTCCCTGCGGTAGCAATCACAGATGATGATAAGGTTCGTTTCTTTGGGAATGGTAGACAAAACAAATATAAGAAGCGTCAGTTTCGTAGTGTTCGTAAGAAGTTAGGAAAAGACAAAAAATTGAATGCCATTCAGCAATTAGATAATAAAGAGCAAAGATGGATGCAGGACAAAGATCATAAAATAAGTCGTAAAATTATTAATTTTGCGGTTGATAATCATATTTCTGTCATTCGATTAGAAAAACTAACGAATATAAGACAGACGGCAAGAACAAGCCGTAAAAACGAAAAAAACCTACACACTTGGTCATTCTATCGTTTATCACGATTTATTGCGTATAAAGCAATGCTAGCTGGTATTCAAGTTGAATATGTGAATCCATCTTATACAAGTCAAAGTTGTCCGCAATGTGCCGAAAAGAACAAGGCGCGAGATAGAAAATACAAGTGTCGATGTGGATTTAAGACACATCGTGATATCGTTGGGGCGATGAACATTCGCTACGCAACTGTGATTGATGGTAACAGTCAATCAGCCTAAGCACCTATATGGTCTGGTTTAGGAGGGGCAATGAGATGCCCTCATCTTGAAGACTGTTCAAAACAGAAATGGACTGCGAACGTTTAGTCATTCAAGAATCCCATCCTTCATTCCGCAAAGATTCAGGCTTGCGACTTTAATCCTGGGAGTCTCAAAAAGGAACGTAATGCATCTGTAGTATGATCATGTTTCCCGGCAACAAATGAAGCCAAATACAATACTTTCTGAAGGCGATTATATCTCGATTTGTTTGTAAGCGAGTATATGCAAAAAATCCTCTTACAATTGTAAGAGGATTTTTTTATTTCTTCACTTTTCGTAATACGAAGTGTGCACAACCGAAGTTACAGTACTCGTATAAATACTCTGATAACGTACTAATTTTCGTATCATATGTCGAACGTTGATTACTATCATCAAAGAAACCGCGCAATCTAAGTTGCTCATAACCCCAGTCCCCAACGATGTAATCATATTTATTTAAAATTTCTGCATAACGCTCTTTAAATGCTTCTTCACTAAAACCATCACGAAAGTTTTTAATTACTTCGTACTGAACATTATTAATGCTCACCGTAGCATGCATCTCTTGCTCTTGCTTTTGCTCCATCATTAACTTCCTCTCTAAGCATTCTTCTTTTTATCGTATCACAAAGCATACCAACCAACAATTTCAAATACAAAAAATTGAAAATTAGTGCATGCTATGGAGAAGGAGGTGATACATCGTGAAAAAACAAATTATGCTCTCTCTCCTCACTCTTTCCTTATTTGCAGGCTGCCAGCCAGCAAATAAAGCCGAAATGGAACGTGAAGAAGGAAGCCGTGTTCTTGTTTCCAATAAAAATGACATGTATCATACGGAAAATACAAATACAAGACTCACAAGAGTCGGTTATTCTTCTAAACAAAAGCATGAAGTATCTAACAAACAAGTAGGGGCCATTAATCGCGAGAAAGTCGCTGAAATGATTACAAGCATGACCGTCAAACTTCCTGACGTTACAAACGCTGCTACACTCGTTACCGATGATGAAGTATTTGTTGTATATCGTGCAAACACAACGGATCCAAAACTTGTAGCGGATCAAGTATATAGAGCTGCTTTGTCCATCGTCCCTCGCTATTATAAAGCATATGTATCAACAGACCAAAAGTTGATTTCCCAAATTCAAGGCCTTCAATCTGGCGCATTAAATGATACAGAATATACGCAAAGCCTCGATATGCTAAAACGTGAAATGAGTAAAAATCCTCATTTGAACAATACGGGAGATCAGACCTTGAATGATATGATTAAAAAGTAAAACAGGTGGAGAAAATCTCCACCTGTTTTACTTTTTATTTTTTATTACGATCCGCATAAACTTCCATTGCATCACACATAAACTGCGCTAAACCTTCGCCAAACTTATCGATATTTTTCGTAAAGCGCTCATCAGCGACGTACATTTGGCCGAGTCCTTTAAAAGCATCTAATGAATAGTGACTAAAGTTTTGCAAGTAATCGTACCATACTTTGATAGCTTCTTGCGCCTCTTTGGAATCAGGTGCACCGTGTCTAAGTGCCACTAAATTTCTGTAAATAGCATTAAACTCTTCTTGCTTCTCTTTTGACATACCTTTCGCATATTCATTCGCTTTATCTACAGCTGCGTCTCCCCATCTTTCACGTGCTTCTTCTTCATATGGGTTATGGCTGAAATCGAATCCTTCAAATTTCTCTTTATTCGTCATTTCAATCTCTCCTTTTGTATGCTGAATTGTTTTATCAATCGTCGCAATCACCTTATCTAATCTGGCACGCTTTTCAAGAAGCATTTTCTTATGAAGCTGTAGTGCCTCTTCGCGATCAAATGATGGACTCATGATAATTTCTTTAATTTTCTTCAAAGGGAAGCCTAGTTCTTTAAAAAACAAAATTTGCTGCAACGTCTCTAAATTTTCATTGGAATACAGACGATATCCAGACTCTGTCGTCTCGTCTGGGGTTAACAACCCAATTTCATCGTAATGATGCAGTGTGCGCACACTAATTCCAACTAAATCAGCTACTTCTTTTACTCTCATTGTCATTTGTATCCCCCCTTAGTACATACGATAAAGTATGACGCAACGTTAGAGTCAATAAGTAAATTCATTTTCTTTCTAAAAGTTTCATCTCTCCCCTATTTCATGCATAATAGATATGTACATATATTAGAAAGCGGTGAAAGTATGGTTTCAAATACTGTAATTGCCAGCATCATCTTTCAACTCATTGTCTCGATTCTGGTCCCAATTATCGTACTCGTTTATTTCCGTAAAAAATATCATATTAATTGGAAAGTGGTCGGCATTGGTGTTCTTATCTTTATCGGATTTACCCAAATTCTTGAAACACCATTCCACCTATTTATGCGCGGTAATCCAACAATCGCTCCATTTTTAGAAAATCCGTTTGTCTTCGCAATTTATGGCGGATTGACTGCTGGTATTTTTGAAGAATTAGGACGCTTCGTTGCCTTCTTCTTCTTACTAAAAAAATATCTAGAATATAAAGATGGCTTCGCTTATGGAATAGGTCACGGCGGAATTGAATCTATTTTAATTGGCGGCTTTTCTGCATTACAAGCATTAATCTTTGCTAATTCTATTAACGATGGTAGCTTCGCTCGACTGATTGAACAAAAACCCGAGCTTAGCATTTTACAGGACATGTTAATTCAGCAACCTGCCTACTTATACTTCCTTGGTAGCTTAGAAAGAATTATGGCACTCGTGCTTCAAATCGCCTTTACAATGCTTGTTTTATACGCAGTCAAACAGAAGAAATATATCTTCCTAGTATACGCTATACTATTCCACGCATTTGTAGACTTTTTCGCGGCACTTTACCAAACAAAAACAATCAATATCTTTGTTGCCGAAGGAATTACCCTTCTCTTCACAATTGGGGCTGTCGTTCTTATTCGCAAGATGAAAGCGAAATTAATGAGTGTGCCGGAGTAAAAAATACCCCACCGATTGGTGGGGTATTTTTTATGGATTGTCGCAATGGTGATAGCTTTTTCCTTCTTGCAGCTCCCTCTTTGTTTCTGCATCTATAACGATATATTTATGAAACTCTTCTACTTCATTTTGAGAAAAGGAAGCGAAAAAATAAACTTGGCGATCAGGATGAACAAAAAAATCTTGAAGCATCACACTACTCCGACAACCCATGGCTGTTTTTTGTAGGAAAGAAAATTCTTCATCAGCCACTTCTTTAAATAAGATTTTTTTCCGAACACTATATGCTGCATTATTGTATTCTTTATAGATTTTCTTGTCTAACTGTTTATAAAAAACATCCTCACTCACAAATGACTTATTTCGATTGCTTGGATAATTTAGTTTTTGATTCGACTCTGCATAAGTTGTGGACAAGTGTATAAAAAAACAAAGACTAAATACAATACATATCATTTTATTCATGATTGCACCTCAAATGTTCATTATCCACATATTTAAATCAATATGCCGTTTCCAAGAAAAAGGAATTATTTCCACATTTGTCGAAGTATATAGCGTCAACTTGAAAGATGGGGATGAATTATGAAGAAAATTATTGTAATACGACATTGTTCAGCAACTGGGCAAAAACGTGATGATGAATTAACGACCGATGGAAAAGACCAAGCAAATACTCTTGCTACATTCCTCTTAGAAAATCATCTACAAATCGATCATATTGTTTCAAGCCCATTTGTCCGAGCTATCGATTCCATTCGGCCCTATGCGCTCCAAGCTAACTTATCTATCCAAGAAGATGAACGATTAACTGAACGCATATTGAGCAACGTTCCAATGGATGATTGGATGCAAAAACTAGAATCCACTTTTACGAACATAGATATTGCCTTTTCAGGCGGAGAGTCAACAAAACAAGCAACAGACCGTGCCATTTCGCTTATTCAAGACGTTTTACAATTAAACCATACGACAACACTACTTGTTACACATGGCAATTTACTTACGCTCATTTTAAAGCATTTTGATCATACGATTGGCTTTAATGAATGGAGAACTTTAACCAATCCTGATATTTACGAAATTACAATCGACGAACAATGTATCATAAAACGCTTATGGGAAGCATCGTCCAAGTAATATCCCTTTCCAAAACATTCAGTTGACGCCACGAGAAGAGACTGTTCTAACAATAGAAAGGGGTATCATTTCATATGTACGAAGACGTACTTGCTTTACTACATAAAACAAATGTTTCTTATGAAAAATTCGAACACGAACCAGTACTCGATTATGAGACGGATCGGATCGTACGTGAGAGACTTGGCTTACAAGGCTCTCCAAGTAAAAGCTTATTTTTAAAATCAAAGTCTGGAGATTATTACGTATTTTTTACGTTAGAGGGCACAAGGCTCAACCGGGGAGAGATGAAAGAGCTAACAGGAGAACGCTTATCTCTCTGTTCTCCTGATGAACTGCGAGACAAAACTGGTTGTACGCCGGGATGTGTAGCTCCTTTCGGATATTCACACGATGTAACAATTATTGTGGATAACGCTATTTATACGTACGATAAAATTTTAATTACACCTGGTGTTCCTGAATTTACAATTGAATTATCCACAGAAGAATTAAAAAAGATTTTATTAACATGTACAAATACCGTTTTAGAGTACAAACAAAAAGAGAGCTAATCGCTAGCTCTCTTTTTTCATTATTTAGCTTCTGCTGTTTTTTCTTTTGCAGAACGTACTTGCTCGTCCGCATGGTAAGAAGAACGCACAAGTGGGCCAGCTTCACAGTGGCTAAATCCTTTGCTAAGTGCAATTTCTTTAAGCTCTGCAAATTCTGCTGGTGGGTAATATTTAAGAACTGGTAAATGCTTCTTAGATGGTTGTAGGTATTGCCCAAGAGTTAAAATATCCACATTGTTTGCACGTAAGTCATCCATTGCTTCAATTAAATCTTCTCTCGTTTCACCTAAGCCCACCATAATGCTCGATTTAGTTGGAATATCAGGCTGCATTTCTTTCGCTCGACGTAAAAACTCTAATGAACGTTCATATTTTGCTCTAGCGCGAACTCGGTCAGATAATCGACGTACTGTTTCAATGTTATGGTTTAGAATATCTGGTTTTGCATCCATTAACATTTTTAAGTTTTCTTCTACTCCACCCATATCAGATGGTAATACTTCGATAGACGTGAATGGGTTTTTACGACGTACTGCGCGTACTGTTTCAGCAAAAACAGCTGCTCCCCCGTCCTTTAAATCATCACGTGCAACCGCTGTTATAACAACGTGCTTTAAGCCCATTTGAACTACTGAATCTGCTACGCGTTCTGGTTCTTGTAAATCAAGCTCAGTTGGTAAGCCTGTTTTAACCGCACAAAAACGACAAGCACGTGTACAAACCGCACCTAAAATCATAAATGTTGCTGTTTTTCTTACAGCCCAGCATTCATGAATATTCGGACATTTTGCCTCTTCACAAACGGTATGAAGATTCTTAGAACGCATCATTTTCTTTAAGCCTGTATAGTTTTCATTCGTGTTTAACTTAATTTTCAACCATTCGGGCTTGCGCTTATATTCTGTTTGTTTTGTCATGGTTATCAACTCCGCACAATATGAAATAGTTTACCGTGTTCGCTTCTTTCAATGTAACATATCTATTCTAACGTATGAAAGCGATTTGCTCAAATGAAGATTCTAAGATTTTTTCCAATCGTTCCCTATAATGAAATACTCCGTATATCCCACACTAAAAAGAGTGATGTTGTGAAAGGAGTCTATTTCATGCTTCGAAAAATTTCTCTTTTGCTTTCTATTTGTTTTCTTCTCCACCAAAACATCGCTTACGGTGAAGATAATCAGCAAAGCATATACGAAAAGCGCATGGCACTATATAAAGAAACCGAGCAGTCTTCAGGCATTCCATGGTATTACTTAGCTGCAATGGATCAATATGAAAGAAATATACGGAGCGTAAGAAAAGATATTCCGAAAAAACCAGATGCCATCATTTCCCTTTATTTCAAACCAGAAATATGGGCTGGGCCTATTAATAGTAACGATACTCTCCCCCATACAATTTCTCTATTTGGCGGAATAGGTTTAGATGGTGACAAAGATGGATTTGCAAATGCAAATAGCGACCGTGATCTTCTGCATACCGCAGCGACTATTTTAAGGAAACAAGGAACGTCAGAAGACCGTATTAAAATTATGCTTTGGGAATATTATAGACGTGCAAAAACAGTTGATTTAATTAGCGAATACGCCCAAATTTATAAACATTATGGACGTATTAATTTAGAAGGAAATGCTTTTCCTCTTCCGATTCGTAGTGACCATAGCTACCGTAGTACTTTCGGCGCTGGAAGAAGTTTTGGCGGCAGAAGGATTCATGAAGGAACCGATATTTTCGCCGGATATGGCGTGCCAGTAAGATCGACTTGCTATGGCATTATTGAAACGAAAGGTTGGAACCGCCTTGGTGGATGGCGCATTGGTATTCGTGACCTTCATAACAATTACCATTATTACGCCCATTTAGGCGGGTTTTCAAAAGAAATACAGCTTGGACAAATTGTTGAACCAGGAAAAGTAATCGGATTTGTTGGTAGCACTGGTTATGGACCTCCTGGTACAGCCGGAAAATTTCCACCCCACTTACATTTTGGCATGTATAAAGACAATGGCTATACAGAATGGGCCTTCGATCCATACATGCATTTAAGCCTTTGGGAACGCAAAGAACGAGCAAATACAAAACGATAACCGTAGCGCATTGCTACGGTTATTTTTTATCCAGTAAAAGCCCGGCTCAGCCGAGTTTCACTTTATATGCAATTAACTATCTGTTTTCTTTTTATCAGGTACAGCAACACTTCCGCTTCCATAATACGTAGGCACTTCCCCTTGAACGATACGCGTCGCAATTGGAACATTTTGTTTCACCGTTATCTCTTTCGTATGAAATGGAATAATTACTTGCAATGTTACTTCCATTTCCATAACAATTTGAATCGCTGTAGTATTAATCCCATGCGGCTCAATTTTTTGTTTAATATCTGTATTCACATGACCAATTGGCGTGAAATTAATTGGAATATCTGGTCCTATATTACCAAGAAGTGCATTATCTGTTACACGCCCAAAAGGAACTGCCATAGTCGCCCCGTTTTTTTCAGAAATACCTAGCTCCTTCAACTTCCCTTGTTCTACTTGTTGCAAATATTTTTCTATGTACGTGGTCGTTGACGTTACGATTTCATTTACTTGCTTCGTATTTAAATTAATTGTGGATACTTTTCCGTTTTTATCATTCTGTACTTTCATTAATGAATCGACATCGAATCCTTCATTAATTCGATCCTTTACTGCCTTCGTCATAATTGCTGTCGCCATTTTATGTGTCTCTACTTCCCCATATTTAATTAAGGTCGGCTGAATGTTATTATTCACAATCCACAACCCTTGCGTAAGTAATATAACAAAAAGAATAAACGACATAAGCAGTATATACCGAAAGGCAATAGGTCCCTTTCGAAACCGCGAGTTTTTCGAGCGAAATATACTCATAAAAAAACCTCCTTCTTATATCATTTCTATGCAAGAAGGAGGGACGATATATGCTTATCTCATTTTTAATAATGCTTCTTTTCCAATCGTTCCTGCTGGAATGCCTAATGCTTCAGCTCCAGTCGTTACCGATTCTAGTGGCGCTTCAAGAAGTTGTTCAATCGTTCTTACACCAACCGCACGGCCAGCAATAATTCCTCGATCACCTAATTTCTCATTTAAAAGACCTACATCTAATGCACCACACATAATATATCCTTTATCGCTCATTACAGCTAGCAAATTCGTCTTTGGAAGTTTCACGCTAACTGCAATAAACGTATAATTATCAATTATAATTGGCTCCACATTAACCATAGTTCACACTCCTCTCTTTCTTATCTGTATGACAAGAGAAAAATGAGTGTTACAAGTTAACTAGCCTATAGTTTAACGGAAGATGTATAAGTTATTAACATATCTGTTAACACATCTCTAAGTAGTTCTGGCATATAATATTGTTTGTCAGAAAGTGTGGATAGCTCTGGGTATAAGTAGCCAAATGTAAACATATCAATCGTTCCTACTGTATATATACGATCTAATTCCAGCGATTCCCCGTTAATTAATACATCTTCGAGTAAAATTTTATTCCCGGGAATCGTATCTGGAATGACTTCTACACCAGCGTAAATCATTTTCCCCATCACTTTTCCCCGAAATCCGAATCCTTTTACCTCAAGATTCTCCATATTCGGTTTACGTGCTTTCAAAATAACTTCTCTTAATATCTTTCCTGGAACTTTCAAAGCACAAGGATTAATTGGATGTGGACAAATTCTGTGAATATCTCCGCGCGTCACAACACCTTCTTCTAATCCTTCAAGAAGTACACCCGCGTTCACCATTCCAATCTCTGCACCGCACCACATTTTCAGCGCATTTGCTAACATGTGCGAAAATGCTGTTTCCTGAAACCAATCGACCGGCAATGATTCCTTTACATGAACGACAGGCTCTGCCATAATCTGTTTACTTTCTTCCTGCAGCAATTCAATTGTGGATAACGGTTTGCTGTAAGCACCTAAACGTTCTGTCTTAATCGCTCTACCGTCCTTTTTCAACAGCTTCTTCGTCTCTTTATCCACAGTAAGCTGAACGTGCCCAACGTAACGTCCCCACTTTTCACAACAACAAAGTAACGTATTATTCATAAGAACGCCTCGCTCAAATAAATGATGCGTATGTGCCCCTAAAATAACATCTACATCATAATGCTCCGCCATATACTCATCCATGCTTTTTCCAAGGTGAGAAAGAACAACTGTAATATGAGCCTCATCTTTCACTTCTTCTAAAATTGACTCTAAATGGATAAGCGGATCTTCAATATGCCAATCGAGCATATAATAAAACTCCGGATAAGCTACCGTTAATCCGATAAAAGCAATCGTAATCCCATCTGTCGTTGTATGTAATTTATAAGGCTTTGCCCACTCCGGACGTACCCCTTCTTTTTCAAATAAATTCGCGACGAGCACCTCAAATCCAGCATCATCATATAGACGATTCAAATGCTCCTTCGCTAACGTAATTCCTTCATTATTTCCGATCGTTACATAATCATATAACGCCTCATTCAAAAGCTTCGTATTGCCAAGTCCATTCGTCGCTTCCGAAATACTATGAAAACGATCCACATGATCGCCGATATCAACCGTCAAAACAGTCTCTCCCGCTTCCTGTCTTCGCTTTTTCTCCTCTTGTACAAACCGAGAAATTTGCGGCCAATTTTCAAAATGACTATGTATATCGTTTGTATGATAAAGATGGATGATTGTTTCTTTATTTATATTCAGAGAAAAAACCTCCTCTCAGTTCCTTACTGCCATTTACGCTATGCGCACGCAATAATCCTGTAAATACTTTTCGTCTTTTCTTGCTATTTTACATTGTACTCGCATTGTGAGAAAAAGCAAAAGATTGTCCTTTTTTATATGAGAAATTTTCTTTTTTTAGTTGTTGAATTCTTTGATAGAACGGGGATTTGTCAGAAAGTTTGTTAAGTGGTTTTACGAGTATTTTGGTGGATTTCCTTGTGGATTCTCCTGTGGGTTTGTCAGTATCTTAGTCTCAACTACTTCCATTCGGCCACCTTATGGATATCATCTAAATATTGAGGGGGGTATATGCCAGCTCTACTATGTCGTAATTTGTCGATAAGTCGATATCCCTTGTCGAATCGTCGATATATTGAAATAATCGCCGATATATTCGGAGTTATGGTCGATATATTTGAAAAATCGCTGATATATTTAGCTGGAAACCTACCTGGGTATCCAGGTCACACTCAATTTCAGATAAACAAAACAAAAAAAGCGCCCTGCTGTGCAGGGCGCTTTCTTCATACTTATATTAACCGATAGAACCTTCCATCTCAAACTTGATTAGGCGGTTCATTTCAACTGCGTATTCCATTGGAAGTTCGCGAGTGAATGGCTCGATGAAGCCCATTACGATCATTTCTGTAGCTTCTTGCTCAGAAATACCGCGGCTCATTAGGTAGAATAATTGTTCTTCTGATACTTTCGATACTTTCGCTTCGTGCTCAAGTGAAACGTAATCGTTTTTGATTTCGTTGTAAGGAATTGTATCAGATGTAGATTGGTTATCCATGATTAACGTGTCACACTCGATGTTAGAGCGAGAGTTTTTCGCTTTTGGTCCGAAGTGTACGATACCACGGTAAGTTACTTTACCACCATGCTTCGCAATCGATTTAGAAACGATTGTTGAAGACGTGTTTGGTGCTAAGTGAATCATTTTCGCACCAGCATCTTGGTGTTGGCCTTTACCAGCAATCGCGATAGATAATGTTAAACCACGAGCGCCTTCGCCTTTTAAGATAACTGCTGGATATTTCATTGTTAATTTAGATCCGATGTTACCGTCAATCCATTCCATCGTTGCGTTTTCTTCACAAACCGCACGTTTTGTAACTAGATTGTATACGTTGTTCGCCCAGTTTTGGATTGTTGTATAACGGCAATAAGCATCTTTTTTAATGATGATTTCTACTACCGCACTGTGAAGTGAGTTAGTCGTGTAAACAGGTGCTGTACAACCTTCTACGTAGTGTACGTGTGCGCCTTCGTCTACGATGATAAGCGTACGCTCGAATTGTCCCATATTTTCAGAGTTAATACGGAAATACGCTTGAAGTGGTGTATCAACTTTAACACCTTTTGGAACGTAGATGAATGATCCACCAGACCAAACTGCAGAGTTTAATGCAGAGAATTTGTTGTCTGTTGGTGGAATTACTTTTCCGAAATGTTCACGGAAAATATCTTCGTTCTCTTTTAATGCGCTATCTGTATCTTTGAAGACGATTCCTAGAGCTTCTAGGTCTTCTTTCATGTTGTGGTATACAACTTCAGATTCGTACTGTGCAGATACACCAGCTAAATATTTTTGCTCAGCTTCTGGAATACCTAATTTATCAAATGTTGCTTTAATTTCATCAGGTACTTCATCCCAAGACTTCTCAGATTTCTCAGATGGTTTTACGTAGTACGTAATCTCATCGAAATCTAAGTCATTTAAGTCGCCGCCCCATTGTGGCATTGGCATTTCATAGAACTTATCCAGTGATTTTAAACGGAAGTCTAACATCCACTGTGGTTCTTCTTTCATACGTGAAATCTCTTCAACGATCTCTTTTGTTAAACCGCGTCCAGCACGGAAAATCGAAACGTCTTTGTCTTTGAAACCATATTTATAATCGCCGATATCTGGCAGTTGCTTCGCCATGTTGGTGTGTCCCTCCTTAGATAACCTCATTTTTAGGAACCTTTAACATTACTTATCTTCGTTTAAGCCCTTTTCTAACGCTTTCCACGCTAATGTTGCACATTTAATACGTGCAGGGAACTTGCATACGCCTTGTAATGCTTCAATATCTCCTAAATCGATGCTGTCATCGTACTCTTTTCCTAGCATCATGTCAGAGAAAATTTTCGAAAGCTGAAGTGCTTCTTCAATTTTCTTACCTTTTACTGCTTGTGTCATCATTGAAGCTGAAGACATTGAGATTGAACATCCTTCGCCTTCAAACTTCGCCTCTTGCACAATACCTTCTTCTACTTTCATCGTAAGTTGAATACGATCGCCGCAAGTTGGATTGTTCAAGTTAACAGTAACACTATCTTCTAACACGCCATGGTTACGAGGATTCTTATAATGATCCATAATAACTTGACGATATAACGTATCTAAATTATTAAATGACATTTGTGAAATACTCCTTTGTCTTGATTAGCGATTCAACAAATGTATCAATTTCTTCTTTTGTATTATATAAATAGAAGCTCGCACGTGCTGTTGAAGAAGCTTTTAGCCACTTCATAAGCGGTTGTGCACAGTGATGTCCTGCGCGAACTGCAATGCCTTCTACATCTAATACAGTCGCTACATCGTGAGGATGTACGTCTTCAATATTAAATGTAACAAGACCAGCGCGATGCTTTGGACCATAAATTGTAACGCCATCTACTTCTGATAGTCTTTCTAAAGCGTATTGCGCTAATTCATGCTCATGCTTTTCAATATTATCAAGACCGATTTCTTCTAGGAAATCAATTGCCGCACCAAGTCCGATTGCATTACCGATAATCGGTGTACCTGCTTCAAACTTCCACGGAAGCTCTTTCCAAGTAGATTCTTGTAAATCTACGAAATCAATCATTTCACCGCCAAATTCAATTGGCTCCATATTGTTCAGCAGTTCTTTTTTACCATATAATACGCCGATGCCTGTAGGTCCGCACATCTTATGAGCAGATAATGCGTAGAAATCACAGTTTAAATCTTGTACATCTACTTTCATGTGAGGTGTACTTTGTGCACCGTCAACGACCATAATTGCGCCATTTTCGTGTGCGATCGCTCCGATTTCTTTTACAGGGTTAATCGTTCCAAGCACGTTTGAAACTTGCATAATAGAAACGATTTTTGTATTCGGTGTAACTGTTTGACGAACATCTTCTAAAGAAATTGTACCGTCTGGTTGAAGCGGAAGGTATTTTAAAGTTGCACCAGTTTTCTTCGCAACTTGTTGCCACGGAATGATGTTACTATGGTGCTCCATGTAAGAAATAACGATTTCATCGCCTTCTTTTACATTTTCAAGACCATAGCTAGCCGCTACTGTATTTAATGCAGTTGTCGTTCCGCGCGTGAAAATAATCTCTTCCATTGATTTCGCGTTAATAAACTTGCGAACTTTCTCGCGTGCACCTTCATACGCGTCGGTAGCTTTCGTACCGAGCGTATGAACACCGCGATGCACGTTAGAATTATATTCTTTATAGTAACGTTCTAACGTTTCAATGACTTGAATTGGTTTTTGAGAAGTTGCTGCACTATCGAAATATACAAGTTGTTTGCCGTTCACTTTTTGATCAAGAATTGGAAACTGTTTGCGTATTTCATGAATATTCATTAGCGAACTTTCCTTTCAATTACCTCAACAAGCTGTGCTTTTACTCCTTCAATTGGAAGCTCATTTACTACAGGTGCTAAGAATCCATGGATGACTAAACGTTCTGCTTCGCGTTTTGGAATACCACGGCTCATCAAGTAGTATAATTGGTACGGATCTACGCGGCCTACTGAAGCTGCGTGACCTGCCATTACATCATCTTCGTCGATTAAAAGAATTGGGTTTGCATCACCGCGTGCTTTCTCATCTAACATAAGAACGCGAGAAGATTGTTGTGCGTTTGATTTAGATGCACCGTGTTCAATCTTACCAATCCCGTTAAAGATAGATGTTGCACTATCTTTTTGTACACCGTGTTTTAAAATCCAACCTTCAGAGTGTTTACCGAAGTGAACAACTTTAGTTGTAAAGTTTTGTGTTTGGTTACCACGGCCAATTGTTACTGTTTTCGTATCAGCATATGAACCGTCGCCCATTAAGTTTGTAACGTTCTCTGAAATTGTGTTTCCGTCATTCATAAGGCCTAGAGCCCAATCAATGCGGCCGTCGCGTCCAACAACACCGCGGCGGTTAACGTAAGTTGTTACGTCTTTTGCTAATAGATCAACCGCACCAAATTTAACTTGTGCGCCTTGTTCCACGATTACTTCTGCTACGATATTTGCAATACCTTTAGCATTTTCATTTGCAACATAGTTTTCTACATAAGTTGCAGTACTGTTCGCATCAGCTACGAATAATACATGGTTATATACGTTAGCTTCTTCGCCGTCTACTAAGAATACAGCTTGAAGTGGAGTTTCAAGAACAACGTTTTTCGGAACATATACGAATGCACCGCCGTTGATTAATGCAGCATGAAGTGCAGTTAAACGATGCTCGTCTACCTTCACGCCATCTTTCATTAAGTACTTTTGTACTAGCTCAGCGTGCTCAGTTGCAGCTGTTACGATGTCTGTAAAAATAACACCTTTTTCTTTTGCTTCGTCTGCTAAAGAAACGAACGCTGTTGTACCAGTGCGTTGTACTAATACGCTGTTGTTTTCATCGATTAAGTTTTTCACTGCTTCTGGAAGCTCTGTTAAAGAACTTACAGGCTCTTGCTTAGCAGCGTCGCCTTTTCCGATAAAGTCCCATTTTTCAATTTTCGTTTTATCAGGCGTTGGCATTGGAAGTTCAGTTGCTTGTGCAAGAGCTTGTAAGCGGAACTCAGTCAACCAAGCAGCTTCGTTTACTTCGCTTGCGCGTTGACGGATTGTTTCTTGATCGAAAGGTAATGTACCAATTGTCATGTTTATGCTCCTCTCTTACGCTTCTTGCTCTGTTGTTTCGTCTTCAATACCTAATTCTTTTTTAATCCAGTCGTAACCTTCAGCTTCTAGACGTTGTGCAAGCTCAGGACCACCAGATTTAACGATACGACCGTTCATCATAACGTGAACGAAGTCTGGAGTGATGTAGTTTAATAAACGTTGGTAATGCGTAATCATTAGGCAACCGAACTCTTCGCCGCGCATTTCGTTAATACCTTTAGATACAACTTTTAATGCATCGATATCAAGACCTGAGTCGATTTCATCTAAGATTGCGATTTTTGGCTCAATCATCATTAATTGAAGAATTTCGTTACGTTTTTTCTCTCCACCAGAGAAACCTTCGTTTAAGTAACGTTGTGCCATTTCTGGATCCATTTCTAGGAATTCCATGTTTTTATCTAATGTACGGATAAATTTCATAAGAGAAATTTCATCGCCTTCTTCACGACGTGCATTAATTGCAGAACGTAAGAAGTCAGCGTTTGTTACTCCGCTAATTTCACTTGGATATTGCATTGCTAGGAATAGACCCGCTTGTGCGCGCTCATCTACTTCCATTTCTAATACATCTTCACCGTCGATGATGATGCTACCTTCTGTTACTTCATACTTTGGGTGACCCATAATTGCAGAAGATAAAGTTGATTTACCTGTTCCGTTAGGTCCCATAATTGCGTGGATTTCTCCACCTTTTACTTCAAGGTTTACACCCTTTAAAATTTCTTTGCCATCAATTGATACGTGTAAGTCTTTAACCGTTAATGTAGAACCAGCCATCTCAATACCTCCATTAATCCTATATATACATTTTAAAAATTCCTAAAACGTTCATATTCTCATTTTATTCTCATTCTAATTTTATATCAAATAAAATGATATCGCAAACGACGAAAAAAAGTAACCGTTTTTTCACAAATGTATATAAGTATTTCCTTTGCATCTTTCTATGATACACCTTTCTTCTTATTTATATAAAGAAAAAAGGACTGGTAATTTTCCAGTCCTTTCCTTATAATTATTCACTTACCGGAAGTACAGCACCTTTATATTCTTTATTAATAAAATCTTGAATTTCTTTTGAATGTAGCACTTCTACTAGCTCTTTAATTTCTTTTTTCTTCTCATCACCTTTACGAACTGCAATGATGTTTGCATACGGAGAGTCTGCTCCTTCAATCGCAATTGCATCCTTTGTTGGATTTAATTTTGCATCAATTGCATAGTTTGAATTAATAAATAAAGCATCACCTTCATTATTTTCATACAGCTTTGGTGACAATCCAGGCTCTACATCTGTTTTAAACTTTAAGTTTTTCGGATTTTCGACTACATCTTTTACGGTTGCCTTAACAACATCTACACCATCTTTAAGCTTAATCACTCCGCCTTTTTGTAACAATGCTAACATACGGCCTCGCTCCGCTACGTTATTACTCATAATTACTGTTCCGCCATCTGGTAAGTCTTTTAAGCTTTTATATTTCTTAGAATAAATACCCATCGGCTCTAAATGGATTTTTCCTGCGTTTACAATTTTATATCCCTTTTCTTGGATTTCTTTATCTAAGTACGGAATATGCTGGAAGTAGTTCGCATCAATTTCTTTATCCGCTAACGCTTTATTTGGCAGTACATAATCCTGGAACTTTTTAATCTCTAACTTAATACCTTTTTTCTCTAATATTGGCTGTGCCTTCTCTAGAATAACAGCGTGCGGCACGTTAGAGGCTCCAACAACAAGCTTATTCTCTTCTTTTCCTCCGCAAGCAGCTAATGTAAATACAGACAGCGCTGTAACAACTGACAATAAAATCTTTTTCATATGATGTCCCCTTCTCCCCTATAGTTATGTAGTTATAAAAAAGGCTGGCATACACCAGCCTTTTCAGCAATTATTCTTTTACAGGAACAACTGCCCCTTTATATTCTTTATTAATAAAGTCTTCGATTTCTTTAGAATGCAATACTTCTACAAGCTCTTTAATCTCTTTTTTATCTTTATCACCTTTACGAACCACTAATACGTTTGCGTACGGTGAATCATCACCTTCAATTGCAATTGCATCTTTTTCTGGATTTAACTTTGCATCAATTGCATAGTTCGAGTTAATTAAAACAGCGTCGCCTTCTTTATTGTTATACACTTGTGGTAACAAACCTGGCTCAATGTCCGTTTTAAACTTTAAGTTTTTCGGGTTATCTGCAATATCTTTTGGAGTTGCACTAACTGGATCTACCCCGTCTTTAATTTTTAAAATGCCTTCTTTTTGTAAAATTGCTAAACCACGTCCATGGTCAGTAACGGAATTACTCATAATGATTGTCGCTCCGTCTGGAAGTTCTTTTAAGCTCTTATATTTTTGAGAATATACACCGATTGGTTCTAAATGAATTTTTCCTGCTATTTCAAAATCATATTTTTTATCTTTAATCTCTTTCTCTAAATACGGAATGTGCTGGAAGTAGTTTGCATCTAAATCCTTATCCGCTAACGATTTATTTGGCAACACGTAATCTTGGAACTTTTTGACTTCTAATTCAATTCCTTTTTTCTCAAGTAACGGTTTTGCTTTTTCTAAAATTTCAGCATGCGGTACGTTAGAAGCACCCACAACAAGTTTCTTTTCATCTTTATCTTTCCCACCACAAGCAGCTAACCCAAAAATTGAAGTTGAAATAAGTGCCGTAAGTAATAATTTTTTCATTTGAAACATCCTCCCGTTTTTTATTACCGTTTATCTATTCGAGTCGTTAAACTATCACCAATCCACTGAATTAAAAATACAACTAGTAATACACAAATTGTCGCAACGATTGTTACATCGTTATTCCCTCTTTGGAATCCTTCTAAGTAAGCAAGTGTTCCAAGGCCACCAGCACCAACAACTCCCGCCATTGCTGTATAGCCTACTAAAGCAATTGTCGTAACAGTAATACCAGATACTAATGCTGGTAACGATTCTGGAATTAACACTTTCAAAATAATTGTGCTTGTTTTCGCTCCCATTGCTTTTGAAGCTTCAATTACACCTTTATCAATTTCGCGAAGTGCGATTTCAACCATTCTCGCGTAGAATGGTGCCGCTCCAATAATTAAAGCTGGCAATGCTGCACTTGCTCCAAGAATTGTTCCAAGAAGAATCTTTGTGAATGGGATTAATAAAATAATTAAAATGATGAATGGTATAGAACGGAATATATTTACGAATGCTCCAATCACCGTATTAATTGATTTGTTTTCCCATAAATTATCTTTCGCTGTCATGAAGAGTAACAATCCTAAAATTAGTCCTAAAACAAATGTCGCAAGAGCTGCGATTGCCGTCATATATAACGTTTCACCAGTTGCTTCTAACATTTGATTCCAATCAACATTTGCGAGTAACTTATCCATGTGCAATCACCTCCAGCTCTACTTGATCTTGATGAATTCCTTCTATTGCTTGCTGGATCGCTATTTCCTCACCATTTAAATGAACAACTAAACTACCGTAAGAACCGTTATTCGTTTGTGCGATATTCCCTTGCAAAATGCTAACTTCTATATCACTGCGTTGCATTAATCGTTGAAGCACTGGTCTTTCTACAGCCTCACCGATAAATTGCAAACGAATTACTTTTCCATCTGGATATTTTTCAATTAAACTTTCAATCGTTTCATTTGTATCTTCAGAATCTGTTAACTGCTGTACAAATCGTTTCGTAATATCTTGCTTCGGATTACGGAATACATCAAGTACTGGACCTATTTCTACAATCTTTCCTCTCTCCATTACCGCCACTCGGTTACATATCTTTCGAATCACGTGCATCTCATGTGTAATGAGTACAATTGTTAAACCAAGGCGCTTATTAATGTCTAATAGTAAATCCAAAATTTGATCTGTCGTTTCTGGATCAAGAGCTGACGTTGCTTCATCACATAAAAGCACTTGTGGATTGTTAGCTAAAGCTCTTGCAATCCCGACGCGTTGCTTTTGTCCTCCGCTTAGCTGAGATGGGTACGCGTCTCCTCTCCCTTCTAATCCAACAAGATGAATTAATTCATCAACACGTTTTCTTCTCTTCGCTTTATCAACACCTGCAATTTCAAGTGGAAACTCTATATTTTCACGTACAGTTCGTGACCAAAGTAAGTTAAAGTGCTGAAAAATCATTCCGATTTCTTGCCTTGCCTTACGAAGTTCACTTCCTGTAATTGCTGATATAACACGATTGGCAATTGTAATTTGGCCAGAAGTCGGTTTCTCTAACTGATTAAACAATCTAATTAACGAACTTTTCCCAGCGCCGCTATATCCGATAACACCAAAGATTTCACCTTTGTCTATTTTTAAATTGGCGTTATCTACAGCAGTGACATCACCGCTTTTTGCTTTATATATTTTTTTTACATTTTCTAATAAGATCATGATGTTCACCCCTTTTTGTTTAGATCGACTCCGCAATTTTTTATGTTTAATGCGCGTAGTCCACCGTTATCACTACCTTTATTATTTGAATGTCCTCCACATTCAAACAATAAAAAAACCTTTCTGCTTTAGAGAAGCAGAAAGGTTTATGTGCGTATATAACAACATTATCCCTCTCTCTCATCTCTCAAAGCATTTGCTTTGCAGGAATTGGCACCATTTCAACATAAGTTGACGGTTGCCGGGCTTCACAGGGCACAGTCCCTCCACCTCTCTTGATAAGAGAAATCAGATTCAATTTTCGTCTGATTTGTAATTTATGAAATTGTCTATATTTTATGAATTGAATTGTATCAATATCTAAACACCATGTCAACAGAAATTTTCGTAAAAAATGAACCTTCAGAATTTTAAGCACCTACTGACATCGGTTTACATATATGAAACATCGATTCGACTAATAGCATCGTTCGATACGTTCCCGAATATTGTACACGTCCATCGTTCATTAACATTTGCAATCGTACATTGCCGTTTACCAATTGTTTTACATCTTCTTCATCTACACAAACGATTTGCTCCGTCCCTATTTCCTCATGTAGCAGTTCTATATAATCTCTTGAAATTTGTAACGAACAACTTTCATCTCCAAAGCGGAAATTAACAGTTTTTTCTTCTTTTCTTAAAAGCGGCTCTAAATGATATTGACCATTAGCGTAATTTACAAATGATTGAAGCAAAGAATATAATTTCACCTTAAATCACATCCTTCATATCACTTTCTATTACATACCATTCCCTCTCACTAAAGAGCAATCCTGTTATTTTCGCTCGACAAATACTGTATCCACCCTGCATCTCGACATATTTCCCAAGAAATATGTCGAGGCGGCAAAAATTTTGCCGCCTACTTTAATTCCGTATATAAATATTCAACCGAATGAAATGCGTATATCTTCTTCATCAGTGTCCCATTTTCAAAAACAAGTAAACAAGGTACACTTTCAATCCCATACTCTTTCGCTAAATGCGGAGCATAATTTAAATCTAACATCCCAATTTTGAGGCCTTCAATTGTCATCTCAACGACTGTTAACATCTTTTTTGCTAATTGGCATGTTCCACACATTGGAGTATATACATATAATACTGTTTTTTCTTCGTTCTCTATTAGGGCTGTAGCTTCGGCTCCTGTCCAATCAATCACTTCTATCATTCCTTACCGTAAATATTCTGTATAAACGTCAATGTCGGCTCCCCATAATACATTTGCTAAGTGTGTAGATGGCGCAGTTGCCACTTCTCGGTACGAGCGATCAATATAGATATGCTCGGCTTGCGGAAATTCTTTTCGAAATTGTTTCCTTAACTTTTCTCCAGCATCATCAGCATCCACTAGCACATACACTTCCTTATCAAAAAACTGATCAACGAGCTCATCCATTTTCGACAAACCAATTGTACCATTTGTACAAACAATTTCCACCGGTTCACGAATAATAGATTCAATCTTTCTTCTATCTGATGTACCTTCTACAATAATGACTTTTTCTACATAAATCATATGTCATCACCCGATCACCATATACTATATAACCTTGAACTTAGTATATAGTATATTCGTTATTTTCATGTTGTTTCCTGTTTATTTTTGCAAAAGAAAAGCGTAAGCGGCTCGTTCAGATTGTGAAGACTTATGAAACCTTACCACAAAACAGTTTTTCTCATAATAGCTTATTTATTTACATATAACTTGAATTTCATTATTTCACACAAAATAAAAAAAGACAGCACAAAGGCTGTCCTTTAGTCGACTAAATTAGTCTTGATTTGTCATTTCTGCATATTTTTCTGCAGTTAATAACTTCTCAACTTGGCTTGCATCAGAAAGTTCAACTTTAACCATCCATGCACCCTCGTATGGAGATTCGTTAACAAGTTCTGGTTGGTCACTTAATTCTTCGTTTACTGCTACAACTTTACCGCTTACAGGTGCGTATAACTCAGAAACTGTTTTAACAGATTCTACGCTTCCGAATGGCTCGTCAGCTTCGATTGTTGCACCTACTTCAGGAAGTTCAACGAATACGATATCGCCTAGCTCACCTTGTGCAAAGTGAGTGATACCGATAACAACTTCATTACCTTCAGTTTTTACCCATTCGTGTTCTTCAGAGTAACGTAAATTATTTGGAATGCTCATGACTGTACCTCCAGTGAATGTATTAATTATGTAAAAATACCTTATTGGTACTTTTTCCACACACTTTCAAACTGCTCTTCGTTAAAACCAAGTGTTACATTCGTTCCATCTGTTACAATTGGACGTTTAATCAACATGCCATCAGATGCTAAAAGCTCGTACATTTCGTCTTCGCTTGCATCTTTCAACTTATCTTTCAGACCAAGTTCACGGTAACGCATTCCACTTGTATTAAAGAATTTTTTTAATGGTAATTCACTTTTTTCATGTAAATTACGTAAATCTTCTTTTGATGGTGGATTTTCAACAATATGAATCATCTCATATGCTACATCGTTTGCCTCAAACCATTTCTTTGCCTTTTGACATGTGCCACACTTTGGATATGAATAAAATGTTACTGTCATAAATTCACCTACTTTTTTACTAACCTTTACCTTTATCATATAGAAAACGTTTTATTATTTCAAACCATTATTCGCTAAACTTTTACTTATTTCGTGATAATTTTTAATAATCCTGCGAATTTTTCTTATTTTTCCGCCATTTGTTAAGAAAAAAATAAATATATAAATTTTTTTAGATTCTGCACCAAACATATATCTTAAACAAGCGTTTGATTAATTCCACATTTTTCTTTCTTACGCCTTGAGCTGCATCGGTTTCTTCCTACCGAACATACAGCTTAAACAAACGTTTGATTAATTCTCCATTTTTCTTTCTTAACCCTTAAGTTACATCGGTTTCTTCCTACCGAACATACAGCTTAAACAAACGTTTATTTAAAAAAATAAGAAGCCTTGTTTACAGGCTCCCTCATCATCTATTCAAATAATCTGCGATGGTTTGAAATACGACGATATACATATTATGAATACTTTCTTCTGTATTTCCTCCATTAGATAAACCAATTGCCCATTGTTGCCCTTCACCACTTCCGATATTTGCAAAACCTTGCGTATACATCACATTTACATCTTTTCGTGCACTGTTATACTCTGTCCCTTTTGTAATAAAAATTGAATATGATTTATCTTGTAAACCGATAAAAAACACTGGTTTCTTTAGCGATGAAAATACATTTTTGTACTGCTCTGTTGAGGCTTCTTGAAAGTGATCTTTCATTATTAGAAAACCATCCACTTCCTTAGATTTCTTTTCCAGTGCCTCTAACTTCATTTCCTCAAACTTTACATTCCTAAACGTATCTTTCGGCTTTTCTCCAACAACTCCAATTACGAGTGCTCTTCCGTTATATTCTAATTTCTCTCCTTCTTTATCCTTTGCACACCCAGCACTGACTAGGCATATCAATATAAAAAATAAGAAATACGATAAACGCTTCATATAGCACCCTCCCCTTCTTTTTAGTCAAGTGACAAAAACGTAAGGTTAATTCAAGAAACTGTAAGTAAAATCGATAGCCCAATTCACGTTTCTATATTATAATCAATTGAATTTACTTACATTACTAAACATAGGAGATCAACATGAAGAAATTTAAACTTTCATCTTTTCTTCCGTTAAGTTATATACTTCTACTTGTACTCGTAAGTCCCCTTTACGACGTATTAAATAAATCGACTGTTCACGCAGTAGACGTTACAACTGTAGTAGATGATTGGATTCCATTTGTAAAAGCATTTATTATTCCTTATTTACTTTGGTTTCCATACTTATACGGCGCACTTATTTATTACTGCTTTGCTGACCGAAAGCAATATTATGTCACTTTAAGTAGTGTTATTTTTGGAAAGCTTGCTTGTTTTTCTATTTATTATTTTTGGCAAACAACTGTACCGCGTCCGACTGTCGTTGGAACAGATGTATTTTCTGAACTAGTTCGCTATATTTATAGTATCGATCAACCGGTAAACTGTTTCCCTAGCATTCACGTTCTTACTACATTTGTAATTATGTTAGCTGCCTTTAAGCGTAGAGAGCAACATGCTTTTGAATATTACATCCTTACTTTCTTCGGTACACTTATTATTTTATCAACGTTATTTACGAAGCAGCATGCCTTTGTAGATGCCGTTTCTGGAATGACGCTTGCAAGCATACTTTACTTCGGCGTTCAACTCTTATTGGCGAAAGAACCAATAAGAGTTCCAGTAAAACAAAATCATAGAATGTAACATGACAAAAAAGCAGACTGTGGCTTCTCAGTCTGCTTTTATCTATTATTAAGGAGATTTTCAATTTAAGATTGCGGTACAGTCATATCACCAGAATGAATACGACCTGCTTTTTTAAGAGCAATGTAAAGTATATAAGAAACAGCTACTGGAATAACGATATAAGTAATTACCATCGCTGGGAGAACTCCCCATCCTTGGCTGGAAATTAAATTAATTGGTGCGATAAGAGAACTTAATCCAAGACCTGCAATTTCCTTTCCTGCTTCCAGTTGGAAAATTAATGCGGATACTGGACCGACTATAGCACTGGCGACGACAGTTGGAACGAGAATCATTGGATTTTTAGTGATATTTGGCAACTGTACTTTCGGAGTACAAAGTGCTTGAGCTAATATGCCACCTAAATTGTTTTCTTTCGCTGAGATGACAGAGAATCCGATAAACTGAGCGACGCATCCGGCAAGAGCAGCACCACCTGCAACACCGTCTAAGCTAAGTGCAATTGCTAACGCAGCTGATGAAGCTGGAGAGATAAGTAATAGTCCCCAAACTACTGCAATGACGATAGAAGCGATAAACGGGCTACCAGCCGAGCTATCTTTAATAAAAGCTCCAACTGCGTTTAAAACAGGAGTAATATTATGAGCTAACCAAATACCAACTAAACCAGAGCCTAATATTGCCGCAAATGGAACGAGCATCATATCTAAAGCAGTTTTTCCGCTTAAACGTTTACCAATATATACAGCTAAAGTTGCTGTTAATAAAGCACCGATTGGCTCACCTGTTTTAATAATTAGACCTGCTTCAGTAATTGAAATGGATCCGGCACCAATTGCTCCAGCCACCATAGCCGAGAAGATTACAAGGCCATTTGCACCGAGCATAAAAGCAATCCCGGCACCAATTGCTGGTGCCATAAGTGATTTTGCAACAACTCCGATTGTAATAAGTAATGGTATATCAACAATTCTTCCTATATTTTCGATCAGTAAACCAATTCCGAGGGATACGAAAATACCTTGTGCGATTCCAGCAGATGCTTTAAATACACGAGACATTATATATTCCTTCATTTGTTTCACCTTCTTCTATAAGTTAGTAACCAATTGTTTTCATATAATCACGTAAAATATCGTTTGATTTTGCGAATCGAGATTCTTCATCCTCTGTTAAATTGAGTTCTACAACTTCTCTTATACCGTCTCTAGTAATAATAGCTGGTACTCCTGTACAAATATCATATTCACCATACTCACCATCTAAAATGGCTGATACAGCAATGACACGGTGATCATCATTAAAGATTGAACTCGCAATATATGCTAGAGAATTTCCGATTCCGTAATAAGTAGTTCCTTTTCGCTTATAAATTTCCCATCCAGCTTTCGCAGTCTTCTCAACAATTTCATCTAAATCTATTTCACCAAATCGTTCTTTTTGTTCTTCTAAAATTTGCAGAATTGGCTTTCCACCAACAGTTACGTGAGACCAAGCAACCATTTGAGAATCACCATGTTCTCCCAATGAATACCCATGAATACTACGAGGGTCTACATGTAACATTTCAGATAAAATTGTTCTTAAGCGAGAAGAATCTAATGATGTACCTGTACCGATCACACGATTTCTAGGTAATCCAGATAATTTCCATACTTCATATGTAATAATATCAACTGGGTTCGATGCGAGTAAGAAAATACCATCAAATCCACTTTCCATTACTCCACCAACAACACTTTCCATAATCTTTGCACTTGCTCCTAAAGTATCTAAGCGACTTTGTCCAGGTTTTGGTGCTGGCCCTGCAGTAATAATAACAATGTCCATATCTTTGCAGTCTTCATAGCTTCCTGCATATACTTTTGTTCTTGTATTTGTAAAGTTAATGCAATGTGATAAATCCATTGCTTCCCCAACTGCACGTTCATGATTTATATCAATTAATAATAGCTCTTCGCAAATGCCTTGATTCACAATAGAATACGCACAACTTGATCCAACTAATCCAGTACCGATAATTGCAATTTTTCTTGTATGTCTTTTCATAGCAATCTCTCCTAAGTGATCATATAATCTATTTCTTTTGTTCTTTACACTCTTAATTATAGAGGTTATCACGATAGAAACCATGGATACTTTGTGAAATATTGAACAAAGTTTTTGTCCTTTTTGTGAATTGTTATATTCCATTTTCGTCATATTTGTTACAACTGGAAAAATATTTATTATATATTTATTGACATACAACAAAATAAAACGAGCGAATCCATTTTCGCTCGTTTTTTCATCCTATTATTCTGCACTTAACTGACTTTTCAATTGCTGCACAATCATCGGATTCGCAGGTGCTGCTGGTTTATAATAACTCTTTTGCTTTGCGTACTCATACATATTACGTTGGCGCATCTCATCTTGATTACGAATTTGGATTAACGTTTGATGTAACTGCTCATTATCAGACTGAGCAATATAATTTGCATAACTTGTTAAACTTGCATTTAATCCTGCTAAATAATCATTTACCATATCTTTTTCATTCATGTTCCGCTTCCTCCTATCCTAAAAAAGTCATTAATTGTTGCTTCGTATTTCGTGCATCTTGTGCATCCTTTTGTAGCATTTGTTTCAGTTGTGGATCTGTACACGTCTGTGCATACTGCTCCAACTTGTTAATAATTGTTGCATGTCCACCGATTAAATGACGTAAATTTTCTACTTCAAGCTCTGTTAAGTTTTGCATAGGATACTCCTACCTTTCTTTATTCGTTCACTGTTAGTATTTAGCTATTTTTTGATTGTATACATGAATTAACTTTTTCACGTGCATACAAAATAAAAGATGAATAGCTAAGCCATTCACCTTTTATACTGGTTATGTATTTATTTTTATAGAGATACAATCATACTTATACTCACAAGTAAGTTCCATACAATGTGTAAAATAATACTAGGTATAATAGATTGCGTCTTTTTGTATAACATTGCAAATACCATTCCCATAATCGTTGCTGTAATTAGAAGCCCCCCATGAAGAAGTCCAAAAATGAAGGAAGAGATAATGATACTAACTAAAAAATTATATTTCTTTTCTAAAAATCGATATAAAATACCTCGAAATAGAATTTCTTCTTTAACCGGCGTAATGATAGCAACACTTAACACATATATAATACTTTGTATGCTATTTTGAAGCCTTAAACTCCCTAATTGTTCCTTTTGTTCCGCTGCACTTTCAAAACTAAACACATGTAACATTAAATATTGTGATACTGCAATGATAATAAAACCAATTAATAGATATAAATATGTCTTCCCATTCTTCAAAACGGATACATCCCAAATGTATTTAATAAAATGAAAAACCGGTTTATAGGCTAATAAAACGATAGCAACAACAATTGCATCGAATAAGAGTAAATAATATCCTTCTAATTTAGTACTTAATGCTTCTTCTCCATAAATCTCAAAGGCTAAACCAAGAAATAATCCTCCTAGGAGTGAAATCCCTATAATCATTGCTATCATTACAAATAGATTTTTATATGTTATATTCTCGATTTTTCTTTCCACACTATACGCTTCTAACACTGTTTTACCCACAGTATCCCTCCAGTTATTCTCATTTATCTCATTAAAATCCTTTAATTTAAATATAAAGATAATATAACAAAATTTACAAAAAGAATAATATGCAATTTTACATATTATGAAAACTTTATATTTTATAGTTTTAGGAATAGGATTGCTATGCAATAATTATTATATGAAATTTCAAAAAACACTTCCTATCCACCATAATCCTCGCATCATATAAAACTTATTAGTTAAAGGAGCAATGAACATGAAAACACATGACTTCCTTACAGAAATCCAGAAGGGCTCTGAGCCTAGTCCCTATCAAGACCCCATCGTATTCAGTTTCGTTTGCTTTTTCTTAGCCATATATACATTTTTCAAACCTGCAAAATAATATCATTTCATAAGAAAAAGCCTACCATTCTTTTCGAATCATATGCACTAAAAAACCTTAGAATCACTTCTAAGGTTTTTGTTTACCTTGCTTCTTATTCACGTAACCCTTTAATAAACGTTTCCAATAATACATGTAAACTTATATCTAGATCTAACGGCAAACCAAATCCGCCTTGCTGTTCAATCGAAGCAAATCCATGACAAATACTTCTGAATCCGCGTGTCGCATGAAGTGCATTCTCTCCTTCTAAGCCATACTGTTGTAATACTTGAAGACAAAGCTTTACAATTCCGTCACCTGCTTTTCTTACTTCTTCATCTCGTAAAAAAGTTGCTTCATATAGTCCAGGATGTTTTCGGACAAATGCTACATACGCTTCTCCTAATGCATGAATTGCTTCATCCATACGTTTATCCTCGGCCGCTTCTTCCAGTTTGTTATGCAGCTGTTTTATTCCGTAAATACCAAGATTTTTCCGTACATCTTGTAACCCTTTTACATGATTATATAGTGAGGGCGAACGTATCCCTAACCTTTTCGCTAATGAAGCTAACGTTACTTCTTGTATTCCATTTGTATCTGCAATCTCTGCAGCTGTTTCTACAATTTTCTGTAATGTAAGTCCGATTCTCGGTGACATAAATTAACCCTCTTTCTTACTTTCTATATTCCGTTTCGCTTCCTTAATAGCAAGCTCTATGACAGTCCCTGGATTCTTTATCATTTCCCCATGCCCTGCCGCAAGTAAGGAAGGCTCATATTCGCTTAACTTCTCTGCACTTTGTAATGATATTTCTTTGCTCCACGTTGCCATCGCAGGAAACGGAAACCAAAATTTCATTTGTCCCGAAACAGCCATACCTCCTCTTGTTTGGAATGCATCCCCAACAATAAGAGCTTTATTTCGTACATCAAGAAATGACATGGATCCTGGCGTATGTCCCGGTGTCATAATCGCAAGAAGCGATCCAACTCGGTCGCCATCTTCTAATAAAACATCAGGTACCGTTTTTACCTTTTTAGGTACACCGCCTTTTATCGGTATATTTGGTTCATCCTTTTGTAACGTCGTATCTCCTTCTAACAGCTTTGCGTCCCGCTTAGAAATATAGACTGGAACATTAGGGAGTACTTCCTTTATTGCGTCTAATGCACCGATGTGATCATCATGCGCATGTGTTAATACAATCTTAGTAATTGGTTTTCCTATTTTCTCAGCCGCCTGTAAAATACTTTTTGCGCTATATGGCAAAGCCGCATCAATTAAAGTTAAACCATCTTCTTCCTCCACAAAGTAACAATTCACAGGAAACACTCTTGGCAAAAATGACAATTGATATACCGTTTGTTCATGTATCATTCTCATATTTCCATCTCCCTTTTCACGAAAACTAATACCATTAGTTTTATTATACTAATGGTATTAGTTTTATGTCACTAAAAAATTTCTTTTTTTCAAAAAAAAGAACAGTAGCCGTATAAACGACTACTGTTCTTTAAAGATATTAAACTGTATAACGCTCATCTTCTAAAATTTTCGCAGCAATTTCACGTTTCTTCGGAATTACGTTAAGTGGTGTGTGGCGAGTTAATTTACGTAATGATGATAACATCATGCGCAGCATGTCGCCGTTTTCAACTGCGATAAGTGTTTCTTTCGCATCTGCTTCAATTTCGTTGAATGCTTCTTGGCAGAATACTTCAGTGTATAACACTTTTTGTTTATTCTTTTCAAGACCAGTTGTTTTAATTGCTTTTTCTGTACGAAGAACAGCTGATTCCATTGCATATAGGTTACTTACGATGTCAGCGATATTCACAAGAATTTCTTGCTCTTTATCTAATGCTTTACCGTATTTTTGAGCAGCTAATCCAGCTACCATTAAGCCGATTTTCTTCGCATTAGTTACTAAATACTTTTGAAGTGCTAATGGCTCATCGCCTACTTCTTCTGGCATCATCATCATTAACTCTTCTTGTAATTTTTGTGCTTTTTGAAGAAGTGGTAATTCACCTTTCATCGCTTTACGTAAGAACGTACCTGGTACGATTAGGCGGTTAATTTCGTTCGTTCCTTCGAAAATACGGTTAATACGAGAATCGCGGTACATTCTTTCAATCTCGTATTCTGCCATGAATCCGTAACCACCGTGAATTTGAACACCTTCATCTACTGTATAGTCTAATACTTCAGAACCGAATACTTTATTTAAAGAGCACTCGATTGCATATTCAGCGATAGAAGCTGCTACTGCTTTACCGTCTTTTACTTCTTCTTCAGATAATGTGCTCATGCGGCTTTCGAATAAACCTACTGTACGATATACAGAACTTTCAGCTGCATATGTTTTTGCTGCCATATTCGCAAGTTTCTCTTGAATTAATGGGAAGCGAGCGATTGGCTGTTTGAATTGTTGACGTTGGTTTGCATATTGTGCTGAAATTTCTACTGCACGTTTCGCAGATCCAACTGTACCAACACCTAATTTATAACGGCCGATATTTAAAATGTTGAATGCGATAATATGACCTTTACCGATTTCACCAAGTAGGTTTTCTTTCGGTACTAATGCATCTTCTAAAATTAACGTACGAGTTGAAGAACATTTAATACCCATTTTCTTTTCTTCTGGGCTTGTAGATACGCCAGCATATTCTTTCTCTACGATAAATGCTGAGAAGTGCTCTCCATCAATTTTTGCATACACGATAAATACGTCAGCGAATGCAGAGTTTGTAATCCATTGTTTTTCACCATTTAATACATAATGTGTACCTTCTGCATTTAAACGTGCAGTTGTTTTTGCACCTAATGCGTCAGATCCTGAACCTGGCTCTGTTAATGCGTATGCAGCTAATTTCTCACCAGTTGCAAGTAATGGTAAATACTTTTTCTTTTGCTCTTCGTTACCGAATAATACGATTGGTAACGATCCGATACCTACGTGAGCACCGTGAGTAATTGCAAAGCCACCTGCGCGAGAGAATTTCTCTGCGATTAACGCTGAGCTTACTTTATCAAGGCCAATTCCTCCGTACTCTTCTGGTACATCAGCACCTAATAAACCAAGTTCTCCAGCTTCTTTTAACAGACGAACAGAACGATCAAACTCATGTTGCTCTAAATATTCAAGCTCTGGAAGAACTTCATTTACGATAAAGTCCTCTGTCGTTTTTGCAATCATTTTATGCTCAGATGAAAAATCTTCTGGCGTAAACACTTGATCAATCGTAATCTCATCTACTAAAAAGCTACCGCCTTTAACCGCATTTCCTACTGTTTTTTCCATGAAAATTTCCTCCTTCATATTTTCATGAGCAGCTTCTTTCAAAAAAGAAAGAAGCTGGCTCTCAATTTTATTTTTTATAAACCTTCGTTGCTTCCATTCTTTTTTTATAATCCAGTTCCAGTGGCTAAAACAGTCGGTCGTTTCACCCCTTCCTGTGAGGCAAAAAGCGCCTCTTCGTCAGGGCTTCCAACGCCCTCCTGTTCTGAGCAAGCCGCTTCCACTTTTTTTATAGTCCAGTTCCAGTGGCTAGAATGTTCGGTGGCTTCGCTTCTTCCTACGAGGCAAAGAGCGCCTCTTCGTCTGAAGCTCCATCTCCCTCACATTCTGAGCAAGCCACTTTCACTTTTTTATAGTCCAGTTCCAGTGGCTAGAATGTTCGGTGGCTTCGCTTCTTCCTACGAGGCAAAGAGCGCCTCTTCGTCTGAAGCTCCATCCCCCTCACATTCTGAGCAAGCCGCTTCCACTTTTTTTATAGTAATTCAAATACTCCCGCTGCTCCCATTCCGCCACCGATACACATTGTTACGATACCGAATTGTTCGTTGCGGCGTTTCATTTCGTGAATAAGAGATAGTGTTAGTTTTGCTCCTGTACAGCCAAGTGGATGTCCAAGTGCGATTGCACCACCGTTTACGTTTACTTTTTCTTCATCTAAACCAAGTTCACGAATAACTTGAATTGATTGAGAAGCGAATGCTTCATTTAGTTCGAATAAGCCAATATTAGATAGCTCTAAGCCAGCTAGTTTTAATGCTTTTGGAATTGCAGCGATTGGACCGATTCCCATTACTTCTGGTGGTACGCCAGCTACTGCAAATGAACGGAATTTCGCAAGTGGCTTCATACCATCACTTACTGCTTTTTCACGATCCATCAATAATACAGATGCTGCACCATCACTCATTTGTGAAGAGTTACCAGCTGTTACAGAACCGCGAACGTTAAATGCTGGACGTAATTTACCTAAGATGTCTAATGTCGTTTCTGCTCTTACACCTTCGTCTTGCGCGAAAGTGATTGTTTCTTCTTGTAATTTGTTGTTTGCTCCAACAGTACGTAACGTTACATCTACAGATACTGTTTCATCAGCAAAGTTCCCTGCCGCTAATGCTTTGGCAGCACGTTGATGACTTCTTACTGCGAATGCATCTTGCTCTTCACGAGAAATTCCATATTTCACAGCAACTTGCTCTGCTGTATGTCCCATACCCATATAATATTCTGGAGCTGCTTCTACAAGGCGACTATTCGGACGAACAACGTGTCCCATCATTGGAACTAAACTCATTGATTCCGCTCCACCTGATAATACAGCTTCAGAGTGACCAAGCATAATACGCTCTGCTCCGTAAGCGATACTTTGTAAACCTGAAGAACAGTAACGGTTAATCGTAATAGCTGGAACATCGTAAGAAAGTCCTGCTAATCCACCGATATTACGAGCCATATTTAAACCTTGCTCTGCTTCTGGCATCGCACAGCCGAAAATTAAATCGTCAATTGGTCCTTCATAATTCGCACGCTTTAACGTTTCCTTTACTACTAACGCCCCTAGATCGTCAGGACGAACTGTTTTTAATGAACCCCTCTTTGCTTTTCCAATTGGTGTTCTTGCTCCCGCAACAATGACAGCTTCTCTCATGAACGATATCTCCCCTCGTTATTAGTTACGTAATGGCTTTCCTTTTACAAGCATGTGCTGCATTCTTGCTTGTGATTTCATCTCACTTACTAAGCTAATAAATGCTTCACGTTCTACATCTAATAAATATTGCTCATCAACTTCTGTTCCGTACGGCACTTTTCCGCCCGCAATGACATATGCAAGTTTCTTCGCAATGTGAAGATCATGTTCAGAAATGTAACCTGATAAATGCATTGCTTCTGCACCAAGTACAAGAGTTGCATATCCTGTTTCACCAACAACTGGTATCTTTTTACGAATCGGTGCTTTATAACCAGCTTCATATAAAGCAAGTGCTTTCTGTTTCGCATCATATAGTAAGTGATCACCATTCACACTAATACCGTCTTTATCGCCTAAGAAGTTGTTCGATACAGCTTCTTGGGCTGATGTAGAAACTTTCGCCATCGCTACAGATTCGAACACTTTATTCGCAACTTTTTGCAGGTCAAACTCTACACCATTTGGCATTTTATTTAAGTGTTTAATGTATAGCTCTTTATTACCGCCTCCGCCAGGAATTAAGCCAACACCAACTTCTACTAAGCCCATATACGTTTCACTAGAAGCTTGAATGCTAGCTGCTGGTAAGCAAACTTCTGTACCTCCGCCAAGCGTCATACCATATGGTGCTGCTACAACTGGCTTAGAAGAGTACTTAATTTTCGTCATTGCATCTTGGAAGTTTTTCACAACCAACTCAATTTCAAAGTAATTGTCGTCTTGTGCTTCCATTAAGATCATCGCTAAGTTCGCACCAACGCAGAAGTTCTTCGATTGGTTACCGATAACAAGACCTTTATAATTTTTTTCTACTTCATCAACAGCATAGTTAATCATTTGCGTAATATCCATACCGATTGCATTGCTCTTCGAATGGAATTCTAAGCAAAGGATGCCGTCGCCTAAATCAATTAAGCTCGCTCCGCTATTTTTCTTTAATACACCATTTTTCGCTTTTAATTGCTTAAGAGAAATTGCTTTTTTATTACGCTCGATTAGCTTATATTCGCCATTATCGTAATAGTAGCTATCGCCGTTATCATGTTTATAGAAAGTAGTGAAACCTTTCTCTAACATTTCTTTCACCCAAGTAGGAACAACTACGCCGTTTTCTTCCATCTTTTGAACAGATTTTTCAACACCGATTGCATCCCACACTTCAAATGGTCCTTGCTCCCAGCCGAAGCCCCACTTCATCGCTTGGTCAATTGCAACGATATCGTCAGCAATTTCTTTATGAAGTTTTGCAGAGTATAAAAGAGTTGGTGTAATGATGTTCCATAACAACTCTCCTGCACGATCTTTCGCGTATACAAGCGCTTTCAATTTATTCGCTAATCCTTTTTCTTGTTTACTTAACTCTACGGATGCAGCTTTTAATTTTTTACGCGCTTCATATTCCATCGTTTTAGGGTTTAACTCTAAAATTTCTTTCCCTTGTTTTAAGAAGAAGCCTTGACCCGTTTTACTTCCAAGCCATTTTTTCTCAAGCATTTCATGCATGAAAGCTGGTACTTTAAATACATCACGCTCTTCTTCTTGCACATTTTCATATACGTTATTTGCAACGTGTACGAATGTATCTAAGCCGACAACATCTAATGTGCGGAACGTTGCGCTCTTCGGACGACCAATAAGTGGGCCTGTTACAGAATCAACTTCCCCAATACTATAGCCGCGTTTTACCATCTCTTGAAGAGTAACAAGTAAACCGTACGTACCGATGCGGTTTCCAATAAAGTTTGGTGTGTCTTTTGCGATAACAACGCCTTTTCCAAGAACGTCTTCGCCAAATAGTTTCATGAAGCTTAATACTTGTGGATCTGTTTCTTTCGTCGGTATTACCTCTAGAAGTTTTAAATATCGTGGTGGGTTAAAAAAGTGTGTGCCTAAGAAGTGTTTCTGGAAGTCGTCTGAACGACCTTCTGCCATTTTTTCAACTGAGATGCCTGACGTATTCGAGCTGACAATAGAACCCGGTTTACGAACAGCGTCTACTTTTTCAAATAATTTCTTTTTAATCTCTAAGTTTTCAACTACTACTTCAATAATCCAATCTACATCAGCTAGACGCTCAAGATCATCTTCTAAGTTACCTGCTTCAATCAGTGCTAGATTTCCTTTCACTGTCAGAGGAGCTGGTTTTTGCTTTAATAATTTTTGCACAGCCGTATTACTAAAACGATTTCTCACACTTTTATGTTCTAATGTAAGTCCCTTCGCTTCTTCTTCTTTCGTAAGCGCAGGTGGTACAATATCAAGCAATAATGTCGGAATACCAATATTAGCTAAGTGTGCCGCAATTCCCGAACCCATTACGCCTGAACCTAGAACAGCAGCCTTTTTAATTTGGAACATCCAATTCTCCCCCTATTCTTGAATGAATGCTCATTCAATTTTTCGACATAAGTCGCAATCAATGAGTGAGCCTCTACTAATAAATATATGATACTGTTTAAATTTTCGCAATATATTTATTGATAAAATTTTCTGAAATAAATATTTTTCTTTCATTTGGCTATGCTATACATGTGTATTTTCTTTGTTTAAATGCACTTTTCCTTTTTATAATCTGACGAAACTGGAGGAATATATATGGCAAAACTTAAGAAGAACCCTTCAAAGGCTGGAATTAGTGCAGCTAGTGTAACTGGAAACGCAGGTCCGCATAATCACGGTGTTGAAAAAGGACGCCAAGGTAACAACCAACAATATAAGAAGCATAATATGGGCGAAAAATAACGCTATATTTTTGGGCAGAGAACGTGGCATAATGATTAATGGCTGCTTTTTCTGCCCAATTTATTTGTACATATGGAAAACAAAAGAGGGACCGATGATGAAACGAACAATAGTTATGATTGTAATGATTGCTACACTATTTACAGGGATGATTTTCTTCTCTTATGCACAAAGGCAACAAGCTGTAAGAGTTAATCAACCTAACATTACTGGGCAATACGCCATTACAATCGATGCAGACACAGGTGAAATTTTGTATGGGAAACGTGAAGACGAACGCTCTTATCCGGCTAGTATAGCCAAAATGATGACAACCCTTCTTTTACTAGAGAATGTAAAAGAAGATGAAGAAATTACAGTTACAGAAAATGCAATTAAAACAGAAAGTCAAAGTAAGAAAATTAAACTTCGTGCTGGAGAAAAATTAAAACGTGATGAGGCATTAAAACTTATGCTTATCATTAGTGCAGATCCAATAGCTGAATCAATTGCAGAACATATCGCAGGATCAAAAAATGAATTTGTGAAAATGATGAATGCTAGAGCGAAGGAACTTGGTACAAAGCATGCGACTTTCAAGAACGCAAGTGGTGCTGATGCGATTGGAAATAAAGTATCACCATATGACATTGCTATGATTACGAAAGAAGCATTAAAGTATCCAGTTGTTTTAGAATATATGAATTCAACACGTACAACTCTACATACTTCAGAACGCTCTCCAAATATCGCAAACTATGGACGAGAAGAACTATATGACGATCCATATGCGATTGGAAGTAAAAGCGGTCTATCAGCACTTGGCAAATATACAGTCGTAACAGTCGATGAAAAAGATGGTAAACGCGTCATTAACGTCGTATTATCTTCTACTCGGGCGCAACTATATCCTGATACGAAGAAAATGGCACATTATGCATTTCAGCAATTAAAATAACCAAGGAGTATTTTCTCCTTGGTTATTTTTTAACCATACCTTTTAATACGAACGCAACGTTTGCTGGACGCTCTGCTAGACGACGCATGAAGTAGCCATACCAGTCGTTTCCATAAGGTACGTAAACACGCATTTTGTAACCTTCTTTTACTAGCTCAAGTTGACGCTCATTACGAATACCATATAACATTTGGAATTCAAATTGATCCCTTGGAATGTTGTGTTCTTCAGCAAGTTTTTTTGTATATTCAATAATCGCTTCATCATGTGAAGCAATCGCAGTATAATTTCCATTTAATAAGTGCATTTTAATAATCTTTTTATAATTTTCATCTACATCTTTCTTATCTGGGAATGCTACCTCTTCAGGTTCTTTATAAGCACCTTTTACAAGACGTAAATTAGGATTATACGCATTTAATTCTTCCATATCTTTTTCTGTACGATATAGGTAAGCTTGAATAACAGTACCAATATTATCGTATTCAGATTTTAATTGTTTAAAGATATCAATTGTTTTACCACAGCGTGTATAATCTTCCATATCAATTGTAACGAACACGCCATTTTCTTTTGCAGCTTCTAAAATACGGCGCATATTGTTCATTACGATTTCATCAGAGATATCTAATCCCATAGAAGTCATCTTTAAAGAAAGTTGCGAATCAAGACCTTCTCTTCCAATTGCACGGATCGCTTCAATCGATTGGTTAGCCATTTCATTTGCTTCTGCTTCATTATCAACGAATTCCCCTAAATAATCGATTGTTACACAAAGTCCTTGCTTGTTCAATTGTTTAATAGCTGCTGTCGCTAATTCAATTGTCTCCCCTGCGACAAAGCGACCTGCACCAAAGCGTAAACCGTACTTTTTAGCCAGTTTTGTTAGCGCTTTATTTTTAGATAAGAAAAGAAACGAATTTCGCATTAATTGTTCCATGTAATTCACCCCTATGACTGTAATTTATCTGTTTTTTACCCCTCTTCAAAATTATATCATTGTTTAAAATTATTGGATACAAATAATTATTTAGATAATTTATAAAATACTATAAAAACATTTAAAAACCTATATTCTCGCATGCAAATATGAAGGGAATATTTTTCGACATTTAGAAAAAACGGGTTTACTAGGGCAAAAATAGGCATACCGAAAATATTCGACATGCCTATAAAACCCTTTATATTCCACGTAAGTTATATAAGGATATTAATACAGAAAACTTGCGATTATATTTCCCTCAAGTTTTTTTATTGCTCATTTCGCTTCTCTTCATTCAGCCTTTTAATATCTGTAATTAACTGCACCATCTCTTCTTTCGCATCTGGATATGTCTCATTCCAATGCTTTACTAAAGCTGGCATTGTCTTCGCTATGTAAGAATAAAGCGCCCACTTCTGCACCTGCTCTTTTCTCTCTTCATTGCTCTCTCCAAGTAATAGTTCCGTGTATTTCTCTAACAACCCGTCAAATTGTTCATTAAACTTTTCACTCATCTTATTTACCTCCTATATGAAAAAAGCAGCGAAGATCGCTGCTTTTTCTTATAATTTTGATCGAACAGAGTTTAATTTTTTCTCCATTGTGCTTACTTTATCACGACGATCATCAATACGAATAGTTGTTGCAACACGCTGTGCACCTTTCGTATATGGAACTTCATGCATTTGTTGAATTACTTCTAGAATGACAGGAAGATCTCCTTCAATAATTGTATTCATCGGTGTTAATTGATACTTCACGCGATCCGCATTTTTCTCTAGCACCTTTTGTACTTCTGCTACATATTCACTAACACTTGGATTACCTGTTCCTACTGGAATAATCGATACATCAACAATTGCCATAGTAGTCTTCCTCCTATAATCGTTTCTTATATATCCATTGTCTATTTTACCGAAATCCTCATCATTTTACTAATATGTTACTCTTCCACTTTAAACTGCTCGACTAATCTTTCTAAATCTCTCATATGTTCTGTCAAACTTTCCATCGTGTGAGCTACCTTTTCTAAATGATTCACCTGTGATTCCGTTGCAGCATGTACCTCTTCAGAAACAGCTGCACTTTCTTGACTCGTACCAGCAATTGTATGCATTACCGCTGTAATTTCCCCTTGCTCGTAACCTATGTTATGTACCTCTTCTACAATTTTTTCAACTGAAGTACTAATCGTATTTACGACTGACATAATTGTGCGGAACTCCATTTCCGCCTCTGTCGTCACTTTATTTTGCACATCTGCAATGTCTTTCAATTTACTTACAACTTCTACAACCCTTTTTACTTCTAATTGTACATCACCAATCATCGTTGTGATTTCTCCGGTTGCCTCTTTTGATTGTTCCGCTAATTTCCGAACCTCTTCAGCAACAACCGCAAATCCCTTACCTTGCTCACCTGCACGGGCAGCTTCAATCGATGCATTTAAAGCAAGTAAATTTGTTTGATCTGAAATGCCTTTTATAAGCTCAACAACATTTTGAATCGATCCAACTCTTTGTTCTAACTTATCCGATGCTTCTTCTGTATGAACAACAATCGAAGATGATTGTCCCCTCGTATGAATTAAATTCCTCATTGTATTTAATCCTTGCTTAGATGCCTCTTCCGCTTTGCCAGCCACTCCTTTTATTTCACCAACGGAGCTATTCATTTGTTCCACTGACTCCGCCATATTCTCGAGCTGAGCTGAAACTTCATCCACACTATTCGCAAGAGTAGAAGCTCCTCCGCTCACATCATCCATTGCTCCTGAAACTTCTCTACTAGCCGCTACTGTTTCGTTCGTTAAATAATGTAAACTATTCGTTGATTGTTGCACCGTTGATACGCTGTTTTTAATTTTACTTACCATTTCATTCATTTGTTCAACCATATCATTAAAGTGCTTAGTCAACTCTCCAACTTCATCTTTACTTGTCACTTTCATTCGCAGCGTTAAATCGCCTTCTGCTACTTTTTGCACGTGATTCTTTAATAGTTGCAGTGGTCTTGCTAATCTTCTTGAGAACAAGTAGGAAGCTACGATTCCAACTAATAAACTAATACATGCCATTATAATAACTGTATTTCTTGTACTATTTAATAGCCCATCGATCGTTTCTTTCGGATAAAAGATTCCTATCGTCCATTTCATCGTATCAAATGATTGACTATAAACAACTACATCTTCACCTTTTATTGTAGTGACCGCATATTTTGTTACCTCTTTATTTAAGCTCTTTATAAGTGGCTCTTTAGAAACATCTTTCCCTATCTTTTCTGGATAAACAAGAGCCATATTTTTATCATTTATAATAAACATTTCTCCGTCATTATTGTATTGAATATTGTGAAGCAACTTCTGAATCGTCCCAAGCGATACATCCATCGCAACAACACCTAATACAGACCCATCTTGAGCTGTAATTGCTTTAGAAACACCTACACTTAACTTTCCTGTTGCAATTTCATAAGAAGGTTGTCCCCAATGGACCTTTTTTACATCAGCCTCTGAATCTTTATACCATGGTCTTGTCGTTGGATCGTATCCTTCTGGCACTTGCCCACCTTCAGCAAGATTGGCACTTAATGTTTTTTTATCTTTCGTACCAATATATAAATCTAAAATACCAGGATGATTCTTTTTATACTCTGCAAACTCTTTCGTTAAAAACGCTTCCTCTTCTGGAGTAACCCCACCTTGAAGCATATTACGAATCATCTCACTGTCCGCATAATACCCCATATCTTCATCCGTTCTTTGAACAAATGTCGTAAGTTGCTCTGTCACAAGATCCATCGCATTTTGAGAATACTCGTCTAAGGAACGCACTTCCTTTTCTTTCTGTAATTGATACACAGCTGTACCCAATATTACGAACATCATAGAAATAAGTACTGAAAACACTACCGCAATTTTTAAACGTAAACTTCTTAACATCTTCCCCCTAGCATCCCCTTCGCATTAAACTAAAATCTTATTAATCATTATATTAAGTATAATAGATAAAATTAAAAAATTGAAATTAATTCTCACCTTAATACAATTAGAAAACGGACTACCACTTGTGCAAAAACAAATAGTTCATTATCCTTAAAATATAATCTCATTCGTTCGGAGGTAACTATGTTACAAAAATTCGGTTTCTCACAATATGAAAGCCAAGCTTATGAAGTTGTCGTATCAAGCAATGAACCGTTAGATGCTACAACAATTGTGAAGCATTCAGGTGTTCCAAAAGCAAAAATATATGAAGTGCTAGCACGCCTAATCGATAAAGGAATGGTAATGGATTCTGTTTCAGAAAAGAAAAAATTGTATACAGCATTACCACTAAAGCTAGCAATTGAAAAATTAACGACAGAATTCCAATCAAATATTAAAGAACTGGAAACAAATATATCAAAAAAATCATTTACAGATGACCGTGTGTGGAGCTTAAAAATGCAATCTTCTATTCGAGTTCAAAGTAAAGAACTCATTGAAAGTGCAAAAGAATCAATCCGTATTTCAGCTTGGAATGATACTCTTTTAGAATATCTCCCTTTACTAGAACAAAAAGCAAAACAAGGTGTTCAAATTGAATCCCTTATTGTTGGAGAAGTAGAAACAGACTTAGAAAAGATGCATTTTCTAATCCCAGCTGAAGAGCCTAATGCATTAGAGCGCTACTTACTACTCATCGTTGACAATCGTGAAATTTTATTTGCTGGCGTAGAACAAGAGTCATGGCAAGCGATGAAAACAATGTCACAACCTTTCGTAAAGTTCTTTACAGAATTTTTCTATCACGACGTTGCACTTGCAAAGATTACCCAGAAACACCATGACCTCTTTATGGAAGATGAGGAAATTAAGAGTTTGTTAATGAAATTAAGATACTAATTAAATAATAAAAAGGAGTCTAGTTTTTCACTTAGACTCCTTTTCGTTTTGTTCCTTTATCTCCATCAACAGCTCAATGATTTTCTCATTTTGCTCTACCTGTTTCTCAGAATTTTTATAGATGAAACGACCCCATCTAAGTGCAAGAATAATAAGAAACAAAGGGAGCATTGAAATTAGAAGACCAATAATTGAAAAATTCGTATACATATACCTCACCTCGCTATATACACCTTCTCCATCTTTCTACTAAAACCTGCAATTTTTTACAAATAAAAAAGAACCTATCAAACGATAGATTCTTCTTTCACGAACTGAGTAGAGCGTCCTCTTGTAATCGAGAAAATCGCACAAAGTAGTGCTAATATAATAAAGCCACCGCCTACCCAAGCATTATATATAACAGATGATTTTTCAATAACAACTCCACCTACTGTTGAACCGAGTGCAATTCCTAAATGAAGCGCAGAGTTATTTAAACCTTGCTGAATACCAGCTGATTCCGGTGCAATTTCAATTAAATAATTTTGCTGTGCTGGTGAAATCGCCCAGCTCAGCATACTCCAAAGTCCCATCATAATGATGAAGAGCGGGAATGAGAATGTCATTAATGGCAACATGAAGATTGCACATGCAAATACGATAATAATCGAGATAATACTTTTCTTCGACCCCCATTTATCAGCAAGCCATCCACCAAATCCGCCGCCAATTACTGCTGCGATTCCGAAAATGAAGTAAAACACACTAATCCAGTTTGCTTCAACATGCATGACATCCTTTAAGAAAGGCGTTAAATATGCATATAGTGTTAAATGACCCGTTAAAAATAAAAAGGATGTTAACTGTGCACTTACAATTTTTTTATCTTTTAAAGTAGCAAGTTGTTTCTTTATTGATAATACCGATGTCGGTGGTACTTTCGTTAAGAACAATGAAATACAAGCAATAGCCATAACTGTTAATATCGAAATTAATACAAATGGCGCACGCCATCCGTATGCATTTCCGAGCACAAGACCGAGCGGTACTCCAAGTACGAGTGATCCGCTAATCCCCATAAAAATGATTCCAATTGCACGCGCACGAAAATGCGGTTCCACTACACTAGAAGCAAGTGTTACCGATAGTGCAATAATTAATGAACCACTTGCCGCACAAATAACCCTTGAGAACATTAACATTCCGTAATTTACACTAAATGCCGAAATGATATTTCCGATTAAGAAAATCGATAATGCTCCAACATACAATGTTTTTCTTTCAAACTTCCCTGTCACAGCTAATAAAACTGGACCTGACAAAGCAAATACTACCGAAAATATTGTGATAAGCTGACCAGCTGCGCTAATAGATACTCCTAAATCATTGGCAACTAAATCGAGCGTTCCTCCTATAATTAACTCAACCGTTCCGACTACGAAAGCCGCGATAGCTAAAATATAAACACGAAAATTCAAGTCTTTCCCCACGCTTTCTAATTTGGTTACTACGACTATAGTAACCAAATTAGAAAGTGGACGCAAGTATAATTTTTTTGCAGTAAAAAAGGTAGGCGTATTATACGCCTACCCTTCCATCATTCTGTTTCTTTCTTCTTATTCAAGTACCAATACACCGGAAGTCCCGTAAATACAATTCCAATTGATAAAAAACAACTTACTGGATCGTTAATAATCGCACTACCGATTACAAAAAGTGAACCTAAAATCGCAACAATTGGTACGATTGGGAATAACGGTACACTATATGCACGCTCTTTATTCTTATTACGTTTTCTTAAAATGAAGACACCAATAAACGTCATCACATAGAAAATATAAATAATGAATACGGAAATCTCAGATAGCTTATTTGGATCACTAATAATCATTAAAATAATTCCTAAAATGATTTCAACAGTAATCGCATTTGCTGGTGTTTTAAATCTTGGACTTTCCTTTGCAATAAACTTAGCAAATGGAAGTTGTCCACGTTCTGCCATCGACATCGGGATACGTGGGAACGTTAAAATCTTTCCATTTAAACAACCGAAAATAGAAACGATAATACCGATACTAATAATTTTCCCGCCATATTCTCCAAGTAGCATGCCGGCAGCTGTCGCTGTTGCATTTTCTCCAAGGTCTACAATTTTCGCTGCTGGTAATACATTTAATAACGCCAAGTTAATTAATACGTATGCAGCTGTTACAATTAAAATCCCAACTGTCATTGCTTTCGGTAATAACTTTGTTGGATTCTTCATTTCCCCGCCAATTGAAGCAAGTAAAATCCAGCCGTCATAAGCAAATAACGTTGCTAAAATTGCCATACCGATACTTTGATTTTCCGATATCGGCACAACTACGTTAAAGATATCGCTATTCCCTTTCCAAAAACCTAGCACAACAATTAACACAATCGGAATCATCTTCCCAATTGTCGTGATTGTTTGAACGATACCTCCGTATTTTGTTCCCATACTATTTACAACGCCAAGGAACACAACCGTTCCAATTGCGATTGGTAAATTCCATGCTTTATCTAAATAGAAAAAATTAATCATTAAAGAACTAAAGTATAAGCCTAATGTTCCGATAATAGCAGGTCCATAAACAATTGTTTGCATCCAACCTGATAAATATCCCAAAAAACTTCCGTAAATCTCCTCTAAATACGTATACAAACCACCATTTTTCGGGATTTGCGCTCCAATTTCAGCTACTGTTAAACCACTCGCTAGCGTCAATAGACCACCAATTACCCAAGCAAGAATGGCCATATTAGAACTTCCCGAGTAATCTAATACGCTCCCTGGCTTCATGAACACACCAGATCCAATAATCGTTCCTACTACGATAGAAAGTGCTACTGTTAAACCAATTTTGTTCTTCTCATCATGATGCATGCTGCGTATCCTCCTTCCAATCCTAGTGTGATGCAAAAATGAAATAAAAAAACACTCCTCCCTAAAAAAGGGACGAGTGTTGTATTCGTGGTTCCACCCTTGTTTCAATTCGTAAAGTAACACACTTCACCAATTTCTCAAGTCTAAATAACGGTTTTTGCCGGCAAGCAATTACTAGATATTCGTTCACTGCTGCAGTTCAGAGGTGGTAATCTATTTTTCCGTATTAGGAAGCTCACAGCCAAAGGCTTCCCTCTCTGAGAATCGTAAAAAATTGATCGTGTCCTCATCATCACTTCTTGATGTCGAATTTTGTAGTTATTGTTCATTATATTGAATTGTTATAAAAAATCAATATATTTTTTATATAACATAAGAAAGAATTCTCTTCTTATATTATAACAGAAGATACAAAACTTCTCTATTCCCCTAAAAATGGTATAATCCATTTAGGAGGTGCATCAATAATGATTGCTGTCTTTTGTATCATCGCTACATGTCTCTCTGTTCTATTCGCTATCATGCATCGGCACAAGTATCCTGGTTATAGCATTTTAGCGGTAGCTATTATACCAGCTGGTTCCTTCTACGTATTGGGTAAATATCAATATACGGAAGTGTTTATCGGTTTTGCAATCTTCTACTGCGTCTTCGGATACATACTAACAATGAAAAGAATTTTATTGAATCATTAAAAGAGACCGATTTCTATAAGTAGAAATCGGTCCTCGCACGTACCTTCCGGTTGCCCCACGAAAGATACATAAATCCATTATTTATCTTCTTTTTTCATAAAAAAACTTGCCCCGTAAAAGCCCGATTGGTGAGGGCTAATAATCAGTGGAAATGCACCACTGATTAAAGTTTCACTTTATGATGCGGAAGATCCACATTTAATTCCTCTAATTGTTTCTTTTCATTGTCTAAAATCGCTTTTGCTTTTGTTTTCGTTGCTTCATCTAATCCCACAAAGATATCTTCATGCATCTCTTTCTCTGGAAGTTTTACACTTAGTTTTGTTAATTCTTCTTTTGCTTGCTCATGCGTTAATTTTCCGGACTTTTCTTGTTCAAAAATAGACTTTGCTTTTTTCTTTGTTGCTTCATCTAAGTTAGCAAGCATGTCTTTACGCTTACCCTTCTCCGGCATGTTCACGCCTAGCTTTGTTAATTCCTCTTTTGCTTGCTCATGCGTTAATTTTCCAGATTTCTTTTGCTCTAAAATCGACTTCACTTTTGCTTTCGCCTGTTCATCTAATCCTGCAAACATGTCTCCATGCTTACCTTTCTCCGGCATTTTCACACCTAACTTTGTTAATTCCTCTTTTGCTTGCTCATGCGTTAATTTTCCAGATTTCTCTTGCTCTAAAATTGACTTCGCTTTTTCTTTCGTTTGATCATCTAATCCTGCGAACATGTCTTTACGTTTTTCTTTCTCCGGAAGCTTTACACCTAGTTCCTCTAACTGTTTCTTTGTATCGTCCATAATTGTTTTTACTTTTTGTTTTGTAGCGTCATCCAAATCCTTTTTCGCCGTTTTTGCAGGCTGATCTGTTGCTGGAGTATTCGTTGCCGCGAATGCCGGAATACCGACTCCTCCAATGATTCCGAATGATAAAGCACCTGCAATCGCTAAATACCCAACTGTTTTCTTCTTCATAGGAAATTTCCTCCTTCATATTTCTAAAGCATGTACACTTTCGTATACATCACCTATAGTAATGTTGGTTCCTTAAAATTTCCTTAACGATTCAAATAAAAAACACCGCTCGTGATGAGCGGTGTTTCTCTATGCTTTTTGTAATTGTAACTCTTCACGTTCCATTATTTTTCTTAATACAATTGTTTGTGTCATTGTAAATAAGTTACCTGTTATCCAGTACAATACAAGTCCTGATGGCGCCGCAAACCCCATAAATAGAATCATTGCCGGCATCATAATTTGCTGCATCTTTAGCATCTGTACTTGTTCTCCAGGTGTAATATTAGATTGGAAAACTTTCATTTGAATAAATGTCGTTAACGCTGCAATAATCGGTAATATATGATATGGATCTGCATGTCCTAAGTTCACCCATAAAAACGAAGATGTGCGAATCTCTTCTGTTCGGCTAATCGCATAATACAAAGCAGAGAAAATCGGCATTTGTATAAAAATTGGCCAGCAACCAGCAAGTGGATTCCAACCGCCTGATTTCATTAGTTCTGACATTTCTTTTTGATACTGTTTTTGTTTTTCAAGATCTTTACTTACATCACCGTATTTTTTCTTTAGCTTCTGCAATTCAGGTTGCATTTTCTTCATTTTCGCTTGGCTGCGATATTGCGAAACAGCTAATGGAATCATGGCTGAACGAATAACGAGCGTCATGATAATGATGGCAATCCCAAAGCTAGCTCCAGATATATGATGCGCAACAAATTGAATCATAAACGAGATTGGATATACAAAATAATGATCCCAAATCCCAGTACTATGTGCATCAATTGGGGCCGCATTACTGCAACCAGATAAAACAAAAACAAGTAATAATGATAAACTAACGAGCACAGCTCGGTATGATTTTAACATGTTCATTCCTCCAATGTTTCGTAATTATTTAGCGAAACATTGGTGTATACGGACCGACCTCGTCATTCTCTTCACTTGATTCTTGTCTGCGTACAGAACGAATCATTCCATATTTATAAAAAATAGAAAATAGCGGTACATTTCCCGCACTATCTTCACATGTATCAACTAACGCAAAAGCTCTTTGTCTACCGCTTGATGCTTGTTGACGCACAAAGCGAGAAACATTAGTAAGGAAGAAAACTTCTAATAAACAAAGTGCTGTCGTTACAAACGATATATATAGAATTGCATCCTGCAATAAAAATTCCATCGCTTCACATCCTTAATAAGGTCATTTTAGCACATTCGGCAAACATTCTCTATTTCCTTTTATTTTCAAAAAAAGCATTTTGCATATTTTCTCAAGAAAATAATAATTAAGAAACATTGTATTCGCTTTCTTTAGTATATTCACACACATCAATGAATAGGCTTGATTTATTAGAAATTTATAAAATTTTTGCATTATAATAAAACTATTGCCAGTTTTTGAAAAAACCTTTATTCTCTTCTTGTAATCAAAAATGAATATGGAGATGAAACATACTATGGGTCAACTAGGAGACGCCGATTACGTTCCCGACACCGCCTTTTTATCCTTCCCAGCAGCGAAAACATTTCACTTAGAATTTATAATACAGTTGGTTGTTATTTTTATAGCTTCTATTTTGTATGCAATTTCTATGAATATGTTTTTTATCCCGCATAATATGATTAGCGGTGGGTTCGCTGGTGTAGGGATGATTATCGGTTATTTAATGCACTACAATATCGGTGCACTTATCTTTTTACTAAACATTCCTCTTCTTATTTTAAGTCACTTTTACTTAGGCAAGAAGACAACCTTTTTAACAGCGTACTTTGTAGCTATATCATCGTTAGCGATGAACATTATCCCGGTACACCAAGTTTCAGACGATATTTTACTTTCTTCTGTATTCGGTGGTGTTATCTGCGGAGCAGCTTCAGGAATTATATTCCGATTTGCTTCTTCAACAGGTGGTTTTGATGTTGTTGGATTGATTGTAGCGAAATATCGAGATGTTTCAATTGGAGCAATCATATTTGTATTCAACTTAATCTTACTTGTAGCAGCAGGTTTTATTTTCGGTTGGGATATTACACTTTATACGTTAATTAGTCGATTTGTAGTCAGCAAAGTTATCGACGCTGTGCATACGAAACATATTAAATTAACGATAATGACTATTACAGAAAAAGGCGAGGAAATAAAAAGCGCACTACTACATCACGGTATACGCGGGGTGACAATGGTAGACGCTGTCGGCGGCTATACAAACCATAAGAAAAAAATGATTTACACTGTCGTGACTCGCTATGAGTTAGGCGAAATGAAACGTATTATCCGTCAAGTGGATAACAAAGCATTTATGAACATTACTGAAACAGTTGAAATTGTCGGCCGTTTCAAACGTATATAAAAAAGGGTAATAAATTAAAGGGCATAACATATTAGTCATATATAATATGTTATGCCCTTTGTTATTCAACTAACGCACCTTTTAGCATAATAAAATCACTAAGTTTATTACTACAAATCGGAGGATAGCATTCCATATACAATACTATCTGTCCATTCATTTTTATTCCAAAAATCTTGTATGAAATGTGCTTCCTTTCTCATGCCTATTCGTTCACACAATTTTTGTGAAGCTGTATTACGTGCATCAAGATTAGCCTGTATACGATGTACATTACATTCATTAAATAATTTCAATACTAAACTACTTACTGCTTCTGTTGCCAAACCTCTCCCAGCTACTTCATTTGAAAAACTATAACCAATCTCAACAGTGTCTTTCATATTTGTGTACCATACGGATAAATCACCAACTACTTTAGCCTTATATATAACTGCCAAACTTAATATTGATTCTTTAGTAAGTACATTATTTGCTAGCTTCTTATTAAATCTTTTCTGCATGTCTTCATGAGTCCACTTATTATGTAATAGGAACTTACATGTATCATCACTATTATAAATAGCAAATACATCCTGTAAATCAGTACTCTTAAAAGGTCTAATTATTAATCTTTCTGTTGTGAACTCCAAGTTAGCTCTCCTCCCTTACATTCATGCTATAAAACATTTTTTATAGTATTTAAGCCTCATTCTTAGATCTCACCTTAATTACATATTTCATCATAATAAATTAAAATCCTTCTTCCACTAAACTGCACCGTTAATGGTATTTCCTTGCGCTTTTTATTTTTTACACTTATTACAAAATCAGATAATTCTATTATTATGTCCCTAAATGTGTTATAATGAAAGCAGACTCACAAAAAAAGAGTATATAGACTTGGAAGTTTCTCTTATTTTACAAGCAAAAAGAAACGAGCAGTCGGGTATATTTCAGACACCATACACGTAACGGTTTAAACAACCGATCATCTTAGTTACTCTTCAATGATCTTTTTATAAAAAGATACGTACAATTAAAACTCACTTCAATATACTATACCTACCTTTTTGACTTCCAAATCATCTTATTACATAGGGAGATGAACATATGAATCAATATATACGATATACAATAGCTGTCCTGTTTGCTATTATCGGCGGAACAATCTGCTTCTGGACAAACACTCAGCTTGGAGAGAATATCATTTTTAATGGAATCGAAACACTTGTAAGCGCTTCAATTTTAGGCGGATACATTTACTTCCTCTTCAATCCAGAAGAAAATGCTCAAAAAACAATGTTATTAACAATGATCGGAATCGTTGGTGGATGTATTTCCTACTCAATGACAAACTATACATTACCACTTCAATTAAGCTCAGCTTTCTTCCACGGTCTATGGACTTGGTTCATTGCATTCTGCTTAGCAGACGTATTCAACCTATTACAAGACAATGAAGAAGATAGCGGTCGCCAAATTGAAAGTAACTCTTAAGCTGGAAGGAATTCTTCCAGCTTTTTTATGTTGGTTTGCATACCCCGGTTAGTATCTACCGTAATATATCAGCGATTCTCCAAATATATCGGCGATTTCTCCACTTATATCAGCGATTTTTTCATTATATCGACGGTTCGACACATTATATCGACTTACCGACAATTTTCGGCAACCTATTTATGCTCTATACCCCGTCACCACAATAAAAAGAAGCTACCCAACGGCAACTTCTTTTCCACATACCCCACTTCGTATTCACTTAAATATATCAACGATTTTTCAAATATATCGATCGTTTCTCCACTTATATCAACGATTCGGCACAAAATATCGTTTTAACGACAATCTTCGACACTCGAAACGTACAACATACCCTATCCCCCAAGCAACTTACTGCCGAACTCTACGATTAAAAAGATAATTAATAGGATCGCGAGTATCTTTAATGCTACATATGCCACTTTAAAAACAACATAAATGAGCAAGACTATCAAAATAATTGATAAAATTTCCATATTTACTTCCTCCAAGCTGCGCTCTTCTTATCTTATTTTACTCGCCCTAGGCTGTTTATGGAACGGCATAAGATGACATAGAAAAAAGAGGATACCTCACCCATCGTAAGATACCCTCTTCTTTAGCTGCTCAAACCATTCTCTCTCTAATTGTAAATATCCCATTTCACTCTTCTCGGCGCTCTTTAATTCTTTATCAGCTTTCCTCATATAAGTACGGGATGCTTCCATATCGCCCTCTAAATATTTAATAATTCCTTTTGTACGGTAATATCCGTTTAGATCCATTTTTGTAATGGCCTTTGCATGTTCCTTTGCTTCTTGCAAAGAAAGACTATCCATCTCATAAAGTGCTTTATATAAAAGGTACCAACTATGAAAACTACTAACGAAAAACTTATTTTCTTTCGTTACAGGTAGTTGAACAATTCGTTCTATATGCGGTATCGCTCTTTCCATTCCCTCTTGATCTGCACGAGCAAAAAAGACAAGCATAAGCCTACTCATTATCTCTCTTATCTCTTTATTCTCTTTTATTTTCTCCTCACTAAGTTCTACTAATCTTTCATCCCAATCTTTCGGTCTTTTATAACTAAATAACTCACTCGATATTTGAATCTCATATAAATGATTTCTAGCTCTTTCATCATCTTTAATTAAAATAAGAAATTGCATCCCATCACTCATAAGCGTTCCTTTTATCGGCACAATTGTAACCGCAAAGATTGCAAAATGGAAAAAGGAAAAATATAAAAGATATTGATAATAACTTACCATGTATATGTAACCAAAAGTAATACCAAATAGTAAATTCGTAATCGGTCCACCTAAAGTGAGCCAAGCCCATTTTTTCGAAAGATTCGGTGTCTCTATAGAAGGTGGTACTAGTGTTGCAACGCCTCCAAAGTACGCCCATAATTTATTTTCTCGAATGCGTAATTTTCCTTTTTCTTTTTGAATAGTAATGGGTCCTACTGTTATAAATTTAAATGTCAAACCACCTATTACACCAAATACTACATGTCCTAGCTCATGAATGGCTAACACTAACAATGCAATTCCAACTATTGTCCACAGGTTCAAAATTACTTCTAATTTCCCAGTTCGGATTACTCCGTATAAAATGGACAGAATTAGCGCCACTGTCATTGAGCCAGCTGGCCTTCTTAAAATATCCACCTTTTTCTCCCCTTAATAAATCATTTTTCTCTGCATTTCGTACATGAACTTCCCGAGATGCAATATCCAAATAAATGAGATTAAACCAATTAACACAAAATCGATATCACTAGCAGCTGTATATATAACAGCAGCCCACCATACATATGCCAATATTGTATTCGTAAATTCATATGCTTTATATCCAGCCTCATGCACAATGTGCTTTAATCCTTCATCTGCGTTTTTCGTCCACATTTTCATAGATTCCATATATGTTACACCTTGTTCAGGATATAGCTTATTATAACGATTTTTTGTTATGAGTCCGATAATTACTACAGTAGTTAAACAAGCAATAGAAGCTACTAAATTCCACACCGCAAATGAAACATTTGTATCTTGCAACAGTGCACGTCTACATGTAATAACTGCATATACAAACCATGCCTGCGTAACTATATCACCTACACGTAAATATATACTTATAATGCCTAATTTTCTGCCTTGCACGCTCTCTTCTTCATCGCGTGCCTCTGCTAACATACGTGTATTCTTCCAAGTGTAGTACATCATTAAGATTCCAAAAATAGTACATATACCTATAAATGTATTGGATGATAATTTTCTCGGTTCATCCGAGAGTAAATTTAAAGCTATATAAGACGTTAAAAAACCACCCAGCATACTTAATGCTATTTTCCCCACAGAATCAAATTGTTTTTTTCGCTTACTCTTCATCGTCCTCTTCCCCCTCTACTAACGTAAATATTTCCTCCACCGATACGTTGAAAATTTTTGCGATTTTTAACGACAATACGATAGATGGCGCATAATCCCCACGCTCGATTAAACTAATCGTTTGCCGCGATGATCCAATCGCTTTCCCTAAATCCCCTTGTGATAAACGATGCTTTGCTCGCAATTCCCTCACTCGATTTTGAAGCTTCATGTCTTCCCTCTTTTTCATTTATTTAATTAAAATTGTAAATAATATCCTTATTTTTGTCAATTATAATTGTCATTACGACTATGATAATTGACAAAAATAAGGATATCTTATGATAGAAATAACCTATATAATGAATGTGAAATATTAAACAAAGGAGATTCCATATGAAGAAAACATCTACCTTTTCTTACATTCTTACTAAGCTTACAGCAGCTTTCTTGTTATTATTACTTATTAGCACGCTTCTCTTAACAACTAGTCAACCAACACTATATAGTTTCTTAACTGGATTACGCGAACTACTATATGTTCCCTTCGTTCCTATTCTTGCTGCATATGCAATTTTTTGTTCTATTTGCATCGATAAATTGAAATTAAAAACACATACAAGACTAAAGACATTATTCCTTTATATTTTTTGCGGCTATTTATTTTTTCTTCCCTTCCTAATATTTAAAGAAGCTAGTCTAACACAGTTCTTGTACCTCGGATCAATTGGAGCATTATGTTCTCTTTTTTTCTATTTATGTATAGTTATAGCAACAAAATTTAAGTGGATACAATATGTCGTCCCAGGCATTATGCTTATTATATTTATCACAATCAACTTTATTGATTTAGAAAAGGTTGGAACATCAAAAGAGCAATGGGTCGAAACAATAACAGATAACTCTTTCGAAGCATCTTTTCAACATTTTAGTGGTGAACATAAAGTCCCCATTGAGCTAAAACGAGGTGACATATTAGAATTCACCATTGAATCACAAGCTGAAAATCCAGATGGCTACATGGGAGACGTAAAAATGGCTAGTGAGTTTCAAGAGGAAGAAAATTATTTAGCTTCAGTCGGCCCTAATACATACCATTTCGCAGCAATTAAGACCGGAACTTACTACATTATAGTTAGCGGACACCAGTTAAAAGGAAAATTAAAAATAAACTGGAACATAAAATAAAAAAGGCAGTGCGTCTGCACTGCCTTTCAAAATTTTGACATAGAATGGATTTCATATTAACTTGCGTTTTGTAGTAATACTCGTTTTAACTGCTTACGGAAACGAATACCTAACGTAACCGCTACAATCACAATCACCCCAAAAATGATTTTACCGATGTGACCTTCTAGCGCCCCAAAAATATCATGTAAGTTGCCACCTAACCAGTAACCACCAATTAAGAAGAATGATACCCAAAATAGAGCACCTGAGTAAATTGTAATGGCAAAACGACGGAATGGTAAGTTAATAATTCCTGCAAAGTATCCTGTGAAATGACGTACACCAGGAATAAAGAAACCAATAAAAATTAAGAAGTACCCATACTTATCAAACCACATTCTCGTTAAGTCAATTTTTCTTTGTGTTAAAAATACGTATTTTCCATACTTTTGAATGAAAGGCATACCTAATTTATTTCCTAAAAAGTATTGAATCGTCATTCCTACACTTGTCCCAATAAAGGATAGAATAATTAAAATCGGTAAACTTAAATCACCCTTATGTGCTAAAAATCCCGCATATGCTAATGTTGGCTCTCCCGGAAACGGAAGTGCAATATATTCTAACAGCAAGCCGACAAGTACAACATAGTACCCGTATTGCTGAAATAATTCATGAATCCATTCCATGTCATCTCTCCTTTCAGTCACGTACAACTTCTTACTATTATTGTATAAAAAAATTGTCGAAATAACTATCACAATAGCTTACATTTTTATTACATTTTTGTAAGGGTCACACTAATGATTTTCGTTCTTTATTAAATAGTAAAAATCATTTTTTAAGTCGAAATAGCGAAAAGGTACATTAATAACATGCAGATTTCATCCATTTTTTAGCACTAAAAAACCTCTCTTATTTTGTTCTCAATAAAAAACCATCACAAACTCATGCTAACTTCATATTAGCTTCATATACGTATTGTAAGATTATATCGGAATTTGTTGAAAAATTTAACCAATATATGACTAAGCATTAATTTGAATAAATATAAGTCGTTTTTCGAAATTGAAAAAAGGGTGAATACGAAATGGAAGCATATAAAATGCACGATTTTATTAATACAAATGTTGAATCTCATCAAAATGAAACCGTTTTTAATTTACAAATATGTGAAACAAGTGAATTTGACGTAAGTTTAACAAAATCTACAACACTATCTTTTATCGTTTCAAAAAAGAATATTAAAATTGTCACGAAAAAATGGATTAATTCAAATCAAGAAAGCATGATTGGCAAAAGCTACATCATTCCAACAAAAGCTTTTCACTATTTCTTACCAATCATTTCTGAAAATGAAGATGAGCTAAATATTCAAGTTCAAAGTTTTGGACTACGTGGTGAGCTTTTATTAAATGAAAGATTACTTATTGATAACAACAAACATAACAGCAAAATCACTACATTCTTTGAAACATTAGATGAAAATGTAAATAAAGCATTACGAGGATTACAACTTCATTGTATGTAAGACTATTACGATAGTAAAAGGAGAATAACAATGAAAAAATTATTATTAAGCGCACTATTATCATTAGGATTTTTAACTCTTCCATTCGCTAGCACAGAGGCAGCTACAACGAAAGATCAATTAATCGTAGATACTCAGTTAAATAAAATGGATTATTATCAGGATGGAAAATTTATAAAAAGTTTTACTGTCGCTACTGGAAAAGCAGCAACACCTACACCTAAAGGCACTTTTCAAATCGTAAATAAAATTAAAAACCGCCCTTATTATACAGGCAAAATTAAAGGCGGCGATCCACGTAATCCACTTGGTGACCGTTGGCTTGGATTAAATATGGCAGGAACTTACGGAACAACTTATGCGATTCACGGAACTAACAATAATCAAGCAATCGGCAAATGGACAACACTTGGTTGTATTCGTATGTATAACAATGATATACACTGGTTATTTGAGCGCGTTCAGCAGCAAGCTACCGTCACTGTAAAATAGCCTAAAAACAAGATTTATGTGTAGCCAAGAATTTTATGTCTTGGCTTATTTTATTTATTCATTTACAGTAGCAAAACAACTGTATTTACATATATAATAGGAATAGATTTGATTAGCTAATGTCTAAACATTGATAAACGTAGATATTAAAATTATACAGTTATAATATTTTATAAATTTTATAATACATACTATAATAGAACTACTGTAATTCTGAACTATTCAGTAACACTAAACTATTCCCCTTGCTACCTTCATGATTATTTTATAGCGGGGGCTTATTATATGTATAAACAATCTGAGTCACTCGAAAAATGATGAATTCGAATATTGCAGTAAAAAGCGTTATTTAGGAGGTGTTACTATGACGCATATACTGGTGATTGAAGACAACCCAGATATACAAGAACTTATTCGTGAATTTCTAATGGCACAAAACTTTACCGTTGATGTAGTTGGTGCTGGAACAGAAGGTATTCTTCTTTTCCAAAAAAATTCATACGATCTTGTCCTCCTCGATGTAATGTTACCAGATATAGATGGCTATAGTATTTGTAAAATTATGCGAGGACAATCTGATGTACCAATCATTATGTTAACAGGCTTACATAATGAAGAAAGTGAAATTAAAGGATTTGAATTAGGTATTGATGACTATATTACGAAACCGTTCCATTACACTGTATTTATTAAGCGTGTAGAGGCTGTATTAAGAAGGGCAGCAACGAAGGAAGCAGAAGCTGCAACTATACTACAATTCCATGAATTGATGTTAAACTCTACAGCATATGCAGCTTATGTTCATGGTAATCAAATTGAATTGACAACAAAAGAATTTGAAATTATTTATACTTTACTGCAAAATCGAGGAAAAGTATTATCAAGAAGTGATTTGTTGAATAAGGTATGGGGCTATGAACATTATGGTGATGTAAGAGTTATAGATACACATATTAAAAACTTAAGAAAAAAATTAGGAATTCCTTATATTAAAACGGTGAAAGGCATTGGCTACAAAATCGAATCGTAGCAAAGACAACATCACCAAAAATATTTTCATCAAAACCTTATTATTTTGTATTCTTTTATCACTTTGTCTTTATCAAATGATTTACTTTCTAGCTTCAAACTACGATAAAGAACGTTTTGCAAAAGAAAATGGAACGCCGACTACAGAACAGGCCGATTCAGATAAGCAAAACGACGAAAGTAAAACGACGCAAAATAAAGCTGTATCAAAGGGGAGCATTTCTAATTTCCAATCTTCTATTATAGATTATAAATCTCTTTCTACGGCTATCAATCACCTTTTGCAGCCTAGCCAAACTGCAAAGGCAAAAGAACATACACAAAATCTTTCGGGGAAAAATAGCACTTCTAATCTGCCTATAGAAGCAGAAAAGAAAGCTGCTAATAATGATGCCTTACATACACAAAATGCAGCAAGTAAAATAAATGATATAAATGATAATCCAAAGTTAGCAGATGCGTTGCAGCAATTAGCTCCACATATTGGCGCGACAATGCTTGCATTATCACTACTCGGATCTTTAATTTATACAAAACTAATTGCCAAACCTTTTCAATATATGAGCGATGCTTTAAAAGATATTATGAATCTTGATTTCTCAGATAAAAAACTACTTAACAAAAATACAGATCAAACAGATTTTAATTTGCAAGTAGCCGCTTCACAAGTACCAAATATTGTGAAGAATTTACATGCAAGCAATCAAGATTTAAGAAATGAGCTCAAAAAGGAACAACAATTAGAGCAATCTCGTAAAGAATTTATGTCTATGGTATCCCATGAATTAAAAACACCAATCGCAGCCGTTATGGGACAACTAGATGGCATGATTCACGGAATTGGAGCTTATAAAGATAGAGATAAATATTTAAAACGTTCCTATGAAATGATGCAAGATATTAACATATTAACGGAAAAAATGTCGGAATTATCCAAAATACAAAACCCTCAATTTAAACCGAATTTAGAAGTCATTTCTTTATCTAATATTATTGAGGATGTTATGAAGAAAGTAGATTACTTTGTATCTGTAAAACAATTAAATGTACAATCTAATATTAAACACGACGTACAAATTTTAGCTGATCCTAAATTTATTCAAACTGCTATTTTTAACATTATTTCAAATGCAATTCATTACACAATTGACCATCAGCATGTATATGTAAAACTTTATGAAAAACCAAACGGTTATGCATTAGAAGTATTAAATACAGGTTCGCAAATTGATGAAGATAAACTTGCTCATTTATTTGAGCCTTTCTATCGTGCAAACCCTGATAAACACGGTTTAGTACAAGGTAGCGGTCTTGGATTATATATCGTGAAACAAATATTAGATAAACATCAATTTCCTTACGGAATACAAAACACAGCTCAAGGTGTAAAATGCTCCATTGTATTCCCAAAAGCAATGTAGCATTCACTATAATTACATACCCCAAACTCATACTTTATGTGTGAGTGGCGGAATTTTGTAGAGTGTCTTACTCTGTTTCGTTCGCCCGTTATCCTTATTTGGATAGCGGGCGTTTTTTATTACTTAAAAGGAGGATTTTTTATGGAGAAGTTTAAATATTCCTTGCTCGTTTTATTTGGTGCTTGCAGCTACGGCATACTTTCAACTATTTTCAAACTCGGATTCCTAAGTGGATTTTCAGCACATCAACTATTAGGGGGACAATATGTCTTCGGATGGATTGGACTATTTCTACTCGTTCTTTTCTTTTCACGTCATAAAGTAACAAAAAAACAATTCTTTTCATTACTAACCGTCGGAACAACAATGAGTATGACTGGAATTTTCTACGCTATTTCTGTAGAAGAGCTACCCGCATCTATCGCTGTCGTCCTACTCTTTCAGTTCACTTGGATTGGTGTCATTATCGAAGCAATTGCAAATCGAACATTTCCAAGCCGCGATAAGATCATATCTATCCTTATTTTATTTGCTGGTACATTGTTTGCAGGTGGTATATTTGAGGGCCTCGGACAAAGTTTTTCTACGAAAGGGATTATATTTGGACTATTAGCTGCTGTCTCTTTTTCATTCTATGTTTTTGCAAGCGGACGCGTTGCTACCGATGTTCCCCCTTATACGAAAAGCTTTCTTATGACAACAAGTGCAACTCTTATCGTATGCCTATTCTTCCCGCCGACCTTTTTAATAGATGGTGCCCTGCAAGCTGGTCTATGGAAATATGCTTTCTTCCTCGGATTATTCGGCGTTGTTGTACCTGTCATTTGTTTTTCAATCGGTGTACCAAAGGTTGGAACAGGACTCGGTACAATATTAGGTGCAGCTGAATTACCAACTGCTATTATCGCTTCTATTACACTTGTACATGAAGTCGTAACATTCATGCAGTGGATTGGAATTATTTTTATATTGATTGGGATTTTCACTCCCCAGCTGCTTACAGCTAGGAAAGCAAGGAAACATAATCGCGTGCATAGCGCTTGAAAAAAATGCAGAATTTATCTGGAGGTATAAATGACTATTTTAAGCATCGTATTTTTTGCTATTATGTGTATCTTCTTCCTAATAAGATATATGAAAGAAAAGAAATTTTACGATTTACTTCTCATTCCCGTTTGTATATATGCAGGAGCAGTGAAAACTCCTTTCGTAGAGTACTTAAACTTTAATACTACATTTAAAATAACGTATGATATTGCAGCTATTATTCTTGTAATCCTTGCTGTACTTTTCTTTTTGAAAGATAAGAAAGAGAATCATACTGCATAACAAAAGACCTTTCATTTACTTGAAAGGTCTTTTTCTCTATCTCATTTTGCCGCTACATACAGCTTCTCTATCTCATGCTCAATTTGTTTTACATCGATTCGCTCAAATAATGGCTGCACGCTATCAATTCTACTTGGCAACGTATTTTGCGGTTCCCAATTTCGTTTCACAATCGATAATGTGTTTCTAACCCTTTCACTTGAAAATGGTAAAAACGGTTCAAGGAGATTTGCAAAATTAGCGATAAGATACACACAGTTATAAATCATTTCTTCACACGAAACTGGATCATCTTCTCGTTGTTTCCAAGGCTGCTTTTCATCAAAATATTTATTTGCAAAACGGACTGCATCAAATATTGTCTCTAACGCCACCTTAAATTGAGTTTGCTCAATCGCCTCTCCTACATATTTATATAATCCTTCTACTTTATCTTTCAGCTCTACCTCAATACTTCCCTTCGGCACGATACCACCATAATATTTTTCAATAAACTTTAATGTCCGGTTCACAAAGTTCCCTTATGCACCTAATAATTCACTATTATGACTGTAAATAAATTCCCGCCATGAAAAATCAGTATCGCGATTTTCTGGTGCATTGACGGTTAAAAAGTAACGAATAGAATCTGGATCATAGCGTTCTAATATGTCAGGCACCCATACTGCCCAGTTTTTACTTGTAGATAATTTTCTTTTTTCAACTGTTAAATATTCATTCGAAACGATATGACGCGGGCTTGCTCCTTCCCCTATTCCAAGTAATACCGCTGGCCAAATGACGGAATGAAACGGAATATTATCCTTTCCGTGCACATAATATGTTTTCGCTTCGCTATCCCAAAACTCTTGATCATCTTTCCCTGTTTTTTCAGCCCAATGTTTACTCGCTGAATAATAGCCTGTCACTGCTTCAATCCATACGTAAATTTTCTTATCTTCATACCCTTCTACTGGAATTGGTACCCCAATTGGTAAATCACGTGATACGGCCCTATCTAGTAATCCTTCCTTTACATATCTCTCTGTTAGTTGAATCGCATTGTCGCGCCATGTCCCTGTTTGTTTGGCAATTTCTACAGCCCTTTTAATTTGCTCCTGAAATGTATGCAACGCGAAATAGAAATGCTCTGTTTCCTGTACAGATGGTGTACTACCACATAACTTACATTTCTTTTCTAACAAATCGAGTGGATCTAAAATAGCTGAACACGCATCGCATTGATCTCCTCTTGCTGCTTCATGACAATGCGGACATATTCCTTCTACATAACGATCCGGTAAAAATTGCGTACACGTTTCACAATATGCTTGTTCCACTGTTTTTTTATAAATATAGCCTTCTTCTAATAAACGTAAAAAAACATTTTGAACCGTTTCATGATGATGCTCGCTAGCGGTATGTGTATAGCAATCATACGTAAAACCTAGGTCATGAAAACATCTCTGGAATTCTTCATGATACTTATTAGCAATTTCTTTCGCTGTCACACCTTCTTGTTTTGCCCTAATTGCAATCGGTGTTCCATTACAATCACTCCCTGAAACATACAACACATTCTCACCTTTTGCCCTATAATAACGCGCTAAAATATCTCCTGGTAATAAACTTGCAATATGGCCAAGGTGTAACGAACCATTTGCATACGGCCAAGCGCCTCCAATAAAAATACTCATCTTATATTCCTCCTTTAAAATATAAAAAGCCCCGCCCTTATCTTAAAAAAGATAAGGGCGGGGCTGTATAAACAGTCGCGGTACCACCTTATTTCGCTAATTACTCACATAATTAGCCTTAACAAGTACGGAGCTCTATGCTCTTATACTGTGGTTTTGATAACGAGTACCAACTCTCGTCGCCGCCTACTATTATCATTTGATAAGTTCAGGACGAAGCTCAAAGGCCATTGTTCAAATGAATATTCTTGCTTCTTCTCAGCTACCGAAGCTCTCTGGAAAGAATGTGTTCATCCTACTTTTCCTTTTCAACGCTTTTACGTATAACAAGTATTGTACGACTTAATCACAGAAAAATCAAACTTTTATCCAGAAAGAAAAGGAAATCCCATCCTCTCACCGAATACCTATACGTTCACAAAAGGAGTGATAACATTGAACCAAAAACAACTAAGCACTATAAATGAAAAAAGCTGGAATGCAGCTGCCTATGAAGCTTGGACGAATCGCCATGGGGCGCCGGAGGGTTATGCGAAAAAAATTATGGAAGATCCCACGCGCGAGGTAGCACATTATTTACCTTACATACAATCTCCAAAAGGAAAATGTATTATTAATTTACTCGGCTCAAAAGGAAATAAAGGTGTTGCTCTCGCCCTTTTAGGAGCTGACGTAACAGTTGTTGATATTTCAGCGAGTAATGCAAAATATGCAAATGAACTTGCTGCCGCCGCAGACGTCTCTATTCATTACATCGTTTCTGATGTACTAGATGTAAATCTCTCCAAATCATTTGATATCGTATTGCTGGAGCTTGGTGTACTTCATTACTTTCTAGATTTAAAACCACTCTTTCAAAAAATTGCTACTTTACTTAAGCGAGATGGAATGCTTATCCTTCGTGACTATCATCCTGTTTACACGAAATTATTAGGAGTCAACCACCCATCATTTCAGGCCAATGGAAATTATTTTGATGAAGAATTAATTGAAGATGATGTTGCTTATAGCATCCTTCTTACAGAACCACAGAAAGAATCGTTACCTAAAACAACCATCCGTCGCTGGACGCTAGGAGAAATCATTACAACACTTGCGGAAGAACGTTTTAAAATTGAAAAACTAGTTGAAGAACATGGGCCCCATCAAAGATGGGTCTTCCCTTCTACTGCACCAGAAGGAATCGAAGAACGTATCCCTGGTCTATATACAATAATTGCGACAGCATGCAAAAAAGGATCCCTTCACGGATAGGATCCTTTTTGCATGCTCACGCATATAAGTTGAGGTTGGAGATTACCATAATTCTGTAGAATAGGACACAAGATATTTCAACATTTCGTCTCTGACTTACGTCGTCAAAAAGGGGTATGACCAACATAACGAAGAGTAATGTTTTTAGTTGATATTGATAATCGTTATCAACTAATTAGAAGTATACATGATGTCATTTCAAATTTCAATAGCATTTCTAATATTTATTTATGAATTTTATGATATGCAAATGTATACATTTTAAGAACTTTTTCTAATACCAATCTGACTCCTTCCATTATCTGCTATAATTTTCATTGAACAGATTAATAACTTCATAATAATGTTTTTATTAATTTCGTTTTAAAAATCTATAAATCATAATAAATAGTTTAAATGAGGGTAGGGGTAACGATGAAATATGTTAGTATTCGAAAAAAACTACTGTTCACACTCTTAAGCATTTCTTCTTTATTTAGCATTGCTCTTATTGTTATTCTTTCATTCGCCATGAATCAAGCAAGTGAAATCGAAACGTTAAAAAATGATGTATCAAAAAGAGCGACGATTTTAAAAGAACGTGGCGATTGGTTCCAAGCACAAGTTGCTGGTTTACAAGAATATTTACTATCACATGATCAAAAAGGATTAGATAAGTTCAACCGAGAAGGGAAAAAATTAGCTGATACTAGAGAGAAAGTAACAAGTGACAAGAAGCTCCCAGAAGGAATGAAAGAAGCTATTTTAATGGGGGGAAAATGGCGTAGCGTCATAGATAATGAGGTACTCCCTCTTGCGCGTGAAGGAAAATGGGACGAAGCATCTAAAATTGCTTTAGCACAAACAGATTATGTAAATGATCTTTTAGGTCGTTTTAATAAATATACAAATGAAGAAAATGAGAAACGTGACGCATTAATTGCTGACGTCGAGTCTTCTTCATCACTTATTCAATATATTATTTTCTTCTCACTCATTGCATGTACATTAACGTCTATCTTATTAGCATGGTGGTTCTCTGGTAAACTCGTTAAACCAATTCGACAAATTGATGAGAAGTTAAAAGAATTAGCTTCTCAAGATGGAGATTTAACGGCTAGATTACACGTAACAAGTAAAGATGAAATTGGTGACATTGCAAATTCCTTTAATCAAATGCTCACTAACTTACAGCATATAATAAAACAAGTTCAACAAACATCAACAAGTGTAAAAGAAGCTTCCGAAAATGTATTTATCGAAACAACCGCTTCTATGGAAAATACCGCAAGAACCCAAGAAACTATGAATGCTCTTGAACACAATATTCGTTCACAAGTTTCTAGCATTGAAGAAAGTTCAACCGCGATGGATGACATGGCAACGAGTGTTCAGCGTATCGCTGAGTCCGCCTCTTCTGTTACTAGTTTAGCTGTCACAACGTCAGAAAAAGCAGATGATGGGAATAAAGTCATTGAGAAATCTATTACACAAATGCATACAATTAACGAAGCTGTTAACGCTACATCACAAGTAGTTGAGCGACTCATTACACATACAAATCATATAGATACTGCACTTCAATCTATTTCGAATATCGCCGACCAAACAAATTTACTCGCTTTAAATGCTTCTATTGAAGCAGCTCGTGCTGGTGAACACGGAAAAGGATTCGCTGTTGTTGCCGATGAAGTTCGAAAACTTGCTGAACAATCTCAACTAGCCGCAACTGACATTAACCATTTACTGCATCAAATTCAAGCCGATACAAAAATAGCAAATGACATGATGACACAAGGTCAAGCAGAAGCTTCTGAAGGAATTACTGTTATTCGTACTGCCGGATCTTCATTCTCAGAAATTGTTAACCACATTAACAAAGTCTCTACGCAAATGCAAGAAATGTCTGCAACTGCTGAAGAGATGGCTGCAAGCTCTGAAGAAATGAACGCAGCTTTAAATAATATCGCTTCTATTTCAAACGAAGTTGCTGCAGAAACATCACAAACCGCACATTCGGCTGGTGATCAAGTAAACAAAATGAGTATCGTGGCTAAAAAATCATCTGAAATGAAAACAATCGTACAAGAACTTGAAGTTCTCGTCTCTCATTTCAAAACAAACGCTTAAAGTGAAAATGACACGAGCTCAAAGGTATAGGAAAGAAAGTTTTACAGTCTCTCTTTTTTCACTTTAAAATATCTCTTTCTATCTCTCATTCCGTCTGCTATAATTCCTAAAGGAAATAAGAAAGCTTTATTCCAACCGGAGTAAAGCTTTCTTTCAATTTTTTACATTTATTAATTCTAATACTAAGATTTCACAAAGGAGGCTTTTAATCATATGAATTTTGTAAGTATCAGAAAAAAACTTATGTTCATGATGGGAACGATTTGTGCTTTATTTGGTATCGCCTTAGCTTTTATTTTATTTTTTGCTATTGATCAATCTCGTAAAGCTGAAACATTACAAAAAGAAATTTCTCCACTGGCAACAGAATTGAAAGAACGTGGAGACGCTTATCAAGTACAGCTCTCTGCTTTAAGAGGTTATTTACTACAACATGATCAAGTCGAATTAGACAAGTTTAATGAGATGAGTAAACGTCTTGAGGATTCAAAAGATAAACTTCTTTCTAATCCAAATCTTTCTTCGTCCGTAAAAAGCACAATGGAATTAGGGTCTACTTGGAGAAAGTTCGTTGAAGAAAAAGTATTCACTCTTGCAAAAGAACAAAAATGGGAAGAAGCTTTACAAGTAGCTTCTTCAGAAAACGGAACTGTCTATAAAGTAATTGGTGACTTCACAAACTACAGTAATGAACAAGCTAAATTACGTGAACAATCTATTGAAAAAATTGATCAATCTGCACTCTTAATCGAATATGTTATTTTCTTATCACTTGTTGTATGTATTATCGTTGCAATTATTCTTGCATGGTGGTTCTCTGGTAAACTGGTGAAACCAATTCAACAAATTGACACGAAACTAAAAGAATTAGCCTCTCAAGAAGGTGACTTAACGGCACGTCTACAAGTAAATAGCAACGATGAAATAGGTGCTATCGCAACATCATTTAATAAAATGTTAGAAAACCTACAACATATCATTAATCGTGTTCAAAAAACATCAGTGGAAGTACAAACCGCTTCTGAAAATATGCTAGAAAAAACGAATACATCACGTGAGGCGACATTAAGAGTCCAAAGCTCGATGTCCAACTTAAATGCAAGTATTCAATCACAAACTTCTAGTATGGAAGAAAGTTCAACTGCAATGGACGATATGGCAGTAAGTGTTCAGCGTATTGCTGAATCTGCTTCATCTGTAGCGGAACTTGCTGTTGCCACATCTGAACATGCTAGCGATGGAAGTACCGTTATCCAAAAATCTGTTTCACAAATGACAACGATACATGAAGCTGTAAATGCTACGTCAGAAGTGGTTGAACGTCTAATCACTCATACGAAATATATTGATACTGCTGTACAATCTATTTCTAATATTGCTGAGCAAACAAACTTACTTGCTTTAAATGCTTCTATTGAGGCAGCTCGTGCTGGCGAGCAAGGAAAAGGATTTGCTGTCGTAGCTGACGAAGTTCGAAAACTTGCTGAACAATCTAAAACAGCTGCAACAGACATTAATCAATTACTACATCAAATTCAAAATGATACAGAAACTGCTAGCTCTATGATGTCTCAAGGCCGTTCTGAAGCATTTGAAGGTATCAATGTTATTCGTGAAGCTGGTACTTCTTTCACAACAATTGTAGAACAAGTAAATAAAGTATCTACTCAAATGCAAGATATATCAGCAACTGCTGAAGAAATGGCTGCAAGTGCTGAAGAAATGAACGCTTCACTTAATAACATCGCTTCTATCTCTACTGAAGTATCGAGCGAAACTGCCGCAACGGCACAATCTGCTGAACAGAAAGTTATTGTTATGAATGAAATGGCAGTAACTGCTGGAAAAATGAAACAAACAGTTGAAGAGTTAGATCAACTCGTATCTCATTTTAAAACAGAATAGATGTTCAAAAAATACCCCTCTTGCGAAGAGGGATATTTTTTTGAGCTCATTTCCTGCACATTATGCTCATTTCCGTTATAATGAGAATCGATATCATTAAAGTGTAGGAGGGGCTGCTTATGTCACAAGAAGCATTTGAAAATAAATTATTTGCCAATTTAGAAGCTGTTATTGACCCTGAACTAGGTGTTGATATCGTTAATCTTGGATTAGTGTATGATGTTACAGCAGATGAAAATAATAATGCTGTCATTACGATGACTATGACTTCTATCGGTTGTCCAATGGCTGGGCAAATCGTATCAGACGTTAAAAAAGTATTATCAACGAACGTACCTGAAGTTAATGAAATAGAAGTTAATGTCGTTTGGAATCCGCCCTGGTCGAAAGAACGTATGTCACGTATGGCGAAAATCGCATTAGGTATTCGCGACTAAATAAAGTGAAAATTTCATCATTTACGGATAGCGGGATAAAGAAAAGACCTGACTAGGATGTCAGGTCTTTTCTCTTATTATTTTACACCTACTGCATCATAAGCTTTCGTTACAGCTTGTACAGCTTTAGAGTTTTTACCATATAAATCTTCAGCTGACTGAAGAGCAGCTTGACGCATCATTTTGAAGTCAGAGTTTGCAGTTAAATATTTCGTAAGAGCACGGTAGTAAATTTTTTCTGTCGCTTCACGGCCCACTCCAGTTACTTTCACGCCGTAATGATCTCCGCCTTCAGATACTAAGTATGCAGCTTTATTGTTAATACTGCTGTTAATATGAACGCCGCCATTATCAGCTGTTCCAGTATAACGTTTACTATAGTGATCTGGGTAACCTTCACTTGGTTTTAATGGGTTTGGAATAGACGCTGGGTCTTTAAGAGAGCGAAGCGCATCACCAGGTTTATCAGGTGTATAAATGTCAGCACCTAAATCCCAGCTCTTCTTCTCAACCATAACACCCATAATATCAGATAACGATTCATTTAACGCCCCTGACTCATTTTTGTAAACAAGGTTTGCTGTATGTTCAGTTACAGCATGCGTTAATTCGTGACCGATAACATCAAGTCCAGCAGATAATGGAATGAATGTTTTTCCATCGCCATCACCATACATCATTTGCACACCATTCCAAGCTGCGTTATTCCAGCTCTCCCCTACGTGAACAGTTGAAATAAGCTTCGCACCTTTATCATCGAAAGAGTTACGATTAAATGTCTTTTTGTAGTAATCATATACTTTTCCTGCATTTACATGCGCATCAACTGCAGCTTTATCTTCGAAGAACTTAGATTTACTTTCAACTTCTTCTCCTGTATATCCAAGAATTTGTGAGAATAAATTAAACCAGTTCTCGTCCATATTTTCTGCATCAAATGTGTGAACACCTTGTCCTCGTTTACCATCAAACAAGTTGAATTGTCCTGTTTTCGTATCTTGAGCAATTTCAAATGATTGTCTAGCACCTAATACTCCGTAACCAAATCCAGTAATGTTATCTACAGCGTTATATTTCTCAATAACATTTCCATTCGTTGCATCAACAAAATAATGCCAATATCCTGGAGCTGGTTTTGAAATCGATGCCTTAACTAAGTATGCAAGGTAGTAATTACCGTCCTTTTCATATACAAATAAATCTTTTTTCACACCGTCATAACTCTTTACTTTACCAATTTCTTTCTCAATATCTGCCTTTGCAATTGTTTCTGCTTGTTCCGCACTAATGCTTGCAGATGCAGGAATATTTTTATCATCTAAATTCGGAATAACTTGTCCGAAGAATGCTTTTACATTGTTCTCTTTATCAAGTGTAACAGTTTGATCAGAACCGTACACAGGGATGTTATTATGTTTCTCAACTAGCTTCACATGTGTCGTATCAGATTCAGCGTCTTTTTCTTCTCCAACGATATTAAAATGCTTTTCAATATTTCCTGCTAATTTAAACATATCTTTCTTACTCTCTAAGTATTGAAAGACCGTCTCTTTTTTATCTAGTCCTTCCGGTGCTTTCCATTCTTCACCTATGTATGCAGGTGTTTTAAATTCTTGATGATATTGAATTTTTTGTTCTTCCGCTTTCGTTGTCGTTGCCCCAAACGCTCCAAATCCCCCGGCGATAACAGTTAACGCTAATGCTGATGAAATGACTTGCTTTTTCACTATAACATTCCCCATTCCCATAAAGATTTTTGACACTTTTATACAATTCTGATTTTTACAGCTCATACCTCTACCGAAAATTTGAGAAACATTTTTCAGACAATTCCAATCAAAAAAAGAGGACATCCGATAGGATGTCCTCTTTTTTTACGCATTTTATTGTTTTTTCAATTCAATTGCTAAATAGTGTGATTGCTCTTTCGCTTGAATGTGAATATCTTCTCCTACAGATTCTGCTGCATCCCGCATAACAAATGTTTCACCATTTATTACACTGCTTCCTTCAATTTGTACAAGGTACAATTGACGGCCTTCTTTCACTGGAAAATGAATTTCTTTTCCAGCCTCTAATGATAAAGAATATAAATTCGCATCTTGGTGAATTTGAATTGGTGCATTTCCTTCTACTGAAGACACCATATGGAACCATTCATTTTCACGCTTGCTCCAATCAAATTTAAACTCACCGTAGTTTGGTTTATGATCTGCACGGTCTGGTAAAATCCAAATTTGTAATAAACGCAGCGTTTCATCGCCTAAATTATGCTCGCTATGAAATACACCCGTACCAGCACTCATATATTGAACATGTCCACGCTCAATCGTTCCGCGATTTCCCATGCTGTCTTCATGTGTTAAAGCACCATCTACAACGTAAGAAATAATCTCCATATCACGATGTGGATGCATATCAAAACCAGTTTGCGCCGCTACTAGATCATCATTAATAACACGTAACGCTCCGAAGTTCATATTATTTGGATTATAGTAATTGGCAAAAGAAAAATGAAAATGTGTATTTAACCAACCATGATTTGCTCTGCCCATATTTTTATGATCAACTTTTCTAAACATATCCTTCACCTCATACTATCTCGAATTCGAGATTTATTCTAAAATTTTTTCTTACTGTAACTTTTTTAGTAGTTTTAATAATTGCTTTTGTTCCTCTATATTTAAATTATGAAACTTCTCTGCTTGGAACGTTTCTTGAGGTGGGACGATTTCCTCATATAAAGCTCTTCCCTTTTCTGTTAAAGAAATATATTTCGTAGTACCCTCTTGTTCACGCAAAATCCACTCAAGCTGCTCCATTTTATTTAAAAGCTGCGTTACATTTCCTTTCGTAACAAATAGCTTATTTCCAAGTTCTTGCTGCGTTAAACGATCATGTCCTCCAACTTGAGCTAACACATCAAACTGGGCGGCAGATACATTCCATTTTTTTAAGTGCTGATTCGTCTCACGAATACTCTTATTATAAAAACGTGACAAACGAAACCATAATAGTAGTCCTAGTCTATCCTCTGTTTTCATTTCATCACCTCGCTCGTTTCATATCATTAGTTTAGAACTAAACTTAATTAAAGTCAAATACTTATTTTTAATAAGTATAAGGAAAGCACAGCGCTATTTCTCCACTATGCTTTACATTAACTTTCTACTCTTATATTCATCCAATTTCCTCTCCGCGAACTTCCTCGCATCTTTTTCAATCCATCGCTCTTCGTACCGTTCACTTCCCACATACAATATATCTCTCTTATGCTGCATCGCATGGCGAAATTCATGCAGTAGCGTTTTGAGAACTTGCTCATACTCTTCCCACATACAAACGAAAATTAATTGTTTTTCTTTATGATAAAAACCACCTACTGGGAATAGAAACTCTTCTTCCTCTTCCCCTAATGATAGAAGCACATCGTTTGCATCACACGTATCACAAAAAATAACGGGCGTTTTACATACTTCAATAAGAGAAAATAAATCCTCTCTTAGCTTTTTGACATCCCAAGGAAGCTCCGAATCCAACACATACCAATTCTCTACCTGTTGATATACATTTTGAAACTGGAGTTCCATTTCTCTTTATTCCCCTTTCCAAGCACCCTTTTTCTATATGTATGCCACAATATGGTAAATATTAAACGTATTCTCTTACCCTAAAAAAATGACAATAAAAAGAACCTATATCAGCATAGGTTCTTCTAAATTTTAAATTTTTGTAGCTTTCGTATCCCACTTAAAGATTTTATTTAAGAATTTATATACATTCTTCGACTCTTTTGTCAGAAGTGGGCCTAAAATGGATAGTATAAGCACGTATAGTGCTGAGAATGGTTTCAGTACTGACATTAAGCCACCGGCGATACCGATATTAGCCATAATGATGGAGAACTCTCCTCTTGAAACGATTGTTAATCCGATATTTGTTGATGCTTTATGAGATAATCCAGCTTGTCTTCCCGCGATCATTCCTGCTACAAAGTTACCGATTATCGTAAGAAGGACAGCGCCTAACGTTAACCATATCGCTCCGCCTAATGAGAACGGATCAATACTTAACCCGAAGCTGAAGAAGAAAATAGCTCCGAAAAAGTCTCTAAATGGAACAACAAGATGTTCAATTCGGTCACTATGCTCTGTCTCAGAGAAAACTAATCCTAGAAGAAGTGCTCCAATTGCTTCTGCAACGTGAATTGTTTCTGAAAAACCAGCAATGAAGAATAAAGAAGCAAATACTACAATAATAAAGATTTCATCTGAGCTAATATTGAGCAATTTATTTAATAACGGCGTAGCCTTTCTAGCTACTATAAAGAATAGAAGCATATATCCTAAAGCAATTCCAATTGAAGTAAGGGCACCTAAGAAGGAAGCGTGATCCCCTAGTACTAAACCAGAAACAACTGATAAATATACAGCAAGGAATATATCTTCAAACATAATAATTCCTAAAATTAATTCGGTTTCATTATTACCAGTTCTTCTTAAGTCCACTAACACTTTAGCAACGATAGCGCTAGAAGAAATCGTAATAATACCCGCTATAATTAAGATTTCTAGTAATGGGAATCCCATTATAAATCCGTATAACAAACCAAGTGAAAAGTTAATTAAAATATAAATCGTTCCGCCAATCGCAATAGAGCGTCCAGATTTAATAAGTTTTTTCATTGAAAATTCTAATCCTAGATAGAATAGAAGGAATAGAACCCCAATTCGTCCAAGGAAGGAAATTACACTTGCACTTTCAATAAATTTGAGATTGATAACACCTATTGTCGGTGCATGCGGTCCTACTAACATTCCAAGAACGATTAGAAAAGGAATTACTGAGAACTTAAATTTTCCAGCAATTACTGCTGCAATTGCCACTAAAACTAAAGCTGTACCAACTTCAAAAATTAACGTATCCATCTAATCAGTCCCCCCTATTTGAAAGTAATTCATTAATGATTTTTTTAATTTCTTCTCTCTCACCTGAAACTACAAGCATATCTCCTTCTTCAATTACTGTTTCTGGTCCTGGATTAAATAGCTTCTTCATGTTCTTCTTCATAACTGCGATTATCGTTACGCTATATGTTTTTCTTATTTCAAGATCGCCAATTGTTTTTCCGATTGCTGGAGCTGTATTCTCTACTTTAAACCACTCAATTGCTAAACCTTCAAAAACCATCTCAACATTTTCTAACGCCCTAGGCTTATATACCATTCCACCTAATATTGCTGCAATTTGTCTTGCCTCTGAGTCACGTAGTGAAATACTTGAGATGCTTTCTTCATGGTCTGAATCAAAATGATACATTTCTCTACGTCCATCATCATGAATAACAATTACCATCTTTTCGTTACCTTTCGTAACGATTTGAAACTTATAACCAATACCCGGAAGTTCACTTTCTCTAATATTCATTTTTAGATCCTCCATAACTTATTTATTTTAATTTTCTGTTTTTCTGTCTTTTATTCATCCAATCAGCTTTAGAAATTCTAACCACTCAGGATATTTGTGATTTGGAAATCTTTTATTGTAATAATAAGTGGACCCTAAAAAGATACTTAAAGATGTAATGATAAAGAATATATTACTTCTCATTTTCAAACTCTCAAGGCTTACTTTCAATAAAGAATCTTCTTTCAAATTACCCCCACCTTCTCGCTTTAAATTTAGTTTTTTAAAATGTAAATAATTCTAAAAATATTATTATGTAACATAATCATAACACAAAAATGATTTAAGTAACATGTTTTTTAGAAAAATTGATTCTCGTATATTTTTTGCATATAATTTTCTTATTACGAAAAAAAGGAAGTGTATTATATGGTTGATATCTTTAGCAGATTCCTTGAGGTAACGAATAATATTTTATGGTCATATATTCTTATTGCAATGCTAATCGGCTTCGGTCTTTACTTCTCTTTTAAATTAAAATTTGTCCAAATTACTCATTTCAGTGAAATGGTCAGCTTAATTAGTAAAGGGTTTAATCGAAAGGAAAAAAAGAAAGATAGCATCTCCCCATTCCAAGCATTTTGCTTAAGTGCAGCAGCACGTATCGGTATCGGAAACTTAGCCGGTGTAGCATTAGCAATTTCAATGGGTGGACCTGGCGCAATATTTTGGATGTGGTTTATCGCAATTATCGGAGCAGCTACTAGTTTCGTAGAATGTACGCTCGCGCAAATTTATAAAGTAAAAGATGGTAGCAGGTTCCGTGGTGGGCCGGCATATTACATGGAAAAAGGATTAAACAAACGTTGGATGGGTGTTTGGTTCTCACTTCTTATTACAGTTGCGTACGGATTAATTTTCAATTCAGTACAAGCGAATACAGTAACAATAGCGTTTGAAAATGCTTTTGGACTAGAGCGAACGATCGTAGGAGCTCTATTAGCCTTATTAGTTGCAGTCATTATTTTTGGTGGTATTAAGAGCATTTCACGTATTACAGAAATGATTGTTCCGCCAATGGCAATCGTTTATATCGGCGTGGCTATTTTTGTCGTTATTAACAACTTCAGTATGTTACCAAGCATTTTTATGGAAATCTTTAACGGTGCATTCGGTTTAGACCAAGCCATCGCTGGTGGTATTGGAGCAGCAATCAAGTTCGGAATTCAGCGCGGTTTATTCGCGACAGAAGCAGGAATGGGTAGTTCTCCTAATGCAGCCGCAACATCTGATGTATCTCACCCTGTAAAACAAGGACTTGTTCAAGCGTTAGGCGTTTTCGTAGATACATTCTTAGTATGTACATCAACAGCATTTATCGTATTATGTTCTGGACTTTACAAAGGATCAAATTTAGAAGGTATCGAATTAACACAAAACGCATTAAGTTCACAAATTGGACCGTGGGCAAGCACTTTCTTAGCGATTATTATTTTCCTATTCGCTTTCAGTTCACTTCTAGGAAACTACTATTACGGTGAAACAAATATTGCATTCATTAAAGAAAGCAAAACATGGTTAATGATTTATCGTGTTGCAGTTGTTGGAATGGTATTCTTCGGATCAATTGCTGCTCTTAAAACAGTTTGGAGTTTAGCTGATTTATTCATGGGACTAATGGTATTCACAAACTTAATTGCCATCTCATTCCTTAGCAAATTTGCTTACGCTGCATTAGTAGACTATTTGAAGCAAAAGAAGCAAGGAAAAGATCCTGTCTTCGTTGCAAACTCTATCCCTGGCTTAAAGAATACAGAGTGCTGGGATGGACAGGATGTAGAAGAAAAACAAAAGGCTGTTTAACAAATAAAAGCGGAAGCGGCTCGTTTAGAACAAGAGCTATATATTAAACAAAATCCCTATTACTCCACAGTAATAGGGATTTTTATTTACACCAGTTTATAATTTGTTCAATTTAATTCCAGCAAAAGGGTTGATTTATAGAGATTACTAGATTATAATAATTATAAATTAGCAATTGATATCACATAACAACTCAAAAGGAGATTGATCATAATGAACAAACAAGTAATCGAAGTATTAAACAAACAAGTAGCAGACTGGAGCGTTTTATTCACAAAACTTCACAACTTCCATTGGTACGTAAAAGGACCTCAATTCTTCACATTACACGAGAAATTCGAAGAACTTTACACAGAATCAGCTACTCATATCGATGAAATTGCAGAACGTATTTTAGCAATTGGCGGCAAACCAGTAGCAACAATGAAAGAATACTTAGAACTATCTTCTATTCAAGAAGCAGCATACGGAGAAACTGCAGAAGGGATGGTCGAAGCAATCATGAAAGACTACGAAATGATGCTAGTCGAACTAAAAAAAGGCATGGAAATCGCTCAAGACTCTGATGATGAAATGACATCTGACCTACTACTAGGCATCTACACAGAACTAGAAAAACACGCTTGGATGCTACGTGCGTTCTTGAATCAATAATAATTAAAAGCGGAAGCGGCTTGCTCAGAATCGCAGGGCACTTCAAGCTCTCGACCTTGAAGCGCTTTTTGCTTCGAGCGAGAGAGCGAAATGACCGGAGATTCTAGCCGCTGGAGCTGGATATCATCTAAAAGCGGAGGTAGCTTGCTCAGAATGTGAGGGGGATGGAGCTTTTGACGTAGAGGCGCTCTTTGCCTCGCAGGAAAAAGCGAAGCCACCGAACATTCTAGCTACCGGAGCTGGATATTACTTTAAAGCAGAAGCGGCTCGCTTAGAACAGGAGGGTGTTGGAACTCCTGATTACGAGGCGCTTTTTGCCTCGAATGAAGGAGTGAAACAACCGACTGTTCTAGCCGCTGGAGCTGGATATCATTAAAAGCGGAAGCGGCTCGTTCAGAGTCGCTTTTTTCCATGGAATTATCGCGCATGCTGGTACATGAAATTTATATCAGCGATTTTTCCAATATATCAGCGATTATCCAATTATATCGGCGATTCCCTCCAATATATCAGCGATTTTTCAATTATATCGACTTATCGACAAATCACGACAATATTAACACACCCCTCTCCCCTACTTTTATCAATATATTACAATCTCATCTATGTTAAAATATAGGAAACACCCTTTAGTATCATAGACCCAAAAAGCTTTTCCAAATTCATCATTTACTACTTAAATGACGGGAGTGGTTCAGTTGAAAGACTACTTAATTAGAGCATTTTTTGCGTTAATAACAGTTGGGATTCTCTTACTTATAGCTAATATTTTCAATATACATGTCGAGGTTAAGGACTATGCTTTCCTCGTTGTCGTAGCAATTGGTGGCGGCTGGGGTGGCTGGTACCTGTATAAAAAACAAAGCAATCAAAATGATAAAGGCATTCCAAAGTAATATGGAATGCCTCTTTTATTGCCTTCTGTAATAAATAATGAAATTCAGGCCACTAATACAACCAATCGCAATAAACATACAAAACGATTGTGGATCTCCAGCCAAATTATACTCATCAACAATAAAGCCAATCATAAAGAGTGTTATCGCCGAAACACCGATACACAATATCGAAATAAACCAAAGCGAAAATTCATTAATTAGCTCTTTCTTCTGCGTTGAAACGATTAGCATAACAAGAATAGACGCTGCTAAAATACTTTTAAAAACAGGACGTAAATACACAAACTCCTCCATCAATTTCTCCTTTTCCAAAAAACATCATATCTCAACATTAACATATTTAACCAATTTAAAAACACATGCCATCTTAAATTAAAACGACATGTGTTTCCGTATTTGCTATGATAGTTGCTTCCACTTCGTTCCCAAAACAGGACGCTCATAATTTTGGATTGCATGAATTAGTTTATCTGCTGTCTCTGCTGAAACGATCAATTCTTTATTCGATGGATTCATGAATCCTTCTTCCGCTGCACGTTCAACCATTTGCAAAATTGGTCCGTAAAAACCTTTTATGTTTAATAAACCAACCGGCTTATTATGTATACCAATTTGTGACCAACATACAACTTCAAATAGTTCTTCAAACGTTCCGTATCCGCCTGGCAGCGCAATAAAAGCATCCGCAAGCTCTGCCATTTTAGCTTTACGTTCGTGCATCGTCTCTACTTCAATTAATTCTGTTAATCCTGTATGCACAATTTCTCCTCGGAATAGACCGCGCGGCATAACACCTGTTACACGTCCACCTAAACGAAGAACTTCGTTTGCTACTTCTCCCATTAATCCGACACATGAACCACCGTATACGAGCTCATAGTCGTTCTCAACAAACATTTTACCTAACTGAATTGCCTGCTCTTTAAATTCTGGTCTCTCCCCTAAATTTGAACCTGCAAACACACAAATCTTTCTCATTCTTACACCCCGAAACTATATATTGTTATGATACAATGAACATTGTACAACATATTGAGGGGATGAGAAAGAAATGGATATCGTTGCATTTCAAAGATGGGTTGAGGAATTTTACGAAAAACGAAGCTGGTCACAGTATAATGCTTTTATTCGGTTAAATTTCTTAACAGAGGAAGTTGGAGAAGTTTCACGCGTTGTTCGCGCAATCGAAATCGGTCGTGATCGTCCTGATGAAGACGCGAAAACAGAAGAAGAGCTAAAACAAAAACTAAAAGAAGAACTTGGTGATGTACTATCTAACTTTATTATTCTTTCGCAAAAATATGATTTAGACTTACAAGACATTATGGACGCACACGTCACAAAGCTTTCGAAAAGGTTCGAGACATCCAAATGAGAATATTATCAATTATGGTATAATATTCTTGTCACAATACTAAGGGGGATTTTATGTTATCAAAAAAATTGCACGACGCATTAAATGAACAAATGAACTTTGAATTTTACTCTGCCCATGCTTATATGGCAATGGCTGCTTACTGTACAGCGGAGAGCTATGATGGATTCGCTAACTTTTTCCTTGTACAAGCTGAAGAAGAACGTTTCCACGCAATGAAACTTTACAACTATATTAATGACCGCGGAGAGCGTGCTATTATTACTGGATTTGATAATCCGAATAACGAATACGAATCTGTATTAAACGCTTTTGAAATCGCACTTGAACACGAGCGTGAAGTAACGAAGCGTATTTATAACTTATCTGATATCGCTTGGGACGAGCGTGAACATGCAACAATTACATTCTTAAAATGGTTCGTTGACGAACAAGTGGAAGAAGAAGCTTCATTCGATAGCATCATTCAAAAATTAAAACGTATTACAAGCGATTCAAACGCACTGTTTATGCTAGATGCTGAATTAGAGAAACGTACATTTACGCCTCCAGCTGAATAATATTTCAATCACCTTAATACATGTATTAAGGTGATTTTTTTGTTTGCTCTCTATCTTAAAATCACCTTAAATTTCCTCATATTTGACATAGTGCCAGCTATAAAATGGTATTATTTTCAATATAAAAACGAATATACGAGGAGAGGAAAAATGAATCAACGTGTAGAAGCTGTTGATGCAATTCGTGGTTTCGCTTTGTTTGGCATTTTACTAGTCAATATGACATTAATTCAATTCGGGTTCTTCACCAGTGAAAAACCAACTTATCTATTCGGCGATCTTGATAAAGGCGCTAATTGGTTTATTCAATTCTTCGGCACACATAACTTTATATCCCTATTTTCTTTTCTATTTGGGCTTAGCATTATTTTGTTACAAAAAAGTATTATCGCAAAAGGAAAAAAATTCTTCCCCACATACATAAGACGTATTATCATTCTTTTACTACTAGGCTACATTCACGGCACTTTTGTTTGGGAGGGCGATATTTTATTTGCATACGGAATAATCGGGATTTTCTTAATGATGTTCATCAATCGAAAACCGAAAACTTTGCTCATTTGGGCGATTATTCTACTCGCACTTATTACACTTATGTCTTATCAAACTGATCCATCTACAAATATAGATGATTTTGCACCTTATACTGAAAAAGAACATAAAGTCCATCAAACTGGAAGCTATATGGATCACGTCAACTTTAGATTGACTGAAAATCCTTTTGATTACATGGGAATTGACGGTGCATTCGGATTATTTTTCATATCAGTTTTCGCAATAATTTTTATGTCTCCACTGTTCCTACTCGGAATGTATGTAGGGAAAAAAGGCTGGCTATTTGAGGTCAGTAAACATATACCTGCTATCAAAAAAATATGGTTTGCCACCGGTCTCTTCTCTTTTACAATTAAAATCTTAGCTATGTTCGTAAAGCACCCGCTTTTAATTATGCTACAAGATGGCCTTACACCAGTAACTATGACCTTCTTTTACGGAAGCACAATCATTTTATTATTCCATTACAAAAAAGCAACCCGTCTACTAACATACATGGCGAACATGGGGAAAATGTCCGTTAGTAATTACTTAGCGCAATCTATTATCGCAACAACCATTTTTTACGCATATGGATTTGACTTATACGGGAAAATTGGCTATTTCTTCGGTATTCTTTTAACCATCGGAATTTATACGATTCAATTATTCGTTAGCACCTATTGGCTCCAAAAATACCGAATGGGGCCAGTGGAATATGCGTGGAGACTGGGAACTTATTTAGAGAAACCACGTTTTAAAAGAGACTTGGATAAAGCAAGTTAAACAAAAAAAGCAATGAGCCCACGCTCATTGCTTTTCTTAATTTATTAAAGCATAACCCCAACGATAATCGCTGATAATATACTTACTAACGTTGCACCGTATACAAGTTTTAAACCGAATGATGATACAACGTTTGCTTGTTTGCCATCGATACTCTTCGTTGCACCTGCGATAATTCCGATAGATGAGAAGTTCGCAAATGATACAAGGAAGATAGATAAAATACCTACTGTACGAGCTGATAAATCACCAGCTACTTTTCCAAGGTCAAGCATTGCAACGAATTCGTTCGTTACTAATTTTGTTGCCATAATTTGTCCTGCTTGTAGCATCTCTGATGTTGGAATACCCATTACGAATGCTAATGGTGAGAAGATGTATCCTAAAATGCTTTGGAATGTGATTCCGAAAATTGAATCGAATACACCGTTAATTGCTGTAATTAATGCTACGAAACCGATTAACATCGCCGCTACTGTTACAGCGATTGAGAAACCAAGCATAATATATTCGCCTAACATTTCAAAGAATGTTTGTTTCTTGTCTTCTTGTAATTCTAAAATATCGTCTTCTTCTTTTACTTCATATGGATTAATGATATGAACGATAATGAATCCACTGAATAAGTTTAATACAAGTGCTGTTACTACATATTTTGGATCAATCATTTTCATATAAGAACCGACGATTGACATCGATACTGTAGACATTGAAGATGCACAAAGTGTGTATAAACGATTTTTCGGTAATTTGCTTAGTTGATCTTTTACTGTAATGAATACTTCCCCTTGACCAACGATTGCAGCTGCTACCGCATTATATGATTCTAGTTTTCCTAAACCGTTAACTTTACTTAATAGGAAACCTACTGCACGAATGATAATCGGTAAAACTTTAATATGTTGCAGAATCCCGATTAATACTGCTAAGAAAATAATCGGTAATAATACTGTTAAGAAGAATGGTGCTTGTCCATCGTTTGCTAGACCACCAAATACGAAATTAACCCCAGCTTCCGCAAATTTTAAAATAGCGCCAAATCCATCTGCGATCCCTTTTACTAATACAAATCCGACCTTTGTATTTAGTAAGAAATACGCAAGTACCAATTGAATGACAAGCATAAGTGCAATTGGTTTATATTTAATTTTCTTACGATCTGAACTGATAAGGAAACCTAGTACAAATACTACAAGTAAACCGACTAGAAACATTACTATTTTCATATGTGAATCCTCCACTTCTCCCATGAGTTATTGGTCGTATAACGTATAACGAATGACGTCTGACCATTGATGTTAAAAAAATTTAAAACCCCTAAATACTATTCAACTGTCATCTAAAATCAGTAAGCGTTTACATAAATTGCAATTTATAAAAGGTAGCCTCTTCTCTCCTACCATATTTGAAAGTCTGAAATTGATACCACCTACAAATCAAATTGTAAGCGTTATCTAGACGAAATGCAATATAAATTTTAAAATATTTTTATATGTTAATATATTCCTAATTAATTGGTTTTTTCATGCAATTTTACCATAAAAATAGCCCTAGCTATGAGCTAGGACCATCCTTTTTTACCCCGATTGGTGAGGGCTAATAATCAGCGGGGGATAAAGCCACCCACTGATTAAAGTTTCACTTTATAACATAACACCAACGATAATCGCTGATAGAATACTTACTAATGTCGCACCATACACAAGGCGTAGACCAAATGATGATACAACATTTGATTGATTTTCATCGATACCTTTCGTTGCACCTGCGATAATTCCGATAGATGAGAAGTTCGCAAATGATACAAGGAATACAGAAAGAATACCAACTGTACGAGCCGATAAATCACCAGCTACTTTTCCAAGATCAAGCATCGCAACAAACTCATTTGATACTAATTTTGTTGCCATAATTTGTCCCGCTGTTACCATCTCAGCTTGTGGGATACCCATTACGAATGCTAATGGTGAGAAAATATATCCTAAAATAGCTTGGAATGTAATACCGAACACGGAATCAAACAAGCTATTAATTGCTGTAATTAATGCTACGAAACCAAGTAACATAGCTGCTACTGTAATCGCAATCGTGAAACCAAGCATAATGTACTCGCTCAGCATTTCAAAGAATGATTGTTTTTTCTTATTTTCTAATTTCAGTGTATCTTCTTCTTCTGTAATATCGTACGGGTTAATAATATGAATGATAATGAAACCACTAAATAAATTTAATACAAGTGCTGTTACTACATATTTCGGTTCGATCATTTTCATATAAGAACCAACGATTGACATCGACACCGTCGACATAGAAGATGCACATAATGTATATAAACGATGTTTTGGGATTTTACTTAATTGATCTTTTACTGTAATAAATACTTCCGCTTGTCCAACAATGGCAGCTGCTACTGCGTTATATGATTCTAGTTTTCCTAGACCATTTACTTTACTTAACAACGTACCAATAGCACGAATAAATACAGGTAAAATTTTAAAGTGTTGCAGAATTCCGATTAAAACGGCAAAGAATACGATTGGTAATAGCGCTGTTAAGAAGAATGAAACCTCTCCTTTATTAACAAGACCACCAAATACGAAAACGATTCCAGCTTCCGCATATCCAAGAAGTGCCCCAAATCCATCTGAAATTCCTTTTACTAAAATATAACCGACTTGCGTATTTAATAAGAAATAAGATAATGCTAGCTGAATAATAAGCATAATTGCGATTGGTTTATACTTAATCTTCTTTCGATCGGCACTTATAAGAAAACCGAGTACAAATACAACAAGTAATCCTACAAGGAACATAACAAACTTCATTAATAAAATCCTCCATTTAACTCTTCATTAACGTTGAACGTCTGACCACTCAAAACAAGAAATAATCCGAACTTTCTATTTCTCCTCCAAAACCTTCAATCGAATAGGAAAAATCATAAAACCTCTTGTTTCAAAGGCATTTATCATTCTAACACAAATCACATCTCATATCCGCACTTTTCTTAAAAAAATTACATTTTATTATAAAACACTCATTAATGTTCGTCTTTTACTCCCAACAAATATATGGATAAAACAAAAAATGAGCATCAAGTTTCACTTGATGCTCACCTCATTATACTGCTTTTTCTTTATCAGCTACTTGCTCTTCCCAGCACTCTGTATTTTCCAGGCCTGGAATTGAATTCGCATAAAAGACTGGATCTTTTCCTTGTTTCTTTTGCTTTACGTAATCTGATAATGCTGCAAAGGCATACTTAGAAAGGAATACGATTGCCACTAAGTTAATAACAGCCATAATACCCATGAATAAATCTGCTACATCCCAAACGATTTGAATTGTCGCTACAGATCCTAGCATAACCATACCAAGTACAGCAATGCGGTATGCATTTAATAACACTTTACTTCCATTTAAGAACTCAATATTCGTTTCACCATAGTAGTAGTTACCTACTAATGAACTAAATGCAAACAAGAAGATCGCAACTGCTACAAATATAGAAGCCCATGGACCGATATGTTGACTTAACGCCTGCTGCGTTAATTGAATTCCATTTAAATCAGCTGCATTATGCACATCTGATAAAAGAATAATAAATGCTGTACAACTACAAATTAATAATGTATCAGTAAATACCCCTAAAGTTTGAATGAAACCTTGTTTAACTGGGTGCGTTACGTTTGCAGTCGCTGCTGCGTTCGGCGCACTACCCATACCTGCTTCATTTGAGAATAACCCACGTTTTACCCCTAATAAAATCGCAGCTCCTAATCCTCCGCCTACTACTTCTTTAATTCCGAAAGCATGTAAGAAAATTTCTTTAAATACATATGGAATTGCCGTAATGTTTGTTACAACAACGAATAATGCCACTGCTACATAAATAATTGCCATTACTGGAACAATCATTTCAACCGCGCGAGCAATTCGTTTTACTCCGCCAAAAATAATAACTGCAAGTAAACCAGCCATTACAAGACCTACTAATCTACTATCTGTTTTGAATGCTCCATCAAAAGCAGCTGCTACAGTATTAGATTGCACAGCGTTAAAAATCAATCCGAAACTTACTGTTATTAATACAGAGAAAATAGCTCCAAGCCAGCGTTTATTTAAACCCTTTTCCATATAATACGCTGGACCACCACGGAACGTATTCCCATCTTTCACTTTATAAATTTGCGCTAATGTGCTCTCTACAAATGCAGAAGCACCCCCAATTACCGCGATTAACCACATCCAAAATACTGCTCCTGGACCACCTGCTGAGATTGCAATAGCTACACCAGCTAAGTTACCAGTACCTACACGAGAAGCTGTACTCATACAAAATGCTTGAAATGATGATACGCCGCTCTTCTCTTTTTGCGCTTTTCTCGTTTTCGAGCTTGCTCCATCCCCAAGCAAACGAATCATTTCACCGAAGTAACGAACTTGGACAAATTTCACACGAAATGAAAAATAGAGCCCTAACCCAATTAACATCGCAATAATGACATATGACCAAAGGATATTATTTACATCCCCAATTACCTTAGCTAAAAAATCCATATTTGCATTGCCCCCTCTTCCTAACAATAAGAAAATTATATTCTAAAAACTTTAAGTAATCAAGAACTTTATGTAAGGTTTTATGACATGAGTATGTCAAATATCTTAACATATATGTTTTTTTACATAAAAATATAGCCATCACATGCATTTATCCAATACTCAATCACTTATCCTCTTCGACCAGTCATACTTTTAAAATAGTACGTTCCCCACAAATAACGAGAGGAACAAACAAAAAAGTTATATTAATAATTACCTCTCACCCTTTTCATCATTTACTACAACAAAAAAGGCGAGCATCGAATTCATCTCGATGCTCGCCTTTTCATTATACTGCTTTTTCTTTATCCATTACTGCTGACTTATCCCAACACTCTGTATTTGTTAAGCCAGGAATAGAATCTGCACTGAAGACTGGATCTTTTCCTTGTTTCTTTTGTCTTACATAGTCTGCCAATGCAGCATACGCAAATCGTCCAAGAAGTGTAATCGCAATTAAGTTTGTGATTACCATTAGTCCCATAAATAGATCCGCCATATTCCATACAACTTGAAGCGTCGCAACAGAACCGAATAATACCATTCCTACTACCGCAATACGGTAAATCGTTAACCACGTTTTACTTTGTTTAATGAATTCAATATTCGTTTCACCATAATAGTAGTTTCCTAAAAGAGAACTAAATGCAAATAAGAAAATAATAATCGCTAAGAAGCTACTTGCCCATGGACCGATTTGTGAACTTAATGCATTTTGCGTTAACTCAATACCTTCTAAATTTGTTGCTTTATATGCACCAGAACATAGTACGATAAATGCTGTTGATGTACATACTAAGAATGTATCTACTAATACGCCAATTGTTTGAATAAAACCTTGTTTTGCTGGATGCGTTACATCAGCCGTCGCTGCCGCGTTTGGCGCACTACCCATACCTGCTTCGTTCGCAAATAATCCGCGCTGAATACCGTATTTCATCGCAGCGCCGATACCGCCACCTACAGCTGAATCTAAACCGAATGCACCTTTAAAGATTTCCGTAAACACATCTGGTATTAAATAGAAGTTTTTAATAACAACAAAAATAGCTACCGCAATATAAATAAGCGCCATTGGCGGAACAATCATTTCCGACATACGTGCAATACTTTTTACACCACCAAAAATAATAACCGCAACTAATGCAGCTAATACAATACCAACAATATAACGCTCTAAACCAAATGCATTTTCAAATGCTAATGTTACTGTATTTGCTTGTACTGAGTTAAAAATTAAACCGTAACTAATTGTAATAAGGATAGAGAACCAAATTCCCATCCAACGTTTATTTAAACCTTTTTCCATATAATAAGCAGGACCACCACGGAAGCCACTGCCATCTTTTATTTTATAAATTTGGGCCAGCGTACTTTCTACAAAACTTGAAGAAGCCCCGATAATCGCAATAACCCACATCCAAAATACCGCGCCAGGTCCTCCCATAGATATAGCTAACGCTACACCAGCTAAGTTACCGATACCAATACGAGCTGCTGAACTCATACAAAACGCTTGGAAAGAAGATACACTACCTTTTTTACGCGTCTTTCCAGTTAATCCATCACTCATTAGTCGAACCATTTCCCCTAAATGAGTAATTTGTACGAATTTCAATTTAATAGAAAAATAAAGACCTAAACCAATTAACATCGCAATAAGAATATATGACCAAAGAATTGTATTCGTTGATGAAACAAATTGCTCTAAAATATTCATACAATTAACCCCTCCTTTTCTCCATAAAACGAATTATATTTAAAAAACATTCAAAAATCAACATTTTTCGACAATTTGCAATTTCCAAATATTAGCCAGGCTCGCAGTAACAATATCTTTATGACTGCCCTCCCTCTAACTGTGCATACTAAAACAAAAAATAAATTCACAAACAACCCCATTGACAAAAACACCAACCTGTAACTATAATGATTACAGCAGGTTGTAACAAACCTAATTACAATACATTCATTCACTTTCAGATATACACTTTAACAAAACACTTTGGAGGGATTTATTATGAAAATCGGAATTATCGGAGCAACTGGTAAAGCAGGAAGTCGTATTTTAAAAGAAGCATTAGATCGCGGACATGAAGTAACTGCAATCGTAAGAAACGCTGCAAAAATTACAGAAGAAAACGTAAAAGTGTTAGAAAAAGACGTATTTTCTCTTACATCTAACGACCTACAAGCATTCGATGTAGTTGTAAATGCATTCGGTGCTCCAGCAGGACAAGAACACCTTCACGTAGATGCAGGAAACGTACTAATCGAAGCGATGAAAGGTGCACCTAACACAAAATTACTTGTAGTTGGCGGCGCTGGAAGCTTATTTGTAGACGAAAAGAAAACAACACGTGTATTTGAGACACCGGGTTTCCCAGGCGAATACCTTGCAACAGCTCAAAACCAAGGCAAAAACTTAGAAATCTTACAACAAACAAATGATATCACTTGGACATTCATCAGCCCTTCTGCACTATTCGCATTAGGAAAACGCACTGGTTCTTACAAAGCTGGTAAAGACAACCTTCTTGTTAACGCAAAAGGTGATAGCTACGTAAGTTACGAAGATTTCGCAGTAGCAGCACTTGATGAAATCGAAAATCCAAAACATGTAAACGAACGCTTCACAGTAGTTTCTGAAGCTGAATAATAAAAAAGCTCGTAAAACATTATGTTTTACGAGCTTTTTCTTATTATTGTACTTGCTCTAAGCCATTTTGAGTAATCTTGAAGGAAATCTCTTTAAATTTTTTCGCATCCCCTTTTCCAATTAACTCACCAGTTTTATACCAACTTAAACGATCAGATTCTGCATGATACACTTTTACTACATCACCATACTCGAACATCATACCATTTACTTGCTCAGCAAAATTCTTTGAAGTCTCTTGTCCTTCTGCCGTTACATGTTTTTTCTCCGTTCCATTTTGATCATATAGGGTAATTCCCATATATAATTCATTGTTAAAGTAACTATGAATTTGTTCATTTGTAGACGTTACATGTAGTTTCTTATCATCATGATTTAACGTTACAATAGAACGAATATCATCACCCAGCCCTTGGTATACAAGACTATCTCCATATGTTACTTCTACTGGCACTTCTGTTATTTGCTTATTACCAAAGCGATCTTTCGTTTCTACTTTTACTGTTTGTTTTCCAACTTTTGATGTAGTTGGTTTTTCTACAAATCCAACTACTTCTCCGTCTTTCACTTCAACAAAAGCTTTTGGATCTAACTTTTCAACATCTGTTCCGATTACTACTTGTTGAGATTTCGCTGTGACTTCTTGTAAAGCTCCCATTCTTTCGAAGCCTTGCTCTGTAATTTTAAAGAATACTTCATTTACACCATACTTTGTATCTACGAACTCATTCTTTTTATATACTTTAAAACGATCGAATTCTCTCTGATAAACCTTTACTATATCACCATATTCAAAGGACATTTCATTGAGCTGTGCTGCAAACTCTTTTGTATTTTCAGATGCTTTTACTGATAAATCTTTCTTCTCTTTTCCATCCTTATCATACATAGTCATTCCCATATACTTCTCATCTGCAAATGAAGTATGCATTGGACCTTCTGAATCTGTTGTACTGAATTTCTTTTCTTTATGATTTAATGTAACAATCGATTTAATATTCGTTTCGTCGTGCCATGTACCGAAGAACATAATGCTATCTCCGTAAATCACTTCTACTGGCACTTCTGTTATTTGCTTATTACCAAAGCGATCTTTCGTTTCTACTTTTACTTTTTGTTCACCAATCTTTGTCGTATTTGGTTTTTCTACAAATCCAACTACTTCTCCGTCTTTCACTTGCACAAAATCTTTTGCTTCTAATTTTTCAACGTCTGTTCCAATTACTAATTTTTGTGGTACTGCCGTTACTTCTTGCAGAGCTTCTAATCTTTCAAATCCATTTTCAGTAATTTCAAAGAATAATTCTTTTATTTCTTTATTTTTTCCTTCTCCCACATATAAACCTTTTTGATACCAATGTAAACGTGAAGACTCTGCATGGTATACTTTCACCACATCTCCATATTCAAATACTAACCCATTTACTTCCTTGGCAAAAGCTTCTGTATTCTCCAAGCCTTTTACCTCTATATTTTTCTTCTCTTTTCCCTCTTTATTGTACAAGGTGAATTCAAAATACTTCTCATCTCCAAAGTAATCATGAATCAAATTATCCGTATCTGTCGCACTCATTTTTTTCGTATCCTGATGTAACGTTATAATTGATTTCATATCGTCACCATCATAGCTTAACCCATATACAAGTAAACTATCTCCATATGTCACTTCTAATGGAACTTCCGTCACTTTCTTATTTCCAAAACGATCTTTCGTTTCCACTTTTACTTTTTGTTCACCGATTTTCATTGTATTCGGTTTTTCTACAAAACCAATTACTTCTCCACCTTTTACTTGAACAAAGTTGTTCGCCTCTAATTTTTCAGCGTCTGCCCCGATTACTACTTTTTGCGGTACTGCTTCTACTTCCTGTATACCGTCTATTAGTTCATATCCTTGTGGAGTAATCTTAAAGAACTTTTCTTTTTTATTCTTAGCTCCACCTTGCTCTACAAGTTTATTACTTTGATACCAATCGAAACGACTTGGTTCTGCATGATATACTTTCATAATATCGCCATATTGAAGTTCAACACCTTCAAGTTGCAAAGCAACTTTTTTAGAATTTTCTTGACCTTCTATAGAAATATTTTTCTTTTCATTTCCGTCCTTATCATATAAGGTAATCCCTACATACTTTTCATTTTTAAAGCGCTCATGGAACTCATTACCAACGAAAGAAACGTTGATTTTCTTTTCATCATGAAGGAGCGTTATAACAGAATTTACCTCATCACCGTAACCTTTAAATACCATAGTATCTCCATAAAGACTGTTAACTGGAACAGAAATGAAATTCCTCTGTTCTTTCTCATCCTCAATTTCTACTAATACCGCTCTTTTTCCAACCTCTAAATCCAGCCACATAATTCTACCTGTTACTTTTACATTTTCACCTAAATTTTGAACAAGACTATTTGCTAGATTTTCATTAAAATTCGCACCAACGATGAGATCTTGTACCACATTAGACGCTTCACCATAAGGAAGCCCGCCGTATGGTTTCACTTGTTTTTCACGAATAATATTACTATCTGTTGCTTTCCATATTTCTTTTTCTAATTTAGGTAAATTTAAATTTTCGATTTTCCCTCTAACCTCATCATTTGGACCTAATCCCCATTTCTCAAAAAACGGTACTAAGTTTTGTTTAGCCGCTTTCGATGCCATATAAATAAACATTTGCTTTTTATCTTCATCTGAAGCAGGCATTTCAGATTCTGGTAATAAGCGATACATTTGATGTAAATTAGGGTAAAAATGCTCTCCATAAGCTAAATCAAGTTGCCAAAACATTACTAGTTTCTCGAATTCTTCCATATTTTTTTGAGCATCAGGATTATCTAAGTAAGCAAAAGCTTTTTTATAATGACCATCTTCTTCTAGACTTGATTTATTGCCTAACATTCTTTGAACCGATAATGAATATATATTTACTGTTACTTCTCCTACACCTGACCAAAACCAAGGAGCTTGCTGATGTAAATGCCCTACTTCATGCCATGGTCCCCAGCCATCTCCTTGTAATCTCTTTATATTTAAAACCCTATCCATAGTCTCTGGAACATACCCTGTATGATAATGAGTAGCAAACATCCAATCATCTTTATCTGGTTTTCTCTTTTCAACAAATTGGATATAGTGGTTTGGAGCTTTTGACACCCCTATACCATCTTCAGATAATCCTGCTACAGAATTTTCAAAGCGAATAATCTTATCATGTAGCCTCATTAATTCTACTGGATCCGTCTCTCCCATATAGTTTTCCACTGCTTCAGGACTTGCAGTAATTAAACTTCTCTCACCCTTCAATTCAACTGCATAAGGATTTTTATACTTCTTTAACATTGCATCCCAATCTTTTTTTGTGTGCTTCCCTAAGATAAATAATGGAAAATGACTTCCTCCATGAATAACTGAAGCTGTTACTTCGCCATCATTATTCATGTTATAAAAATATAGTATTCCACCTATTGAAGATGAAATATTATTTTCACCAGGTTTTAACTCAAATTCTTCAAACCCTTTTTCATCATATGACTTCGTTCCTATGAACGCTTTAATAGATTGCGTTCCTTTTATTTCAATTTTAATTTCTTCATTTGGACCAGCATAAATTCCAGTTGGTTCATTCGCTGAAAGTACATAACGTACTTTTAAGCGTTTTTGCTCTTCTTCAATACTACCTTTCCCAGGCAAATGAAACGTTCTCTGCTCCAAACGATTCTCTTTACTCTCTTCCAACTGCCCGCCCTTATTCTCTTCCAAAGGCGCCGCATATCCTTTCGATGCTTCGAAAGCTACTGGTGATAATAATGTAGATATACAAATACCAGCTACTAATACCCTACTCTTTTTCTGCTTTGACATAATCTGTGTCCCCTGTCCTTTTTTTAGACAAACCATCCTATATATTCATTTAATAAGAAATCCTATTATTTTTATAAAAACATTTAACGAATAGACTAACGCCTCTCGCACCTATATCAATTACTTCCGCATTTCTCTAAATGTATTCGCTTTCTTACATTGTAAAATTTTTCATGTATTATGCCCTCCTCACTTCACTCTACTTGTGATGAGTTCTCTTCTTACATAAAAGAAACATAGTAAAAGATATATTTTAGTCTCGTCATCTATACATCTAAAAATAAAACCTTACATTTTCTTCATATATGACCATCTATAGGTAGTTTTTCCAACTGAATTGTACACGCTTTACACTTTGTTTGATAGACTTTTCAATTAGAATAATGTTACAATTTTGTGAATTTAATCTATTTATTGTAACGTTTGGATTTTATTATATTTTGTTATTTCCAAATAATTTTCTCAACATAAAAACAGTGTTTTATCTAATTAATAATTATCTTGATATAATTTTAAATTTCATATATAAAAAGCATTGGTTAACACCAATGCTTTCATCCTTACCTTTTATATTGATTCGGTTTATGCGGTTCATTTGGAGTATGTGGTTTATTATTATCATGACCATTTCCTTTTTTCCAACTCACTGATAACTCCGGACTTGTTTCTTCTTCACTACGCTCAAGTAATACAACTGCATTTTGAATTGTGGGTGTACCTTTATGTGCAATCCCTTGTAGCTTCGTTAATTTCCCGATTACTTTAAAGCTAAATCCACCAGCTGGTGTTTGTTTCGGAATTAAAATGCGGAACTTCTCTCCTACATTAAATTCTGTTTTTGTTTCGCCCTTTTCATTTGCAAATTTCACGCCCGCTGGTGCACCTGTTGGTTGCACTTTATACGTTCCGCTTTTTGCATTTGTTTCTACTGTATATAAGCCTGTTTCAAAGAAATCATTTTTCAATACCGCTTCTTGTTCTTCTGTTGGTACGACACTCATCGTAATTTCTTGTAACTCTTCACTAGCGCTAGCTTTTGCAACGATATCTTTCGTCACCTTTTCTACATTTTTATTACGGAAATCTAAATCATTAATATCGATTTGTTTTAACGCATTCCATACTGCAAGCTGCGTTGCATAATGAGCTTCTCTCCAATCAGAAACACCTAATTCTTGCGGGCTCTTTTGTGGATATCCATTCAATAATACGCGATATACGTTAATATCCACTTTCCCCATTTCCGGTAAATCTTGACCGCTTGGAGATTTTAAATCTACATTTAAGCAAAAAGCAATTTTGCCATCTGCCGTTTTAATAAGCTCTGTTCGAATTGGTTTCTTCTTGGACTTACTATAACTCCAATCCATTTGATACTTTGTATGGTCCATCACTTCTGCGAATGCTTTTTGAAGTGGGAATAACACAAATAAAACACTTAAAAACATAGCTAAAAGTTTGAACGATTGCTTTATATTCATGTTCACAGCCCCTTAATAACAAACTTAATACTAAGTAGTATTTAATTAGAAAATATTTTTATACAAAAAAAAGAGTGCTTTTACGCACTCTTTTTTCTTACCTTAATCTTAGAAATCGAAGTTATCAGGATCTGGACCAACGCGGTGATTTTGATTTAACGCATCGATTTTTTCCATATCTTCTTTCGTTAATTCAAAGTTAAATACATCAGCATTTGCAATAATGCGGTGTTCTTTCGTTGATTTTGGAATCGTAATCACTCCATTTTGAAGATCCCAACGTAAAATAACTTGCGCTGTTGTTTTGCCATATTTCTCAGCAATCTCTTGTAATGTTTCGTTATCTAATAATTGACCTTGCATAAGTGGTGACCATGCTTCCATTTGAATACCTTGTTCTTTACAGAAAGCTTGTAATTCTTTTTGTGTTAAACGAGGGTGGTATTCTACTTGGTTAATCATTGGCTTAATTTCTGCATCTTTCATTACATCTTGTAAGTGGTGAATTTGGAAGTTACTTACGCCAATTGCACGTACGAGATTTTCTTTATAAAGTGTTTCTAGCGCTCTCCACGTATCTTTATATTTTCCTTCTACAGGCCAGTGAACAAGATATAGGTCTAAATACTCTAGTTCTAATTTCTTTAAGCTCTCTTCGTATGCAGCAATTGTTTCTTCGTATCCTTGATCTGCGTTCCATACTTTTGAAGTGATAAATAATTCTTCTCTTGAAATACCAGTCGCTTCAATACCTGCACGGATTCCTTCACCTACAGCTTTTTCATTTCCGTAAATTGCAGCTGTATCGATGCTACGGTATCCTGCTTTAATCGCTGATTTTACAGCTTCTACAAGTTCTGGTCCTTCTTCTACTTTAAATACACCTAAACCGAACCAAGGCATTTCTACACCATTATTTAATACTGTTTTACTTTGTAAGTTTTTCATTTTATTTTCTCTCCTTTTATTTTACTTGATCTCTTTTTTCTAATGTCATGCTCCACGCTGTTAAAATCACAGCACCTACTACCATAATTCCGCCTACCCAAGCCGTATGAATTAATCCTAACGAGTTCGTTACAATACCGCCCAAGTAAGCACCAAGAGCAATTCCTGCGTTAAATGCTGCGATGTTAATCGCCGATGCTACATCAACAGCGCTAGGTACAAACCTCTCAGCCAAGATAACGACATACACTTGTAGCCCTGGGACATTCATAAACGCAAATAGTCCCATAAAAATAATTGTAATGAATCCAGCAACTTTAAATGGTGCTGTAAATGTTAAAACAAATAATACAATCGCTTGAATAAAGAACATGTAAAATAACGCTCGAATCGGATTATGATTTGATAATTTTCCACCGACCATATTCCCAATCGCAATTGCAATTCCATACACTAACAAAATAATTGTAACGGTACTTGCTTTAAATCCTGTTACTTCTTGTAATAACGGAGATAAATACGTAAATGTTACGAACGTTCCCCCATATCCTAATGCAGTAATAATAAATACAAGTAACAGTCTTCCATTCGTAATCAGCTTAAATTGATCGCGAAATGATACAGACGTACCTTTTTTTAAATTAGAAGGAATTAGCATACTATTGGCGATTAAAGCAACAATTCCAATGGCCACAATAACAATAAACGAGGCTCTCCAGCCAAATTGTTGACCGATAAACGTTCCAATTGGCACACCTGTAATAGTCGCAACTGTTAATCCAGTAAACATAATCGCAATGGCACTTGCACGTTTATTCTCAGGTACAAGAGCAGCCGCAATTGTAGATCCAATTGACATAAAAACACCATGTGCAAATGCAGATACAACCCTCGCAATAAGTAACACAGTAAAACTTGTTGCTACTGCCGCAATGCCATTACCAATAATGAAAATAATCATAATCCACATTAATAACGTCTTTCTCGACATACTAGCTGTTAATGACGTTAATACTGGAGCACCAAACGCTACTCCTAATGCATATAAAGAAACAGTTAACCCCGCTGTTGTAACAGAAACATGTAAATCCTCTGAGATAGATGGTAATAAGCCGACACTAATAAATTCAGTTGTACCAATTCCAAACGCACTAATTGCTAGTGCTAATAAAGCAAACATACTTCTCCGATTCGTCTGTACTGCCGAAGAAGATACTGTATATGAATTCAATTGAACTCCTCCTTAATGCGAGAAATCCAATCATAATAGTATGATAAAAAGGCCTTTTTATCTTCTACAAAAATAACTTTACTGTTGATATACGCTATTATGAATGGCTTTACTCTTTTTTTGAAGAACGCACTTAAAAGTACGATAGGTACCTAAAAGTAACATAGGCACTTTTTAGTACCGTACTACTCATTTCCCTCTTACGTATGCTATTATGGAACATATTCAACATGATAAAAAGTACGTACTTTAAAGTGCTATAGGCACTTTTTAGTAACATTTAATTATTTAGCTTCTTTTGTTGGAGAACTTAAATCTACATTCATCAAAGGAGATTTTTATATGAAAAAATATAATATTCCCGTTGAAGCGACTTTAGAGGTTATCGGTGGAAAATGGAAGGTTGTTATCCTTTGTCATCTAACGAAAGGCACAAAAAGAACGAGTGAACTAAAACGTTTAATGCCTGGGATTACACAAAAAATGTTAACTCAGCAATTACGTGAATTAGAAGACGATGGGGTCATTCAAAGAAAGGTATACAATCAAGTACCACCAAAAGTAGAATATTCACTTACAGAATACGGTTGGTCTTTAGAATCCATTCTTGATTCTCTTTGTACTTGGGGCGAATGCCATCTTGAAAAAAGCGGTAACACATCGATGCTAATTGTAGAAGGTGAATAATAGGAAAAAGGAAAAAACGAACATGAATTTGTTCATTTTTCCCTTTTTTTCTTTATATGTATATACATTTCTAACTGGAACAAAATATTTTATACGCTTTCATACCTTGTCAGTACTACGTTATACACTCAATATCAAATAATTAGGAATCATTTTTATGTTAACATAGGTGCATATAGTATATAATATAGGATATATATTATATACACTTTCCGGTAGCGGAGCTTTTCCATTATGCGGACAAGCCATGTATCGGACAGTTCATAAATGATAAGTGAGACGTTATGGTTTTAGATTTATGTTTGCAGCTTACTTGCTGTCGTAAATTTAAAGGCATTTTATTGTGTTTTGTGAAACTTTGTATAAAGTTTCGCAAGCGTTTACTATCTTACTTATCAAAAAATAAGAGTATTGCTATCGTAAAGGAGAATTGGAGATGCCAGAAACTATGACTCAAACAAAGCCAGAACAAGAAACTGTACAAATTTCTGCTAGCCAAGGACAACTTGATGTACTTGATCAGTTGTTAAAACCTGAGGTACAAGAATCATTAACAACACTAGTAGAACAGCTTCCAAAATTAACTGAGCTTGTTAACATTTTAACTAAATCTTATGACTTCGCTCAAACTGTTGCTACTGATGAAGTATTAAAAAGCGACACTGTTGGTGCAATTACAGAGCTTGTAGAACCTGTAAAAGATACAGTGAAAAGCATGGCTGCAACTGCAATCGAAGCGAAAGATCGTGCTGAAGAAAGCAACGAAGTTATCGGCCTATTCGGTCTTTTAAAATTACTAAAAGATCCACAAGCACAAAAAATGTTCCGCTTTGTGAACGCATATCTTCAAATTAGTGCAGAACGTAACAATAAATAATTTAACTTATAACAACAATTAGTAAAGACGGGGGATATCATACTATGTCAAAACAAATTGTCATCTTAGGCGCTGGTTATGGCGGTCTTCTTGCCGCTTTAAACGTACGTAAATATTACAGCAAATCAGAAGCACAAGTTACAGTGATTAACCAATACCCAACACACCAAATCATCACTGAACTACACCGCCTTGCAGCTGGTAACGTGTCTGAGCAAGCAGTTGCAATGCCACTTACAAAGCTTTTCAAAGGGAAAGACATCGATCTTAAAATCGCAACAGTTGAGTCATTCTCAGTTGATAGCAAAGAAATCAAACTAGCTGGCGGCACTACTTTATCTTACGATGCACTTGTAGTTGCTTTAGGAAGTAAAACTGCTTACTTCGGTATTCCAGGACTAGAAGAAAACAGCATGGTATTAAAATCTGCTGCTGATGCAAACAAAATCTACAAACACGTTGAAGACCGTATTCGTGAATATGCGAAAACGAAAAACGAAGCTGATGCTACAATCGTAATCGGTGGTGGCGGATTAACTGGCGTTGAGCTAGTTGGTGAGCTTGCTGACATTATGCCTAAACTTGCAAAAAGCCACGGCGTAAATCCAAAAGAAGTGAAACTTCTTCTTGTTGAAGCAGGTCCAAAAATCCTTCCAGTATTACCAGACCACTTAATCGAACGTGCAACTACTAGCCTAGAAGCACGCGGCGTTACATTCTTAACTGGTCTTCCTGTAACAAACGTTGCTGGCAACGAAATCGACTTAAAAGACGGTCAAAAACTTGTTGCTAACACATTCGTTTGGACAGGCGGCGTACAAGGTAACCCACTAATCGGTGAATCAGGTCTTGAAGTTAACCGTGGACGTGCAACAGTTGATGCATACCTACAATCTACTTCTCACAAAGACGTATTCGTTGCTGGAGACAGCGCTGTTGTCTTCGCTCCAGACGGACGTCCATACCCACCAACTGCACAAATCGCTTGGCAAATGGGTGAGTTAATTGGATACAACTTATACGCAGCACTAGAAGGCAAAGCATTCGAAGAGTTCGCACCTGTAAACTCTGGAACACTTGCTAGTCTAGGACGTAAAGATGCGGTTGCTACAATTGGAGCAAGCAATACTCCACTTAAAGGCTTACCAGCATCATTAATGAAAGAAGCAAGTAACGTTCGTTACTTATCACACATTAAAGGTCTATTCAGCTTAGCTTACTAATCTGAATATAAGCCCGAATCATGCCCTGCATGGTTCGGGCTATTTTTATCCGTAATTTTCTCTAACTTATTTATTCGTCAAAAAAATTATATACCCTTTAAATTTATCTGAATATACTGACTTTTTACAATGAAAGCTGTCCCGTTCGGAACAGCTCTTATTGTCGCTTTTTGTCGGTAAATCGATATATTGGGAAAATCGCTGATATATTCGGATTTGCGCTGATATATTTCAAAAATCGCCGATATAATTCGAGTTACGGTCGATATATTCGAAAAATCGCCGATATATTTTCCAGCCTTACTTATTATCCTAATTTCACAAGACTGTAGTTCTTCTTCCCTTTACGAATAATAATAAATCTTCCATCAAACGAATTTTCTACAGTAACATCCGTACCCACATCTGTTACTTTCTCACCATTCATAGAAATCGCACCATTATTAATGTCCTCGCGTGCTTGTCGTCTAGATGGTTCGATTCCTAAATCGACTAGCCACTCTACGATGTTTTTCGTCTCTTTTGAAGACTGAAATGTTGGCATTTCTTTAAAGCCTTGTTCAATTTCATCAGCTGTTAACGATTTAATATCTCCGCTAAATAACGCTGCTGTGATTTTTTCAGCTTGCAGGAACGCCTCTTCTCCATGAACGAATTTCGTCATTTCTTCTGCTAACACTTTTTGTGCTTCACGTTTATGAGGCTCCGCTTCTACCCTCGCTGCTAATTCATCAATACGCTCTTTCGTTAAGAACGTAAAGTATTTCAAGTATTTAACGACATCACGATCATCTGTATTTACCCAGAACTGGTAAAATTCAAACGGTGTCGTTTTTTCAGGATCAAGCCAAACCGCACCACCTGCTGATTTACCAAACTTCGTACCATCCGATTTTAATAATAATGGAATCGTTAATCCGAATACTTTCGCCTCATGACCTTCTAACTTACGAATTAAATCTAAACCACTCGTAATATTTCCCCATTGGTCACTGCCACCAATTTGAAGTTGAACATCCTCTTTCGTGTATAAATGATGGAAGTCCATCGCTTGCAAAATTTGGTACGTGAATTCTGTGAAAGAAATACCTGTATCTAAACGGCTTGCTACAATATCCTTCGCTAACATGCTATTGATGCTAAAGTTTTTCCCGTAATCACGTAAAAACTCAATAATATTTATTTCATGTGTCCAATCATAGTTATTTACCATCTTCACTTCGCTATTTCCGCCAAAATCAAATAGCTTTTTCATTTGTGCTGTTAGCGCATCTACATTATGCTGAACCACTTCTAACGTTTGAAGTTGACGCTCTGATTGTCGTCCACTCGGATCACCAATTGTTCCTGTTGCCCCGCCAATTAAAATAACAGGATGATGGCCAGCTAATTGGAATCTCTTCATCATCATAAACGGAATCAAATGTCCGATATGCATACTATCACCAGTTGGATCAACTCCGCAGTATAGTGAAATCTTTTTCCCTTCTACTAGCTTACGTAAGCCTTCTTCGTCAGTCTGCTGATTAACGGCGCCACGCCATTCTAATTCATCAATAATATTCATCTTTTGTCATCCCCTTTATTTTTTAAAAACAAAAAAGCCCCTATGTCTACGATAGACATAGGGACGATTATTCACCGTGTTACCACCCAGTTTGCATAAATAGCATAGCTACTCATACCACTCTTAGCAATAATATCGATTGCTAGTCCGCTTAGCATTACCTAAGATACTCCAGAGTGTAATTCGCAAGTTTGTTTGTGCTAGGTTACAGCAACCCCTAGCTCTCTCGTTAACAGTGACAAACTGCTACTGGGCTCTTTCAACGTATGTTATTTGTTAAATTATTAGCCATTATATTGAATCGAAAACAAATTGTCAACAATACCCAAATATTATTTTAAAATAATTCATATCTTCATACGTATTTCGTTATTCTTTATCTTCTCCAATAATCCTTACTTCTCGCTCCAACTTCACGCCAAATTTCTCTTCAACTGTCTTTTGTACGAAATGAATTAAATCGATGTAATCTTGTGCTGTTCCGTTATCAACATTCACCATAAATCCAGCGTGTTTTAAAGAAACTTCTACTCCACCAATTCGCTTACCTTGTAGTCCTGAGTCTTGAATTAACTTACCAGCAAAGTTATTTGGTGGGCGTTTAAATACGCTACCACATGAAGGATATTCTAGAGGCTGTTTTGACTCACGTTTAAACGTTAAATCATCCATTTTGGCTTTAATTTCTTCATGTACACCTTCTTCAAGTTCAAATCTCGCTTCAAGAATAATGTAATGGTTGTTCGCAAATACACTCTTACGATATCCAAATTCAAATGCTTCTTTCGTCAAAGTACGTAGCTCTCCATCACCTGTCATTACGACAGCTTCTGTTAATACAAACGAAATTTCACCGCCGTATGCACCAGCATTCATATATAATGCTCCGCCAACTGAACCTGGAATACCACAAGCAAACTCAAGACCCGTTAAATTATGGTCTAAGGCAATACGTGATACGTCAATAATTGCTGCACCACACTGTGCTACAATCGTCGTTCCTGTTACAGTAACATCTGTAATATGAATTAAACTTACTGTAATCCCGCGAATTCCACCATCTTTAATAATGACATTCGATCCATTTCCTAAAAACGTAACTGGAATATTATATTCATTCGCATATTTGATAACTTCTTGAATTTCATCATAATTTGTAGGCGCAACAAAAACATCTGCTTTTCCGCCAACTTTAATATGCGTATGATTCTTTAACATTTCATCTTGTTTAACATGTCCTTCAGGCAATACCGTACTTAAATATTTATAAACCTCTTGCATATTCATTTTACGATTCCTCTATTTCTATATTCATTTTATCCCGTTATACGGGCCCATAATATCCCCACGTACATGAAAGAACCTAAAGTGGTGGATACAGTGTACCCAAAATCAATTCGAGACACCTATAAACCTCTTAATTTATAAGAGGTGCCACTCATATTAAAATATATATTGCATAATAAAGCAACCCAAATGGACTACTAAACTTGACATGTCATCAGAAAGACAACAATTTGTAAAATATGTGACTTTTTCAAAACACTATCCCTCAGTATCTTACTATACCATACAAAAATAAAGTGGTATTTTTTTGTACTTTTTACTTTATTTACATCAATGAAAAAAGAGCACATCCGACAGAATGTGCTCTTTCTATACTCTTTATATTACTTTTCGTTCTCTTCTTTTTCTTTATCAAACCATAACAGCTCATCGTTATCAACTTCACCATTATAATTGATTAAAATTTCTTCTCCTGCTTTTATATCTTTATAAGCATAGAAGTTAAATGTATGATTCTCAAAAACGATGTCATACGTTGCATTCGGTGTATATGAATGATTAAATAACATACCATATCCTAAAAGGATTGCCGTATGATTGATCCCATACTCAAATGCGTAGTCAGCAAGTAACGTCTTCTCAATATGTTCATGCTGTTCATTCGGATAAGAGATAACTGGTGCGGCGTGTATCAACTCACCCTTTTTAATATCACGAGTTGCAAATACACCTCTATTAAATTCTCCATCACTAAGTTCAGAAGTCTTAACTTCGATCATATGCGTCACCTATATAATTCTTTCTTTGAAGTATTTTATTCCGCTATTTGCGGATAGCTTGATTGGTGAGGGCTAATAATCAGTATGTACTAGTCTCACTTTATCTCCTTAAGCTTGGCAGAAAACGCGCAGAAAAGCAATTAAATTCCTATCAAGTATTCGTTTCAATGAAAAAAGAGCACATCATTCGTGCTCTTTCCAAGTAATATTACTTTTCTAAAATATCTTCTAACAACTTCACTTGCTCGCTAACAGTTTGCAACGTCTTCACTGACGTATCATTTCGATATTTTTCTTCTTCCACACTCGCTAGCACTTCTTCTGTAGCTGTAGAAGTTTGCTGAATTACGTTAGAAGCATGCGTAACATCCTTTACGATATTCGTCGTTTTAACTTGGAAACTTTCTTGATGAACAACAACCTCTCGCATTACTTCATTAATTGCATCAATAAACTTCCCTAAATCAGTTACATTTGTTAAAACACTTGCTAACATCTCGTTACATTCTTCTTGTACTCTTTCTGACTTCTCTACCTGCACTTCTACCTTACTTGCTTGATTACTAAACTCCTTCAAAATCCCTTGAATTCTTCCCGCAGAACGATTTGATTCTTCAGCAAGCTTTAACACTTCACTCGCTACAATAGCAAAACCTTTTCCATGCTCGCCTGCCCTCGCAGCTTCAATATTTGCATTTAAAGCTAGCAAACTCGTCTGACTTGAAATATTCGTTATTACATCTACAATTTCATTAATTTGTTTCAATTGCATCATTAAATCTCTAAATATAATTCCAGACTGTGAAACAACATCATTTAAACTTCTCATGTTAGTTTCAAAATTTCTTAAAGTATGTACACTACCCTTTGAAATTTCTAAACTTTCATCCACACGAGCCGATGCAGTTCTTACTTGAGAGATGATTTGTTCAATATTTACCTCCATATCATTCAATACTTCTACCGAGCGATACATCATCTCTGATTGTGATTGCGTACCAACTGCCACCTCTTCAAAGGCAAAATTAATCTCACTCATCGATTCCATCGACTTGTTCATATTTTGTCTTAAATGATTGAAATTACTATCTAGTTTCACAACTGTTTCTTCAATAAGCCTTTGCGTCTCTTCTAGCTCTTGTGCTTTTCTCATTACTTCTTGCTTCTCATCACTTAAACGAAGGAGCAGATTAGAACCGATTTTCGTGACGCCCCACATAGCGATTGTTACAATCGCTAACAAACTTGCAAAATTAGCAGCTTCAGACGAGGCTGTATAAGCAAAGAATTGCTCCGGCCAATAGCTACAAAGGATAAATGTAATCACAACAGCTACCCCGCCAAGAATTAAAATAAGGCGCTCACTTAAGTAAATAAGTGAAACAGCTAATGTGAAATAGACCATTTGAAATACAGCCGGGCTTTCATTAAAAGCTTGTACCATAATGTAAGACATTGTAAGCAACATAAATGTCATGATATATTTATACACTGATTCCATACTTTTTATAAAAGTAAAAATCGTTCCAAATGCAACGACAGAAATACCACAAATCCAAAACGCTATTGCTCTCTCTGTAAAAATATATCCATAATACCCAATTGCGATTATCCCAAGGAAGAAACTACAAATCGTTATAAACAGTAATAAATGATTTTTCTGTGATTCTTTCTCAAGGTTAGAAAAACAAGTCCTCTTTAACCACTCCATATGAAGCCCCACCTTCTACTTATACATATCAATTACTTCAGTTTAAATACCGCACTCACTGGGTTATGATCGCTATTTTCAAACTTTAAATCTTTCCCTTGTACTTTTACAATCTCTACATTCGGTGAAACGATAAAGCCATCAATAATAGTAACGAAATTTTCACCTTCTACATATTTCTTCACATCATCTCTCACAGTCATAACAGACGGATCTACAGCCCACTTAAAGCCACCGTCCGTAAAGTCCTTCGGTAACTCTACTAACCACTCAGGACGCTCTTTCACGAACTTTGGATCACTTAATTGAGCGTTCGAAACTAATTGATTCCAATCTCCACCCATTATTACGTAATCACCTTTTTCATAATGTTTGTTCATATATTCTTTTAAATACTCTACTTGCTGTTTTCTAATTTTCCCGCCTTCATCATAAGCAGACAAATGTAAATTTACGAGTCTAACATGTTTCCCATTATTAACAGGAATTTTATATTCCACAATTGCTCGATCTAAATCAAACAAACGCTTTGGCCAAGGCTCCATTCCAGGAAGCTGGAACCTCTTCGCTTCTTGAACAGTGTATTTAGAAAACGTACTTAATCCAGCCTCCGCATATCCCATTGGATTTGTTATTGGCACTGGAACCCATTTCGTATCGTAGTTCTTGCCAAATGACGAAACATAATCAGGTAATCCTTTTTTCAAAAATTCATGTCCATTTACATCAAATGAACGAAGTGACTTTATATCAACTTCTTGTAATAGTGCAAAATCACTATTCTCATTTTGTAAAAACGAAAGCATATTCTTTAAATTAGTTTCCGTTTGCTCTTTACTACTTGAACCAGATCCCTTTCCGCCATCCATAAAGAAATCTTGATCCTTATCTAATCCAGCATATCCAATATTAAATGTTGTAACTTTAAATTCATGTCCAGTCGCTAATACGCGCTCCTTATTATTCTCCACCTTCAAGGCTATAACATCAACAGGCTGTTCTTTAGTAAGTGTCATATACGCTAGAAATCCCCCTACAATGCCCGCTACCACTAAAACACATGTAAATACGATTTTTAAAAATTTCTTCAAATAAATGACTCCTTTTCACGCGAATTTATTTTTCTTTATTTTCAGTCAAATAAAACAAAACGACACACATAAGAAACATTTTATCATAATTAAAACCGTATATCATTATATTTAGTTGATAAGTAATCAATCCCATTTTAATTACTTAAAAAACCTTCAGACATCAAAAAAAAGAAAAGTTACACCTACCTCCTCACTGGAAATTAAACGGTATTTTTAGTACACTATATGTAATAATCATAGGCGATGGAGTTCGCCATAAACGCTGCTTAGCTAATGACTCCTACCAGTATATATACTGGTAGGAGTCTATTTTTTTGAGCAAGCTATTTAAAGAGGTGAGAAAATTGATTTATATTATCGTCGGCATTGCCGGTATATTAGGAGCTCTTTCTCGTTATTATTTAGGTCTTAATATCACCACATTTTGGCATCATTCATTTCCATTAGCAACATTACTCATTAACTTAACCGGTTGCTTCTTCTTAGCGTGGCTAACTACTTATATCGCTCGGCTAAACATCTTACCTTCAGAGATTATCACAGGCATCGGGACTGGATTCATCGGTTCCTTTACAACTTTTTCAACATTTAGTGTAGAAACTGTGCAATTGATCAATCATTCTGAGTGGAGTATAGCCTTCTTATATGTATCATGTAGCATACTTGGTGGCCTCATTATGTCTAGTCTTGGCTATACACTTGGAGATTTCTTAATTAAGAAATCTCTTACGGAAGGTGATTACTCATGATAGAGGCTTTATTAGTCGCAACAGGAGGATTTTTCGGTGCGATTACACGATTTGCAATTAGCAATTGGTTTAAGAAAAGAAATAAAACACAATTCCCACTTGCTACATTCCTTATTAACATAACAGGGGCGTTTTTACTTGGATATATAATTGGAAACGGGGTCACTACAGGCTGGCAACTACTATTAGGTACTGGATTTATGGGGGCATTCACAACATTTTCGACGTTTAAACTAGAATCTGTTCAACTCCTCAATCGTAAAAACTTTAGCACATTCCTTTTATACTTAAGCGCTACTTACATAATTGGTATCGCCTTTGCATTCCTTGGAATAAAGCTAGGCGGAACATAAAAAAAGCGACTCTAACCAGTCGCTTTCTTTCATAAGAAGTATGTCCCGCCATATGGAATGGAAAATAAACCAGCTGGATGTACATCGTAATGTACAATTTGCATCGGAAGCTGTGAATACGGCATATACTGACTTTGCATCATTTGTGCAAAATATGCTTGTTGTTGCATTTGAATAGCTTGATTCACAGCATGAATAGTTCCCTGTGCCCCAGCCAAAGTAATAGCTGCTCCTACTTGTCTTCCATTATAAAAATGATGGTTCATCATGATTCATCTCACTTATTCTTTTTCTTCCATATGGTATGTTTCTATTTCATAGTGAGTGTTTTGTCCCTATCTATTGTCCTTTTTCAGCTTTGAAGTAATAAATCCAAATAATAATACACCAATACCACTAAGGAACAATACATAACTTATCGGTACTAGGAAAAAGAAAGGTTCTTCAAGGAATCCATCCGCTCCTACTTTACTGTTTGAAGCATGTATAGTTAAAGAAATAATTGCTAAAATCATGAAAGAAATAGCTACTACGTATTTATTTTTCATTTCAAATTCTCCTCTACTCGTGTAATTCTCCTTGGATCGTTAACATCATATTATCTAAAATGGCATTAACAGTCAATAAGTATTTATCGTTTAACAATAAATACTTATTAATTAGACTAATAACAAAAAGGTTTGCAAAGCATCTTAAATCACTTTGCAAACCTTCTAAATTATAAAGTGAAACTTTAATCAGCTCTCACCAATTGGGCGTTTACGGGCAGCCCGACTCGCAAATAACGGAATAAATCTTTACGCTTCAAACCTCTTGCTTAATACAACATACATTGCGCAAAATAGCACAAATATCCCAGCATAAATTAACAAAATCTCTACACTAAACATATCCGACAATGGACCAAATATTATCATTCCTAAAGGAAGCGCACATGAATTCGCAATTTGTACAAGGCTAAACATCCGTCCGTGCATTGATGGTTCTACTTTCTCCTGCAATAACACAGTAACTGGTGTATTGAAGCACGGCATTGTTATACCAATTAAAAAGTTAAATACTAAATACATAATAAATACCGGAGCGATCCCTAGTCCAATCATAAGCAGTCCATATAATGCACAAGCTAGCGCTGTTGTATGCATACGATTACGAAAACCACCCCATGCCGCAATCAATATGCCACCAGCTGCCGCACCCGCACTAAAGGTCATCTCACTAGCAGTAAGTCTCCACATTTCAGCCCCGAAAGAACGAGTTACCATTAAAGGTGTTAAAAAAGCAGCTGGACTTATTAAAATCATGACGATAATCAATAAAACGATTAGCCTTTTAATAAATACATTTTCTTTTAAATAAGAGAACCCTTCTTTAATTCCTTGTAGATTAGATTTTTGCTTACTCTCTACATTCACATGTCCTTTCACCTGAATGACAAACATAATACTAATTCCAAACATAGCTGTAATAACATCAATAAAAAATGTTGTTTCAATGCTGGCAATAGAAAGAATCACCGCACTTGCTGCTGGAGAAAGAAACATAATTAAAGATGTAATACTGCTATTTATTCCATTTACTTTCATCAGATACTCTTTCGGAACGATTTGCGGAATTAATGCATTCACAGCTGGCGTTTGTACTCCTGTTCCAGCTGAACGAATGAGTAACACAATAAAAAGTAACCAAATACTTTTATATCCTGTTAAAAATAAAATTGCTAAAACTAACGTCGCAATCGCTATAATCCCGTCCGATAACATAATCATCTTTTTGCGGTCATAACGATCAATCCAAACACCTGCAAACAAAGATATCGCAATTTGTGGTAGAAAACCGCAAACAGTTGAAATAGTCAACATCACTCCTGATGATGTTGTAAGGGTGATATACCATATAATCGCGTATTGCACGAGAGAGGAACCGAACAACGAAATAGTTTGAGCGGTCAAAAATAATATAATTTTCGTTTTCCAATTGTTTTCACTCATATGTTTCACACCCCATTAACTAATCCCGTCTCTATATGAAAAATGCTATCTGCCCAATCAAGATAAAAACTCGCTTCGTGAGATACGAGTATAATGCTGCCCTTAAACTTAATTAGCGCCTTTTGTAAAGCTTCCTTCGCTTCTGCATCTAAATGATTTGTCGGCTCATCTAAAATTAAGAAGTTACAAGGTGATAGTAATAATCCACACAGTTTCACCTTCGATTGTTCACCACCACTTAACGTACGAATTTCTTGCGAAACGTGCGTATCCTTCACACCACACGCAGCTAAATGATGGCGTATTTCCTTCATATTCAGTTTAGGAAACTGTTCTGAAATAATTTGAAGCGGAGTTAAAGAATCATTGCTCCAATTTAAATCTTGCTCATAATATCCAATCTTTATTTGCTCTGAAAAGTGAAACTCTCCAGAAATACTAGCAATATTTCCAACGATTGTTTTTAATAAAGTAGATTTCCCTACTCCATTGAAACCTGTAATAACAAGTTTTTGCCCACCCATTACTGAAAAATCCAACTTTGGTAAGAGAGCGAAGTCATAACCAACTTCAAGGTTATTTACTTCAAGAACTGTCTGAACTGAAATGGGAAGTTCCTGAAAATGAATAGACGGTTTATGAGTAAAACTTGGTGGCGCAATTCTTTCCATACGCTGCAATTGTTTTCGACGACCTTGCGCTATTTTTGAATTCACCCCGGCAATATTTCTACGAATATACTCTTCCGTTTTTTCAATTTTCTTTTGCTGTGCATAATATTGGCGAATATAATCTTTTCGCAAATGCTCCTTTTGTCTTACAAAATCTAAGTATTTGCCATAATACTTCTTAACCGTTCCGAACTCTACATCACATATGCAAGAAGTCACTTTTTCCAAAAAATCAAAATCATGTGATACGACAATAAACGCTCCTTCAAACTTCATTAAATAATTAGCAAGCCACTCCACATGCTCCTTATCGAGAAAATTCGTCGGTTCATCTAGTAATAAAATATTAGGCTCTTCTAATAAGAGCTTCGCTAAAATTACCTTTGCACGCTGACCTCCGCTTAATTCACCAATAACACGATCCATCCCAATCACATCAATACCTAGACCAGCTGCCACCTTATTTATTACGCTGTCTACTGAATAAAAATCACGAGCCTCCAGCTGCTCTTGCATTTCAGCTGCTTTTAGTAGTTGATTCTCATCTCCAGTCATCGCACTTTCTTCATATAACTTGTTCATTCTCTTTTCCATTTCATACAAATCATAAAAGGCTCTCTTTAAATATTGTGAAATGGTATAACCCTCATCAATTTCAGCGTATTGATCAAGATGCCCAATTTGAATATTGGGTTGCCACTTTATGTCTCCCTTATCAGGAATAATTTCCCCCACTAATATTTTCATTAATGTGCTTTTTCCTGCACCATTCTGTCCAACAATTCCCATATGCTCCCCTTTATGCAAATCAAAAGAAGCATTTTCGTATAATACTTTATCTATAAAACTATGTGATAAACTTTCAACTTTAAGTAAACTCATTTTTATTCCTCTTTTCCTGAAATTAAAAAAAGCAGAGAGATAGCGTCATTCGACACTAGCCCTCTGCTTCGTGGTTTTTCCTATACTACTCCAATTTACAGTAAAGACTCATCAGAATAATATACACAAAGGGCCATAGACAAAGCATTGTCTATGGCCCCTTAATCTATTTTATACACCAGCTGAAAAACCATAACGAAATAAGCATAGATATACTATACTTTTTTCGAAAAGTTATTCAGCCGATGAATATAGGGGATTTAAACCCCTTGATTAAGCTCCGTACAACGCTTCACCGTATACATTTGTGCGGAGCAAAGTTTTCTAATGAGTTTTACAAATTTTATATAAAGCATATTCTGCACCTTCCTTAATACTTAAAAGGGATTTTAGCATACGGTTTTACGAAGCGTCAACATTACTTCTGAATCTTTCAACTACTTGTTTTCAAAATATTGCTTCTGAAACATACACATTCTTATCGCATTATGATAGTTACCATCAACGAAAAACTCATCGATAAGCTCACCTTCTACCATAAACCCAACTTTTTTATAAACATGTACTGCCTTTTCATTTTCCTTATCCACAACTAAATATATCTTATGCATATTTAGTACAGAAAAAGCGTAATCCATTGCTAAACGCGTCGCATCCACTGCATAACCATATCCTTGATAATTCGGATCAATAATAATTTGGAATTCTGTTCTACGATGAATATAATCAATTTCTACTAACTCAACTAATCCAACCATTTCATTGTCTTTCTCAACGATAAATCGGCGTTCGCTTTGATCATGTATATGTTTATCGTATAAGTCTTGCAGCTCCACAAATGCCTCATATGGCTCTTCAAACCAATACGACATAATGTGCGCATTATTATTCAGTTCGTGTACAAACTTTAAATCTTCTCGTTCTAATGGACGTAACTTCAATTCCTGATTCATTCCTATAACCTCCAAGTAAAAAAACCTCTTCACTTAATTTCTCAATTTTTTTCGATTTCAAACGCCCTAATTTCATTGTAAACTTTCAAGCAACTTGAAGGTCAAGATGTAAAAAAGTAGTGCAAACTTACGTCTGCACTACTACTCTTTTCTCAAATCTCTCATATTCGATATGTATAAAGCAATAACTAAAACAAGAATTGCTCCCGCGTATAATAACGTCTCCATCGGTTCCTCATGAGACACAATAATCAACCGAATTAAAGCCGTAATTCCGATATAAATAAAATAACGTAACGGGAAATGATAATTCGATTTAAAATACTTAATAATTAATGCAATGAACTCGAAGTATAAGAAATAGACGATGATACTTTCAACCAATTTATAAGACGTATACTCTTTTGACGAAAAAATATACTGCACAAACGTGATCGTCTCATTCACTAAGAAAATCGATAACACAATGGATAATATAATTAAAGCTATATTTAATATCCATTGCAAAATACTAGCTATAACATGATCGATATTAAACGACTTCATTTTATCTTTAAACTCCCCTTCGTATAAGTACTTATTTATTATAGCAAAATTACGATTGGAAAGAAGTTAAATCATATATTCGTCCTTTGTTGTTGCCAGTATAGGTGATGTTCATTGTGTGGAGGAGTCTTTTAACCGCAGAACTAGATTCCATATTAAGAAATTCCCTTAATTCGCTATTAGTAGTTATCATACTAAACAGAAGTGTGTAATCTTGTACAGCACGTAAATGAGCATGTTTAGACATACTATTGCAGTTTGAACAACGCCATCCCTGCTTTTCTTTTAACATCGCCATTATAAAACATTCCTCACACTGTACACCCTTTAGCAACTCCTCTTTTTTAATTTTATATTGTGCAAGAACATTTTGTCGTTGCGGAGTGTGCTCATTCATAATCTGGCCTATAAGTCCATTTATATTATCAATCACTTTTTCTTTATATTGATTTTTAATCTGTTTTATTCTATTAGGTAAACTTGCACTGTGGATAATTTTACTAGACAGTATTTCATCTGAAGTTTTAATAATTGTACGAGGGGAACTAATTACAACAAGGGATTCGATCGGAATATTATGTAAATCATGTAAATTCAGCCATTTTCTCAGTTGCATCTCTTGCCGTTTCAGTTGTAAAAGCGGATCTGGGAATCCTTCTTCCGTAGTACCATCTGCTATTCGAATAAGCTGATTGAACTTTGCATCAAAAATTAATGTACCAATAATATTTTTTATTTCAAGAAAAAGAAGAAAATAGGATGAAACTATGAGGGTATCAATTTGGAAATAATGTTTTTGATCAAATAACCTAATATCATGTAAAATACTGTATTCTGTTTCGGGTAAAAAACTAAGTGGATACTCAATCGCCTGCTCTCCTTTATAGCCGGCCATAAATTTCGCTAGACTTTCAACCACCACATTCCTTTTTGGATGATGAGCAGGCAATCTTCTAAGTAAAGCTTCTAATTGCAGCAAATATACGGGCATTTTCCGCTCTTTCACAATCATTTTTATCCCCCTCCAAAATATATCAGCGATTTTTCAAATATATCAGCGCAACTCCAAATATATCGGCGATTTTCGAAATATATCGGCGCAACTCCAAATATATCAGCGATTTTCGAAATATATCGGCGCAACTCCAAATATATCAGCGATTTTCGAAATATATCGACTTACCGACAAAAACCGACACAACATACACACATAAAATCTTATACACAGTATAACATCACATCTAAAATCGCAATGTAAGCATAATGTGTATACCCCAATGTGATTACGCCATTTTCAAAATGATAAATTTACATTCCCCTCATGTAAAAGACCTTTTTATAAATATGAACATTTTTTAGGAATTAGTTTATCTTTTTTTAATGTTTTATTTAGAGGCAGTTTATAGTCGAGTATTAACATAAGAAACGTAGCAACTAAGTTTATATATGACGCACTGCTACTATAATCGCAAACCGTACTACTTAAAATTATAAAATAAGGAGACGATAAAACATGAACAAAAAAACAAAAGCACTATCATCCATACTGCTCGGATTCACATTAGCATTAACAGGGTGTGCTGGTACTAAAGCTGAAGAAAATCATGGGAAACAAAAACAAGAACAAGTTGCTAAAGAAACAAAACAGGAAAACAAATTAACTAAAGGGCAAAAAATGGCTAATATTCTTAGCGAGACGAATTGGCAAGGTACACGAGTGTATGACAAAGATAAGAATGACTTAACAAAAGAGAATGCAAACTTCATTGGTCTAGCAAAATATGATGCGAAGTCAGGCAGATATGAATTTTTCGATGCTAAAACAGGTGCAAGTCGTGGCGATAAAGGAACATTCTTTGTCACAAATGATGGGAAGAAGAGAATATTAATTTCAGAATCAATGAAGTATCAAGCTGTCGTTGACATGACAAAACTAAATAAAAATGTATTTACTTATAAACGAATGGGGAAAGACGCTAACGGTAAAGATGTAGAAGTTTTCGTTGAACATGTTCCATATAAAGAAAAAGAACTTTCTTTCACTGATCCTGACAAGCAGCTGAACACGACTACAGGAGATATTGTTAAAAACGTTGATGGAGATAAAATTTTAGGCGGTACCCTTTGGCACGGAACAAAGGTATTAGACGAAGCTGGTAACGATGTAACACAGTTTAATTCGAATTTTATAAGTCTAGCAAAATTTGATGAAAAATCTAATAAATATGAGTTCTTCAATAGCGAAACAGGTCAAAGCCGCGGTGATTATGGCTACTTCGATGTTGTACACGAAAATAAAATAAGAGCCCATGTTTCAATTGGAAATAATAAATACGGTGCTGCTCTTGAGCTTACTGAACTAAATAAGAATAAATTTACGTATAAAAGAACTGGTAAAGACCAAGCTGGTAACGATATAACTATATTCGTTGAACATGAACCTTATAAAGGTGATATGAAACCACAATTTAGCTTTTAAAAACGTTTGATTAAAGAGCCTGTACTGAGTTACAGGATCTTTCTTATTAAGCAAGAGAACGAAAAGACGAAAAACATGTAGCTTTTCGTCTTCACAATATTCCCACCTTATAGTTGATGATTTACAAAACCTAAAAACATACCGATACAAAATAAAATTTGTGACTAAGTAAAAAGCGCCCTACTTATAGGGCGCTTTTTTTATACTTAATGACTAATACTAGCTGTTGGGTATAATGTTGTTCCTCCAATTGAAACTTTTATTTCATTTGTTAATGGAACGTTTTGTTCATTAATAATTGTTCTCCACCATTCCCATGCAAGACCTGTACATTCTCTTGCAACAATTTTTATATTTTTTGAGTTCGGTGGAAGTGGGATAACTGTAGAGTAATGAGCCGTTTTGTCTTTTCCGCTACCATCCCATGTTTTATGTGTTAGTACTTCGTTACCCTTTTGGTCAAATGTGAATTCATCCCAAGATACATCAAATTGAGCAACGTAAGCACCGTAATGATCAAGTGTCATTTTAGCACTTGAATATTCTGTAGTTGTCGTCTCAATATAATCTGTATTGTTATGAACAGCAGCAGTTGCATTATCTTTTAAGAAAGTACTTGTATATGAAATTGGGTATGCTGGATTTTTAAGACTTAATTCAGCATTATCTTTAATGATATTTCGGATTTCATTGAAATCTTTAGTAACAACCTTGTTATGCTCTTTCGCATCTCCGCCTAATACTACAGCAGTAAAGGTACTTTCTTCAAAAATATCTTTATACTGTCCACTTGCTTCAACGCTGTTATCCTTAAGTAAGGCTTTAAAAGCAGCTTGTACATCTTTACTCTTAGATGTTGTTTCTAATTTTACATAAATCGTTCTACCATAAGCTACATTTGAAACCATAACAGGTGGAGCCGAATTACTTACGCCTTTTCGAGTTAACTCATCAAAAGTAACACTATTATCAAAAAGGTCGGATGGATTGTTAGGTAGTTCAGCACTTACCGTATAAAATATTTGCTTATATGCGGCAACCATCACTTTTTTCTCTCCATTTGCAACCGCATTAAAATCAATGTTTAGACTGTTATCAAGATATTTAGCGTTAACATTAAGAGCACTTGCGATTTGTGATTTACTATAAACCATAGATTCCGTATACTGCATTCTTGCAGGTAACGTATGTGTTGTAGAATACTTTTCATTCCAAGTAGATACTAAATCGTCTACTGCTCCAGCTACATTACCATATGTCGGATTTTGGACAGTGATTGTATTTTCTTTTCTCATACCCGGTAAGTCTATACTAATATTCAGAGGCTTTCTCTTAGCCACTAATAAACTTGGTTGATTGTCTGCAAAAGCTTTATTTGCAAGTTGTACAGCTCCTGGGTACGTGCGATTCACTACAGAATCAATAATTGAAATATCGACTGGTGACGTTGTAAGTGATTTTTTCTCGCGTTCCACCACTACAAATTTACCATTTGAATTGATACTTTCTTTCGGAACAAAACTCTCTACTTTATCACCATTTATAGCTAAAACCTCTTGATTATTATATTTAAGATTTGCTATACCAGTATCAATGCCACTAGCATTTTTGGTTACATCAGTTGCATTACTTGCTTGTGTTTCTGCGAAGGAAATAGATGAATAATTAATAGTGCATAGACTGACTAATAAACATGCAAGGAACTTTCTTCTTTTAGTGTTTTTCTTAATATTCAGAAAAATCACCCCGTTCTTTTTTTAGTAAAATATGATAATGATTGATAAATGATAGCTAACTAATAAACTTACATAAATGCTTTTAAAAGTTCTTGAATTAACGGGATTACGCCACCTACAAATTTTAATACTGCCATTGCGATTTCCATATTATTTCCTCCTTTTTATTGCTACGAAAATGTAATTTATCTTTATGCCCTCATTATAGTGACCCCTTACACTTTTATCAATACACTCTGGTATGCAATATTACATAAAAAAAAAACAAGCTGAATTCTTTTAAAAAGTTATACAGAGATATTTTTTTCGTTTGGTACATACTTGAAAAGGTGAAGCATTCTTTTGCATTTTATGAGTAGTCACATAAAAAAAGCTGCTGCCTATAAAATATAGACAGCAACTTCAACTAGAGTAGCTTGCATAATCTACGCAAGCTACAGTATTTTTTACATTTTATAACTAATAAACAGCGATTGGCCCATAAGGACCTTTAATAATTTCTATTCTTGTTTCAAAAATATCTGTCAAAAGTGTTGAGTCCATAACTTCTTCTACTGTTCCGAAAGCAGCAATTTGTCCATCTTTCATAGCACAAATTTTATCAGAGTATTTGGCTGCAAAATTTATGTCATGCATAACAGTCAAAATTGTTCTTCCAAATTCATTAGCTGCACGTCTCAAATGCTCCATCATTTGAACAGATCGAGCAACATCCAGGTTATTCAGAGGCTCATCCAAAAGTACATATTCAGTCTCTTGGCACAATACCATCGCTACGTATGCCCTCTGTCTTTGACCACCAGAAAGCTCATCTAAATATCTATTCTCTAAATTAGTTAAATCTAGGAAGTCGATATATTTAGAAATGATAGCTTCATCCTCTTTCGTTAATCTTCCCTTTGAATAAGGAAAGCGCCCGAATCCAACTAATTGTCTAACAGTAAGCCTCGTTACAAAATGATTTTCTTGTCGCAATATAGTCAAAACTTTTGCTAAGTCTTTTGATTTAGATTCAGAAACATCCATATTTGCTACCTGGATTTGACCTTCGTCCATATCTAAAAGTCTACCAATCATCAAAAGTGTCGTTGACTTTCCAGCACCATTTGGTCCGATTAAAGAAGTAAAGCCTGCTTTTGGTATTTCAATATCCAAAGGTCCTATTTTTACCTTATCCGTATAGAACTTTTTAACATTATCAATTTTTATCATAAAGCCCTCTTCCTTAAAACTATAGTTAAGAATATGATTCCACCGAATAATTCAATAATAACTGAAACTACACCTTGAGCATGGAATACATGATACATTAAAAAGTATGCGCTGGTCATTATTAAAAATCCTATAGCAAAAGCCATCGGAAAAATATATCTATGATCATAAGTTGACGCTGCCTGATAACTCAAAGTTGCCACTAAAAAGCCATAGAAAGTAAGTGGCCCAATTAGAGCTGTTGAAATGGACATTAAAATAGCTACTAATACAAGCGTATAAATTACACTAGGTTGGTATTTAACTCCAAAAGAAGTAGCAACATCTTTTCCTAGTGACAAAACATTCAAATTCTTAGAATGAGCAAAAATTAATACCGCTACAATTATGATCATAGGAATTACAATAGGAAAATATGCAGGATCTGCATGATTAACAGAACCAAATAATCTTGCTTGTAAGATATCAAATTCTGAAGGCGCAAGTAGTTTTCTCATGAAAGTTGACACAGAATTTAGCCCGGTACCAATAATAATTCCAACTAAAAGCATAAGTTGTAAATTCCCGTATTTACCGGAAAGTAACCATCCATAAAGTATCAAACTCATGAAGACCATAACAACAACTTGGAATAAAAATGATCCAATTCCATTAAAATTTATTAACGCACTAGCACCAAAGAAGAATACTGTACTCGTTTGAATTGCTGAATAAAGTGATTCGAAACCTAAAAGCGATGGAGTAATAATTTTATTATTCGTAATAGATTGGAAAGCAACTGTCGACAAGCTATGGCAAACCGCAGCAATAATCATTGCAACAATAGCTACTATCCTTCTCTTAACGACTGGGATAAAAGAAGGTGAATCTATCGGAACTGGATTGTTATAAACTAAAAGTCCATATGAAGAAAGAAGACCTAAAGCAATCAATGTTATCAGTAAAATCCAATAACGTCTTGCTTCCTTCTTAGACCGAAAAGCGCTAGCTGATCTACTTTCATTATGAAGGCTAGAATCGATTTCGACATTTTCTTTTTTTCTATATTCTAATGTGATCATCGTAGCCTCCTTGGTTTTCTTTGTCTCAATAAAATAGTAATAAACACGACTGCTCCCACTGTTGCAAGTATTAAAGAAACAGGTAATTCAAAAGGCTGTATAATTGTTCGAGAAATGATGTCACAGGCAGTTATTGATCCCATTCCGATCACACAAACCCAAGGTAAATTACTCCTAAGATCATCACCTCTAAACATTGAAACGATATTTGGCACAATTAATCCTAAGAAAGGTAAGTGTCCAATAACAGCTGCAACAATTCCAACTGCAACAGAGATAAGAGCAGTCCCAAAAAGAACAATTCTATTGTAATTAACTCCAAGACTTGTTGCGACATCTTCTCCTAGTCCAGCTAAAGTCAATCTATTCGCATACATAAAAATAAGAAAAGTAATGATAACAATCAGCCATAAATATTCATATCTTCCCACCTGAATGTTAGCAAATGAACCTACAAACCAAGTTTCAATACTTTGCGTCTTTTGAAAAAGGAGTCCTAAAAAAGTAGACACTGCAGAAATTACTGCTCCAAGCATCAATCCAATAATCGGAACAATTAAAGACGAACGAAGCTTAACTCTTCTTAAAAATAGAAAGAAAATCATAGTTCCTATAAAAGAAAAAATGATTGCACCAGTCATTCTTTGAACTAAAGTCGGGGCAGGAAATAATAAATACACAAAAAGCAGGCCTAAGCCTGACCATTCAATAGTCCCCGTTGTAGTAGGTTCAACAAAGCGATTCTGTGTAATGAGTTGCATTACGAGCCCTGCCATCGCCATCGCAGCTCCAGTAAGCATTAATGCAGCTGTTCTCGGAACACGAGTTATGAAAAACATCTCTGTCCCGTCCTCTTGTCCACGTATATCATAAACTCCAGTAAACAGTGATATAATCCCTAAAATTATAACAACTATAATGGCTATTATAAAAGGTTTTGTCCATAATTTATTGTGATTATAAAACTGGGGTTGAGAAATATTCTCAACCCTAGAAATTATATTTTTTGACACTGTTTCGTACTCCTTTACACTACTTAGCTAAAGTTTTTGCCATATTTCCAAATAACTCTATATAAGTTTGAATTGATTCATTTGTGTAAGTATCTTCTGGTGCATAAATAACTTGTTTTTTAGAAACAGCAGTTGTGTTTTGAAGAGCAGGTGATTTAGAAATAACATCCTTAGCAGGTGTTGACTTAGCTGCATCAGATGTTGCAGCATCACGATCTAATACGAAAATCCAATCAGGATTTGTTTGTGCAATAGCTTCAACAGAAACGTCATCACCTTTATGACCTGCAGTAGAATTTGAAACTTCTAACGCTGGAGTCCAACCGAAAATTTCATACATTGGTCCCCAAACACGACCAGAGTGCGGCGCAGCAAAACCAATATTACCACCAGTAACGATAACACTCATAACTTTATCTTTTCCGTTATAAGCAGATTTTGCTTTTTCAATAGATTTATCAAAATCAGCTACTAATTGTTTAGCTTCTTTATCTTTATTAAAGATTTTTCCTAAAGTAATTGTAGAATCTTTAAGTCCTTTTACTAAGTTTTCGCCAGGCTTAGTAGCTTTCTCAGAAACATCAAAATTAAGATCAATAACTGCTGCATTTGGTACTAATTTTTTGATTTCTTCGTAATGGTCAGCAAATCTTTGACCAACGATTACAAGTTCAGGATTTGCCGCTGCAATAATTTCTAGATTTGGTTCACGGTGATTCCCAATGTTTTGAACTGAATCATCCTTTTTATATGCTGAATCAGCAGGCATGATATCCTTTGGAGCAGCCGCTAATTTAATTCCCCAATCAGATAAAGTTTCAAAAGTTCTGTTATCCAAAGCAACTACATTCTTTGGGTTTACAGGGACTTTAACAGTTCCATGAGCATCAGTGATTTCAACCGTTTTTGGCTTATCACTACTATTATCTTTATTAGCTTTTGACTCTTTAGTATCATTACTTGGATTTGAGCAAGCTACTAACATTAAAGTAAAAATTGCTAGAATACTCACTAATTTTAAAAGCATAGATTTTTTCATATGTATACTCCTTATAGTGTGATTTATTTCGAAAATGATGACATCCATAGATTGAATTAGAAAGTAACTTTTATTCAATTGAATCGCTATTGATAATCATTTTCATTTGAACATCCTGTTAATTAGTATAGTCTTTAATTCTGTGAAAATCTTGTGAATGGTGTGAATTAATAAAATCAGGCACCAAAAGTAATATGTGAAGTCAGGCGTGTTGATTAATCATGATTTCCTCTACAAAACACGCTCATTAATAGCTAATATTTTTATAATCCATTTTTTTAAGTCTTTTAATACTTCTAAGAAACTATTTGATTATTAGATTCAATAGAAAAAAGAGTAAAACTGAATGAAACAGTGAACTGCACCCCAATTGTTAGACACAGTCTAACAATTGGAGGTGCAGTTTTTCTATGGCTAAATTTACAGCTGATGAAAAAATACAAATCGTTCTACGTTATTTGAACGGAAATGAAAGTTATCGAGAAATGGGTAAATCGATTGGTATAAGTGACACAATTATTTTGAATTGGGTAAACCAATATAAACAGAATGGTATGGAAGCTTTTCTAAAACGATGTACAAATTACACACAACAATTTAAACTAGACGTACTAAACTTTATGATTGAAAACGGTATGTCCTTATTTGAGACGGCAGCTATCTTTAACATTCCTGCCCCTTCAACGATTTCTGTTTGGAAAAAACAGCTCGAAACACAAGGAATTGATGCCCTTCAATCTAAAAAAAAGGGGCGTCCATCCATGAAAAAAGATTCAAATAAACAATTAAAACAAACTTTAGCTGACGGGTCAGTCGAAGCACTTGAAGCACGTATTAAACAGCTTGAAATGGAAAATGAGTACTTAAAAAAGTTGAATGCCTTAGTTCAAAACAAGGAAAAATCACGAAGCAAGACAAGGCGCAAGTAGTCTATGAATTAAGGCATAAATATTCGGTGAAGGCACTCGTGGAGCTAGCTGGTATTCCACGGAGTACGTATTATGATTTAGTAAAGAAAATGAATCGTCCGGATCAAGATGCCGATTTGAAAGCTGAAATTAAAGCGATTTATGAGGAAAATGAAGGTCGTTATGGCTACCGTCGCATTCGTGATGAGTTAACGAATCGTGATCAGAAAGTGAATCACAAAAAGGTTCAGCGCATTATGAAAGAGCTTGGATTAAAGTGTGTTGTGCGTATGAAGAAATAGAAATCCTATAAAGGGAAAGTCGGTAAAATTGCACCTAATATTTTAGAGCGTAATTTTTATACAGATGCCCCGAATCAAAAATGGGTAACGGACATCACAGAGTTTAAATTGTTTGGAGAGAAACTGTATGTATCACCTGTATTAGACTTGTATAATGGTGAAATTATTACCTATACAATTGGTTCTAGACCGACGTATTCACTTGTTTCAGAGATGTTAGAGAAAGCATTAGAACGTTTACCTGAAAACCACCAGCTACTAATGCATTCGGATCAAGGATGGCATTATCAAATGAGTCAATACGTCCGCACACTTGAATCAAGGGGTATCGTACAGAGTATGTCTCGAAAAGGAAACTGTTACGACAACGCAGTAATAGAAAATTTCTTTGGGATTATGAAGTCGGAGTTCCTCTACATAAAAGAATTTGAAAATGTAGAGCACTTTAAAATAGAATTAGAAAAATATATAGATTATTATAATACGAAACGGATTAAGGCAAAATTAAAAATGAGTCCGGTACAATACCGAACTCATTTTTATCAAGCTGCCTAATGAAATAACCGTGTCTAACTTTTAGGGGTCACTTCACAATTACTCTCTTTCATTAATTAGTATACTATTTATTAGTCTGTCCCCCACCTGCAATTAATTTACTACCTGAATATGTACCTTTGTTCATAAACACTTGATTAATTAATTCTTTTTGCTCAGCTACCGACATTACTCCTTTTCCTTCTCCTAAATTCCCACTTTGTAATTTCCAAATCTTATTATGATCCCCATCAACCTTTTCATATTTTCCTTGTTTCCATCGTTCTAAAATTTCTACATATGTACTTCCCTGTACAAGATCATTACTCTTTACAATATCAATTAAGCTTTCAATCCGCTCTTGTGTAATAAAAATATAGCCCCACTTTTGATCAGCTTTCGCTTTTTGATGTGCCATTTCATGTAATGCTGTCTGTATGTTCTCATCTGTCCATTTAAAATTTTTATTAAAACCACTATTCGGCAATGAATAATTTCCATTTTCTAAAAGCTTTGCATCTTCTGCTTTTACGTTACTATCAGCTAATACTTCTACTGCTGGAGCAGCTGGTGATGCCTTTTTCGCAGCTGGTTTACTATTATTTAAATAATGCAGCATACCATATGTTAAACCTACTCCAATTACCGCCATACCAGCTATAACACCTATTATTTTCAAAAATGTTTTCATCTCGCTTGTTTCCTCCCAAATATCTCCGTTCTGACTACCTAATTATTTCTTATATAAAAACTGTTACTTCATTCAAAATATCGCATCCCATCCCCTATCATATTATTTATATATACTTCCTCATATTGTATTTCTTTTTCTTTAAAATTGAAAGATTATTCTGTTAAATAATGAAAATATTCTACAAATTTTTCCTTTATATTTATAAAGAAACAAAAAAACAACGAGCGCGTTCTACAACACTCGTTGTTTTTACTTTATGCACGATTTTCTTTTAACCACTTCGTAATAGCATCTAACTTCGAAACATCAAAACGTCTTTCTTCACACACGTTCAAATTTTGTGAGTTTCTCACTATTTCTAATTCATTATTTCTTACACTTTTTGCCTCAATTAATTTACAATACCCATCTGTAACAGTATTTAAATTTTCATAATAACGCTGAAACGATTTTGATATATGTAAATGTTTTTCAAAGTTTCTTCTTCTTTTCGTCTCATCAGATACTTTCCGCTTTCTAAGTTCTTCATCGTTCGTATATAAATAAAAATATTGATCCGGAAAGCCAATTTCCCTATTTATCATCTTTTCTTTATAAAAATTTTCTATTAAAGATAATGGCTGATTAAATATATCAAAATGAAAACACCAATTATAACTAAGTGGCTGATAAATATCGCCATCGAGTATTACTAATTCATATTGCTTTGACTTCTGAACAGCTATATTCCAGCGCTCAACTTGTTTTTCAAAATACCATGTTCTATGGTCATTTTTTGGCCTTTCAAATAAAGAATTCACTTCAGGTATTATATAAGCACCATAATTCTTTTCTAATTCACGGCACGTGGTACTTTTACCAACAGCGCTTGCTCCCTCAAATGCTATTATCCCCATAGTTTCTCCCTCTTTCATTAACTAAAATTTCGTTGTTTCACTTTTCTTCCCCATAACTTTCTCCATAAAACAATTGAAGCAATAGTGAGCATGATTGTTGTAATGATACTACCTTCAATTCCGAACGTGCCTCCATGCAATGTTTCTGGTCCATTTGTTATAGACTTAAAAATTGGAGTAGAATATACAGTTGTGCCACTAACTGCAAAACCATATACATTATATTGAGCCCAGTTCCAAATTGAGTGCCATGCACATATTCCCCACAGACCGTCTTCTTTCAATACATATAAAGCTGTGAAAACACCCACTAATATTATATTCGATATAGATAATATTGTAATTCCTGGATTAAGTAGATGAAGAAATCCAAATAAAAATGAAGTTACAATTATTCCAACCCATATACGACTTCTAACAGAAAGAATCGGGAATAACCAACCTCGTACAATAATTTCTTCCGTTGCCCCTTGTATTAAAAATGCAACTAGAGATCCTACTATTCCTACTATCACTGTTGAGGTAATATGTTGTACTTGCAATTTCACACTCCCCATTAGTAATAGTAGAATAACTGGCGTTGAAATAAATACAAACCCTATTAACGCACCTTTTAAATATTTTCTCATCCATTTCTCTTTCCAAAAGCCAATAGATGAAAAAGGTCTTTTTTCTACAAAACGAACCCATATAAATAAAATAAATATAGCTCCGCCAAACGTTAACACCATTCTAACATTGTCATAAATACCTTTCATGAATATCGTTTCAGCTTTCGGTAAAAATAACATAAATAACATAAAAAGTTCGCCTAAAGTCAAAAATATAATGGCTAATATTACAGCAAAGACTGGATGGACCTTTTTTCTCCCTGCTTTTGCTGCTTCAATTATTAAAAATGAATTATTTTTCACTTTCTTTTCTCCTTTTATAATATTTAACTACCAATAGTAAACATCCATATTTTACCACGAAAAATACATTATTAATATTTACTCTAAGTTTTTCTTACATGATTTTGCATAAATCCAAATTAGGAATAATATATAAATAAAAGAGGTGCCTTTGTGCCTTTACTATTATCACCCAGATTACTCAGTGGTATTACCAGCACTTGCTATTTCCCACCATTTGTTGTAAGATAGTAATTAAGGTCAATTTAACACTATATTTTCTTTGCATATTATCAAGTATCAATCAGGGACAGTTTGTACTCCTTATGGGTTTTTGATAATATGTGAAATTTTATTTTCATTCAAATAAGGCCGATCATATTGTAATTTTTCTACTTTTAGGAGGCATTACCATGACATTAACAGGTAAAGTAAAATGGTTTAACAGCGAAAAAGGTTTCGGTTTCATCGAAGTTGCAGACGGTAACGATGTATTCGTTCACTTCTCAGCTATCACTGGCGACGGCTTCAAGTCTCTTGACGAAGGTCAAGAAGTTAGCTTTGAAGTTGAAGAAGGTAACCGCGGACCTCAAGCTAAAAACGTTGTAAAGCTATAATTCAAACAATAAAAAGGTTGTTACCAGCAAGGTTAACAACCTTTTTAATATATAACTAAAATTTTTTACATAAAAGGAGTGGTTACATGTATCGCAATCGAAAGAACGATGTAGCAGAAGTACCACCAGAACAAACCCCTGTTTGGGAATGTGAATCAGAGGATTGTTTAGGATGGATGAGAAAGAACTTTTCATTTGAAGAAGAGCCTAAATGCCCTTTATGTAAAAGTAGCATGAAAAGCGGAGAACGTTTATTACCTAAATTAGGTTAATTTATAATAAAAAAAACCTCTTTTAATTAAGAGGTTTTTTTATTATAAATTTATGTCCTCAATATCAGTTCGTACTATAGAATACAATAATGCATCGTGTTGCTTATTTCCTTGATGAATATATCCGCGCAATAGACCTTCCTTTTGGAAGCCAATTTTAGATAACATTCTACAAGAAGTAACATTTTCAGGATATGTAATAGCTCCAATTCTAAACAAACCTAAATCTTTAAATCCATAATCAATAATTTCTCGAGCTGCTTCTGAAGCATAACCATTTCCCCAATAATGAGGATGCAGATCATATCCAATCTCAGATCGTTTGCTCCATAATTGTAAATTGTTTAGTCCAATTGTTCCTATTAAAACATTCGTTTCTTTTAACACAATTCCCCATCGTATTGCCTTTTTCTCAAAGTAATTTTTTGAAAAAGATTCGATCATACGTGAAGCTTGTCCAAACTCCGTAAAAGAATTCATACCGTAATAACACGTCACTTCATCCAATGAAAAGATTTCATATATTTTTTGACAATAAGATTGTTCTATTTCAACTAAACGTAAGCGTTCTGTTTCTAATATAGGAAATGCCATAGGATCACTCCTTTCTCTCTACTCGTTCATTATATCAGAAAAAATATGTATAATTAGTAAAGTCCTTATTGTTCCATAAATCAAACATTTCTAATGGCGCATTCCCTCTTTATTCTATATACACGAATTGGATACCTTCTGATTGCCAATCAAACATGACGCTATAATTTCCATAAATCTAATTTTAAATTATCAAGAACTGTAAAGAAATTGTTTCTTCATTTTCTCCTTCTAAACAACCACCCTACCCCATACATTTATGGTAAAATATAGTTAATGTATTTTTTTATTGTGGAGGTGTAAATTTCCTATGTATATATTCATCGGCTTATCCCTCTTACTCATATTACTTATTTTTTTATTCGCAAAAAAATTCACACCAAACTCATTCATGATGACTAGCTTTAAAGGCAATAGCTTTAGGACATTTTCAATCGGTATTTTAATCGCTGCCATACTCTCACTTTCATATGGAACTTATCATGCAGTAACATATCAACCTAGTTATTTAGATATTAAATTAAAAAATCAAAATTATACTGTTTTCGGTAATGTAGGCGAATTCGGTTATTTCTTCGAAGAATTATTAAAAAAAGATACAGAAGTACAACTATATTTCGTCTCTTGGAAAACAATACAGTTAAAAAATCCGGTAATACTTATAGAATATCCTTCAGGAAAACAAGAAACATGGAAGCCAAATATCGTATCAATACCGGTAAATAAATTACAAGAAAAACATGATATAAAAGATATTTATCAACTATCACCGTATTCATTTAAAGAGTCTGGAGAAATAACATTAACAATAAAAGAAAACAATGTAAAAAACAATACAATTTCGATTCAAATAAAATAAATAAAAACTGTTCCTCCATTTTGCTGAAGGGACAGTTTTTATTTATTCTACAGTATTATTTATTTAATGTAGCCATTATTTCATTGGCTATATTCTTTCCATTTCCAATACACGCACCAATTCCGACACCGTAATATGAGGCACCAGCTAAATATACATTTGGATAAAGATTCGTCATTTTTTCTTGCAATGTTTGAACCGCTTGATTATGTTCTAAATGATATTTCGGCATTAAATCTTTCCAATTTGTAACTTTGACTACTTCTGGTTCACCTTTAATTCCGAGACTTTTTTCAATATCATATAAAGCAACTCGTACTAATTCTTCTTCACTATAATTTTTGATTGTTTCATATACCGGATTGGTGCTCTTATAAAACATTCTTACTAATAATTTTTGTTTACCCGATGTATGTTTCCACTTTCGACTTGTCCATGTGCAAGCATCACAATGTAAATCACTGTTTTCCGTTACAATAAACCCTGTGCCGTCAGCTGGTAGTTGTTCATCTAGTATGTCAAATCCTAAGTAAATACTTATAAGAGATGAGTTTTTAAATGTATTAAACTGCTCATTTAACTCATTAGACTGTAATAAAGTTTGTGCTATATCATGTGGAGCTGCTAAAACAACATAATCAGCTTGTATTGTTTCATGATTTACAAAAGAAATCTCATATCGATCTTCTTGTTTACTTACAGCCGTCGTTATAGCACCTTTTTTTACGACAGTTTCAGTCAGCACTTCTTCTAAGCGATTAATTATCGTAGATAGTCCACCTTTAAATGATACGAATTTTTTATTTCCTGCTGATTGAAATTGTTTTTTATTCTCTTCAAAACCTTTAATAATACTTCCATACTTATTTTTATAATCCAGTAAATATGGTAATGTAGATGCCATTGTAAGCTCATTCAATTTACCAGAATATACGCCTGAAAGCACAGGAGCAATTTGTCTTTCCACTAACTCTTTCCCTAAGAAACTTTCTAAAAATAGAGCAAGTGATGTGTCTTTCGTAAACTCTTTATTTTTCGTTATGAAATCTTTTAAAGCTACGATTTTCCCTTTCGTTGAGACTAGCGTACTGCTAAACAGCGACCGGGCGCTCATAGGTATCCCAAATATAGTATCAGAAGGAATCGGATGTAACATGTTTTCAGAATATATGTAAGAAATACCCGTTTCATTATATACCATTTCATCTTCTAAATTTAAATCTTTTACAAGTGGCATAACATATTCATTACGAGCAACGATTGAATCCGCTCCTGACTCCATAATGAAATCCTTTTCTTCCACACTATGGATTTTACCACCTAAATACTCTTCTTTCTCAATAAGAATTAAATTTAAATCGATATTATAATCCTTTTTTAATTTTTCTAAATAAAACATAGTAGAAAGTCCCGTTATACCTCCACCGATAACAACAACTGTTTTCATATGTGCTGCGCTCCTAACCGATACAATTAATAATTCCTTTTTATTATAACCAAAAGTCCTTATATTCGACTAGCAAGTTGCGCATTCTGTAAGAAATTAGACAATATATTTGAATATATTTTCAAATTACCTAATAAAAAAGAACTATAACATTTACAAACCCCGTCATAGTTCTCTTTATTTTAAAAACATAAAGTAATTGATTAATTTGTCTAGTTCTTGACTCAATGCCAATACTTTTTCATGTTGAATTCCATAATCCGATACTAAATATAAAAGTTCTTCTTTTTTTATTTCAATTACTTTTTCCAATTTCGCTAGTTCCATGTCGTTTTACATCTCTCCAAAAATAAAATGTATGTATTTCAGTATAGCCTACTTACATAATTAGTAAAAGTAAAATACGCATGTAAAATCTTACATATTTGAAAAAATAATATACTACTAACAAAAAAAGAAACTAGATTAAGCTTCTTTTTTCAGATTATTAAAGTTCATTAAGAATGAATAACATACCGGAATTTTTCTAATGTTATATCTTTATAATTTGGAGCTCTCTTTATATGATTAAAATAACTAGCAATTGCAGCTGCTCCAAAATGCGCATGCCAAATATCATTTGTTTCTTTTTTGCATTGAGAAATAATTGAAAGGCCGCCTTTTAAAATACTTTTGTTTTCCATTTTCTTTCTCCCCTAATTAAAATCACTATATTTTCATCCTAAAGATGGTGTCAGGACAAATAAAATGTGATTCGATTCATCACTTTTATTCAAAAATCGATGCTTCACATTTGGTGGAATACGTACAACATCGCCTTCTTCTAAAAAATATTCTTTTCCCTCCAATTCTACGTATACTTCCCCTTTCATAATAACAGCAATCTCTTCCTTATCTTCATGGGAATAATGGCTTTCTGTTGTGTTTGCTTGTTTATTTAAATCCATCATTAGCATTTCAATACGTGCTTTCATAAAATCAGGTGTTAATACATCATATACAATGTGATCATTGTTTTCCCGATATACTTTTTTTCGATCTTTTTTCTTGGAAATGAGCGAATCTGTATCAATATCGTTAATAAAAAGTGTAAACAGCGGTACATTTAATGCTTTTGCAATTAACTCCAAAACATTTAAAGAAGGATTAGCATGTCCTCTTTCAATTTGGCTAATTAGTGATGTACTAATCCCTGCATACTCAGCGAATTCACGAATTGTCATATTATTTTTCTTACGATAACTTAATACCGTTTGTCCAAGCCTATCATGTATCATAGTAAAACTTCCTTTCGTCCATCATAATGCATATTTCATTGTCTTTGTGCTGACATACTAAACAAAGGCAAATAATCCTTTCCTATTATCTCCGGGACTTATATACTTACCTTTGTATATTATATCGCACTAAGTTTATTATAATAAACAATCTATCGGAGGGACAAACTTTGAAATCACCTATTCTTTCATATTTCATCTTATTTTTTGGTGTATTCGCCTTATCAACTTCAGCAATTTTTGTAAAATTGGCAGCTGCTCCTGCGACAATCATTGCTTTTTACCGATTATTCTTTGCCACACTGATCCTGTTACCGTTATTACTATTTAATAAAAATAGTCGAAATGAGCTAAAAACTTTAACGAAAAAACAATGGACATTCGGATTCATATCTGGGCTATTTTTAGCTGCACATTATGTACTATGGTTTGAATCATTACAATATACTTCTGTAGCAAGCTCTACAGTTATCGTAACGTTACAACCTTTGTTCTCAATAATTGGTGGTTATTTTTTATTTAAGGAGAGATTTACGAAAGGAGCGGTTATTGGTTGCCTCATCGCCATTTCAGGTAGTATCATCATTGGCTGGCAAGATTTCCAAATTAGTGGAGAAGCTTTATATGGAGATATTTTAGCATTTATCGCTGCTGGTATCATTACTGCTTATTTTTTCATTAGCCAACACGTCCGTAAAGATTTGTCACTTATACCCTATTCGGTAATTAGTTATGGAAGTAGTGCTGGCTTTCTTGGCATATTTGCTTTCACGCAACAAGAATCTTTCATCCATTACTCTACACAAACTTGGTTGTGCTTTATTGGATTAGCTTTCATTGCTACAATTTTAGGACAAACCATTTTTAATTGGTTATTAAAATGGATGAGTGCTACTGTAATTTCAATGAGTATTTTAGGTGAAACAATTGGCACTTGTATGCTAGCGTACTTTATATTACATGAGACCATTTCTTTACAACAAGGACTAGGAATTGCCGTTATTTTTATTGGTTTAGCATTATTTTTATTACAGCCAAATTCTAATGAAAAAGCATGACAGTATACTGTCATGCTTTTAACTATCAATTATGTACAATTAAACCATTCGGTCTAAAACGACTCATCATAATTTCATTAATAAACTTTCCGTGAGCTTTCAAATTCCCTATCTTTACCCCCTCTTCTACAAATCCAAATTTTTCATATAAAGCTCTTGCTTTTGGATTCGTTTCTAACACACCTAGTTCTACTCTCTCTAACATTAACCAATTATCAGCCAGATCAAGCATCTTCATAAGAAGTGCTTTCCCAATTCCTTTATTATGATATTCACTGTCTACCCCAATGAATAAATCGCCTGAATGAGATCTTCGGCCTGGACTTTGTGTTAAACTTACAAATCCAACAACTTCTCCATCATATTCTGCAACAAATTCAAATTGATTTGGTGCTAAATTTCGAATTCTATTTTCCATAGCTTCTACACGCATGCTAGGTAAGAAAACCATATACGGTAAAACGTCATCTTGTATACATATACAATGAATTGCTCTAGCATCTTGTATTTCTACTGCTCTAACGTTAACCCCCATCTTTCTCTCCTCCATATAAATAACAATATATTTGTGTGTATTCTAGAAATGTTCATGAATGACCTTCTCATCCGTATTTCTTTATGTCATTTTTACATAATTATTCCGATATAATATTTAATTTCCAAAAAGATTAACAACATATCTATATGATTAGCTTTTCACCTTGCTATATAAATTAAGCAAATTTTCAATTTGAATACCATTTATTTCCATACCGACTATATCACAATTTTCTATTTCAATATTTTTCAGATTACTGTTACTTATGGTGCTACCTTCCAAGTCACATTTATCGAATACAATAGGTTCCTTCTCATCTCCGAGACTTGTATTTTTGAATTGTACTCCACCTAAAGTCACCAAATTAAATTTACTGCCAGAAAGATTTAAATCTGCATATGATGAACTTCTAAAATTTATATTTCTAAACTTTGATTGACTTACATTGCAATTACTCATATTCGTATTCATTATATTGCTACCAACAAATGAACTGTTTTTTTAAATTCACTTGATAATACCCTGTATTTGCTAAATTACAGTTTTCGTATTGACTATTTTTCATATCTTTATTTGTAACTACACTCTCTTTGTTTGAGCTTGTTTTTATTCTTTTCACGTAACAATACTCATCTTCCGATTCAAAAATCATTTGGTAGCCCATCTTTTTATAAAAGTGATGATTATTAATTTGTCTACTAGATGTTTCGAGATCCCAAATCTTTATGTTTGGATATTCCTTTTCTATTAATTTCATAACATGTGATCCAATTCCTTTTCCTTGATAAACAGGAGCTACAAAAATACGATCAATTCGACCGTACGACTTACCAGAAATCGTAACTATTATCCCTCCAATTATTTCTTTATCCATTACAACTTTGAAAGAATCCAATTCTTCAATGGAATATTCCATCATTTCAACTGAAGAATACCCTGGCGGTTGAATGTTATAATCAATGACATCATCTTGGCCGTATAGCCATTGTTTTGCTTCTGCATCAAATGTTCTTTTCATTATTTCTGTTAATTTCTCAGCATCTAAAATTGTAGCTTTTTCTATAGATATTCTCGTCATTTTCGTTTTCCCCTTCATTATTACAAACCAACCATTTTTGTGAATGGCATAATTATCAATTCACTTTTGTTTTTAATGCTTTTCCCATTATTACATATGGAACATCATTTGTACTTGGATGAAATGGCTCCAATACATTTATCCAATCTAATCTTTCATATAACGAACGTGCTTTTTCATTGTTTATTTGTGTTGTTAAAACACTCGTTCTATTTGGAATCCCTTCTAGTAATTCATTATGTAATTTCGTTCCAAGACCTTCATTTTGATATTGTGGGTGGACTGCTAACTCTACAAATTCAAAACAATCTTGTAACCATTCGTCTACTTGCTCTAGATGTAACGCTTCTCTCATTAATTGATTATAGTACTGTCCCTCCATTGAGCGATAACCATAAGTAAAGCCAACTACTTCATTTTCATCATTTATTGCTACTATACCTTTAAAACCTGTATATTCTATATGCCTATTCATTCGCTCGATCATTTCATTGAAATTTATTTTCTCAAATACTTTACAATACAATTTTGCCATATCCCCAATTAAGATTTCATCTTTTTTAATGCTTACGAATTTCACTTTATCCCCCCCTGTTAAACATTTATATACTTAAAATTTTAAAAACAAAGAAAATTAATACTAATCACTCTCTTTACTATTAAACTACAAATCACCCTATATTTTCCACAATTACTTAGTATTAATGAATAAAAGAAGAGACCATGTAATACCAACATGGTCTCTTCTTTTATTCATTTTCAATTTTATCCCGCTATTTGCTGGGCAGTAAGACCCCCACCTCAAAATTCAGCGAAAGCAAAGAAGTTAGGTGGGGGTCAGGCTAATAATCAGTGGGGGCTGAACAAAACCCCCACTGATTAAAGTTTCACTTTATATAATTAAAAATTAAATATTATTTAAGCCACTCGTTGCAAGTATTACTTAACTGCTGTAAATCTTCTATAAATTGACTCGCATCATATCCATCACAAACCGAATGATGTACTTGCAATGAAACTGGTAGCATAACCTTGTTTCCTTCATTAAAATATTTCCCACAAGTTATAATTGGCAATAGAAAATTTTCATCATTATTAATATTAAGATTAAATCCAGTAAAACTAGTCCAAGGTATACTAGAAATCGGAAATACATTAGGTGGAATATTTTCTTTCGTGAAAAAACCATGAACACTAGCATAGCATCTCATATCGTCTTCATAATTCTTATAGAAAGTGCGGAAATCACTTGAATAATCCGTCCATATACTTGAAAAAGACTTATCATCTTTATGAAAGATTGTATAACTCGGTATCATTTCCTCCCAATAGCCTAAAACTCCTTCATCGTTAAAACATGTTCGAAATTTTTTATGATTATTTACTACTCTAGAAATTAAATATATAAAAACGGGATAAAATTTTATTCCCTTTTGATATAATTCCTCTAATAACATCGTGATATCAACATTAACAGTCATACTAAATGTACATTTCAACTTTAAATAATGCTCAAAATACTGCTCTCTATTCCAATCTTCTCTATCAATTACATGAAACTTCATTCTAATAGCCTCCTAAAATTTTCTTTTTATTTTAGAAGGCTATTTCCCTTGCTTTCACCATAATTGTTCACTCCTAACAGTTTACATTTCACCCTAATTATTTATTTAATTATATAACATATGTAAGAATCAATTCACATATTTCTTGAAATCCATCCACATACTATAGATAAATCAAATGAAATTTGGAGGATACATACATGAATAACAAAAATATGAATAAAAAAGAAAATATTACTGAAAATACTACATCTATTCAAAATAATAATACTGCAAACCTTACTATTGAAGAACAAGCAATGAACGGCTTATACGGAATGCCCGAAACAACAATTGAAGATGCTGATCACGCTGCAGCTGATGATTTGACTTCAAAAAATTAATTAACTACATTGAAAAAGCCAAGGAAAATACCCTTGGCTTTTTTAACTATGCATCCACCTTTTGTATTTCTTCACTCTTTCTTGAAAGTTTACCTGGCCAAAAAGCAAATCGGCCTAACACAACTGTAATTGCGGGTACAAGTAACGGTCTTACAATAAACGTATCTAGTAATACGCCAATTGCAGTTACAATACCAAATTGAACTAATACTTGAATTGGAAGTGTACCTAACACTGCAAAAGTTCCTGCTAAAATTAAACCTGCCGATGTAATAACACTACCTGTTTGTATTACACCATTTTTTACTGCATCCAAGTGATTTTGTGTCTTTCTGTTTTTCCATATTTCTGAAACCATAAAGATATTATAATCTTCACCTAAAGCAACTAAAAATACGAATGCGTACAACGGTATCGCACCTTGAATGGCCGGCGCTCCCATACCGTAATGAAGTAATATCCATCCTGCTCCTAACGCTGAGAAGAATGATAAGACAACAGTTACAATTAAATAAATCATCGCAACAACCGATCGTAAGTAGACAAGTAATAATAAAGCGATAATGCTAATCATTACTGGAATAATTACTGATTCATCACGTTCAGTAATTTGCTTTGTATCATATAATGAAGCTGTTTCTCCACCAATCCACAATTGCTCTTCAGCATTACTAATCCCAGCATCTTTTAATACTTTTTCTACATTACTTTTCAATTTAGGAATTTGATCTAACGCTTCAATTGAGTATGGATTTTCCGCTAAAGAAACTTCATACATTTGTATTTGCTTATTTTCTTTTCCCTCTTTTGGCTCTTTCACTGTATTTATGAAAGAAAATTTCTCTAGTTCTTGTTTAATAGGAAGCTCTTTTCCTTTCGTATCAACAACAACTTTTACTGGTGCTAGTTCACCAGCTGAGAAATGATCACTAATTAACGTAAACCCTTCACGAGAAGGCATATCCTTTGGAAACGATTCTAATAAGTCATATGTGTATTGAATACGTGGTACGAACGAAGCCAATCCACCTAATACAAACACAGTTAGCATAATTATTGTCCACGGTCTTCGTACTACTACATCTCCAAGTTTTTTACTAAAGGAGCCTTTTGATTTTTCAACTTTTACAGCCCTCTTTTTCTTTCTTGCAAACTCCTCATTCATTGAAGTTGTTCTCGGTATAAACGGGAAAAATGCAATCCTACCGAAAATTAATAATAGTGCTGGTAAAATCGTTAAAGCCGCGATTCCCATTATAAATACAGCAACACTAAATGGTACTGCAAATCGATGAAAGGCACCATAATGAGCAAGTAATAATGTCCCTAATCCAAGTACAACAGTTAACGCACTCATTATTATTGCACCGCCAGAAGCTTTAATCGCAAGTTGTAATGCTTTATATTTACTTTCTTCTTCTAACAAGTACTCTCTATATCTCGAAATTAAAAATAGACAATAATCCGTTCCAGCACCAAACAATAATACTGTCATAATTGATATTGCTTGGGCATCTACTTTAATCCATCCATGATCAGCTAAAAAACCGAGTGTAGGACTAATGATACCGTATGCAAAGCCAACAACAAGTATAGGTAAAATTGCTAAAATTGGCGAACGGTAAAGTAAAATTAATAGGACCAAGACTAATAATACAGTAGCCACTAACAATTTCACATCTGCTTGACTAAATAAACTAACTGCATCCGTTTGAATACCTACAGGTCCAGATAATCGAACATGTAAACCAGATTCACTTATTTTTTGTTTAAATGGATCTTCATCCACCTTACTATTCACTATTTCTCTAAACTCTTCAAGATTTCCTTTTAATATATCCGTACCAGCAGATTTATTAAAGAATACCGGTGTAACAAATGATGTACCATCTTTTGATGCACTTTTTGATAATACTTGCTCTGGAATTGTATCAAATGGCGGTAACGTTGATTGTTCTTTTAAAGGACTAGCTTTTAACTCTTTATAAACGTCTTGTATGAGTTTATAATCCTGTGACTGTAATCCACCATCTCTATACCATACTACTAACAACGGATTCCCTGCATTATTCGGAAACTCTTTTTTCATAAGCGCTTCCGCTTGCTGTGACATAGCTGTTTCAGGTAAATTTTTTGGATTCGGTTCTTTCGTACTGTTTACTTGTGGTAACGTAAATGAAAGTAATAATGTAATAAGAACCCACACCGATAAAGTGATCCATTGCGTATTTTTTCCTGCTACAAGCCTCCCTAACATATGTAACGGGTGCTTTTTCATAAAAACCCACCTTCCTTTTTTCCTTCATTATTAATTATATATACTGGTAGGTTAATTAATCAAGAATGATTGAAAATTATGTTATAATTATCTCAAGAATAAATGTCAGGAGCGAATGGATTTGGAACAAAAACAACGTCCTCTCGGAAGGCCACGTCAAAATAAAAATACAAAATCTACAAAAGAAACCATTTTAGAAGTGGCAACTCGCTTATTTCTTACACAAAATTATCAAGTCGTTTCTATGGATGAAGTCGCAAAAGTTTGTGGTGTTACGAAAGCAACCGTCTACTATTACTATTCAACAAAAGCCGATTTATTTACCGCTACTATGACCCAAATGATGATACGTATACGAGAGAATATGTCTCAAATACTCTCTACAAACAAAACTTTAGAAGAAAGATTATTAGACTTCGCCAAAGTTTACTTACACGCAACGATGGATATTGATATGAAAAATTTTATGAAAGATGCTAAACTGTCGTTATCTGAAGAACAATTGAAGGAATTAAAAAATGCTGAAAATAATATGTATGAAGTGCTAGAAAAAGCACTCGATACTGCGATGCACATGGGAGAAATTCCGAAAGGAAACGCTAAATTTGTGGCTCATGCTTTCGTATCTTTATTATCAATTGGGAATTTTAAAGATGAAAATCACAATCCTATTCTGGCAAATATAGATGAATTAGCACAAGAAATCGTTTCTTTTTATTGGAATGGGTTAGGTCATTCATATTAAACTGATTTACTTTAATAAAAGAGCATGTTTAATTTTTTCAAACTGAAGTGACCCCTAAAAGTTAGACACGGTTATTTCATTAGGCAGCTTGATAAAAATGAGTTCGGTATTGTACCGGACTCATTTTTAATTTTGCCTTAATCCGTTTCGTATTATAATAATCTATATATTTTTCTAATTCTATTTTAAAGTGCTCTACATTTTCAAATTCTTTTATGTAGAGGAACTCCGACTTCATAATCCCAAAGAAATTTTCTATTACTGCGTTGTCGTAACAGTTTCCTTTTCGAGACATACTCTGTACGATACCCCTTGATTCAAGTGTGCGGACGTATTGACTCATTTGATAATGCCATCCTTGATCCGAATGCATTAGTAGCTGGTGGTTTTCAGGTAAACGTTCTAATGCTTTCTCTAACATCTCTGAAACAAGTGAATACGTCGGTCTAGAACCAATTGTATAGGTAATAATTTCACCATTATACAAGTCTAATACAGGTGATACATACAGTTTCTCTCCAAACAATTTAAACTCTGTGATGTCCGTTACCCATTTTTGATTCGGGGCATCTGTATAAAAATTACGCTCTAAAATATTAGGTGCAATTTTACCGACTTTCCCTTTATAGGATTTCTATTTCTTCATACGCACAACACACTTTAATCCAAGCTCTTTCATAATGCGCTGAACCTTTTTGTGATTCACTTTCTGATCACGATTCGTTAACTCATCACGAATGCGACGGTAGCCATAACGACCTTCATTTTCCTCATAAATCGCTTTAATTTCAGCTTTCAAATCGGCATCTTGATCCGGACGATTCATTTTCTTTACTAAATCATAATACGTACTCCGTGGAATACCAGCTAGCTCCACGAGTGCCTTCACCGAATATTTATGCCTTAATTCATAGACTACTTGCGCCTTGTCTTGCTTCGTGATTTTTCCTTGTTTTGAACTAAGGCATTCAACTTTTTTAAGTACTCATTTTCCATTTCAAGCTGTTTAATACGTGCTTCAAGTGCTTCGACTGACCCGTCAGCTAAAGTTTGTTTTAATTGTTTATTTGAATCTTTTTTCATGGATGGACGCCCCTTTTTTTTAGATTGAAGGGCATCAATTCCTTGTGTTTCGAGCTGTTTTTTCCAAACAGAAATCGTTGAAGGGGCAGGAATGTTAAAGATAGCTGCCGTCTCAAATAAGGACATACCGTTTTCAATCATAAAGTTTAGTACGTCTAGTTTAAATTGTTGTGTGTAATTTGTACATCGTTTTAGAAAAGCTTCTATACCATTTTGTTTATATTGGTTTACCCAATTCAAAATAATTGTGTCACTTATACCAATCGATTTACCCATTTCTCGATAACTTTCATTTCCGTTCAAATAACGTAGAACGATTTGTATTTTTTCATCAGCTGTAAATTTAGCCATAGAAAAACTGCACCTCCAATTGTTAGACTGTGTCTAACAATTGGGGTGCAGTTCAAACATGCTCTTTTATAATTTATTTATATACTAATAATCAGATTATACTTCAACGTCACTTAACAAAAAACTCCATTTTAACTTTACAAATTTTGAAGTTGAACATTTATATTCTCCTTACTTAATCCCCCATGGTAACAAACTACAGATTCAATATGTAAATTTAAATACTTCTTCAAAGACTGCTTTGCTTCCTTAATATTTATAGTTGTTGGGGCGTGAATTCCTCCTAACATCCCATTCACACTATACATAGAGTCTCCTGCAATAAGAATTTTGCTTTGTTTCAAATATAAACTAATATGACCCGGAGTATGCCCTGGAGTATGAAGAATTAGTATTCCACCGCAATACGGAAGTTCTTGCCCGTCAATCACAGTATCACTCACTTTTCCTTTTGGGCGGTTCTCTACATTTCCGTCCTTCAATAAAGGTAAATCCCCCTCGATATATGGCTTATCTAGTTCGTGCGCATAAACTTTAATATTACTTCGACAGCGCTGCAACAATTCTGGCAGACTACCTATATGATCAATATCCTGATGCGTCAAAATCACGACTTTTAACTTATCAAATGATACCCCAATCTTTTCCATCTCTACTTGTATATCTTCAATTTGTCCTGGGAAACCCGTATCTATTAATACTGCCATTTCATCATCCCATAAAAGAATTGGATGAATAACAAATTCTTGAAATTCAAGTTGTAACATTTCTATCCCTTTAGCAATCTCCATACAGCCATTCTCCTTTATATTGAAGTTTGAAAATATGTACGAGTAAACTGAAAATATAAAGTGAAACTTTAATCCGTGGGGTTTTACTACCCGACAAATAGCGGGATAAAGCACCTCTATCTTATAATATGTTTTGTCATCCCAATAGAGAATGCTTCAAACCCTATAGATTCATAGTAAGATTGCAATTTTTCTACACACATAAGTTGTGGAATAACCTTATTTTGTTCACAGTGCTGGATTAATCGTTTCACTATTTCTTTTCCGATGCCACTAGACTGATATTTTAGCAATACACCAACTCCACAAATAATGCCTGTTATGACTCCATCTGATATGACACGCCCCATCCCTACTAACCTCTTATCATCAAAAACATAAATTGCATACCAACTTTGCTTACACATTCGTTCTAACTCGTTAACCGTTAATTTAAGAGAATTCCATCCTAAAGATTCGTATAAGGATAATAATCCATTAAAATCTGTAGGATGTTCACTTGTGTAGCGTATACTATTTTCCATGTCAATACTCCCTATTCTCAGGCTTGTTTTTATTTCATAAAATTCCCTTTACACAAATCTGATCGATGTAAAAATAACTAGAACAAACTTCAATAAGAAAGATAGAATTCCTTCTCAATATAAAATAAAAAGAAGTTATCTCACTTAAGATAACTTCTTTTATATAAGACTCTCATTATATTATCAACCAAAAAATATACAACTGCATACGATTAGCACAAACAAAACTAATAAACCATTTGAGAAATAACCCATTGAATACTACCCCTTTATTAAATTATGTAAAAGATTTTATCATAAAATGATTTACAACTTAATAACTGAAAAAGACATTGTATTCATTAGTTACGTATATTTAGTAATATTTTAATTTCCAGTCATATTCTCCTTATCTAAAAACACTTCTCATAATCCTATACTTAAATTCTTATAATCTCAAAACAATAAATAAAGAAGACCTCGACATATCGATGTTTTCTTTTCAACTATGCTAATTGCTAACTCACGTTTTTTTATTAAATAGATACAAACCTTTCACAAACAGGGCATATAAGAAAAGCATTCCCTACTGCATAAATATATAATCTGAACATTAACACATTTCCTTTATATTCTTTAAATCTCATCTTCAGTTATTTTAATAGCTTTCTTATTCAAAAATAGATTTTTAAAAATTCCTACTCCCACAATTAATAAACCTATACCAACTAATTTATTTATTTGTAATGGAATGCTCTCCATTCCAAATAATCCGAATGTATCAATGAATAACGCAACGACCAATTGAGTAATAAGACTAATTAGCACCGTATATGCTGGACCTAAGCTCTTTATTGCACCCATTATGCAAATAATTAACCCGATGCCAAACAGTCCACTTACATAAAACAAATAATTTGTAGTATACACTTTAATGTTACTACTGTTTTCTGTAATGATATAAAATAGAATAGAACTAATGAGACCTATTCCAAGGACACATGTAGTCGTTAACCACTGTCCTACATTTTCATTTACTTTTGCATTAAAAACAGATTGTAAGCTAATTAATATTCCTGCTAATATGGCTAAACTAAATCCAATCAAAATCTTCCTCTCCCTTTCATTGCTCATATATATTATCTTTAGCGACTTCCTTCATTCTAGAAAAATCCTTAATTACAATAACTCCATTACTCTTTTCAATTAGTTTTTCATTATAAAATCTTTGTAATACCCGAATTACGTGCCTATAACTTACCCCTATAAAATCTGCAATACTCGTTACCGAAGTTGCATCCAAATCCCCTTTATACATATTCCCGTTACTATCTGTTGAAATTGAAAGTAAATAACTAGCTACACGTACTTCTACAGGATACAGTAAATTAAGAGCAGTAAAACGAGTCGATATTTTTAACGTGTTCGCAATGTTTTCAAGCAAGAACTTCATAAATATAGGATCATGTAATAACTTGTTTCTAATAACCGTATTAGAAATAGAGATTGCTACAACATCTGAACAAGCTTCAACGACATTATGTGCTTTGCTATTTTGAATTAATTCAATATCACCAACAATGGCCAATGGATTGATAAAGCGAAGAATTAGTTTCTTCCCTTCAGGTGTAATCGTATAAACTTTTACTTTACCTTTAACAACAAAATATAAACGATCCATTTCGTCATCTATATTGCAAATAAGCTCGCCTTTTTCAAAGTGATTTATTTGAAAATACGCTGTATCTATTTCTGAAAATACCTCGAGCGTTTTATTGTTTTTTAAATAATGCGTAATTAAACTTGATCTATCCCACATATTCATTTCCCCCTTTCATTTACATATTAAATAAAACAATACCTATAATCATTACTATTGTTCCCACAATATGATATCTCTCCATCTGTATCTTTTTTATATGAAACAGTCCTTTCATTTCAATAACTGTTGCCGTTAACAATTGAGCAACCATTAGTGTACCAGCTGTCAATGTAACTCCTAATGAATATATCGACATAGTTTCTGCACAAATAATGAATCCACCAAATGCACCCGCTGCTAAATATACTTTTTTCACACTCTTTAAATCTGTTACTTTCTCTTCTTTCTTTAACAAAAATACAGTTGTTGCAATAATGAATCCAATTAAATGGGTTATAATACTCGTCGACCATATACCGATATGTGAACTAAGTTTCGCATTAAAGGTTCCTTGAAGTGTTATAAATATCCCCGCAAAAACAGCAAATATAATACCTTTCAAAAAATCATCTCCTCATCTTTTATTTCTGACTTAATTAAAAGCTATAATCCTATAATGGCAAAAGGACAAATGTCACATCACTATGAAAATAACTAGGAATGAACAAAAAACCACACCTCAAAAATGCGAGGTGTGGTTTTTATTTGTATATAATGTTTTTTAAATTATAATTACGCTACATTAAAAGATTTCTTTTTCATAACAAACTTTGCAAATAAGAAACGCACAAGCGGTCCCATAATAATTAATTGTAATGGATATGCCATTATGAAATTTTTAATAAAAATTGAAACATAAATTGAAACAAATGAATCTCCTTGTAGTCCACCATGTAAATGCATCATAGCCATACCGAAAAATGACATAAAGAACACCATTCCGATTACCATAGTTGTCGCCATCGCAACGATAATATTTATTTTCTTAGATTTATCAAATGGTAACATAAATACAATTTTTTTCGCACAAGGTCCAACGATACATATTTCAATTAATAGCGCAATAATAAATCCAATCAATAGTTCTAATGCAATCTCTTTAATATAAATTGGTCCTCCTGCTTCATTCATTAGTAAATTGTAAAACGTCATTACGATAACCATCCCAAGGCACATCATCATGCCAAATTGGAGGTTTTCCTTTCTTGTTGTTGGCAAACTTCATCATCCTTTCTCTTTGAGTCTTTGTCATTATATCGACATTGGAAACCCCTTCGTAAGTGAACATTTTGTGAACAAACTTAAAACGTTTTCATATATTCTCTTTACTTTCATCTCAAATTCTAACTTTTACTTATAAAGGTTTTATATATTTCGATGTTGAATTACTAAATTTAAACATTACTACTAGGAGGAGAACCATGAATGAACAAGAATTTTTCGTATATCATATCGTAACAAAGAAAAAAATGCATATCGGACAAATCATTCCTGTTAACAAAAATCAACACAATACTCTATATCACTTCTTTTTTGAAAGAGAACAATTAAATGCTAGTGGTGAAGATGGCATACAAATTTTAAATAATCACTATAAAAATGAAGAATTACATATAAATAATGAAAATGCTAAAGTAATTATGAGTTATATGGATCAAACAATTAGAGCAGTTAGAGAAACAATTGTAGAAATGGTTAGACTACAAGAATTCCCTAAATACCCTTCCAGGTTATCTTGCTTATATGCTGCTAAAAGCTATGAAGATGCTTTAAAATGGAAAGCATTATTTGATTCTTACAATCGAGAAGTTTTACAGATTGTTAAACTACGAGTAATCGGAAGTTCTTTTGAAGGTGACGGTAATCTTTTACCGAAAGAAGATGGTATTCCTTTTTCTCAAAAATTCGAACAAGCTAGAGAGTATTGGAAAGGAAATATTAGAAATGAGCTTCCTGAACTACTGATTAATGGAGAAATTGAAGTTGTGGAAATTATTGATGACTTCTCCTCAATTCATATTTAATTTCTAACTAAATCATATAGGATGGAGATTACAATGAAGAAAAAAGTGTACTTCAATCATGATGGCGGCGTAGATGATTTAATTTCATTATTTTTATTACTTCAAATGGAAAACGTTAAGCTTACCGGTGTATCTGTTATCCCAGCAGACTGCTATTTAGAACCCGCAATGTCTGCCAGTCGTAAAATTATCGATCGCTTCGGCAAAGGTAATATTGCCGTAGCCGCTTCAAACTCTCGCGGGCAAAACCCGTTTCCGAAAGACTGGCGGATGCATGCATTTTATGTAGATGCTTTACCAATTTTAAATGAGTCTGGAAAAGTTGTAACACCCGTGGCGGCAAAACCTGCGCATCATCATTTAATAGAAACGCTTCTACAAACGGAAGAAAAAACAACTTTATTATTTACCGGGCCCCTAACTGACCTTGCTCGTGCATTATATGAAGCTCCCATAATCGAAGATCAAATTGAACGCCTTGTTTGGATGGGTGGTACATTTCTTAAAGCTGGCAATGTACATGAACCAGAGCATGATGGAACAGCTGAGTGGAATTCGTTTTGGGACCCTGAAGCGGTGGCTCGTGTATGGGATGCAAAAATTAAAATCGACTTAGTGACACTAGAAAGTACAAACCAAGTTCCGTTAACTATAAACATACGTGAACAGTGGGCAAAAGAGCGAAAGTATATTGGTATGGATTTCCTTGGTCAATGCTATGCAATGGTTCCCCCTCTGGTTCACTTCTCAACGAACTCTACTTACTATTTATGGGATGTACTAACTACCGCTTTTGTCGGAAACACTAGCCTTGCAAAAACTGAAACGATTAATAGTATCGTTCATACATACGGACCAAGCCAAGGACGTACAGAGGAAACTACTGATGGACGACCTGTAAATGTCGTTTATGATGTAAAACATGATGTTTTCTTTGAGTATATTACTGAATTAGCAAAGAAAGCTTCTATCTGAACCCCTATAAAGTGATATAACTTCAGATAACGAGCCCTAATTTTAGAAATTGGTTGTAACTAGATATTTAACTATTAAAAAGAGTATTGAATTAAATTTCAATACTCTTTTTGTGCAATTTAATTATATTTGATTAATGTAGTGTCTTACAGATTATTCATTTCGTAACCATTGACAAAATACGTTATTGTTTCTAGCTCATCTTCATTCAATTCTCTATCTAGCTCTTGTTTATACGCTGCCTTTATCTTCTCTTCATCGCCTTTATAAGCTTCTGTATATGTTCCTACTGTTTTTAGCAAATGAATTTCTTGTAAAAACTCTTCTCGATTTATAGCTGTCCCATGAGAAAGAATATATGTCTCAGCATCAAATTTCTCTAATTCATCTATTAATGCAAACGTTCTTTTCGTCGTATAGTTCCACTTCGAAGAAAAAATATCTGCATATATACAGTCTCCTAAAAACAATATCTTTTCTTCTTTTATGTACATAACAACAGAATCATGTGCATGATCTCCGCCCACATGTTTTAACACGCATGTCACTTCACCAAGGTCTAATTCCATTTGACCCTGGAACGTTAAGGTTGGAGGAATAATGTTAATATTTCTCGCTTTTTCTTCAAACTCTTTCTTGATGCAATCCGCACAAAATTCAATTTCAGTACCCTCTTTTACGCGTGCATCCAACGCTTTATCTGTCCATTCATAAGATACTATTGCCTGCATTTCTTTTTTCGTTTCAGCGTGCGAAATAGTTAATGCATTCCGTAATACGGATAATCCAAAAATATGGTCCCAATGCCAATGCGTTAGTGCTACAAAATCAGGAATCGATACATTTTGTTCTTTTAACATTTCTAAAAATAATTGTGCATGTTCTTCTGAATTCCCTGCATCAATCATTAACGTTTTTTTTTGTCCAACGACCATTCCTAAGATAGGTCTATCTGTTTCAGAAACAGGTGTCATATACCAAAATGAGTTTCCTATTTTTTTAATTTGTTGCATAACCAATTCCCCTTTTCATTTTCTCACTTAAAATTAATATATAAATTATAACGAATCACTACTTTTTTCTCTATAATCAAACACAATTACTTGGACTAATCTAACTTTCCTTTTCGTAAGCTAAAAATAAGGGAATAGAATCGGAGTGTGATACTATGGAACGTTTATGGATTCCAATGATTGTAACATTTTTTTCGTTCGGTGGATTACTATTAGGAGGTGCTGTTGGAGTAGCAACACGCCAACTTATTGAAGAAAAGATGCATCGTTTATACGCATTATGTGGTGGTATTTTACTTGGGCTTTTATCCCTTGAAATTATTCCTGAAACATTTTCAAGCTACGAAATAGTTGGGCCTATACTTGGTATAGCTATCGGTATTTTAGTTATGAGCTTATTAGATAACTATTGTCACCATCCAATGATACATAAAAAAGATCAACAAGCATGGCAAACCTTCCTTTTTCTCTCTTTCGCTATATTTATTCATAATATACCTAGTGGATTTGCGTTAGGTACAGCTTTTATAAATCATAATGACTCTGCCATTCCCTTTTTAATAGCAATTGTCGTTCACCATATTCCAGAAGGATTAGCTTTAATTATTCCATTTCTTTTTACAAAACATAAATATATTTCCTTTTTATTAACGACTTTATTACTTTCTCTTATTCTCGGTACTGGCACAGTTTTTGGAATTTTGATGGAAGGAAAAGCTCTTCATCTGCAAGGGCTCATTATGGGAAGTGCTATCGGTTCACTTGGATATGTCACAATTCATGAAATGCTTTGGAAAGCTAAGAAACAGCTCTCTTTCCTTACATTTCTAATGTGGGCAACTAGTGGTGTTCTCCTAATAATAGCGTTTACTCTACTAGCTGGACATCACTAAATTAAACAAAAAAGATAGCTGAAAACAATTTGTTTTCAGCTATCTTTTTTATTCTTTCTATCTCTCTATAGAAAGAATAATTCCAACAATTATAGAACTAATTCGCTCTAAAATATTCCCTAGAAAAAACGTGCATACACTTTGTTTCCAACTAACTGTAGTATTTCTTTCATACTTCAGATCGTTTCTCTTACTAAAACATTATCATTTTAGTAATTTATTAGAAATAATATTATATTTTTCGACCATTATCCAATCTTTTCCTTCTTTATAAAAAACATAAAAAAGAGCCCTTATTCTCAACACAAGGACTCTTTTCATAAACTATTTAGCTACTTCTTCTTTCGGCATTACCATACCTTTATAAAGTTGAACAGTTATCCAGTAATACATGAAATAAATGACTAAGAAAATCCCTATCGGCACCCATACTTTTACAAACGGGTCAACTAATATAAAGCTGAATAAGTTAAGCCCTACTAATACGTGAGAAATGCCAATGATCGCTGGGAAGATAAATAAATACGAAATTTCTTTATATATACTTTTCGTTAACATACTGCGTCTTACACCGATTTTTCGTAACATTTCATAACGGCGTACATCACGAGAAGCACCTGTTAATATTTTGAACATAAGGGAACTCGCCATCATTGCTAAAAAGGCAATTCCGAGGAAAAATCCCATAAACATTGTTCCGCTCATGAAACTGCTCGTTAACTGATAAATTGTCATTTTCGTAAATATGTCTACTTTTGTACCTGTTGTTTTTTCAATTTGTTCTTTTTGTCTCTTATCTATTTCAATCAATAACGGTTTATACTTTTTCATATCATCTACTTTTGCTAATGTTACAGTGTGTTCTGTTCCTTGAATTCCTTTATAATGCGCTTCATCTGCAATTCTTACAGGTTTTCCGTTGAATTGATTATGTGTAATTTGTATCTCTCTTACAATCGCATCTTCCCAATCTTTTGGCATACGAGGAAATTTTGCTACTTCAGGAGCTTCCAAAGCAGAATATATAGGTTCAGTTAAAGGTTCAGCCACCCGTTTACGCGCAGGCTCTTTTAAAGTTTTCGTATCAAAACGTTCGGAAATTAGTGGTGGTTTCGCTGTTAAATCATTACGTAAGTAATAAACCGCTTCCCCATCTACTTTATAGTTGTACTTGCTTTCTTCAACAATTTCCATTTCTTTTAAGGCCGCTTTATCTTGATCATTTGGATCATGAATTACGACATCATATACACGAGAAAGGTCTGTCATAATACCTACATTTTTTTGGAAAGCCATACCTGCCGTCATCGCACCTGCGCCTAATGCAATTAACATCGCTACAGTACCTAATACTCTCGATAAACTATTTACTCGAAAGCGTAGCTGTGCATATGTAAAACTATTTAAGCCCGTTTCATTTCGTTTTTTATTCCCCTTAATTTTCATCACAAAAAATGGGAGTAATGAACTAAAGATAAAATATGTTCCAAGTGTTGTAACGATGGTTGCTATAATAAAACCTAATTCAGCATATATTTTTACATTGATCATAAAATAGTACCCTGTACTTACTAGTAATACACCAAGTACTGTCATTATTATAATGCGAGTTTTACTTTTCTTCACTTCATCTAGTGTTTCATCTTCACGAATTAACTCTAGTTCAGTTTTACGTAACAATCGGACACCGTTCATTAAGCCAGTAATGAAAAATAGTATTAAGAAGAAAATAGCTGTAACTAAAATTGCTGGTGTGTATACAGATGCATAACTACCTTTTGCTGAAATTTCCATTCCATTCATTAAAAAGTTTCCTGCGACACTTGCAAGTAACATCCCTACTAAAATACCGATAATAATACTGACAATACCCATACCGAATGTTTCAATAAATAATAACTGTGCTACTTTTTTCTTTTTTGCACCAAGCATCATGTACATACCGAGTTCTTTTCTTCTTAACGTGAGTAAGAAAGAGTTGGCATATATAATATAAAATACAGTAATGAAAGATAATAGTATTGCACCTACCCAAAAGACGAGTCTAATACTACTAATTAGGCTATTATCTTTCGTAAATTCACTATTCATCGCCATCGTTTGGAACATGTAGAAAATACTAATACTAATAACGAGGCCAATAAGTAAAACCATATAATCTTTTAACATCTTTTTCATACTATGACGTGATAATTTAAATAACATAGTTTCGCCCCCTACTTAGACTCAGCAGCTGAGCCCATATGAGCGAGCACACCTAAAATGTCTTGATAGAAATTCTCTCGAGTGCCTTGACGATTTAATTCTTTATAAAGAAGACCATCTTGAATAAATAAAATACGCTCACAATAACTTGCACTAAATGCATCGTGTGTAACCATTAAAATACTTACATTGTGATTTTCATGTAAATCTTGCATCGCTTCTAATAAACTTTTTGCATTTTTACTATCAAGCGCTCCTGTCGGTTCATCTGCTAATACAATTGCTGGATTATGTACTAAAGCTCGTGCTGCCGCTGTTCTTTGCTTTTGTCCTCCAGAAACAGCCGTCGGATATTTTTTTAAAATTTCAGTGATGCCTAATTTCTTCGCAACGTCATTTACCTTCCCAGTAATCTCACTTGATGGTACGCCTTGCAAAGAAAGTGGTAAAGCTATATTTTCATAAATTGATAAGTTTTCTAGTAGATTAAAATCTTGAAAAATGAAACCTAATTTTTGAGAGCGAAAATCAGATAACGCATTGCCCTTCATAGAAGTAATATTTGTACCAGCTATCGTCACACTACCACCTGTCGCTTGGTCAAGTGTACTTATCACATTAAGTAACGTCGTTTTTCCAGACCCAGAAGGTCCCATGATCCCGACAAATTCTCCTTCTTTAATACTTAACGATACACCCCTTAATGCTTTTGACTGATTCTCATTTCTTTTTCCATACGTTTTTTCTACACTTTCTACAGTAACTACATTTACTGACATCTCTTTCACTCCATCCCTTTTGTATAAAATTAATTTCTCACATATTTCTTATTATTTTGTCATGTAAATCCTTAATAATTTTTTAATTATTCATTCAATAAGGGTTACACCCTTAACATGAATCTATTTCCTATTTCCTACTTCATATTCTCATTTTTCTACAACTCGTTCCCTCGATTTCGCTTACATTTACCTTACATTTTTGTAAGATAAAAAAGAACACACACTAATTTCTAATAGTGTGTGTTCTTTACAATCAATATTTTCTATTCTTTATTTCCTCTTCAATACTTACCACAAACACATCTAGCGCAACAACTTCTGACTTCTCTTCCCCATATTTACGTACATTTACAGCTCCTTTTTCCATTTCCTTATCGCCAATAACAAGAACATACGGTACTTTTTGCATTTGTACTTCTCTTATTTTATATCCTAGTTTTTCATCTCGTGCATCTTGTTCAACACGAATCCCAGCTTGTGCTAATTTATGTGCAACCTCACTGGCATATTGTTCATGTACTGCATTTGAAACTGGAATTACTTTCACTTGAACTGGTGCTACCCATGCCGGGAACGCACCTCCAAAGTGCTCAATTAATATTGCTAAGAAGCGATCTAATGAACCTAAAACTGCCCGATGAATAACAACTGGTCTTTTCTTTTCATTATTTTCATCTATATAATTTAAATCAAATTTCTCTGGCATTTGGAAATCAAGCTGGATTGTTCCGCACTGGTGACTTCTATTTAAAGCATCTTTAATATGAAAATCAATTTTCGGCCCGTAAAATGCACCGTCACCTTCATTTAGTCTATATTTATAATTTAGCGATTGTAATACATTTTCTAATGCTGCTTCTGCTTGCTCCCATAATTTATCATCACCCATTGAATCTTCTGGACGAGTAGAAAGCTCTACTTCATATTCGAATCCAAAAGTTTTATATACGTAATCAATTTGCGCCATTACTGATTTAATTTCATCTTCAATTTGTTTTGGAGTTACAAATAAATGTGCATCATCTTGGCAGAAAGTACGTACTCTTAATAACCCGTTTAATGCACCACTAAATTCATGGCGATGTACTTGACCAAATTCACACATACGAATCGGTAATTCACGATAAGAATGCAATTTATTTTTAAACATAAGCATGTGCCCTGGACAGTTCATCGGTTTTAATGCAAAACTTTTATTATCTACTTCAGAGAAATACATATTATCTTTATAATGTCCCCAGTGCCCTGATCTCTCCCATACTTCTTGGTTCATCATGAACGGAGTGCGTACTTCTTGATACTTATACTCTTTTTGAATTTCTCTTAAAAATGCTTCTAATTCATTTCGGATAATCTGTCCTTTCGGTAAATAAAATGGCATTCCAGGAGCCTCTTCAGAAAACATAAATAACTCCAGCTCACTACCTAATTTGCGATGATTTCTCTTTGCTGCTTCTTCAACGAAATGTAAATACTCTTCTAATTCTTTTTGAGAAGAGAATGCAACGCCATATATACGCTGAAGCACTTGATTGTTACTATCTCCTCGCCAATATGCACCTGAAACGTGAGTTAATTGGAAGGCTTTCAAATAGCCTGTTGACGGTAAATGTGGTCCTCTGCATAGATCTACAAATTCACCTTGTTTATATAGTGTTACACTTTCCCCACTAGGAATTGCTTCTAAAAGTTCTAATTTCAAGAGATCGTTCATTTCTTGAAACAGTTTAGCTGCTTCTTCTCGAGAAACCTCAACTCGTTCTATCTTTATATTTTCATTTGTGATCTTTTTCATTTCTTTTTCGATTTTTCGTAAATCTTCCATGTTTACACTACTTGGAAGATCCATATCATAATAAAATCCATTTTCAATAACAGGCCCTACTCCAAGATTTATATCACCATACATTCTTTTTACAGCTTGCGCTAAAATATGTGCTGCTGAGTGTCTTGCAATTTCTACCCCTTCATTTGAATCTATAGTAATGATTTCCACTTCCGCATTTTCTTCAATATTTCGGCGTAAATCATATAATCCATCATTTACTTTCCCCGCGACTGCTTTCTTTTTCAAACTACTGCTAATGGATCCCGCAATTTCTTCTAAAGTAATTCCTTTTACAAATTCTTTCACGCTACCATCTGGAAATTTAATTTCAATCATTTGTTCTTTCATTTTTCATCTCTCCATTTCATAATAAAAAGCACACTCATCCCTAAAATAGGGACGAGCGTGCTTATACCCGTGGTTCCACCCAGATTCCCATTGTGAACAAACAATGGCTTCTTTTACGGTAACGTCGTTTATACGGCACTAGATACTTAATTTCCCCAGTGCAGCTCTAAGGTGGTAAGTTATTTTTCTGCGTTAGGAAGTTCTCAGCTTTCCTTCCTTCTCTGTATAACCGGGGAAAATAACTCGTGTCCTTTTCTTCGCTTTTGTAAAACATCCATTTATTGTTATTTAATATATCTTATTCATTTTATTTTTGCAAGTGTTTAAAAAAATTATTTATTTAATTTAAAAAAGTTAAACCAAATTTTTTTGGTTTCACTTCACAATTTTACCAATCTTGTGGTTCGTAATTTAAGTCTGCAAATAGACGTCTTTTCTCTTTCTTCGTTAAATCTCTCCACTGTCCAACGGGTAAATTATTCAATTCAATATTCATAATTCTCGTACGTTTTAACGTGTATACTTGATAACCTAAAGCTTCACACATACGACGAATTTGACGATTTAGCCCTTGTGTTAAAATAATTTTGAACTCATATTTTGATAACTGTGTGATCTCACAAGGAAGTGTTTTCGTTCCTAAAATTTTCACACCAGCTGCCATTTTTTCTAAGAAATCAGGGGTAATAGGCTTATCTACTGAAACGATATATTCTTTCTCATGTTTATTTTCAGCACGTAAAATTTCATTAACAATATCACCATCATTCGTTAACAAAATTAAACCGTCTGAGTCTTTATCAAGACGTCCAATGTGACTAATTCGTAAAGGATGGTTCACTAAATCGATAATATTACCTTTTACAGCTTTTTCACTCGTACATGTAATACCTACTGGTTTATTTAAAGCGATATATACATGATCTCGAGCAATTCGAAGTTGCTCTCCATTTACTCGTACATCATCACCTGGGTTCACTTGGTCACCAATTTTTGCAACCTTACCGTTAATAATTACTCTTCTCTCATTAATTAGTTTATCCGCTCCACGTCGGGACGCTTTTCCAGCTTCACTAATAAATTTATTGATACGCAAATTAGGCACATCCTTTTCTAAAAAAATTTCAAGCTCACACTGCTTCTACCGTACAATACAAAAGGGTAAGCCTCCTATTATAACTTAAATATATTAACATGAAAGGGTATATAACGTCTTCTATTAATTACTTGTTTATAAGAAAATATCTTTATTATACATTCATTTATGCACTTTTTCTTTGTTTAATATACAAGCCATTCTTCCTTACATACAGCTTGTTTTCCTTTTATCTCTTCTGTATCTTCATGAATATTAGCTAATTTATATAAATCTGGGAAAATCTCGTCCACATAATGTTGATGCGTCTTTTCATCTTTCCAATACGTTAACACTATGTAACGATTTTCATTTTTTAAAGACTTCCCAACTACTCCACCTAACATTCCTTTTGCTTTTTCCATTCCTTTATTCCAAATTGTTTCTTGCTTATGTAAAAAATGATTTTCCTTTTCCACCTTTACATCACATATAGCAACTCTTACGAATGATCCTTCTGTAACAACGTCTTTTAAATGCGTATCAGTTATATCATACAACGTTTGAAATAATTCAATTTCACATGAAAGAAACGTATCCTCTTGATTACTATTTAAATAAATTGTATCGTGAGCACCATTCATAAATGATTGATATGCATTTCGATTTTCCCATAAAGTAAATACACATGCCTCATCTTTATTCCATCCACCAAATTGTCCATGAAATCCATCTAGATGCTGTATATCGCGCCATTTTTCTTGTGCGTTTGAAAATAACTCTTTTTTCTCTTCTTCCACTTGACAGTAAATTGTTTTTAGTAACATTTTTAATTCCCCCTTAAGATATAATTTATCTTCCACTTACAACTTTTAATTTACATAATATTTTTATGGTCTCTTCGATGCTTTTTATCAACATATAGAACTTATCATATTTATCACTACATCTATCAAACCATCTATCTAATTTTATTTCAAATAATTCAGAATCAAAAAAAGATGTAACCCTTAACGAATTACATCTTTATCTTATCTCCCATATTCACCTTTTTCTCAAATAAATAATACGTTAGTTCTCCCGGATAATGTATTACAGTTACATTCCTCTCCCCTTTTTTAAAAGTAATAGTATGCCCGTTTTCCCCTAAGTTCTCCCATCCACTGGCCTTTGTAATAGGCATTACACTTATATATTGATAGTCCTCTTCCTTATCATCGTTAATATGAATTGCTGACATTGGTACTGGAAAACCTTTAATTTTAGATTCTTTATCCATAAATATGAATGCAATTAAACCAACTAATAACATAGCCATTGAAATATTTGAAACCAATTTTCTTCTATTCATTTTCACTAAAATCCTCTTTTCTCGCATATAACTTTCATCATTTTACTAACTTTAATTATTTATGTATAGAAAAGAAATAATTTAAATTATTTCTAGCCTATTTTCTCTACTTTAAGCAACATGATTGTTATATATTATAATTATAAGTTTTTAAATTTTGGAGGCGTTACATATTGCAGAAATTACTTTTTACTAAATGGACAGTTGTTATTTCTATTTTCATCATTTTCGGTACGATTCTCTACGCTACTAATGTTAAAAATAACAATGAAAAAGCAACTGTAGAAACAGCGGATACAAAAACTTTCAAAACTAAATTACAGCCTAAAATCAATGAATTGACTACTCATTATAATGACATCATCGAAAAAGATTGGTTACCTGCCTGGGAAGAGATTAACACGAATGGAGATTCAGTAGATCGAAATAAACTATTAGTTACAATGAGTGCTGTTTCGAAGCAGTACGAAACAATTATGAACGAAATAGACACGCTTAAAATTGAAGAAAACATAACAGATATAGATATACAAAAACAACTACTTCAATTCACAACTCAGTTTAAATCCGCATCAAATTTCATGAAAAATGCAGCAAATTTAATTATAGACGGAGCAAATAACTCTACTCCAACCAATGAAACTATTGAAAAAACAAAACAAGCTTTAGGACTTGCGGATCAACATATTGTCATCGCTTTATCTACTTTAAATGAAGTTAAAGATAAATTAGGAATTACAAAAAAATAAAACTATTTACTATTTTAAAATAAAAAATGATTGCAATTCACAATTTGTATGTCTATAATGTTTTTATTGATTTACAATCAATGTGTTTATAAATTTTATAATTCGGATGAACCATTCAGGAGAAGGTCTATTGATCTACCGACGGGGCAAAAAGTTGTTATACCAACTTTGAAACTCTCAGGTCTTGGTTACAAGTAGAACTGCATGGGGACGAATCTCTGGAGAGACTCCCTCTCGCTTTCATAGAGCGCGGAGGAAAACGAGCACCGAAGGAGCAAATCCGCTACTTTAGCGGATAATCTCTCAGGTAAAAGGACAGAGACAAGCGAAAGAAAAAGCCGATTGTATCGGTTTATTTTTCTATCCCTTGTTTCTCCAGAGACCATTTCATTTACTTGAAGTGGTTTTTATTTTTTCTAAATAAAGGAGAATAAAGATGGAGACAGTAAGTAAAGTATTAGAACAAATGAATCAATACGTGTGGGGATTACCAACTTTGTTGCTACTCGTTGGAACTGGTATCATTCTCACAGTGCGTTTGAAAGGTTTACAGTTTAGTAAACTATTATACGCTCACAAACTAGCATTTAAAAAATCAGAAGATACCTCTTCTTCTGGAGATATTAGTCACTTCCAAGCACTTATGACAGCTATGGCCGCAACGATTGGTATGGGAAATATCGCAGGTGTTGCAACAGCTGTTACAATTGGTGGTCCTGGTGCAATATTTTGGATGTGGATTACCGCTTTATTCGGTATGGCAACAAAGTATGCCGAGGCAATACTTGCAGTGAAATACCGTGTTAGTAATGAAAATGGTGAATATTCAGGTGGACCAATGTATTATTTAGAGCGTGGTTTAGGTAAGAAATGGCTTGCTATACTATTCGCTATATTTGGTACAACTGCTTCTTTCGGTATTGGTAATATGGTGCAATCTAACTCAGTTGCAGAGGCAATGCGAATTAATTTCTCTTTCCCTCCTGCTTTAACTGGTATACTAATGGCATTTTTAATCGCAATTGTTATTTTAGGCGGTGTAAAAAAAATCGGGAAAGTGACGGGTTATGTCGTTCCGATAAAAGCTTTCTTTTATATAATTGCTGGTCTTATAATTATTTTCTATCACTACGACCAAATTCCAGAAGCATTTTCACTTATTTTTTCTGGTGCATTTAATGGTACGGCAGCTGCTGGTGGTTTTATTGGGGCAACAGTTGCATCAGCTATCCAAATCGGAATGGCGCGTGGTGTATTTGCGAACGAAGCTGGTTTAGGGAGTGCACCAATTGCTGCTGCGGCTGCAAAAACTGATTCGCCTGCAAAGCAAGCTTTAGTTTCAATGACTGGTACTTTTCTAGATACGTTTATTGTATGTACAATTACAGGACTAGTATTAATTACTACAGGCGCTTGGAAATCTGGTAAAACTGGCGTTGAAGCTACAACACTTGCATTCCAATCTGTATTCGGTACTGCTGGTAGTACGATTCTCGGTATCGCAATTATTTTATTTGCCTACTCTACTATTTTAGGCTGGTCGTATTATGGAGAAAAATGTGTAGCTTATTTATTCGGAGAAAGTGCAGTTAAATATTATAAAGCAATCTTTATTGTCATGATTGCAATTGGTGCTAATTTAAAACTAGGAATCGTATGGACATTTGCTGATATTGCAAATGGACTTATGGCAATTCCAAACTTGATTGGTCTAATTGGATTAAGTAGTATTGTTGTTGCTGAAACGAATCGCTTTTTACAAGCAGAGAAATTGAAAGAAAGTAATAAAAAACAGGCAAGTTAATCTATGAAAAAAGGAATGACTCATACATGTTGAGCATTCCTTTTTTCATCCCCTCTTTTACTTAATTACTGTCATTAAAAATATATTTATATCAATGTTTACTCCTTTTTATTCCTCCAAAAGTTTTTCACATAAATGTCATAAATCGTATGGTCTAACTATATAGTTGAAAAGGAATGCGACATTAAAGAGTCGCTGAAAAACTCATCCAAGAAAAGGGAGGAAAAATCTTTTGAAAAACAAAATCATTGCTTTCCTATCTGTTTTGTCATTTATTATTGGTGGTTTCTTCTTTAACACAAATACTTCAAGTGCTGAAACTTCATCTACTGATTACGTTCCTAACCAATTAATCGTTAAGTTCAAGCAAAATACATCTTTAAGTAATGTGCAATCTTTTCATAAATCTGTCGGAGCTAATGTCTTATCTAAAGATGATAAGTTAGGTTTTGAAGTCGTACAATTTTCGAAAGGTACTGTAAAAGAAAAAATAAAGAGTTATAAAAATAATCCAGATGTGGAATATGCAGAACCGAATTATTACGTTCACGCCTTTTGGACTCCAAACGACCCATATTTTAAAAATCAATATGGATTGCAAAAGATTCAAGCTCCACAGGCTTGGGATAGCCAACGAAGTGATCCTGGTGTAAAAGTAGCTATTATTGATACAGGAGTCCAAGGATCACACCCTGATTTGGCTTCGAAAGTAATTTACGGGCATGATTATGTTGATAATGACAATACATCTGATGATGGTAATGGTCATGGTACACATTGCGCTGGAATTACTGGAGCACTTACAAATAACAGTGTCGGAATTGCTGGTGTTGCCCCACAAACTTCAATTTATGCTGTCCGCGTATTAGATAATCAAGGAAGTGGTACTCTTGATGCTGTAGCGCAAGGTATTCGAGAAGCTGCTGATTCGGGTGCAAAAGTAATTAGTTTAAGTTTAGGAGCTCCAAATGGTGGTACTGCATTACAACAAGCCGTTCAATATGCATGGAATAAAGGCTCTGTTATAGTTGCAGCTGCTGGAAATGCTGGAAACACAAAAGCTAATTACCCTGCTTATTACAGCGAAGTAATTGCAGTTGCTTCTACAGATCAATCAGATAGAAAATCTTCATTTTCTACTTATGGTAGCTGGGTAGATGTTGCAGCACCAGGTTCAAATATATATTCAACATATAAAGGAAGCACGTATCAATCATTAAGTGGTACATCTATGGCAACACCTCATGTTGCAGGAGTCGCTGCTCTTTTAGCAAATCAAGGATATAGCAATACACAAATCCGCCAAATTATTGAGTCAACTTCTGATAAAATTAGTGGTACAGGTACGTACTGGAAAAATGGTAGAGTCAATGCATATAAGGCTGTACAATACGCTAAGCAATTACAAGAAAATAAAGCTTCTTAATAAATAAAGTAAAATTTTAATCGGTCGATCTACCATTAATGCCGGATAAAATAGAAGGAGAGACTTCTACAATTACAGCCTCTCCTTCTTACAAACTATATTACTCTCCCTGCTTTTTAACCATATGTAAATACAGTACAAAATCCATCATTGTCGACGAATGACCAAGTTGACGGATCATCGCTGTTATATTTCCTCTATGATATGTACCATGATTTACGACATGTTGCACTAATTCTAAAATCGAAGTTTCTAATTTCCCTACGTATGGATTCTCAATAACAAATACAGCATTCACATCTTGTATTGTAATTAAAAACTCTTTATATTGATTTGCCATGTTTTCAAACATTTTTTCTAATTCATGTAACGATTTAGTTTCAATTTGTTTTCGTAAATCTTCTCGGTCTTGTATTGCTTCATTCATACTTTTACCATGCAATATATGTAACCACACTTGATCTGTAATATAAATATGCACAAAAGTATCCTTAATGGATGGGAATACACTCTGTATCTGCTCATTAAAAATTGTCTCATAGTTTGGTAACTCTTTTAATCGATTGAATAATCTAGTATTAGCCCAAGCATGGTAATCACACTGTTTTAATATATAATCTTTCAATTTATATTACCTCCTTATTGTATGAAACGAATGGTTTGTTTCTTCATTTCTGATTCTCTATCAGCCTTTGCAATCCCTTTTTCTTTCATTTCATGCTTATTTATCGTTTTATATTTTACATACGTATAAAATTCCGTTTGAAATAGAAATGGTGTAATCCGAATTGTTTCCTCGTCCACCCATTCAGCTTGAATAAGTTTCTCCTCTTTACTATTAAACATTTCTGTTCCTTCAAAACCATCTTTAAATAAGTCAATTTCATCTTTCTTTTTGACACCAGGCTTATTCATACATACGTATAAAGAAAGTTCATCACAAAACTTTAATAATCTATAATGCTTATCGAACATCGCAAACTGTTCCTTTGTTAACGTTTTCAAAATTCTTTTTTGTCGTTCTAATTCATGTTTATAAAATGACATCATTTCTTCATCTTCCTCGTTTAGTGGAAATGATAAAAAATGTTTACTACAAAGCAATGCCCCGTATGGATTAGAATTTTCAATTTCATTCAACCCAATCGTATAAAAAACAAAACGTAATGGGCTTGGACAATCCATAAATGTATATGGAATATTTTTAGCATCATTCAAAATTGGTACTTTATCAAGCTCTATCCATCCTCTGTCATGCTCATATATTGCATCAACTGTTTCTTTTAAATATGTTTTATCTTCAAAAAAGTCTTCTTTTATATGCTTTGCAATCTCTCCAGCTAAAAAACCATGATCATGTTGACGAATTAAAATACTTTCCTTCTCATTTTTTTCACGAAAAATCATTCGTATACTCCCCCTCATCCTCATATTAAAGCTTTTTATATGCATCGATTCTTAATTAATCCCTAAATAATAGAAGGGATTCAGTCTCTTGCAACGAAATTAACATAATTATATAGTATTCTTTCTAATCATAGTGATAGCTTTATCTTTACTATCTATTATACTAAAACATTCATTCCAAAAATTTTTTTATGAGGTGAAAACATGAACAAAACAGAATTAATTAAAAACGTAGCCCAATCAGCTGATATTTCTCAAAAGGACGCTTCTGCAGCTGTACAATCCGTATTTGACACAATTGCTAATGCATTACAATCTGGAGATAAGGTTCAACTAATCGGGTTTGGAACTTTTGAAGTACGCGAAAGATCTGCTCGTACAGGACGTAATCCGCAAACTGGCGAAGAAATTCAAATCGCCGCTGGTAAAGTTCCTGCATTTAAAGCGGGTAAAGAATTAAAAGAAGCTGTTAAATAAAAACAAGAAACCAGCCATTTTATAGGCTGGTTTCTTGTTTTTATTTAAGCAATCGCTTTATATTCTCTGCATGATACACTTCACAAATATAAAATACACATTTGCAGTTACTTACAATTTGATACTTTCTAGTTGGATACACATTCGCTGTAACAGAACATCCATCAAACAATTCAATAATATTTCCAGATGGCTGATATCCTTCATATAATACGTTTCTTCTTACTTCCATCTTTTCTATAAGCTTTTCAACAGGAATATTTCCACTCTCTAATTCACTCTTTATTGCGTCCGGTAAAAACGAAGTGTCTGCAAAAATTAGATTTTCAGATAACACCTTTCCTTTATAACTAACATTAGATACACGGTAAAGAAATGTTCCATCTTTATCAAAGAAATTCTTTGCTTCTTTCGGAATGTACTGTCTACCAAGTGCCTCTTGTTCAAGAACATCAAACTGAACTGTATCATTTAAAAGCTTTTCTAAAGCATGAATGGATGATGTATCTCCAGAAAATAAAATATTTTTAATTGCTTGTACATTATAAGTGAATTCATTCTTTCTATTTTCCGCTACTAACATGAGGAACACCTCTTCTGTAATTTTTTTATTTAAGATTTAAAAGTGCTGCTGCGTCTAATTGCGTAATTTCAGTCACTTCCTTACTGAATATTGCAACAGAAGCCCTATAATCTAAACTAGGCCTTACATCTTCCATCATTGTATTACTTGCTAACTCTTGTCTATCCTTAAAAACCAACAAGTTTGGAGGATCATTTGGAGCTGATACTGTAATATGTACTGGTGGAATCATTAGTCCTTCACCTGTCGCTTTCAGCACCGCTTCTTTTCGAGTCCAATATGTTAAAAAACCTTCTATTTTCTGTTCATTTGACAGTTTCATAACTTGCGCTATTTCAATGTCTGTTAATACACCTTCTGCCATTTTCATAACATCTATACTTGGATTCATTTGTTCTACATCTATGCCAACAGGTGCGGATTTTGTAAATGCAACGACAACCCACTCACCTGAATGCGAAACGGATAATTGCGGCATACCTTCTGGTAATTGTGGTCTTCCATGCTGCAATTTACATACTGAGCACATTCGATCAATTGGTACTTGGACTGGTGACATAGAAAGTATCTTGCCGAGAACTAATCTACTTATTACGCAACCTATTATAAAACGAGCTCGATCTGCCGAATGATGATACGAATTTGCTTTCTCTCGCTCTATATCATTTAGTAAATTGTAATGCCATGATTGTAAATCCGAAATTCTTGCCCACCATATTTGACAATCATTCTCATTCAAAGTTGGAATAGAATCTACAACTTTACTTTCTATCATGTAAACTCTCCTTTATTCAACGAATATCAATTTTCATAAAAAAGCATACGTATATTGTTATTCATTGACAAGTACTTTCTCTTTTTCTGATACAGATAATGTTTTTTCTTTCTTCTTTGACATTACCTCTTTATCGGAAATACGTAAAGAAAATAGTAGTGCTATGAGCAAAAATATTGCTGACCCAATTAATGCTGCTTGATATGGTAAAAAATCGGATTGAACGTTATTACCTCCAAAACCAGCTAGTATACTAGCTAAAACCGCTACTCCTATTGCTGAACCTAGTCGATTTTGCACATTGAATATAGTAGTCGCTCTCCCCATAGAAGGCGGCGTGATATTGTTAAAGGCAGAAAATTGAACCGCACCGACAGATTGACCTAAGAAAATACCGATACCAAACAATAATGCCCGGATTTGCCACGGATTCGTATCGTGATTTACAAAACTTAATAAAACAAAGATAACCGCGGTACAAATTAATCCAATAGAAATTACCTTTCGAGCTCCTAATTTCTTATATGACCATGGTACAATTTGTGAAGAAATCATTAATCCAATCGCCTCTGGAAATGTCGTAAGTCCTGATTCCAGTGCAGAAACTCCTATCACATTTTGATACATAAGAGGAAAAACAAATAACATTCCTAATAAACCAGCTGATGAAAATAATGATATAAGGCTCATCTTTCTAAAGACTGGTTCTTTTAATAAGCGTAAATCTAACATCGGTTGCTTTACTTTCAGTTCTACAATTATAAACAATGTAATGAATACAACCCCAACTATCCCAGTACTCATAATTTCTGGAGAAATCCACCCTTTTGATGGTCCCTGGCTGAGTGCATATATGAGCATCGCAAATCCTGGTGCTGATAAAATAAAGCCGAGCGAATCAAAGCGACCAGCTGATTTTTCAACATGTTCTGCTAAAAATAGAAGTCCAAATAGCAATGCAACGATTCCAAACGGTAGATTAATATAAAATGCCCAACGCCAAGACATTTGATCTACAAAGAAACCACCGATGATAGGACCAATTGCTGGTGCTACAGCAATTGGAAGTATAATGAACCGGGAAATCTTCGGTCTTTCCTCTGGTGAAAATGTTCGAAATAACATCGCCATTCCAACCGGTGTTAAAAGCCCTCCGCCAGCACCTTGAATAATACGGAAAATATTCAATGAAGTAATATCGTTAGCCATTCCGCATAAAGCAGATGCAATTGTAAATACGAAAAGAGCAATTAAAAACACTCTTTTCGTACCAAAACGATCTCCTAACCAACCAGAAATCGGAAGGAAAACAGCTAAACTAACTAAATACCCAACATTAACCGTCCCCATTGCAGATGGAGGTACTTGTAGTTCTCTACTTATCGTTTGCAGTGCTACATTTACAATCGTTGCGTCCATCGCAGCCATAAACATCGCAGTTATATAAACGATACTTACAACTACTTTTGGATTTAGTTTTTCTTTCATTATCGTTTTCCTACTAATGTTTTTTCGCGAACTTGATTACCTTGTGGATTCAAATCTTTCCAGTTATATTCAACATATTCTAAGCAACTCTGCCTACTAGCTTCTTCATATACGACATTCCAGCCAATAGGTACATCGAGAAAAGCAGGCCAGAGAGAATACTGGCCCTCCTCATTTATTAATACTTTATATGTGTAATTATCATTTTCAAATGGATTCGTCATACTCTACTTACCCCTTTCTTATTCTGCAAATATTTCGCTAATACTTGTCCAATTTCCGTAAGTGGACCTGGCTGACATAGATCTTTATGTCTACAATCAATATCGTGCTGCACAATTTGCCCATCTAAATAATTTAGCCACGTATTTGGAGAAATAGGATCAAACCAGTCTGGTATAACAGTAGATCTAAAGAATAAGATATCTCCGTTATAAACTTTCGGTACATATTTCCCTAACAACCCTACTGAATTTACATATGTTTCTTTCAAGTTCAATATAGTCTCTTCTTCAAGACTTGCTAATGCACTTCCATCTTTACGAAGGATTTCAACTGCACTTTCCATTGTAAGTGGTTTACCATCCATGTTATCTGGGTCATATCCGCCTAAAGCAAGTAATGCGATTAACGCTTCCTCTTCAGTAGGCGCTTCCGTATTCGGTAAGAAGTGTCCAGGATAAGAGTCAAGCATAACGAGTAATTCTACTTCTTCCCCTTCATTTTGTAATTGCGCCGCCATTGCATGCACAACATTTCCTCCAAGCGACCAACCTAGTAAACGATATGGTCCATAAGGCTGTACTTCACGAACATGTTTCAAGTAATCCGCCGCCATCTCCTCTAAACTTTTTGGAAGTTCTTCATTTTTAGCAATACCTCGTGCTTGTACACCATAGATTGGATAATCTGTTCCTAAAGATTTCATAAGTCCTGCATAGCACCAACTTAATCCACCAGCTGGATGTACACAAAATAGTGGTAATTGATCCCCACTTGCTCGTAATGGAAGCAACACATCAAGTGCACTTTGACCATTCCCCATCTCAAGTCTTTCAGCTAACCCTGCAACAGTCGGTGCTGCAAATAAAGTACCAATATTTAGTTCCACTCCAAGCGCCTCTTTCATGCGGCTCATAAGCTGCACTGCAAGGAGTGAATGGCCACCAAGATCAAAGAATCCGTCATCAATTCCAATTTGAGGTACACTTAGCACTTCTGTAAACAAGTCACATAACATTTCTTCTTGCGGTGTTCTTGGACCACAACTAGAAGATGATGCAATAAATTCTGGAGCTGGCAATGCCTTTCTATCTAATTTACCGTTTGGAGTTAAAGGTAACTCATTTACTACTACAAAAGCGTATGGAACCATATAATCTGGTAAACTACCACTAGCAAACTGACGCATTTCATTCGTATCAATCGCTTCATTATTTGATGCAACGATATAAGAAACTAACCGTTTATCCCCTGGTTGATCTTCCCGTACAATAACGGCTACTTGCTCAACTTTAGGGTGCTTCATTATGACTGCTTCTATTTCTCCTAATTCAATTCGGAATCCACGAATTTTGATTTGATGATCTGCACGTCCTATATAATCTAGCGTCCCATCTTTACGCCAGCGAGCTAAGTCTCCTGTACGATACATTCTTGTACCTGGCTTGCCAAATGGATCTGCGATAAAGCGTTCAGCCGTTAATCCTGCTCTTCCTAAATATCCACGCGCAAGCCCTGCACCTGCAACATACATTTCTCCAACTACTCCAGGTGGCACTGGTTGTAAATAGTTATCTAACACATACACTTTAAGGTCAGGTATACTGCACCCAATTAAACTATTTGCTCGTAAAGAGACGATAGTTTCATCTAATTCAATATAACTAACATGTACTGTCGTCTCCGTAATACCGTACATATTAATAAGCTTTGGTGCGTTATGAGGATGTCGACTATACCACTCTTCTAAGCGACTTAGCTCAAGTGCTTCTCCTCCAAAAACAACATATCGTAAAGATAATTTTTGGCCAATCTCTTCATTTTCACGATCTGCTTGCATCAATTGATAGAACGCTGATGGAGTTTGGTTTAAAATCGTAACCTTTTCTTTAACAAGAAGCTGTAAAAATTCTTTCGGTGAGCGACTTACAGTATGTGGCACTACAACTAAACGCCCTCCGTATAATAAAGGTCCCCAAATTTCCCAAACCGAGAAATCAAAAGCATATGAATGGAACATCGTCCAAACATCGTTTTCATCAAACTGGAACCAATGATCAGTTGCTCCTAAAAGTCTTACTACATTTTGATGAGGTATCATAACGCCTTTCGGTCTACCCGTTGACCCTGACGTATAAATAACGTAAGCAATATGTGATGGAGATAATGGCTTAATACGTTCCACTTCATCAATATTGTCTTCACTATATTTCTCAACTTCTGCTATTACTTTTACATTATCAATTAAAACTTTTAGTGCCTCATTACATTCAATTTCCACTTCTGAATTCGTTAAAACACATGATGGTTTCGCATCGTGTAGCATAAATGAAATACGGTCTGCTGGGTAATCTGGATCTAACGGAAGGTATCCAGCACCAGCTTTAAGAACAGCTAATAAGCTTACAACCATGTTTAATGATCTTGGCATCGCTAAAGCAACGAGTTGATCAGGACCAATCCCTTTTGCTATTAGGAATCGAGCTATTTTATTTGCTTTTCTATTTAACTCTTCATAAGTTAATTTCTTATCTTCAAAGACAACAGCAATAGAATTTGGATTTATATGAGCCTGCTTTTCAAATAATTGTGGCAATGTCATTTCTGGTGCAATTTGAAAACCACCATTCCACTTTTCTAACACTGTATTTTTCTCTGCTACAGTTAATATTTCTAATCTGCCAATGGATCGATCCGGATGTTTCGCTGCATCATCTAATAACAAAATGAATCGTTCTATTAGTTTTTGAACCGTTTCACGTTTATATAAATCGGTACTAAACTCTAGTAATCCATGTAAACCGTTCGGAGTACCGTCCCCCCCGTTACTCTCACTAATTTCAAATGTTAAGTCAAATTTTGCAGAACCGACGCTTTGAATTTCAAGGTTCGCTTCTATATCCGGGGCATCAAAGATTGCTTCTGGCGTATTTTGGAAAGCTAACATAACTTGAAATAGCGGATGACTATTTCGAGTACGCACTGGGTTTAACACTTCAACGAGTCGTTCAAATGGAACATCTTGATTTTCATAAGCTGCAAGATTTGTCTGCTTTACTCTATTCAATAATTCTTTAAAACTTGGATCTCCTGATGTATTTGTACGTAACACTAATGTATTTACAAATAAGCCGACTATGTCAGAGAGTACATCATCATTTCTTCCAGCAATCGGACTTCCAATTGGTATATCAGTGCCTGCACCTAATCTTGTAAATAGTGCACTAAGCCCTGCTTGCAATACCATAAACAAACTAGCTCCATTTTCACGTGCAAGCTCTACTAACCTACTATGCATTTCTTCATCTATATGAAAATGAATTGTTTCCCCGCGGTAACTCGTCTCAATTGGACGCTGGAAATCTGTAGGTAACTCCATTTGGTCTGGTAAACCTTTAAGTTCTTCTTTCCAAAAATCTAATTGTGTTGAAATAAGACTCTCTTGTGTCGTTTCATCACCTAGCAATTGCTGTTGCCAAAGTGCATAATCCGCGTATTGAACGGGAAGTGTCTCCAGCTGAACTCTGTCACCTTGACATCGCGCTTTATACGCCGCTGTAAAGTCTCTCGTTAACGGCTGTAATGACCAGCCATCACCTATAATATGATGTAATAGAATTAATAATACATGTTCGTTTTCACTCACTGTAAAAAGTTGCAAACGAACTGCCGGCTCAAAATCGAGGTTAAAGCTATATCTTACCGCCTCTGAAAGTACACTTTCTAATTCATCTTTACATGTATTAGTTATAACCATTTCTAGATTTAAGTTTTCCATATCTAAAATTTTCTGATAGGAACTACCTAATACGTTAGGGAAAATTGTTCTAAGTGTTTCATGTTTCTCAACTACATCATAAAAAGCACCTTGTAATGCTTCCCGATTCAATATTCCATTCATACGAATGACTAGCGGAATATTATAAGTAGGACTTGGACCTTCTAAACAATTTAAGAACCATAACCTGCGCTGTGCAAATGAAAGTGGAACTTCATTTGGCCTACTTGCTTTCTGAATAGCTGGTCTTGCACTTTTTGCATCGTTTAATTGTTTCGCCAGTTCGGCAACAGTTGGTGATTCAAATAGTTTCCCGATTCCTAATTCCACACTTAACGTTTCACGAATTCTTGCCATTAAACGAGATGCGAGAAGTGAATGTCCACCCATTTCAAAGAAATTATCATCAATGCTAATTCGAGAAACACCAAGTACTTCTGCAAATAAATCACATAATATTTCTTCTTTCGGATTTCTAGCAACTCTCTCATTGTTCATTCCATTAAAATCAGGAGCAGGTAATTTCTTTCTGTCAACCTTACCATTTGGCGTTAATGGTAATTCTTCTAGCACAACAAATGCCGATGGTATCATATAATTCGCTAAACTTTCTGAAACATAAGAACGAATTTCTGAAAGATTAATCGGTTCCTTTTCTTCTGCAACGATATACGCAATGATGCGTTTATCATTTGGACGATCTTCTCGTACCATTACTACCGCTTGTTGAATATTTTCATGTCGTTGTAATACCGTTTCAATTTCAGCTAATTCAATTCGGAATCCACGAATTTTAATTTGATGATCTGCACGACTAATGTACTCTAACGCACCATCACTACGCCATTTCACAAGATCTCCTGTACGGTACATGCGCTTCCCTGATTCTCCATAAGGATTTGCAATAAACCGTTCAGCTGTTAACTCAGGTTTTCCTAAATATCCGCTTGCAAGTCCCTCCCCTGCAATATATAATTCCCCAATAACTCCAGGTGGAACTGGTTGTAACCCTGCATCCAATACATACACTTCTGTATTGCAAATTGGCTTTCCAATAGGAGGTATACCCTTTTCACCTTCATCAATGTTCATGAAAGTAGACCAAATCGTCGTTTCAGTTGGTCCATATAAATTAGTTATTGAGCAACCTAATTCTTTTAATTTATTTGCTAAATGCTCTGGAAGAGCTTCACCACCAACAAGTATATTTAGCCCTTGTAGCTTCTCTGGATAATCAGTTACTAACGCCTGCCAAAGCGTCGGTGTAGCCTGCATAATTGTCACTCTTTCTTCTTGTAAAAGTGTCGCTACTGCTGATGGCTCTTGTATGTCTTCTTTTTGTGCAATTGTTAAACTTGCACCACTAATAAGAGGTAAATAAATTTCTAGTGCAGAAATATCAAATGCAAACGTTGTAACTGCTAATAAATGATCATTTTCATGTAATGAAAATTTTTGTTGCATAGCCATTAAAAAGTTACTTAAACCTCTCATAGGAACAATTACACCTTTTGGGTTTCCTGTTGAGCCTGAAGTATATATTGTATAGGCTGGGTTTAAAAGTGATACATCATTCTTACATGCTATATTCATACGAGAATATGTATGTAACGCTAGTTTCGTTTCTTCTTCATCTAATACAATTTTTTTCATATCATTTTCTATAACTAACTTAGATGAAACAGATGAATGTGTTATGATACAAACTGGTTTTGCGTCATTTACTATATAATTAATTCTTTCTGCTGGGTATTCTGGATCTATTGGTAAATACGCTGCACCAGCCTTTAAGACTGCTAGCATACTAACTACCATTTCTATTGATCTAGGGAATACTAAAGCTACAAACTGGTTTGGTCGCATTCCTTCTTCTACTAAATAATGTGCTAGTTCATTCGCTCGTTCATTTAGCTCTTTATACGTAAGGTTTACACCGTCACAAGTAATGGCTAGTTTATTGGGATTTTTTTGCACTTGTTTTTCAAATGATATAGGCAGACTGATTAACTCATCGTCTTCCTTCGTTTCATTCCATTCCAATAAAACTTTATGATTTTCTTCAGGCAGAGTAATGTTTATTTTTCCAATCGACTCGTTTTTCTCATAATTATTTACTACTAATTCAAATAGATTCATAAATCTTTCTTTATGCAATGCTAGCTCCGCGCCATTATATACTTCAGGATTTGCATCAAAATGAATCATTAGCTCATTTTGATCAAAACGTTTATATACATTTATTGATAAATCATCGACAGGTCCTGCTGATAAATTATGCGTAATACCACGATTTCCAGCAAAATTTAGCCCGTAATCAAAAGGCATAACATTCACTAACGGTCCAAACAACCTTTGATTTTCACCTAGTAACTTTAAGTCTCTTCTTAATTCCTCATGACGGTATTTATAATGGCGACGTACATCTCGGATTTCTTTAGAAACTTGTTGCAATAATTCCGCAAGAGTTATATTTGGAGTTACTGTAATACGAAGTGGCACTAAATTCATTACCATACTTGGTGTATGAATAGATACCGAACCTAGACGTCCCATCATCGGTAAACCTAAAACAATATCATTTGCACCTGTTAACTTATGCATATAAATACTTGTTACAGCGACAATGAATTCCGGCCAACTTGTTAACGAAATATTGATATCTTCTAATAAAGTTTTCGTGCTAGAACTAGATAAATAAGCTGTTTCTCGTGAAAATCCATTTGATGTTCTCGGTGCTCGCTCTGCCAAGCTTACAACTTCTGGTTCATCCGCAAATTTTTCTAACCAAAAAGTACGATCTTCCTGAAATTTTTTAGACTCACGATACTCAATATCTTCTTGCACGACCTTTGTAAGAGAACCAAATGGCTTTTCATTCTTGTTTGTTTCTTCTATAAGTGATGTATACTCATTCGCTACTTTTTGGCTAAGAAGTGAAAATCCATAGCCATCCATCACAATGTGATGGATGCGCTGATACCAAAAGAAACGATTATTTTCAACTTGAATAAGTGCTTCAGTAAATAATGTATCTTTTTTCAAATCGACTGGCATAGATAAATCATTTTTCATCCATACTTTAGCAGCTTCTTCAGGATTTTCTTCTTTACGAACGTCAATAAAATGCATATGAAACTGTGATTCTTCAATAACTTGCCATGGGCCAATTTCATCCTCCTCGAAGCGAACATGAAGTGCTTCTGCTTCCATTACAACTTTACGTACAGCTAATTCGAAAATTTCTTGATGAATATTTCCGTTTATTTCTACATATTCTCCAGTATTGTAAATTGGATTAAGCGGATCTAATTGTTGCGCAAACCACATACCAGACTGCGCAGATGATAACGAATGACGAATCTTTTGACTGTTAGGCATTCTTTACTACCCCTTTATTATGTAGTCTATTTGTTACAGCACCTGTGCTGTTTGTGAAGATAGTAAACTGTACCAACCTGCAACAGTTGGACGTTCTGCTAAATCTGCAAAAGTGATTTCTTTCCCTTCACGACGCCACTTCTCTACTAAACTCATAATTCTGACCGAATCAAGCCCTCTATTTAATAAGTCCTCATCAATATCAATACTCTCTACTGGCTCACGAAGTAGTTGTGCAACTAGTTCATGCACTTCCTGTATAGTGATTCCTTCACTCTCATCATCTTTTACACTTTGTAAATCGTTTAACAGTAGGTTTGTTGATGTCGTTACTGCACATCTATTAGATGCATACTCCAATGCTTGTTTATGATGCTCTAGTGAAAAATCAGCAACTGCATCTGCTACAAAGAACGGCTCTATACCATCCATAAATGCTTCACAAGCTGTTAAAAGACAGCCAATATGCGCATAAATACCGCAAATAATGAGTTGATCTCTTCCTTGTTCATTTAAAATTTCTAATAGATTTGTCTTTTTAAATGCACTATATCTCCATTTTGTTAGGAATATATCATCCTCATCAGGAGTAAGTTCATCAACAATTTTCTTTTTATCTGGTCCAGCAGGTATACCGTCACCCCAAAAGTCTTGTAATAAACCTCGTTGTTCCAACGTTTGTCCACCAGGTTGTGCTGTATAAACAACTGGTATACCAAGTTCCTTACATTTTTCTCTTATCATTTTAATATTTGAAATAAGTTCTACTTTTGGTGATTCTTTATCGCTATATGCATCAAGAAAATATTCTTGCATGTCATGAATTAAAAGTACTGCACGTTTCGGATCTGGTGTCCAATTCACTTTATTTTTTGGTAGTTCTGATTCAATTGGCATTTTATATACTGAAATAGATGGGATAGCCATCTAATCACTTCCTTCCGGTTTTTATTATTGTTTTACTGTAATAAGTTTTTCAGCAATGACTTTACGTAGTTCCTTTTTGCTGACTTTTCCGACTCCTGTTTGCGGGAATGATTCAATAAATTCAATTCGATCTGGAATTTTATAAGCCGCTATACCACGTTCTCTTAAAAACATTTTTAATTCACTTACTGCTGGAACTTGTCCGCGAGCTATAACAAAAGCACAGGTGCGTTCACCTAAATAATCGTCAGGCATAGATACAATTGCTACGTCATGGACCGCATCGTGTGCTAATAGATGATTTTCAACTTCTTCCGCAGCAACTTTCTCACCACCACGGTTAATTTGATCTTTATCTCTTCCTTCTACAATGATGTATCCTTGTTCATTTACTTTTACAAGATCACCTGTGCGATAAAACCCATCCTTTGTAAATGATCGGGCATTATGCTCTTCGGCTTTATAGTAACCACGAATTGTATATGGACCTCGTGTTAATAAACTACCTACTTCGCCAGGTTTTACATCGTTGTCATTTTCATCAACAACTCGTACTTCATCGAGTGCAGACATTGGTCTACCTTGTGTATGAATAATAATTTCTTCCGGATCGTCTAATCTTGTATAGTTCACTAATCCTTCCGCCATACCAAATACTTGCTGTAACGTACATCCAAATGTAGGGCGTATACGTTTTGCAACCTCAGCACTAAACTTAGCACCACCTACTTGAATAACCTCTAAACTCGATAAATCAGCATTACGAGAAGATGCAGCGTCAAGCCATATCATTGCTAATGGCGGTACGAGAGCAGTAATCGTAACTTTTTCTTTTTCGATAAGTGCAAATGCCTCATCCGGACTACCCCCAGTTGCCAGCACAACTTTTCCACCTGCATAGAAAGTTCCAAATGTTCCAGGAGAGCTCATCGGGTAATTATGTGCTACTGGAAGAACGGCCATATAGACACTCTCTGCACTTAAATTACAAATTTCAGCGCTAACACGTAAACTATAAATATAATCATCATGCGTTCGAGGAATTAATTTAGAAAGTCCTGTTGTCCCTCCTGATAATTGGAGAAACGCAACATCACTTGGCTGAACTTCTGGTAATGAGACGGGATCCATATACAGATCATTTATGTTCACAAATTCTTCTTCTTCTCCCACTACAATAACTTGTTGTAAATTTGGCACTTTCTCTTTCACTTCTCTTGCTAGTTTTCGATAATCAAAACCAAGAGCCTTATCTGAAATAACGTAAGCGCTCGCCTCGCCAAACTCACAAAAATAACTAATTTCACTGCTTCGATGTGAAGGTAGTGCAAAGACAGGAAGCGCTCCAATTCTAAATAGCGCAAAACATATTTCGAAAAACTCGATAATGTTAGGTAACTGGATTACAACTCTGTCCTCTTTCTTTATTCCTAAATTCAGTAAACCTGCTGCTAAACGATCTACCTTTTTATTAAGTTCACTGTACGTTATATGCGTCTTACCGCTTACAACCGCGATTTGATTTCCATATTTCTCAGCTCGCTCTCTTAACACTCCTCCAAATGTTTCACCAAGCCAACATCCTGCTTCTCGGTAACGATCGGCAAATTCTTTTGGCCATTCTGTATAACCTACTAGCATTCTTTCTTCCCCCTATTTTTCATTAAGTGAACTATCTCTTAACCCTAAAGCTTTTAGCATTGTTTGGAACTTAGCTGATGTTTCTGCTAACTCATCTTCTGGTTTTGACTCAGCAACAACTCCAGCTCCTGCATATAAACGAAGTGTATTTTCTTGTACTTCAGCACAACGAATTGTAACAATCCATTCTCCATCTCCATTTAAATCGCTCCATCCTAGCATTCCTGTAAAGAACTCGCGGTCAAATGGCTCAATATGCTGTATAGCCTCTCTTGCTTTTTCCATCGGAGTTCCGCAAACTGCTGGCGTAGGATGAAGGGCAATTGCTAATTGTAAAGAAGAAGTATTTGGATCCTTAAGTTCACCTTTCACTTCTGTAGACAAATGCCACATCGCTTCACTATGAATAACTGATGGCTTTTCTGGAACATGTAATGTATGACAATACGGACGAAGTGCAGCGGCAACCGCTTCCACTACTACCGCATGTTCATGTAAATCTTTTGGAGAAGAAAGTAATTCCTCTGCTCTTCTTTTATCTTCTACTGGGTCCTCACTACGTGGCCTTGAACCAGCTAACGGGTTAGAAATAACTTGCATACCATTACGTGAAATAAGTAATTCAGGGCTTGCTCCAATTAGCGTTTTACTGTTCTCCTTTTCATCTTTCGGTAAATTCACAGCAAATGTATAACCATGCTTATTATGCTCTGCTAATTCTCGCAGAAGTTTTTGCTTATCAATCTTTTCGGAAGATTTAACATCTAACGATCTGGATAGAACGATTTTCTTTAAATCACCGTCCTGTATTTTTTCAATTCCTTGCTTCACACCATTCATATAAACTTCAGGGTCTGGCATTGGCGTCATTTCAAATGTTGCGTTCTCATTTGTTTCAAGCTGATTTGTTGTATCCAATTGTAACCGCTCAGAAATTCTGCTATATTCTGGTACGATGAGTTGGACTTCTTTTCTACGATCAAATGGCAAAGCACCCACAACGATAGGATTTGGATTTCCAGCTTGTTTCGCATTACTTAATGTCGTTTGCACAAGCTCTGGGAAACTTTCAATTTCACGATGCTTTACTGTAGTAAACTCTCCTTCTGTTAATATCGTTCGAGTTGGTGAAGCGAAAAAGAATGAAGATTCAGTCTTATAATCATCTAAAAGTTTTTCTGACAATTCCTTTACAGCTATATGTTCATTCATAATATAATAACCTCCTGAATTTTTATTAAACTCCTAACGTAGCACCGCCATCGACACATAAATTGTGCATTGTAATATGACTCGCTCTATCTGAGGCTAAAAATAACACTGCTTCAGCAACTTCTGAAGGTTGTGCAATTTTTTGTAATGGAATTCCGAGTCTATATGTATTTTGAGAACCAGCAATTATATTTTTAGCTCCATTCTCATCAGCCCATAGTAATCTTTGCATCTCAGTTTCAGTAGAACCTGGAGAAACTAAGTTGCAGCGTATATTGTATGCCGCAAGCTCTAGTCCTAAACATTTCATAAACATCGTCGTTGCGGCCTTTGACGCAGCATACGCAGCCATCTCCATTCTTGGCGTATTTGCCGCATTTGAACCGACTGTAACAATTGCCCCCGATTTTCTTAACATCATATTTTTACTTACCGCTCGGGACATATTGAAAACCCCTGTCGTATTTACAGAGAATGTTTTATTCCAATCTTCATCACTTAACGAATGAATTGGTCCCATACGTAAAACCCCTGCAACATTTATTAAAATATCTATTGGCGCTATTTCATTTGTAATATGATTTACCATGTCTTCAACAGCGGCGCTATCACTCACATCTAAACGAAACGTTTTCATACGTGTATTATTTAATTCATTTTGATTTAAGAGTACATTTAACCCCTCTTCATTTTGATCAACCGCAATAACTTTGGCTCCTCTTTCTAAAAACATTTTGGCAACGACACTGCCTATGCCTTGTGCTGCACCTGTTACTAAAACTGTTTGCCCATCAAATTCCCCTAAGTTCATTTTCTCTATCCTTTCACATAAACATTAATTTCATTAAGTAACACCGATGATATTGATTTTCATTATCAGTTGTGTTGTAAAAAATAATACACTTACTAAACTAATTGGTCAAGTGCGCATTACTTTAAAATCCATTTTATTGATAATGTTTTTCATTTACCATCTTACACCGAAATGATAATGTTTCTCAATAAACTTGTCAATCTTTTTTTATTTTTCAGATAAACCATTTTAATGCTTCTTAATAAAATCATATGTAAACGCATTAAAAGTACTTATATTATAAATAAAATTCAAAGTCCTCTTTTTAAAATTGAAGAAACTAAACTAGAGATACGTTCATTTACAATGCTTTATGAAAAACTCAAGTATATATTTTCTCAATATTTTTCTGAAAATATATCTTACAAATACTAATGAATGTCTTTTTTGTCATTTAAGATTTAATATATATTTCGAATACGATGTATCAATTTATTATATTCCAAATGGGTATTCCACTCACTTTTACATCTATAAAAATCCCAAAAGTAATTTAACCTTGTTAAAATAACTCATAAAAAAAGCACCCTAATTAATAGAATAGGATGCTTTTTCGTAATCATAGTGTTATAGAAGATTTGTATACTTATGCTACGCTGCGATACTCTTCTTCTTTTTCTTTTTTCTGCTTAGGTGCTTGAATTAAAATTGCGATAATGAATGACACGACACATAATACACCTATTACCATGAACGTTGGTTTGAATCCACCTAGAAGTGCACCGATAAAGGAACCTGCAAGCGCCCCAAATCCAAACCCTTGATACACAATTCCGTAGTTCTTACTATGGTTTTTCATACCGAAGAAATCACCAACAATAGCTGGGAAAATAGTGATATTTCCACCAAAGCAAAACGCTACACTTGCTACACATACGAAGTAAATACCATAATTTAAATCTACAAAACTTAGAACTAAGACTGAACTCGCCATAACAACAAAAGTACTAGTAACGATTTTTAAACGCCCAATTTTATCCGATAATGGTCCTAAAATGATACGACCTAATGTATTGAAGATTGCAACCATAGCCACCGCATTAGCTGCTGTTGCTGCGCTAAGTCCTACAAGTTGAACACCAATGTCTTTTACCATACCAATTAAGTATAAGCCACTCATACATGATGTAAATAACATGATAAATAATAAGTATACTTGTTTTGTGCCTAACATTTCTTTCGTTGTGTATTCCTTAGTTTTTGTTTCATGAACTGCTCCTTGATCTGCAGCTTGATGGATTAAACAAGCACCAATTACAATCATAGCTGTAACAATTAAACCCCAGTATATAAATGCTTGGGATACACCAACTGATTCAATCAACTGTGCGTTAACGTATTTAAAGATTAAGCTACCTGAACCATATGCAGAGACAGAAATACCAGCAATTAAACCTTTACGCTCTGGAAACCACTTTATTAAATTTGATAGTGAAGTGATATATGCTGTACCATCTGCATAACCTACAACAACTCCCGCTAGTACATAAAATAATATTAGTGAGGATGCTTGTGAACTAAGTATTAATCCTAGTCCTAATGCTAATCCAGCTATCATAATAAGTTTACGAAGTCCCCATTTTTCTTGCAATTTACTCGCAAATAAAGTTGAAAATGCTAAAGAAAGACTAGTAATTGAGAAAGTTATCGCAACAGCGTTAAGACTCCAACCATATTTACTAACTAAAGGCTGATTGAATAAACTCCATGTATATATCGTCCCAAGCCCCATCTGTACTATAACTGTGCCAAGGACAACAAGCCATGGATTAACAGTTGATTTTTTCATATCTTTCCGCCCCCTCTTTCTATTTCAATGCTATTCGCTAAATTTACTTTTTTTATGTTCATTTTGGTCACCTCTTTTGATTTGACACCTTCATTGTATAAGATGTTTTCATTTATGTAAGCACTTACAAGATAGAGCGTCAAAAACATGGAATCAGTTACAGAAAATGAAGGACGAAATACAAAAAACTATTTATTAAAGAAACGGTTTTATTAAGTCAATTCAAAAGCCTGACTTTCTTTATACGCTTATAATTGTTTATTAAAATGTGAAGATTTAACAAACAAATTCCATCATAATGAAAGCATTTTTAATACGTCTTGTTAAAACCTCTTTTAATTCTGCACACATAGACAACAAATATTTTTTTGATAAATAAAACTAAATATTCACTAATATATCTATCCGTGGTTTAATATATATAATAAAAAAATTTCTGTCTTTAATGAGGAGGTACTATGAAAGCAAACATAGGGGATACTATACTTTTTCAACGAAATAATTTAAAGATTACAGGATCTGTATTAAAACTTTATACTGAATCGGTCTTAGTTGAAATTACAAATGTAAGCGGTGGTACTTTTGAATTTGATCGAACAATTGTAAATCATAAAAACTATAAAGTTTTAAATACAAATACATAAAACAACACAAAATAGCCCCTGCTCAACAGCAGGGGCTATTTTATATAAAAATATTTCACTAGTTTATATACCCTAAAACATTAACAATCTTACTCGCTTTTAAATTGTTAATATGATAATAAATTTCTAAACCTCTTCTCTCTGCTCGTAACACTTTACCCTTCATTTTTGATAAATGTTGTGAAACAGTAGATTGCGGAATATTCAGTAACTCTGTTAATTGTGTTACATTACAAGTTTTTCTCGTACTTAATTCATTTACAATTTGCAGTCGGATTGGATGCGCCATAATTTTTAAAATATCTACATCTTCTTCTGAAACTAAAGTTTTTCTCATTTCACTCGTATATGTTGTCATAAGACATTCCCCTTTTATATGAATTCCATATTCATAAGATCTATTTCCAAATTTTTTAAAACCCTTGATTAAAACTTTTATATAGAAATAAAAGGATTTTAAATTTTTGAAAACAGAACTTACATTCACTTTATTTATTTATTTGGTACATATACATAATACAATGTTAATATGTGCTCTATGTGAAGTTCACATAAATTTGTGATGAAGATTTATTTAGCCACTCGCATCCTACTCATCTAATTACTCACTGCATAAAATCATCAGTTACTTTAACACATTTTAGGCGTTTGTATATACTATTTATAAAGTAAAACTTTAATCAGCCCTCACCAATCGTGCTTTTACGGGCAACCTGCCCCCCTCATAATTTCTTTGCTTCCGCTGAATTTTGAGATGGGCGTCTTACTGCACGGCAAATAGGGAAATAAAGCAACTTTTATAAAGGGGAATTCATATGCCTACAGCGTTACAAGAAGAAGTCGAAGAAGCACCGGAAACATATGTCAGTCATATCATCTTAGTTGGAGGATCGACTTTATTTTTAGTAGGCGGGGCTATATCGGCAATTTCAGCTTTTCAAGCTTATAATCGTTTGGAGAATACGCCGCCTTCTTCCGATAATTCATAGATATATAAATAAAACGTCGTCTCCAATGAAGAGACGACGTTTTATTTTATTACATACGAGACTAAAAGTATCGGTAGATTCCCTACTCCATTCTCTAAGCTTACTTCACCACAAACCTAGTCTGACTACATCCATCTTTCTGCTTCGTTACTTCTAATACAGCTGGCATTGCGTTTTTCAGCTCTTGTACGTGTGAAATGACACCGATAAATCGGCCTGATTTTTGTAGGTCAATTAAGGCATCTACTGCTTTCGTTAATGATTCTTCATCTAATGAACCGAACCCTTCATCGATGAACATCGTTTCGATGGAAATACCGCCTTCATATGCTTGAATGACATCTGCCATTCCTAGCGCTAGGCAAAGTGATGCGTTAAATTTCTCTCCGCCGGATAATGTTTTTACATCGCGCGTTTGGCCAGTGTATGCATCGTACACATCTAAACCTAATCCACTTTGGCGGTTTCTTTTTTCAACTCGCTCACTTCGTTTTAAATAAAATTGTCCATTTGATAATTTACGTAGTCGTTCGTTTGCGATTTGAACAATTTGTTCTAAATACTCAATTAAGATGTAACGTTCAAATGATATACGACTTTCGTTATCACCTTTCATTACTTCATATAAATCAACTAGTTCTTGGAAGGCTTTTTCTTCCTCGTGAATTTGTTCGTCAATACGTCTAATGTTTTCATGTAAATCAGAAATATATGTTACCGCATTTTGCGCACGTTGACGTTTTTCTTTAATTATATCGAGATTAATTTCTAGATCTTTTATGTGTTCACCTAAAGATGTAATATCCATATACTCTTTATCTTTTAATTCTGAGTTTAACTCTTCAATTTGTTTTGCAAGTACTTCAAGCGATGAATAATAACCTTGAATTTCTTTTTGTAACATCTCCATCTCGGCATCGCTTAATTTGGCTTCTTTATACGTGAATTGATCTGTAAACCCGCTTTGTTCTAGCTCTTTCATAAAGCGTGCGAAAGTCTCTTCTTTCTTTAATTTTGCACTTTCAAATTGATTAGAAGCACCTTTTTGTTCAGCTTGAATACGTATATTTTCATTTTGCCAATGCTGATACGCTTCCTGGACTTTCTTCCATTCGTCCTCCATTAACCTAAGTTCCTGCATAGCTTGATTAAACTGTGCTTTCCAAGCTTGTACTGTTTGTAAGTTTTCTGGAATATTTCGTTTATCATGTTCATATGACGTACGAAGTTGCATACACTCGATTTCTGTACGGTGCTGCATTGTTTCCACTTCTCGTTTTTGTTTCTGAAGTTCTTCTATTTTTTCTTCTACGCTTTTCATGTTCGCAGCAATCTGCTTACGTGTTTCTTCACTTGCTTTTAACGTATTAACGTCTGCTACTAATTGTTTTCCTTTTTGAACAAGTGCACTATATGTTTCAACTAATTTTTCGGAGTTATAGCCACGCTTCACAACTTCTTCTATCACTTGTTCATATTGTAGTCGATAGAAATTCCATTTCTCCTCTACTTGCACATGGAATTTTTCAGCAATGTTCTTCTTATCTCTTAAATCGTTTAACTCTTTTTCATCGATCGCATTACTTTGCTCTGTAGCTTTTTGAGGATGATTCGTACTACCACATACCGGACAAGATTCACCGTCATGTAAATGACGAGCTAATATACCAGCTTGTTCACTTAACCAGCGGCGCTCCATGTTTTCATATGCACGAACTGCCACTTGCATTTTATTATTTGCCGCTTCTTTTTCTTGCTCGAATTTTTGTTTTTCTTGCCAAACATCATATGCTTGCTTTAAAACTTTTGCATCTTCTCGCATATTCGTTAGTTCTTCCACTTTAGCTACATATTGCTCAAGTGCTTGTTCTAATTGCTGCATTTCATCAGACATTCTCTGTTTTTGGTTTGTATGTTCTTCTAGTTGTTGATCCAACTTTTGCATACTTTCTTTTAATTTCCCTATTTGAATTTCGGCATTTTGTAAATTCAACTTTCTCTCAGCTAATGATGCAATAATCGCTTGTAACTCTTCTAATCTTTGAACAAGTTTTTTAGCCTCTTCTCGTTCAGCTTCTTTATTCTTTACTACTTCATACTTCTCCTGAGCAAGTTCAAAACTATTCATTATCTGTTCTTGTTTGACAATTATCTGTTTTAACAAACTTTCAGCTTTCTGCTCATTTTGCATCGCTTCTTCATACCATTGTTCAAATGGTAATAAGCGCTTTGCTTGTTCCGCACGTTTAAAGAATTTTTCTTTCCTTTCAATTGCTGAACGGTTCTCTTGTAAAATGTTATATTTCTCATTCTTTTGTTGTAAATCTATAAATTTATCATTTACAGATTTCGCTGCATGAAAACGTGTTTCAGCATCTTTTAATTGCTTCGTTTGAACATCTTGTTCTACTTGTAATTGCTCAACCTCTGCCTTATACACAGCTGTTTCTTGTTCTAATGCTTCTACTACTTGATGCGTATTTACATGTTCTTGTTCCACTAAAGTCTCTAATAATGCTCCATCACGGATTGGTAATTTAAAAACATTGCGGAAGTATAACTCTCGCTCTTTCTGCTTTTCTTGTAAGACGTCTTTCCATTGTTTTCGTTTTTGGTCAAGTAACTCACGCATTAACTTATAACGATCCGTTTTAAAAATACGACGTAAGATCTCTTCTTTGTTTTCCGTCTCAGATGTTAATAGTTTTCGGAATTCCCCTTGGGGTAACATAACAATTTGGCTAAATTGATGTTTACTTAAACCAATTAAATCTTCTACTTTTTTATTTACATCCGTTACATGAAAACGATCAACGGCTGGAACCTTCTCTTCATCAATTACTTCATATAATTCTACTGCATGTCCTGTGATCGTCTTGTTCCCTTGTTTTTTATGTCCAAGTTGTCGTTTTATTTCATAGCGTTTCCCTTTTAACTGAAAGGTTAGTTCAACACTTGTATAAACATTATCATCAGCAAATTGACTTCGAAGCATGCTCGTATCACTACGTTCTTCTCCACTAGCCTCACCATATAACACATAACAAATCGCATCAAAAATCGTTGTTTTTCCAGCTCCTGTATTCCCAGAAATAGCGAAAATACGATGTTCTCCAAGATCTTCAAAATCGATTACTTCTTTCTGTTTATATGGCCCGAATGCTGTCATAATAAGCTGAATCGGTCTCATCCTCGTTCACCTTCCCGTTCTTGCACTGTTTGTAATACATCTATAAATAGGCGTTCTTTCTCTTCTGATAAATCTAACCCTTTCATTTCTTTATAGAAAGCCTTTAAAAGAGATAAATCATCCGTTTTATGTCTTGAAACAGTTACTTCATTTGTATCTGTTAGTTCTCGCCTTTGCATCGCTCTTTCAACGTGCATTGCATTTGGATATACAGATCGTATTTTCTCCATTGGTTGTAAGACGGGGTTTTCGTCTAATAATTTTACAAATACGTAATCTTCACTTACTGGGTGCTGTAATAATTCATCTATTTTCGCTTCTACTGTTCGCATTTTGCGACGTGGTGAAAGTAACCTTTTTTCAATTGCTACTTCACCAGTTTCATTCAGTTCTACAATGTAATAACCTTTTTTATGTTTCTCTTCAGAAATTGAATAGGCAAGTGGTGAACCTGAATATCGAATCGTCTCATTACGTACGAAATGCGCTTGATGTAAATGTCCAAGCGCTGTGTAATGAAACTTATCAAAATAATGACTATTTACATATTCAGCACCACCAATTGAAAGTGGTCGTTCTGCATCACTTGTATTCTCCTCCGCTTCTCCTGAAGAAGTTACAAATGCATGTCCAACAAATACATGTCTAGCTTCTTTATCCATCGTTTCAGAGAGCTCATTCATAAAAATGCGCATCGCATCATCATGAGAACGTACGTCTTCATTTTTTAACACGTGCCTCACTATGCTTGGGTCTGCATACGGTATTAGATGGAAGTGAACCTCTCCATATTCATCATTTAGTACAACAGGTTCATACGGGAATTGAAATTGACCTGCAATATGTAAGCCCTGTTTTTTCATTAAACTACTTCCAAAATGGATACGATCCGGACTATCATGATTACCAGCTACTGCAATAACTGGTGTTTGTAAATCAATAACTATTTTTTGCAGCACATCATTTAATAAGTCTACTGCTTCTGTAGGTGGAATTGCTCGATCATATAAATCCCCTGCAATAATTACAGCATCTGGTTTTTCTTCTTCAACAGCCTGTACAAACTGATCTAATACAATCTTTTGGTCTTCAGTCATATACACGCCATGAACAAGCTTACCTAAATGCCAATCCGCTGTATGAAATAACTTCATATTTTTCTACTCCTTTTAATTTACTGATTTTAGTGAAACGAGTTGATAGTTTATTGTAGTTTTTCCGTTCTCCCACTCTAGCTTCAATATCGTTGCACTTCCAATTCTTTCTTCATTTGATTTATATAAAGGCAATATTTCTTGAACTGTAAATAAGTGATAACCATCCAATATTAATTGAAATATATTTTCTTCAATATGTAATCTTACTTCTTTTTCATTTGAAATAATTTTTGTGTGCATCTCAAATTTCATGATAGATACAACCCCTTTTTATAATCTCTACATTTTAATAGTATAGTGGCTATGCAAGATTGACAAGTACATACACAGCAAAGTACACACTTTTCTATTGTTATATGTTTTATGTATTTTATATAAAATACGGTATGTGAAATTTTATATTTTCCCCAAAATAAAAATGCCTATTATGACATCTTTATTTTTGTATAAAGTCTTTCATTACATAATATAAAACGGTAATTAAAACGATTGCGACGAAAAATGAGAACACTGCGACAATGTACCCATCTTTATTTAATAAAATACAGAATGAAATAGATATTATAAAAATCGGAAATACGAGACGTACTTTATCCTTCACTTCTTCTGTCGTATCTGTATGATGAAAATACTGCGTTATTCCTATCATTAAAAAAGACAAAATAATAACCGACAATAGTAAAGGTCCTGGCATTCCGATTTCTCCTTTCTCTATTTCTAATTCAGTGTAAAATTTTTTATTACAATTGTACGATTTATTTTTTCTTCAAACACACTTTTAGAATTGATAATGAACATTTCACACCTATATAATAGCGCTTTTATCATTATAACTTCAAATAATTACACTTACAGTAATGTTGTAATATTCCCCCTCAGTCTCTGAAATCCTGCAAAGATAACTCGTCAAAATATGCAGTGACCAAATTAATATTTACCGTCAACTTTTGACAAAATTTATAAAGGACATTTCAGTACATATCAAGAATTAAGAATAAGAAGATATGTAAGGGAGGAAGCATTATGACTGAACACGTTTTATTTTCTGTTAGTGAAAACGGCGTTGCGACAATTACTTTAAACCGTCCAAAAGCACTTAATTCTTTATCTTATGACATGTTACAGCCTATCGGACAAAAACTGAAAGAATGGGAACACGATGAGCGTATTGCACTTATCGTGTTAAAAGGAGCTGGCACAAAAGGTTTTTGTGCAGGCGGCGACATTAAAACTCTTTATGAAGCGCGTTCCAATGAAGTGGCATTGCAACATGCAGAACGTTTTTTTGAAGAAGAGTATGAAATTGATACATATATTTATCAATATACAAAACCGATTATTGCTTGTTTAGATGGAATTGTAATGGGTGGTGGTGTCGGTCTTACAAATGGTGCGAAGTATCGCATTGTAACTGAGCGTACGAAATGGGCAATGCCAGAGATGAATATCGGCTTCTTCCCAGACGTCGGAGCTGCATATTTCTTAAATAAAGCGCCTGGATATACAGGACGATTCGTTGCTTTAACAGCATCTATTTTAAAAGCTTCTGACGTATTATTTATTAATGCTGCTGATTACTTTATGACATCTGATTCATTACCAAAGTTTCTTACTGAACTTGAAAGTGTAAATTGGCATAAAGAAGATGATGTACATACTAATTTAAAAGAAGTTATTCGTACATTTGCAACTGCTCCAAACTTAGAAAGCGAGCTTGCTCCTTCAATAGAAGTAATCAATTCACATTTTGCTTTCGATACAATTGAAGAAATCATCCATTCATTGGAGAAAGATGAAAGTTCCTTTGCTCTAAAAACGAAAGAAACACTGTTATCAAAATCCCCTATTTCACTAAAAGTAACATTAAAACAGTTTATTGATGGAAAAGATAAATCCGTTAAAGAATGTTTCGCTACGGACCTTATACTTGCTAAAAATTTCATGAGACATGAAGATTTCTTCGAAGGAGTACGCTCCGTTGTCGTTGATAAAGATCAAAATCCGAATTATAAATATAAACAGTTAAGTGACGTTTCAGAAGAAGATGTGAATCGTTTCTTTAACTTACTTAATGCATAAAATGAAACTGTCATGAGGGGGTGTCTCGTTCATCCCCCACCTAACTTCTTTGCTTCAGCTAAATCTTGTGCGGTGAAAATCTTACTACCCGCAAATAGCAGTATAAAATCGAAGCTATATAGTAGTGTAATTACAGCTACTATATAGCCTTTTTTATTTAATGATTTTTAATAAAATTTAATTTTATTAAATCCAAATATATGCTACACTATTTTTAATCAAATATTCTAAAAATAAAAAAGGAGGAGCGACTATGATTGAAAATTATTTTCTTTTCATCATTATGTCTATTTGTCTTATTATTTTACCTGGTCCTGATACAGCAATGGCTACAAAAAATACATTAGTTGCTGGTAAAGTCGGCGGAGTAAAAACAGTGTTTGGTACATGTGTTGCACTATTAATTCATACTTTAGCTGCTGTAATTGGTCTTTCTGCACTTATTGTAAAGTCAGCTCTTTTATTTTCTATTTTCAAGTACGTTGGGGCTCTATATTTAATTTATATTGGTATTAAAGCACTTTTAGCAGTAAGAAATAAAGAAGGCATTGATACGAACGATATATCTTTGAATAATGAAGATGAACACACCTCTTGCTTTCGACAAGGGTTTCTTACGAATTTATTAAACCCTAAAGTTGCAGTATTCTTTTTAACGTTTTTACCGCAATTTTTAAATCCAAATCATAATACGTTTATCCAACTACTCGTAATGGGCCTTACTTACCTCGTTTTAACAGCCATTTGGTTCGCTTTTTATATATTTTTAATTGATAAAATTAGTGCTTTTATGAAAAAACCGAAGACGCAACGTTATATTCAAGGGTTAACGGGAGTCGTCTTAATTGGTTTTGGTATTAAACTTGCTTTTGAAAAAAGTAATTAACAAGATGAAAACCACCACTATTAATAGTGGTGGTTTTCATTTAATAACTAATTTGACTGTTTATTTTATATTAAAACCAGCGCTCAGTTACAACTTTTTTACGTGTATAGAATTGAACGCCATCTGTACCATTTGTACCTAAATCACCAAAGAATGACGCTTTATTTCCTGCAAATGCGAAGAATGCCATTGGTGCTGGAACGTTTACGTTTACACCGATCATACCAGCATCGATATTATCACGGAACGTTTGTGCATGTTTACCGTTTGACGTATAAATAACTGCACCATTTGCAAATTTAGATTGATTTGTTAGTTTAATACCTTCTTCTAAATCTTTAACTCGTACAATGCTTAATACTGGAGCAAAAATCTCATCTTGCCAAATTTTCATTTCTTGATTCACGCCATCAAAGATTGTCGCACCTACAAAGTAACCTTCTCCAACTTCTTCATTAATTTTACGGCCATCTACTAATAAAGTTGCCCCATCTGCTACACCGCTATTAATGTAGCCTAAAACGCGCTCTTTATGAGATTCACGGATTAATGGTCCAACATAGTTCTCTTCGTTAAAGCCATCGCCTACTTTTAATTTTTTCGTTTCTGCTACTAATACATCAATGAATTCATCAGCAATTTCATCCACTACTGCTACTACTGAGCATGCCATGCAGCGCTCTCCACTACTTGCAAATGCAGATCCAATTACACCTTGTACTGTTTTCTCAAGATTGCAATCTGGCATTACAATCGCATGGTTTTTCGCACCTGCTAACGCTTGTACACGTTTTCCGTGTTTCGTACCAGTTTCATATACGTAACGTGCTACCGGCTCAGAGCCAACGAACGAGACAGCCTGAATATCTTTATTTTCTAAAATGCTATTTACAACATCTTTTCCGCCTTGTACTAAATTTAATACGCCTTTTGGGAATCCTGCTTCATAGAATAATTCTACAAGTCGCTCCGCTAAAAGTGGCGTTCTTTCAGATGTTTTTAATACGAATGTATTACCGCAAGCAATTGCAAGTGGGAACATCCATAACGGAATCATCATCGGGAAGTTAAACGGCGTAATACCAGCAACAACTCCGATTGGGTAGCGCCAAATTGATCCATCAATTCCGCTAGCGATATTCGGAAGTGCTTGACCCATCATTAAATTTGGCGTAGATGTTGCAAGTTCTACCGCTTCAATACCACGCTGTACTTCACCTGTTGCATCCGTTAGCGTTTTACCATTTTCTAGCGTAATGATTTTTGCAAGCTCATCTTTGTTTTCTTGTAATAGCTGTAAATATTTATATAAATTTCTTGAACGATTTGGAACTGGTACTTTAGACCATGTTTCGAATGCTGCTTTTGCCGCTTCAACAGCTTTTTCAACATCTTCTTTGGGAGATAGTGGAACGTAAGCGATAATTTTTCCAGTCGCTGGATTTGGAACTGCTTCTACTTCCGTACCTGTCGATTCAACCCACTCACCGTTAATGTGATTTTTTACTCGTTTAATTTCAGTTGTAATCATTGTATTCTCTCCTTTGTATAATTTATTTTTGATTAGAAATTAATTGCTCGCTAACTTTCTTATATAAAGCAGCCATATCGTTTTCACCATATCCAGCTTGACTCGCTTCGTCATATACGTTTAATAACATTTCGCTTACCGGTAAATGGAGTTCGCTTTCCTTAGCTAAGTCAACTGCAAATCCTAAATCTTTCTTCAATAAGTTCACAGTAAATCCTGGCTCATAGTTTTCAGGTGCTATAAAACTTTTATAATTACGTTCATAAATTCTACTTTGACCGTAACTTACATTTAAAATATCAAACATTTTATCTAAATCCATATTGTTCTTTTTCGCTAATGTTAAAGCTTCACTCACACCAGCTGTATAAAAACCAATTAATAAGTTATTAATTAACTTAACAGTTGTACCACTATCAATCTGCTCACTAACGTGGAAAATGTTCGCGCCTAGTACGCCCATGATAGATTCCGTTTTCTCATATACCTCTTTTGATCCACCAACCATAAACGTTAATGTACGGTTTTCGGCTCCGATTACACCACCGCTCACAGGTGCTGCTAAAAAGTCTACTTTCTTTTTCTTTGTAGCTTCCTCTAACTGTTTGTTTAACTGCGGCGATACCGTACTTGTATCAATGAAAACTACATTCGAGTGACCATTTTCAAATAATCCTTCAGCTCCAAAATATACCGCTTCAACAGCGCGAGGTGAAGGTAAACTTGTAAAAACTACATCACATGTTTCTGCTAGTTTTGAGATTGATAGACCGATAATTCCGCCTTCTTTTTCAAAGGACGCTTCCGCCTCTTTATTTAAGTCCACGCCATATACTGTGTAACCTGATTTAACTAGATTTTTTGACATTGGAAGGCCCATGTTACCTAAACCGATAAAACCAATCTTTTTCATATCGCTTTCCTCCTATTTACACAATATATTTCCCGCGATTTATAATAGCTTTCGCAATTTCTCTCTTCTTCGTAAATACGTTCGTGTATAAAGGCACTAATAATTGACGGATTTCAGCTAAAATCACATGTCTATCTTGTTCTTCTGTAACAGCCGCTGAAAGTACAGAGATCACCGCTTCTTCTACTTTACGGTATCCTTCTTCACAAATAACATCCGTTATTAGTTGCTTCGTACGTTCTTTTTCCTCTCCATTTTTACGTACCGCTTTTCTCGTACGTAAAAATGCTGATTCCATGACGTACACGTCCGTCAACATATTTGAAATTACACGTGAATATTCTTGTTCTTGGTCAATTTTTAGGCCTGGAGTTTTAGAGAGCGTTTTCAAAGATTGTTTCAACAATTTTTTCGCTAATAAAATGTAACGATGGTTTCTTTCTACATTTGCTACATTACTTTCTACTTCAGTGTCTTCTAATTGTTCGATTTGTTTCATTAACATTTTAGCAACTGTTAATCTATTAATTTCGTTCGTTCCTTCAAAAATACGACTAATTCTTGCATCACGATATAATCGTTCTACCTCATACTCTTGCATATAACCGTAACCACCATGAATTTGTACAGCTTCATCTACGATATAAGCAAGTGTTTCAGAAGCATTTACTTTATTCAGTGCACATTCAATTGCAAATTGGGACATTTTCTTCATAAGATCTTCATCGCTCTCATGAATTGCTTCATCGATTACACCTGCTGTACGATAAGCTGCACTTTCGGCTCCATATGTAGCAATGATCATATTTGCAATTTTCTCTTGAATCATCGTAAAGTCTACTAATTCCGTTTGGAACTGTTTTCGCTCTTTTCCATATTGAACCGACAAACCAATTGCTTGTTTTGCTGTTCCAATATTTCCAAAAGCAAGTTTAAGTCTAGCAAAGTTAAGAATATTAAGGGCTACGTGATGCCCTTTCCCAACTTCCCCTAAAACATTATCAGCAGGGATGACAACATCTTCTAAAATAAGAGTCGCTGTTGAAGAACCTTTAATCCCCATTTTCTTTTCTTCTAATCCAATAGATACACCTTCACATGTTCTTTCAACAATAAACGCTGTCATTCCTTTATTTGTCTTCGCAAAAACAACGTATACATCTGCCATATGAGCATTTGTAATCCATTGCTTCTCACCATTTAACTTCCAAGCTGTTCCCTCTTCATTCAATACGGCGCTTGTTTTTGCACTTAATGCATCCGAACCAGCATTTGGCTCTGTTAAAGCATAAGCCCCAATCCATTCTCCCGATGCGATTTTCGGTAAATATTTTTCTTTTTGCTCTTTCGTTCCATAATATATGTAAGGCAATGTACCGACACCAGCGTGTATATTAAAAGAAACGCTAAACGCACCAGCGTAACCCATTTTCTCTGCTACAAGACCTGAGACAGCCTTTCCTAACTCGAACCCGCCATAATCTTCTGGTACCTCAATGCCTAATAATCCAAGTTCCCCAGCTTTCTCAAATAATTGACGAGAAACTTTATAGTTATGTTGTTCAATATTCTCCATTTGTGGAACAATTTCTTGTTTAACGAATTGTTCTGTCGTTTTTGCGATTAAATCTTCATCACCTGAAAAATCTTCTGGTGTAAAGTAAGTATGATTTATATCTTTATTAAGTGAAAAAAATTCATCCCATGGTAACTTCGTTTTCTCCATATGTATCCCCCTATCATTCGGCTTTCATAGCTTTTTGCTTATGCTCGTCTACGATGAGTGGAATATCTTTTTTGAAAATAGAAGGCGATGATTTTTCACATCAAGCATTTTATTTTGCCAAAGATGTATTTTCATCGCCTTCGCTGCTTTATCTATTGATCTTCTGATAATACTGTTTTTGCAATACCAGTATCTAACTCTTCAAAGTCATGATATGAAATTGTTTGGTATAATTCACTTCTCGTTTGCATATTAGAAAGTGCATCTTTTTGAGAACCTGTTTCTTTAATTAAAGCAAACACATTTTCATACGCTTTCGCTGCAACGCGAAGTGAAGTTACAGGATAAATAACCATTTGGAAACCCATATTCGCAAATTCCTCTGCACTATAATATGGAGTTTTTCCGAATTCAGTCATATTCGCAAGCAAAGGTGCATTTACCTTACTATTAAATAGACGGAATTCTTCCTCTGATTGAAGCGCTTCAGGGAAAATTGCGTCTGCACCTGCTTTTACATATGCATTTGCTCTTTCAATTGCTTCATCTAATCCTTCAACGCCACGAGCATCAGTACGTGCTACAATGTATAAGCTCGGTGCAACTTCTTTAATCGCTTTAATTTTTTGAACCAATTCTTCTGTAGTAACAAGTTTCTTACCATTTAAATGTCCACATTTTTTTGGTAATTGCTGATCTTCAATTTGGACAGCTGCTACTTTCGCTTCCACCATTTCTACAGCTGTTCTCGCCACATTTAGTACACCACCAAATCCTGTATCAATGTCAACAAGAACAGGTAAGTCTGTAGCTCTTACTAAATCTCTTGCTCTCTCAGCCACTTCAGTAGACGTCACGATACCTAAATCTGGTAAGCCTTTACTTGCAGTATAAGCAGCTCCTGATAAATAAAGAGCTGAAAAACCTGTATTTTTCGCAACAAGAGCTGCCATTGCATCATGAGCACCTGGAATTTGCAAAATTTCATTTGCTTCTACTAAAGCTCGGAATCGATTCGCAAGCTCCTCTTGTGTTGACTGCTTTTTCACAACCCAAGCCATTCTAAATTCCCCCCTATTATTAAATTAAGAATAGATCTACAAATTCGTTTACATTCATATTTTCTAGTTTTTCTTCATTTAAACAAACTTCATGAATTTGTTCTTGTTGCTTACTAGAATAATGACCTGCCATATTTGCAGTGAATTTTTGAACAACTTTTGGAATTGCTTCGTCTCTACGGAAGCGGTGACCAAGTGGATATTCACATTCCACATTTTCTGTTACTGTGCCATCTTTAAAGTGAACTTGAACAGCGTTGGCGATTGAGCGCTTGTTCGGGTCAAGGTAATCTAAACTGTACTGTTTGTTTTCAACAACAACCATCTTATTACGTAATTCATCTACACGTGGATCGTTTGCTACTGCATCTTCATAATCGTCTGCAACGATATCTCCTTTTAATAAACCAATTGCCGTAATGTATTGTAAACAATGATCACGATCAGCTGGGTTATTTAATGGACCTTCTTTATCAATAATACGAATTGCTGATTCATGAGTTGTAATTGTAATACGGTCAATTTCATCTAATCTCTCTTTAATTTCCGGATGCAACTTCACTGCACATTCTGCAGCCGTTTGTGCATGGAATTCTGCTGGATATGACACTTTAAATAATACATTTTCCATTACATATGACTCTAGTGGTCTTGCTAATTTTAATTCTTGTTTATTGAATAATACATCTTGGAATCCCCATCCTGGCGCAGATAATGCTGTTGGATAACCCATTTCACCTTTTAGAGCAGTCATTGCAAGATGAACACCGCGGCTCGTTGCGTCGCCTGCAGCCCATGATTTACGTGAGCCCGTATTTGGAGCATGACGATATGTACGAAGACTAGAATTATCAATCCACGCATGTGATAATGCATTAAAGATTTCTTCACGTGTTCCGCCAAGCATTTTCGCAACTACTGCAGTTGTTGCTACTTTTACATATAATACATGGTCAAGACCAACTCTGTTTAAGCTGTTTTCTAAAGCAAGCACGCCTTGAATTTCATGTGCTTTAATCATCATTTCTAATACTTCACGTACTTTTAAAGCTTCTTTTCCTTCTGAAATACGAACACGGCTAATATAATCTGCAACTGCTAAAATTCCGCCTAGGTTATCAGATGGATGTCCCCACTCTGCTGCAAGCCAAGTATCGTTATAGTCTAACCAACGGATCATACATCCGATATTAAATGCACCTTTTACTGGATCTAGTACATAAGACGTACCTGGTACACGTGTACCATTTGGCACGATTGTTCCTGGCACAACTGGTCCTAGTAATTTCGTACATTCTGGATATTGCAGTGCTAAAATTCCACATCCAAGTGTATCAAGTAATACGTAACGAGCTGTACTGAATGCTTCTGCACTAGTAACCTCTTTATTTAATACATAATCGGTAATCTCTTCTAATAATGCATCTTTTTGCTTAATTTCATTTGTTTTAATCATGCTATTCTTCCCTTTCTGTCGAAAATTCGTTATTATTAATGATGGGTGTCGGTCAAACACCCATCTGGCGGGCGGCGCTAACAACTCCCCAGTTGTTCTTATTTACTAAGTACATGTCGCTCGCCAATATAATTTACACGAGGACGGAACAAACGATTATTTGCATGTTGCTCAATAACGTGCGCACATAACCCCACTGTTCTAGAGCTAAAGAAGATTGGTGTGTAAAGTTGAATTGGAATACCTAACATCCAATATACTGGAGCTGCATAATAATCAAGATTTGGATAAATTCCTTTTTCTTTTTCCATAATCTTTTCTCCAGCTTCACACATTTCATATAGTGTATAATCACCTTTTACATCACATAACTGTTTTAAAGCTTCCTTCATCATAAGTGCTCTTGGATCCATCTTCTTCATATAAACACGGTGTCCAAAGCCCATAATTTTTTCTTTGTTATATAGTTTCTTCTGTAATAACTCTTCAAATTTCTCAACATTACCAGCTTCTAAAAGCATGTACATAACCGCTTCATTTGCACCGCCATGTAAACTTCCTTTTAAAGATGCAACTGCACCTGTTAAAGCACCGTATAAATCTGATTGTGTTGATGCAATAACGCGAGCTGTAAATGTAGAGTTTGGCATTTCATGCTCACTATATAAAACAAGGGAACGATCAAAGATCTTTTCCTCAAGTTCAGTTGGTTTTTTACCAGTTAACATATAGAAGAAATTCGCACTATAAGATAATTCTTTAAGAGGTTCAATTGGCTCCTCATTATTTAAAATATGATAGCTATTCGCTACAATGTTTGGCACTTTACTTAACAGCTTGTACCCTCGGCTTTTATTCACTTCTAACGAGCGGTTTTCGATATCATTATCGTAACCAGCTAACGCTGACACACCTGTACGTAATCCATCCATGGGATGCGTCTCTTTAGGCAATGCCTTTAGTACGTTGAATACACCTTCTGGTACTGCATATTCTTCTTTTAATTTCTTTTCAAGTGTTACTTTTTCATCTTCATTCGGTAGGTGTTCCTCCAATAAAAGGTGCACAATGTCTAAATACTCTTTTGTTTTTGAGAGTTCGATTAAGTCATACCCTTGAATTACAATTTCACCTTTTACTGTGTCAAGAAACGAGATTTTCGTCTCCGCTGCCACTATACCATCTAATCCCGGGGAAAATTTCTCTTCAGCTTTCATCATTATTTCCTCCAATCCTAATAGATCTTCGTGCACATAACTGTAAGCCTTTACAATATTGTGAAACTACATTTCTATTTCAATGTATCAGAGTTTTTAGAAGATTTCAATTTATTTTATAATGATAAGTTTCCTACACTTTTCTTACTGTAACAATACAATTTTTTGAAAATAATTCTTATATTTTATAAAGAAAGGATAGACTTCTTTGCGTATTTTCAAAAACAAGATATAAAGATTTTTCATATAACACCGCCAAATATACAATTATTCTAATTTTATTTGAGAAATAGAAAAAACGAGCTGTACATAAATACAGCTCGTTACTATATGATATTTATTTCACTATCTCTTAAATATAATTTTTATATAAAACTTATTCATTTTTAATAAAGTTATTATTTTACATAATTAAATTGAATTTCTTCCATTTCCTCATGATAATCATAGTTTTGAAAATACCAAAGATCATCAGAATCTACAAAAAATATAATACCTTCCTTCTCAACTGACACTATTTCGCCATCGGGTTTCTCAGCAACAACCCCTAAAGAATATCCGGGCTGAATTGAACTATCCCCTCCGTACCTTACAGTAAAACGTACAGATTCACCGTGCTTTATACGTAATTCTTCCTGGAACCATTGCAGAGCTTTACGATCAATTGAAATTCTCATCTTTATTCCTCCAGTTTACGCAAACTCTTTTTTTCCTAATCGTTGTTTTACAAAGAAGACGAAAATAATTAAGGCTATCAATGCTGAAATTGCACTCCCTGAAAATAAAATACGATAACCAAACATTTGTGAAACAACTCCAAGTAAAATAGCACCTAACCCGATTCCTAAATCAAACGCTGTAAAAAATGAAGCATTTGCAACTCCTCTTTTACTCGGATCGACAATTGTAAGCATTGCCGCTTGCAAAGCTGGCTGCGCTGAACCAAATCCAATACCGTATAATGTTGCTGCGATAATTACACCTATCAAACCATTTGAGATAGTTAAAACAACTATAGCTAAAATAGTAATACATAATGCTGGAAGTATGATGAATACTTCTCCATACTTATCTAATAGTTTCCCTGAAATTGGTCTTACAATTGTTAATGCAATTGCATATACAAGAAAGAAAGTTCCCGGGTTTACATGAATTGATGATGCAAATAACGGTAAAAAGGTTGTTATTCCTCCATATGCAAACGATAAAAAGAATACTACAATCGTGATTGTTAATACGGATTTCTCAAATAGCTGAATTTTCCCTTTTTCTTTTTGTGGCGTAAATGGGATCTTCGTTATTAATGATAATACAACTGCCATAAAAGATAACAACGTCGCTAATAAAAATAGACCATCAAATGAATAATTTTGCACAACCCATAATCCAATCATAGGTCCAATCGCCATTGCAATTGTCATCGCCATCCCATACCAACCCATACCTTCACCGCGGCGTGAATCTGGAATAATATCCGTTATTGCTGTTCCAACAGCTGTTGTAGAAACAGCCCATGTTACTCCGTGAATAACACGTAAAACAACTAAAAGGACAATAGTCGATGCTATATTATAGGAGTACATCGTTAAGCCAAAAAAGATGAGTCCGAAAATAATAAAGGATCTTCTACCATATTGATCTAACATTCCTCCAATAATCGGTCGTATTACAACAGCAGCTATTGTAAACATCCCCATCATAAGTCCAACTTGCGATTCATTGCCGCCTATCTCTTTAATAAAGAGCGGGAGCGTTGGAACAAGTAAATAAAATCCTGTAAATAAAAATAACATTGCGAAAGTCATTTGAATAAATGATTTCGTCCATAATCGTTCCATAAAAATACCTCCATACACTCGTAAAATATTACGATTAACACCCTCATTGTATATTTTTTTTATCTCTTTTCCCTCCTCAAATAGACGTATCTTTTCATATTAAATAGTCCACCATCAGCTTACATTAGTCTTAAGACTTTGTACGCATATTTTAAACGAAAGTCCTATATATGTACCTTTATACGTGTGAAAAGAATATACTAATTTATTAACACAACTTAGGAGTGAATATTTTATGTGGGTATTATTAAGAGTAACTGCCGTAGTTCCTTCGACTCCTGGGATACATGTTCCTGCAGTTCATACAGCTAGCTCCGATGTAGGAATTGAACTTCCCGCAACTTGGCAGCAATATCAAATTCCCGGTCAAGTTACCCCATCATTTTGGCATCATGGTACACACCCCAGTAGTACTCCCATTCATAGCCATAGTTATCCTCCACTACCTCCGACTCAAGTCTTTTATCATTTCCCTTCAATTTTTTTTCAAAATTTTCATGGTACGTTTAACATTTAATAGCTATCACTGTATTACCCCTACATTTTAATAAGGCGAACCTTTAATCCAGTTTTAACATAACAAAGTCGAATTCCTTAAATAAGAAATTCGACTTTTTAATTGTTTTTCAAACTAAAGTAACCGTTAAAGAAAGACATTTATTAAAGATTTGAATATAATTTTTACTTATTTAATACTTTATATGATTCATCATAGTTAGTCCCTTTGCAGGATAACCAACACATACCATCATTTGCAAGTAGACTTTTCTCTCTTTACGTTAATTCACTCTTTTTCTTCTATCCAGCCCTTAACATTACATTTTCTGTAGCAAAATGAAAAAAGCACTTAAGATTGTAAATTTCCACAAATCTTAAGTGCTTTTTGAAAACTTTTCTATAAATTTTTCTTATTGTCCATTATTGGCAGGAACCTCTCCTGCATTTCCACCATTATTTGGTTGTACTGTTGCAGGTGGGGTTGGAGTTCCTTGACCTCCATTATTATTCGCTGGAGGTGTCGTTCCTTGACCTCCTCCGTTATTTGCTGGAGGTGTCGTTCCTTGGCCTCCTCCGTTATTTGCTGGAGGTGTCGTTCCTTGGCCTCCTCCGTTATTCGCTGGAGGTGTCGTTCCTTGGCCTCCTCCGTTATTCGCTGGAGGTGTCGTTCCTTGACCATTTCCGTTATTTTGTTCATTTTGTTTCTTTTCTTCTTCTTGTTTCTTTTGCTCTTCTAGTTTCTTTTGTTCTTCTTGCTTCTTAAGTTCCTCTTGTTTCTTTTGTTCTTCTTGTTTTTTCAGTTCTTCTTGTTTCTTTAATTCTTCTTGCTTTTTCTCTTCTTCAGTTTTTTGCTGTTGATCTTGTTTTGGTTGCTCCGTTGTATCCGGTACGCTAGTATTTGGCGATGAATCACGTTTTTCACCTTTTATACGTAGCTCACTACCTTCTTGAATAACGCTACTTGGCATTTTAAAGCGTGATTTATCTGTAGCCATTTCACTCATCATTTCTTTAAAAATCAACTGTGCAATTTTCGTATTTTTACTACTAATATACTCGTCTTTGCCATCTTTCATATACCCAGTCCATACTGCCATCGTATATTGCGGTGTATATCCAGCAAACCAACTATCACGAGTTGCACTTTCTGGAATTTTATATTGAGCTAATTGTTTTGATGAGTAGTTTGTCGTACCCGTTTTACCAGCTACATCTAAAGATGCTATATTTGCAGCTGTACCAGTACCTGATGTAACTACAGAACGAAGCATATCTGTAATCATATATGCTGTAGAGTCTGCCATAACTTGTTTTGGTTTTTGTCCAAAACTTTGTGACTTACCATCTGGATAAACGACTTTCTTAACAAAATGCGGTTTCGTATATTTACCCTCATTACCAAATGCCGCATAAGCGCCCGCTATTTCAGTTGGTGATACTTCATTTGTACCAATCGCTGTTGATTCAGTCGGTGCTGCATTAAATGTAATTCCTAATTTCTCAGAGAAGTCTTTTGATTTATTAATTCCCACTTCTTTCGCAGTCTTAATTGCTGGGATATTTCGTGACTTTTCTAATGCTACACGCATTGTAATAGGGCCCATATGACTTCTATCTGCATTTCGAACTTCTTGACCCGTTGAATACTTAAATGGAGAGTCATCAATTTGATGGTACGTAGCCCATTTTAAATATTCAATTGCAGGAGCGTAATCGAAAATCGGCTTCATCGTTGAACCAGCTGCACGATCTAATTCAATTGCCATATTATGCCCTTTAAATACAGCTTTATTTTCTCCACGGCCACTACCTATAGCACGAACTTCTCCTGTTTTCGTATCCATAAATGTGAATGCACCTTGGAATTTATCGTTCGGATAATCAATGATATTATTATTTAAAATATTATCAGCAAGTTTCTGTGCTTTCGGATCTAACGTTGTATAAATTTCTAAACCGTCAGAACCGATATTAGCATCTGGTAATTCTTTTTCTACTTCTTTCACAACTGCATCCATAAATGCAGGGTATGGCATTGTTTGTAGTTGAGCTGCAGGCTTAAGCCCCTTTTCTACGTCAACTTTTGATGCTTCTTCCATTTCCTGTTTTGTTATATATCCATGTCGGTTCATTAAACTTAGAACAACATTTCTTCTTTCTGTTGCTTTTTGAACATTTTCTTTTTTCGTTGGATCATAGTTATTCGGTGCTTTCGGTAAACCTGCAAGCATCGCAACTTCTGGTAATGTTAAGTCCTTCAATTCTTTACCATAGTAGTTTTGTGCTGCTGTTGCGATACCATATGAACGATTACCTAAGTTAATTTTATTTAAGTACATCTCTAATATTTCATGTTTTGAATACTGTTGTTCTAGTTTATAAGCTAGATATATTTCTTGCGCCTTACGCTTTGGTGTTTTATCCATTGATAAGAAGTAGTTTTTAATAACTTGCTGCGTTATCGTACTTCCACCTTGAGAGCCATAATCTCCTTTAAGACTCACTAAAACAGCACGGGCAGTACCTTTAAAGTCTACTCCGCTATGCTCATAAAAACGTGAATCTTCTGTCGCTAAAAATGCATTTTCTACTAATTTAGGTATTTGATCATACGTAACATTCGTCCTTTTTTCTTTTCCATATTCATATACCAAATCCCCGTTTTTATCATAAATTTTTGAGGATAACGGATTAACAAGTTTTGCTTTTTCCAGTTTTGGTGCGTCCTTAATCATTACGAAAAAGGTAGCAACCCCCGCCACTAAACCAACAATACCAAGTAATAAACAAGTAATTAAAAACTTGCGAAAGAATGATGTTTTACCTTTTGGTTTTTGTGTTTTAGAAGCTGGCTGTTTTTTCTTTTTAACTTGTCGTCGTTCCTCTCGAGAACGATAATTTTCTGACATGTTACTTTCTCCTGCCTTTCAATTCTCCCGTTGATTTACTTAAAAATATTGAGGTCACCTTCTAAAATGAATTTGATTAAGAAAGTATATTGACCTGGAGCATTCAATATTTTCCTAATTCACAGATTATAAATTTTAGAATACTTCTTATACAAACTATTTTCACTTCTATTTTTCCTAATAACGCTGCCCCTCTAAGCATAGAATGTAAAAAGTGAATTTTTAATACCTCGTATAAATAATATACCTTTTTTTCAAATGGTCAATATTTTCTTATTTATAAATCAAAGGTGAAATAAAAATAGCACAACGATATGTACTTCGTGTGAACTTCCTTATAATTACGTATAACAAATATTTAATATATTGCATATAAGTATAATACCTCTTTAATTATAAAGATTTCAACACCACAATACCGTTGCCTACAAAGAATTATTAAAAATGAAAAATAAGGAGTTGCATAATAATGAAGCTATCTCCGGTTACCTCAAAAAATATAGTTGCTGTTGGTTATAATCCTTTTTCTATGATTTTGCGAATCCAATTAAAGAATGGTATGTATGATTTCTTTAATGTACCAGAAAGCATTTATACTGGCCTATTACATGCACAATCTAAAAGTTATTATCATAATACTTACATTAAAAATTCTTTCCGCCACACAAAAATTTAAACTTAACACCCACTAAAAAAGAAAGGAGGTTAATCCTCCTTTCTTTTAAAAACATTTTGCAGATGAATTATCTTCGATTCCTCTTATTAATTTCATCATATGCTTGAATTTGTTTTTTCAAACGCCGATCAGCTTTTTTATCATGCACTACAAGAATTGCATGTATAACCCCTGGAACCCAAAATATTAATGTTAATATGAAATTTATGATTGCCTGAATTGGTTTTCCACAAAATAATACAGCAACAGGTGGAAGAAAAATTGCTAATAAATACATCATCCCTTGAAAACTCCTTATTTTGTATTTTATATATCACTTTTCAAAATATACGCAAAAAAACCTACTACCATTTTAATCTTAACCTGCCTCTAAAATCAATGTATCTCCTTCTATTTATATAAGTATTTCAGACTTTTCATTGTTTTCTAGCCTATTTTCTTCCTCTATTGCAGTTATTCCAATTGCGGAAATTAACGTTCCTGTCGCTTGTATCCAAATACCAATGAGTGCAATGATTCTCTCATCCTTCTTATCAAAAATACTATCTTTATTTTCTTTCTCATCTTTCAATACATTTAAAACACCTTGATACGCTTGTAATCCAGCTCCTAAACTTTGCATGGAGTTACCCAGTATAATAATTTTCTGTAATACATTTATATCCACCAAAGCTGCTTCTACTCCTAGAAAAGCACCAATCGATTGTAAACTGTTCCCTGTAATGATAAGATAATCATTTTCTTTCAATTGTTCATTTATATTAAAATATATTCCTATTACATTTGATATATTTCCTAATGCTAATAACTCAATTCCTATTTGATCAAGTAATTTACTTTGATTCTCTCTTTTTTCTTCCCCATCCTCATAATTGCTCGCAATGATTTGTAATATATACCCGAGGGCTTGTAATGAGCTTCCTACAATAACAAGTTCCGATTCAACTTTCTCTTCTCCAATAAATCCTCTTGTCGTTCCAATAGCAGCTGTAAGATTCCCCCCTACTTGAAACCATGCCCCTGTCACTTTTAAACTGCTTGGATTCATTTTTATCACCTATTCAAATATTTTCTAAAGCTTTCAAAACAAACAAATCTCACCCTTAATCTTTTATTTTATTTTTCAGATGTAATTTTGTGAATGATATAATGTGCTACTAATATAAAAAGCACCTTAAAGGTGCTTTTTATATGCATGCTGGGCATGTCAATGAATCTCCATTTTTATCTATTGTTATATTCAATATATATTCAATTGCTTTATGTGACCAAGTTTCAGGTGTAGGCGATTCATTTATATATTGTGGCGCACATGACTTCAGCATTGGAGTACTAATACTCCCTCCAGGATCTAAAGCAACTACAGCCATGCCATGGGGTAATTCCAGGGCCATAGATTTAGTGATACCTTCAATTGCAAATTTCGAGGCACAATATGGCGCAAGCTCAGCTTCACCTTCTCTCCCCCAACTAGAACTCATATTAATGATAATTCCTTCTTTCCTAGATACCATTGCGGGAACAAACGCTCTTATTACATTTACTACACCATTCACGTTTACATTCATTACATTTTCGAATTCTTGAGCCGTAATTTTCCAAAGTTGTGCATTTTGATTTACAATCGATGCATTATTTATTATCAGATCGGGAGCCGTATGTCTATTAAGTATATAATTTGCCCAGTTATTAACTTGCTGAGAATCTGAAACATCAATTACTTGGAAATCATGTATTTTACTGTGCTGTTTTTTTAGTTCTTCAATTTTATTTTTTGAACGTCCACAACCATATATGTTCCACCCTAATTCATGAAATCGATCAACCATCGCACGTCCTAACCCTTGTGTCACGCCTGTAATAATTACAGATTTACTAATTTCTTTTCGCTTCATTTCTCTCATCCTCCTTCCCTATATCTTACTCTCTTCATTTTTATTCAGCGATTTACTATAGTATCAACTCAACTCATACTTTAGTAATGGTTTTGATATTGCATACATAAGCAAAAAAAGTAACCATCATGGTTACTTTTTGCTATATATCTAAAAATTCATTGTTTATTTCATTATTGTTTTTACATTTCAACTTCTCTTTTTCACATTTCTCACACTGGTAAATCCTTTTTTAAAATCCTCATTATCCTGCCTCTTAATAAAAATATATTTATGTTTACAATGCGATTCACCCAAATAATTTTTAAACCACTTTTTCAACACAACACATTCCACCTTTATGATAGAACCTTTATTTAGCTGCTTTATTATATACTTTTATTTAAATGTTCAATCTCATCTTGCAATTTTTTAAATTGCTCAAAATGCATGGTAATAGATTGGCTACTACCATAATCAACATTTTGTTTCACTAATATAACACCCGTATCATGAAAAAGCGCTTCAAGTTCTTTCCTAATAGACACTTTCGCAATATGGGCTGTTTTAATTGCAGATAAAATTGCAATTTCATTAAACTTTAATTTTATTTCATTTGGACAAAATGCGGCTTCAACTAATATAACTTCATTACTATAAATTAATGCAACAAGATTACTTGATTTGGCATCTGTTAAATCAACTTTTTTCATAATATCTTTCATTACATTTTGCCTCCTTTATTTTCATATATATCAATTATACAAAATTTTTTAAAAAAATTACTCAACTTTATTATATTAATTTTAACACACTTTTATTGAAATCCACGCTCCAAACGTTTTACTATTCCACAATTTTTATTGTATGAACCATCTGGACTATAACTCCATATAGTAATGTTAACAACTTATTATAAAGCAGGTGAAAATTATGCCCTCAGTTGTAGGAAATTTAGTTGTACAAAATAGCAATGGATCATTTAACTTAGGTGATTTCTACAACGTATCTCCGAAAGAAAATACGAAAGCTTATAATGGTTCCGGCGCATCAAACGTTGGTTTTGTTGTTAATACTTTTAGCGGTGTTAGCGCGACCAATACATTTGATTCTGACCTTGCAGATCAAAACCAAGTGGGTACAGCCTAATCTTATGTTCAACTTTCTGTATAGAAAATTTTAATTTGTCTATACTATAATCAGGCTGTTTGACAGCTCTTGTTGATTTTGGAGTACCCTATCTTTTTCTCCCTTTCCCTGGGGCTCAGCAGCTAGCACGAAGCTAGCTGCTTTTTCTTGTATTATTTGTCTCATAAATCAGAAATAAAAGAAGCTGCCATTTAATATTCAGCTTCTTTTACGTTATTTCAATAATATCCATAGCGTTAAATACGTAAGTTTTATAAAAGGCGTCTGTACAAATTACAATTTGTTTTACCGGATTGATATGTACAACAGTCATGTAGCTTGTTAGTATGTAACCATCTTCAAAATATGTTACCAATATTTCTTTCTCAGACAATAATGACGTTAATAATTTATCAGAAATTCTCTCTTTTGCTTCATTTGTTAAAAGCGGTTTTTGTACTTTTAATTTCTCTCCAATAATCTTTCTCATATTTAAAAGTTGTTCGGACATTACTGTAAACGGAACCCACTCTCTTTCTTCTTTTTGTATCTTTACATCGTTCATTTTTTATCTCCTTGATCATTTATACATTTATTTAGCCATACTATCCCTTAGTTATTTTTAATACTCACTAAACTCGGATTTACTTCTAAACTATAATTAGGTTACCCCTTAAAAGAACATTCGTTCTTATTATACACGAACTTACGTTCTTTTGAGAAGAGCCATACTTATTATTTCTTAACAAAAAACATAATTTTATTTATCTCCATACTTTTTTCCTTTATCAAATAAACTTCTCATTTCTTATATAACATGCATATAACAACTAAAAGGCGACTTCACCCAAAGTGAAATCGCCTTTTTCTAAAAAATATTTCAAAGCTTATTTTTCTATCCTAACTAATGTTCTTTCTGGAATACATAATTCATCTATATTAAAATGATTTATTTTTAAGTTCAATTCCCCTACTCGTTCCTTATCTTCATCACCAACCCAACAACTACATAATTCGAAATAGTCTCCATCTTCCAAATAACCTTCCATAATCTTGCATAAAGTTAAAAGTTTTTCTTTCGCTTCTTTTTTTCCTTTACATTTTGCCACTCGACAAGTTCAATTCCCCAACTAGTTGAAACCTCATACGTGTAATTTGTTTGGAATTGATAATCTTGTACAATTTCAAGCATACTTTCATCTGAAAAACACGGTCCAAAAACAATTAGATTATTAGAATCCGGATCCGTTAACGGAATTTCTATATTACAGCCTATGTAACTTGCTAAACTCATTTTATACTCCTCCAGTATTCGTATAAAAAATACTTCATAGTATATTTATTTACTCAAATATAAAATCCCTGCCTAAACGAAAAAGTTTTAAATTTTTATCGTTTATTAACCATCTATAACTGAAAACATATACTATGATGAACGAACTCACAAAGCATAAGAAAAGAGAGCATTTACAACACTCTCTTTTCTTACATACTCTATGGAACTTTACAAAACTGAATCAATGATTTTTATTATTATATTTTATTACATATACTTAGGTTGTACTATTATATGTAACTCTCTCTCTGTATCCGCTTTTTTCGGATGACGAAAATAATTAAGTTCGTACTTTAACACTTTATACTCAACCATCCCGATTTTAATCCCTTTCGTTTCTTTTAATATAGCTAATAAATCACTTACATTTTCATCATATGACTCAAAAATTTTCGCGCCGCCCTCTCCTTGAAAGATTACTTTCATATATTCTCCACCACCTTAATTTATTGATGTGGTAAATGACGCGTTTAAAACAATTCATTCTTTATCCTAAAATTTTCATATGAAAAAGAACATCCTTTCCAATCGAATGCTCAGCTTTTTACTAATTATCCATGTTAAATATTTATTCAAAAACATTATATGTATTATTTTTTAAATTATGTTCGATATCCATTATTAAAGAGTAAATATATGTAATAAACTTGCATAATGAAAACCTTAGAATATTCACTTTCGTTGAAATAATTATAATCCATAATTTCCCATTGTAATTCTTAATATTTAAATGTAATATTGTATTGTCTTACTATCTATTTATAACTCACACACTAATTAGAAAAAGGGAACTCTATATGAGTTCCCTTTTCTAATTATGATTACAGTCATTATTTCTTTTCTAGAAATTTAAATGTATCTTTAAATTCTTTATTATTCACTTTAATATCAGCATCTTTCAATAAATCATTGACTACTTGTTGTTTCCATTTACCTGTCGTATCTTGTAGTCTTTGTTGTTCTATATCTTTACGAATTTTATCCTTTACTTCATCAAATGGCTTCAATTCTTTTTTATCCGTCACTTTAATAATATGGTAACCGTAAGTTGTTTTAACCGGCTCACTTACTTGGCCTGCATCTAATTTATACGCAGCTTCCTCAAATTCTTTCACTGTTTGCCCAGGAGCAAAACTAGATATTTCCCCGCCCTGTTCCTTTGAACCAGTATCTTCTGAATACTGTTTTGCTAAGGCAGCAAAATCTTCACCATTATTTACTTTCTCCTTTATTTCTTTAGCCGTTTTTTCATCTTTCACTAAAATGTGACTTACTTTCATTTCTGGTTTATAGTTATCTTTCACATCTTTATCTGTAACTGTTGCTTTAATCGCTTTCTCAAATGCAATTTCTGGCTTCATTTTTTCTTTTAATTCATCTTCATTTTTCAACCCAAGTTGTTCTAAAGTCGATTTAAAGTTCTCGCCCATTTTATCTTTTGCTTCTTCTACTTTCTTTTTTGCTTCCTCATCTGAAACTTTATATTTATCTAACAATGCCTTACTTAACATCATTTGATATAAAGTACTTTCTCCATATTGTTGTCGTAATTCTTTACTTAATTCTTTCTCTGTAACATTTCCTACTTTTGATGTTACTACGTTGTCTGAGGAACCACATGCAGATAATGCTAGCATCATGCATGAAATAATTGTTCCAATAAATATTTTCTTCTTTTTCAATTCAAATACCTCACTTTTATCATTATGCAAATTAACTATACACAGTCATTGTGAAAACAGTGTGTTTTCTACATGTAATTCATTTCATATGAGTTGACTATGTATCATGTATTTTCATTTTTAAATATAAAGAGTCTTCTTACTATGCATAGTAAGAAGACTCTTTATATAATTCTCAAAAAAATATAGCTTCTATAGTTGCTTAATAATTACATGTTTTTCAGGTATCCAACTATTCTGCCCGATATCTACCGCATTTCCCACTCTACCCCACACTCGAAAAGATTTCGATCCATCTATGTTTCCTTTATAATTCATACATTCAGGCTCTTCATAATAATTTACTCCGTAACCGACAGGATATTTTGAAGTTGCATAAAACCATTTCACATTAAAATGTTTTAAATATACCCACTGCTTATCGTTCCCTAAACAAATCATATCTTGCTCACCGCCTCCCCAATAACCTGCTAAGATTAAATATGGAATTTTCTGAGTGAGTGTACCTGTAAATTGGGGATTTATGGGGTTTTCATATAAATTTATTCCATATCCATCAGGATATTTCGAAACTGCAATACCAATGCCATTCGGTTGCTGTGTATACACTATGTTAGATTGATTTGCTTTGTTGGAATCTATAAACCAAGAAAGTGACTTATTTCCTACTAATCGATTCAGATCACATTTCCCAATCCCAGGAACATTCCCTGAATCCGTATATTGCCACATATCACATGAATATGCTGGCTTATTCCCTTCATAACGAGGGATCCATACGAAATCAGCTTCAATATTACGTGCTCCAAATGATAGATACGTGTGATGCCCTACATATAATCCTACTTTTTCCGCACCTAAACGGCGTAATTCATCAATAAATGCCTGTGTCCCGCCTTGCATATCTGCCATCGTTTGAACTTCTACGTCCGCTACCCAAAACTTAGCAGATTGATCACCACGATTCCAAAAATCTTGCGCCTCTTTCTTCGCATCAGCAATAGATATAAAACGGCAAAAAGCATAATTACCAAATGGGATACTATGCTTTTTCATTTCACTAACATAATTTTGATACATAAAATCCACCGTATTAGAGCCATCTTGAACTCTAGCAATCACTAAATCTAGCTGAGATGCTGCAATATCCCAATTGATAGTTCCATTCCATTTTGAAATGTCTACAATATACCCCATACATTCCAGCTCCTTTTGAATGTCCTATTCATAGCTAGTTTTATTGTAAGCCTCAGCTCTCTAAAACTAGCTATCTATAATATAAGTAAAAAGAATCTTTACCGTTTTTCAAAATATATTCTCTTTCAGAAATATTTCTATAAACTTTAACATGTATGCCACATAAAATATTCGAAATACACCCTACTATTCATTTATTATGTAATCTCGTCCTACCAATCATTTTTACATATATTAGAAAAAATCCCCTATATTATTAAGTTATAACTTTCAGTATCGATTTCCTTTCAACTAAAAAATTTCATCCCTCATTTTCTATATATTCTTAAGTCAAAATTACTACCTCTACATGAAATTTGAGATTTAGAAAAATTTTAATTAATTGAAGTTTACTCCTTTTAAATCACAATTTTCCAACCTGAACACTATTGGTGCATAAAAAAAGACATTTTCTATTAATGAAAATGTCTTTTTACAGTTTAATAAAACAACTTTGGTGCTAAATCTGTATTTTGTAATTCTTGATTTTCACTGCTCATAACACAACTTGTGGAAAATAGAATTGGGATACCACAAATCTCATCATTCATTACATCACGAAATACATTGGCAGCAACACCTGTAAACGTTTGACATAAGTTAGAAATATCGTCATTGAAAAACTGAATGACTTCCGCAGCGAAAACCGGAAAGACAACATTCGGTCCGCCAGGGAACTGAGGCTGTACCACAACTTGTTCAAAATAAGGATTATTTTCTAGTGCTACTTGAAATAAATGAGCTATTTCAAATGCATCTAGTGGACAAGGAAATGGATTTACAATTTCATTCTCATTATTTGTTACAATAACTGTCACACTTACATTCCCAAATTGTACAAAAGATTTTAAAAGCGTTGCTAATGCTCTCGCTTTTTCGTTGCTTAACGCATGCACTAAAATAATATAATTACCACCAACAGGAATAAGTGGCCCAACTGTAACAGTTGGATCAGCACCTATTGAATTTTTCAATTCATTAAAATATGTGATCCACGGTGGCGAAAGCTGAGCTTGTACATTTTCTTCCACTACTTTATATTACCTCCTTATACCATTCTTACTAACATAATATGTAACAAATTAAAAAATGTATTAGTTATATTAACTATTTTCGTATTTATTGATTATATTAATTAAACATTTTATTTCGCATTCTCAATTTCCCTTTTACATCTTTAAGCACTTTTACTACTATGAAATTCTTTATTATAAGCAAATCCACTGAAATTTCATATTATACTAATACGACTCTATATCCATTAAATTATAATACTCAATATTAGGAGCTGATTTCATGGAAAAAAAGCCTATCGTGTTCAAAATCCCACCAAATTCAAAGCTAAAAGTTACATTTTTCGGTCCTTGTAACGAAGTAATTACAAATGTGTCTATTATTAATCAACTATGCACCCCAAAATGTCAAACTATCACGCAATATCCAGACTTTAAGAAATATGTAACTGAAGTACGATCGTTATCCCGTTGTTAGTCCGCATAATGCACGATTTTCACAACTTTGTTACCTAAAATAACTGAGAAAGAAAATGACTGCATTCCTAGACTAAAATTACTCATTTTATGATATTCCATTGATAATTCATTGATTTTTTACACGTTTTTATTAAAAGGACATATATTATCGTATGGAGATTATCCACTCATAAAACCTATCTTTCTTTGGAGCGTACTTATTATGTATGCTCTTTTTTTATGTAACCGTCCCCTTCTAAATTGACCAACAATATATTAAAATTCTTTATGTACTCAAGGAGGTCAAATATGTTCAAGCTGCATCCAATACTACTCATCTTAGGATTGATTTTGTTTTTATATAGTGTAATCGCCTTTATGTTATTCTTTTCAGTGTACTAGCATTCCCTACACAAGTTTATGTTCAATATGTAATTTCTATATAGTAAAGAAAAAACGTAATGATACGATCTTTTATGTATTTCGTCTTTCTTGTTCTATAAAAAAACTAGTAAACTTACTAACACTGAGTTTTCAGAAGCATGTTACTTATTTACATATTATTTTTTTCATTATCTGAATAAGGTTAAAGCCTCTACAAATTAAACTACACTTTACCTGTTTACTTATATATTTTAGAAAAACAATAATAATCCCCCACCATTTGGTAAGGGGATTAACTAAACCTACTAAAAAACATTTAATGATCTGTTTTATTTAATTGGAGAAGGAAATCTTGCCGCTTCAAAGTGAACCGTATTTAAACCATTAACATTTTGTACAATTACGCCCGCAATACTACTTTCTGCAAAAACTTCAACTGAATCTCCTGCTTCTAATTGAAGAATAGTAGTTACTGAAACATCATTATTAAAAAATACTCCTGTTCCAAAGAAATCATTATCTATCGCTATTGCTGGATTTCCATTTACACGAATTTCTACTCTAGCTCTGTAATTCACATTAAAATCATTTGGAGAAAATGTTATATTTCCTAATACACTATATACCCCTCTAGTTTTCGGAGTGAAAATGGATGTTACTGGATTATATTCATTCGCTAGATCAAATTGTTCATTTTGAAATAATACTTTAACAGGAGTATTTGCTAGAACAGGTTGATTAACTGTATTCACAGCTCTAAATGCCGATGCCCTTACAAGCTCCTCTTTCTTATCATCACAACACTTCACCTTTACATACTTCCTATCACATTTACTACTTTTTCTATAACAATCATGACTTTCCTTTTTGTAATCTTTACAATACTTACAGTAATAATAAGACATAGTTAGTCCCCCTTTACACTTATTTTTATATAGTATGCTATATAGATTAGAATAGCTTGGACGACCTGTTACTATTTTTAATAGAGTAAAAAACCCTCACCATTTCGGTGAGGATTTACCTTTAAGCTTCTGTAAACTCAATGTTTAATGACTTTATTTAATCGGCGAAGGAAATCTTGCTGCTTCAAAATGTGCACCATCTTCTAAAGGACTTAAAACTCCATCTATACTACTTTGTGCATAAATCTCAACTTCATCCCCTGCATTCAATTGAACAATCGTCGAAACACTTACTACATTTCCAAAACTTATTGGACCAAAAAAGTCATTATCTATAGCTATCGCTGCGTTTCCATTCACACGAATTTCTACACGCGCTCTATAATTTAAAGTTGGATCGTTTGGAAAGAAACCAATCGTTCCAATAATAGAATATACTCCTTTAGTCTTCGGCATAAAAATAGATGTTGCTGGATTATACTCATTCGCTAAATCAAATTGTTCATTTTGAAATAACACTTTCACAAAAGTATTAGCAGGAACATTTTGATTTACTGTATTTCTAGCTCTAAATGCCGATGCTCTAACAAGATTGTCCTTGTTATCATGGCACTTACTAGTGTTCTTACAACAATCATGAAGCTTCTTTTTATACTCCTTACAATACTTACAGTAGTAATAACAAGACATACTAATTCCCCTTTCAAACTTATTACTACATATTATGTAAGATTGATTTATAAGGTTTGGACTAGCTATTTTTATTATTCATAAGGGCGCTATTAACCTGCACCCTTATTTATATACACCACTTCATTCCTTATTAGTTATAAGTTGTATACAGTTCCATATGGAATAGTAAGAAAAGAACTTCCGTACGGTGTAACATGATGTACTGGGTAAAAATACTCTACGGATGAATAATACGGTTGTACACCTTGCTGCTGCATTTGCAATTGTTGTTGCATTTGCAATGCTTGTTGAATAGCTTGGACTGTACTTTGTGCTCCACTATACGTTATAGATGTACCATACGCTGGTCGCATACCAGTTTCAGAATTAAAATATGAATAAAACATGATTTTCAACTCACTTCCGTATAATTTATTACAAAGTATGTTATGATTCTATATTTCAGTGAGTGCTGAAAGCTAATTCACTAGCTTTTATTAAGTTTAAACATTTTTAATATAAATATCATTCTCCAAATAAAAGCACCCTCAACGGATGCTTTTTGTTTCTCGCTAAATTTTCCTACTACCATTATTCATTAGCAATAATTTAGTTGTCCACGAATTTCACCATTAGGATGTTGTACTGTATGAACATTAATATATATGTTTCCAGATATAATCTCATTTACAAGAGTGCCTAATGTTTGACCCGCTAACGGTCCAACCAAATCTTCTTGAGTAATCATTCCCGTAAGAGTTGCGCACTCTATTGAAACTGGATTTGTTATCGGTCCAAATAAAAAAGCTACAACAGGGCCGTTCGTTCCTTTTAATCCAAGATGCAGATGGGCAGCTACTACATCCTCTATATTGAATAAATCTAACTTGAACCTTAGGCTAAGCTCGTCCCGACTTAATTTAAAGAAACCCTCTCCTCGAGCATCTGTTTCTACTGGTGGAACTTCATTTCTACCACGCAATTTTGCAAAGAACATATCTATCACTCCTATAATTTTTATACTTCTAATATATTCTGACCCTTCTTATAAAGTGACAAAAAAGCAGCTGTTAGGTCAATTTTAATTTATTAAATATAATAGTTTAATTTATTAATTATATTAAATTCATACATTTAACTATTACACTTTTAAAGTTTAATCCATATACTATATTAGATTACTAGAAAGGAGGCGTAAGCATGGAAAGTTGTGTTTTGTTCGTTAATGGACAACCTCTTTTAGTGGTTTCAGTTGCTGGAATCGAAATTGCTAGATTAGAGCTTTCTCTTCAAGTAGCATTGACTCTAATAGCATTAGGAATTCCAATTTGTGCATAATAGTTAGCCAGTTATAAAAAAGAGGGCTTAAGCTCTCTTTTTTATTTATTCCTTAACATTAAAAAAGACACCAGTTGGATAATGGTATCTATTGAAATATTCACCATAAGTTTCATCACTACTAAATTAATAATCCTAATTCATGTATAATTCCTGAGAACGAATAACCATATGCAAATCCTAAAATACGAACTCCTGGATTCCATCTATGTTCTAAATCCTCATTGTACGTTTCCTTGTAATATGCTAGTTTCGAATATATGTTATATTTGTCGTTAACAATTACTTCATCACTAGAAAATCCATCCATTCTAATCTGAACAGCTACATATTCTACTCCTTCATTTAATAACATTTTTCTAATTCTTCTAATGTCTTCCGCACTATTAACCTTCTATTTAAACGGTCATTATGTTCAATAAAAAAGCAGTCACATCCGAGGTTGCAAACATATACAAAAGGCACTCTTAATGAGCATTTAATAAATTATAAGCTATTTTCTTTTCTTACAAAATAGCATATGGTTTTTATATAGAAATCATTCTTCAAAAAGCAAGGTTATTCATATGTCTTTTCAAAAATATAGTGATAATACTAAAATGTATTAATAAAGTGAAACTTTAATCAGTCCTCACCAATTGGGCATTTACGGGCAGCCTGATCTCCACCTAACTTCTTTGCTTGCGCTTAATTTTGAGGTAGGGATCTTACTGCCCGCAAATAGCGGAATTAATTTGATTTTAGCGTTGGTTCCATTACAATAATTTATTAATTAAAGAGCCTCTTTCCATAGGAGCTCTCTTTCATTCTCTCAATTTAAATTTACTATTCCATTATTAATAAGTATAAGTTATTTTCTAAAAAGCAGTTTCTATTACCAGTTTTTATGAAATCTTTTAGTTTTTACTAACAGCTCTTTTTTATTAAACTAATAATACTCCTTAAACCCATTTTACCTACTGCATCATATAATTTTAAACTTAGAATTCAATAAAAAAGTTTCTTACCATTAAATATGCGCACTATATGAGGTTCTTTTAAAACTAGTCTATTTATCATCCCCTTCTAACTCCTCACTTTCTTCACGTATTTGTCCAATTAATGAAAATACAGAACCTACGGCTTGGATCCAACTTCCTATGGTATCTATTGACTGGCCTTCTTTCTTTTTATCCGGTTGACTATTTGCTTGATTGTCTAAAATTTCCCCTGTATCATTTACTAGATTTTCTTTACTATCCTGCCGATCTCTTCTAATACTTTTTAGCTCATATATCCCTCCAATCGCTTGCAAGGAATTTCCTATAGCTTGCAATAAGTTTCCTACAACATTAAAAGACTCATCTTTATCTGAAGTATCTTCAAATTCATCTGCTAATGCTGTAAGTCCTCCTAAAGCCTGCGCCCAATTTCCAGAAATAACTAATTTAACTTTTGTTTCATCTGTAAAATCAATAACTAACCCTGATATTACAGTTACATTACCAATTGATTGGATTTCGTTTCCAATTTTTTCAAAGGAAATTTCCCCTTGACCATCAGCCTCTAAAGCGTTACCAACTGCTTGCAATGTGTTTCCATATATATTCAGATTCTCCCTTACATTACTGCTTATAAAATAGAACGGTGTACTTCCAATAGCGGAAGTTATTGTACCTATAGCTGCTATCAATGCACCAAATATTTCTTTTAATTGGTTCTCCATTTATAACCTATCCCAACATTAAATAATTACTTTTATCCTATTTAATCACACAGCTCTCTGTTAGAAATTCAAACTGTCCCTTAACCTGTTCCTTCTTTATTATATTGTCTTATAAAAACAAACATCCTTAAAAATAACACCTATATATTGATCGTTTCTCTACATTGTTTTGTATAATACATATTACTAACACCGCTTTTTTTATGTTCCTATCTTTAAATGTATTAAACCACTTACTAGTCATTATTCTCTTCACATAAATTGCGCATTTTATGATTGGAAAAAATAAATAAATTCCCATTAAACTTTTTAACCTTCATTATATTTCCTATTAATAACTAAGCGTTGATATATATCCAATTAGAACCTCCCGATTTTCTTGAAAATTTTTTAAAAACTTAGAAGCGATAATAATTTATCTATATCACGATCTAAACTACTCTTCCTAGCCATACATATTCTTCGCCTTCGAATCATGTCTCTATAAAATAAAAAAACAGCTATTAAACTGCTTTAAATTCATTTTATCCCCAAAAGAAATGATATATATATTCTCCCGTTACACTTTGATCGATTCCAACAATTCTAGCAAATCTCATCAAGTCCGCTCCCTGAAGAAAATACATTGTGAGCGTAACTGGCACTTGTGACCACATAAATTGATAAAACTCCTCGACTCTCCGATTTGTCGAAACAATTAAATCATTTACAGGTCCTTGATTCCATATTGAAGTTCTAACTGAAGTAAACGGAATATCTTTCCCATTAACCACTATTCTGGCCATACTTTGAGTTATGTCCACACCAATTCCCTCCATCGTTATAAAAATCGGACCTGTTTCTACAGTCATATTTTATAAATATTCTTGACTGTTATAAATGATTAAGGCAAATCCCTAATAAAGTTTTTTATTAATTAATTTCCATTACATTTATATAAATTCTAGCCTTATACAGTTTTTATAATAAAATATGAAATATTCATGTGTTATCTTCAATACGTTCTTTTCTTTTTATAATTTCGTGTGAGATATACCATGACTTGAAGCCCTAGCCTCCTAATCCTAGGGCTTCTCCATTGAAATAACGATTTTAATAAAACTTTTCACCTTTTAACTGGACAAGCATATATTATTGTATGGAGGCATCCACTCATAGAAATCTATCTTTCTTGTGAAAGAGCATGCTTATATGCATGTTCTTTTTCGATATTATGAAATAAAGACTTCACATACATTAGAGAAATACATACAATACTTATGATCATCTCATTATGAATCATTTAGTATCATTTTCCATACATTCCTTGGTCATGGAACGCCTTTCTCCCAAGGCGTTCTTTAATTTCCAGATAAGGGGTTTGTTAAAGAATTGAATAAAGTGAAACTCTAATCAATGGGGGGTGTTCATCCCCCACTGATTATTAGCCCTTACCAATCGGGCTTTTACGGGCAGCCCGACCCCCACCTAACTTCTTTGCTTCTGCTGAATTTTAAGGTGGGGTCTTACTGCTCACAAATAGCGGGCTAAAATCTTTAAATCCACTGAAACCATGTTCCTTTGTCTCTCTGATTCCATCAATTATAGAAAATAGCTAAACCAATTAACGCCTTTGTTCACTGTAGTAATTTTCTTGTATAATAAAAGTTAATTAATCTAGAAGGGACTGAATTATGCGCAGATATCAATATTTTTAAACTACCTATTCTTACAACATAACGGAGGTAAAAGTATTGATTACTGAACTACACACACAACGATTATATTTAAGGCAAATGAAAGCATCTGATTCATTAAGTATGTTTAAAATATGGTCTGATCCTGATATTACTAAATTCATGAATATAAGTAATTTCACCGATGAAAGCCAGGCAAAAGATATGATTCAATTTCTTAACGAACTCGCTCAAAATAATAAAGCTATACGTTTTACTATTATTGAAAAAGAATCTAATCACATTATCGGTTCATGTGGCTATAATTCCTTAGATTTTGAAAACTCAAAGACTGAGATTGGTTATGATATTTCAAAAAAATTTTGGGGTAAAGGATATGCCCCTGAAGCAATATCCTCTTTATTAGATTATGCTTTTACACATTTAAAACTATATCGTGTTGAAGCAAAAGTTGAACCTGCAAATGTAAATTCCATAAAGGTATTAGAAAAATTAAACTTTACTTTTGAAGGGACTCTGAGAAAGAGCGAAAAATCAGCTGGAAAGCTTATCGATTTAAATATCTATTCGAAATTAATAAGCGATTAATTTTAGTCACTCTGCCCACACTCAATCAAAGTGTGGGCTTCTTTAATTGCTGTATAAAATTCAGAAGTTTGACACAATCCTGGAAAAAGCTTATAAAGTAAAGTGAGGTTCCGTTATTTTCACACTTAGAAGTGCAGTCATGTTATATACAATTTAAAATACAGTTTTATAAGTGTGAACGAACTACAAAACTAAAAAACAAATAATAAGTTTGCAACATGTTTGCAAATACGAATTTTGCATATAAATTCGTGTAATATTGAAAGGAGTTTTACTTATGAAAGAAATTAAAACAGAACAAGAATTCAAAGACATCATCGCAAGCGAGGAGCCTGTAGTTGTTAAGTTCTTTACTACATGGTGCCCAGATTGCGTACGTATGGACAACTTTATCGGAGATGTAATGGAAGAGTTCAATAAATTTGAATGGTATTCTATTAATAAAGATGAGTTTCCAAGTATCGCTGAAGAGTATCAAGTAATGGGTATTCCAAGTTTACTTGTATACCAAAATAGTGAGAAGCTAGGCCACTTACATAGTGCTAATGCAAAAACTGAAGAGCAAGTTACTGAGTTTTTAGAAGCATACTAAAATAAAAGCCCTCTGGAAAATATTTTTCAGAGGGCTTTCATCTGTTTTCACAATTATCTTTTGATGTTTTTCATCGTTTAATGAATTACACCCTGTCATTATAAGAATAGTACATAGTAAGAAAAGTATTCGCTTCTTCATCCATCTACCCTCCTATCTCTTTAGTAAATAAACTCTAATTAGGTTCACACCCTGACTTTGTACTTTTCAACATATTTTTCCTTCACGAAACTTTGTTATCCCCTTCTTAAAAAGCTATAAAACGTCAACAATGTTTGTATAGACCCACACGACTTTCGTTTGATACTCTATTTATAGAAAGAAATTCCTTTAAAGAAAGGTGAGTGATTAAAATGGATACTCTTTCTCATAAAGAAGCTGATAAAGGTGCTATTGTCAGCATTATGGCCTACATATTTTTATCCTCTATGAAAATCATCATCAGTTATATTACCCTCTCTAGCGCATTGCGTGCTGACGGTTTAAATAACTTAACGGATATCGGTGCTTCTTTAGCAATATTAATTGGTCTAAAAATATCTCGTAAACCTCGTGACCCAGATCATCCGTATGGGCATTCGCGGGCCGAACAAATCGCATCACTTGTTGCTTCCTTCATTATGGCAACAGTCGGATTAGAAGTTGTTATTAGTGCCATTCAATCTTTCTTAAATCCGAAACACGCAGCGCCTAATGTACTCGCTGCATGGGTTGCTTTATTTTCTGCTGTCGTTATGTATTGCGTGTATTTGTATACGAAAAAAATTGCAGCACGAACAAAAAGTAAATCATTAGAAGCCGCTGCAAAGGATAACTTATCAGATGCACTCGTAAGTATTGGTACTGTAGTAGGTATTGTCGGTTCTCAGTTCCAAATGCCTATTTTAGACCCTATTGCCGCTTTAATTGTCGGTCTTATTATTTGTAAAACTGCATGGGAGATTTTCGTAGAATCTTCTCATATGCTTACAGATGGAATTGATCCTGATAAAATGGAAGAATACGCTGATGCTATTGAGCATATTGGCGGTGTGGAAAACATTGTAGATATTCGAGCACGTATGTACGGGAATCAAACGTACGTTGATATTACAATTGAAGTAGATGCTCGTATGGATGTTGGAGAAAGTCACTGTATTACCGACAACATCGAAGCTATGCTTCGCAAAAAGTTTGGAATTTACCATGCACACATTCATGTTGAGCCAATGAAAAAAGAACCTATTATGACATAGGTTCTTTTTTTATAAACGTTTTATGGAATATAACACATAAAACGAGCCAGCTACCGCCGGCTGCCCATCCTGCTAATATGTCAGATGGATAGTGCACGCCAAGATATATTCGGCTAACTGAAATAGATAATACAACAAAGCTTGCTATAAGAATAATTAACAATTTTTTATGCAACGAAATACGCTCTTCAGTAATTGTGACGTATGCAATAAATCCTAAAAAAGCAGTAGCATTCATCGTATGACCGCTCGGAAAACTATATCCAGTTGCAGTAACAAGCTGCGTGACATCAGGTCTTGCTCGTTCGTACCATAGTTTAAGCATACTGTTTAAATAACGAGATCCGTAGTAATTAATTGTTAGAAGCAACGCACTAAGCAACTTTTTTCTAACGAGAAAATACATTACAAGAATAATGAGTAATGGAAAATATATTCTTTTGGAACCGATAAAAGACACCCAAGTAAAATAGGTCGTCAAATAATCGTTTCGAAAGCTTTGAATAAAATGTGCGACTATATTGTCAAAGTTCTCAATACAAGCGGTATGATACGAAAGTGATAATACGACAAAACAAATGAGTAACGTAAAACTTAGCAAGTATAAATGTCGATATCGTTTCACATACATAACCTCACTATGCAAAAAAATGGAGCGGTTGTTTTAGTTTTCCTCTCCATTTCTTTTTTATGCATAGTTTATTAAAAAATATAATTATTAATTTTTTGCTTCATCTCAGGGATATCTTCTCTTGTTACGGTAAAACGAATCACCTTCTCATCAAGATCAAGTGCCTCAGCGAATAAACCAGCTAATCCACGTGATTTTCTATCTACTTCCATAATTATTTCTAATCGGTCGTATGCACGTGGCAAGATTAATAATTCTAATTCATCTAATTTCCCATAGTACTCTCCAGAAACCGGAATAAACTCAAATTCTTGTGCGAATGGAACTTGCTTACGTAATCGATGCGGTAATTCTTCACATTCTATATGACGTGCTTTAAACCCTAATTCATTTACACTATCTAAAACACTACTTAATAATGCATTGGGTAACACTTGAACGTAGTCGCGGTCACTTGGGTCTATACTACGTTTAATATCAAGACCTGTATGAATCCAAACCGTTTTCATACCAAGTGTAAGTGGTGCTTCAATTGGCATTGGAAAAGAAAATGGAATGTCAACTGTTTCATTCGGTTCTACAGAAAAAGGTTCGGTTAAGCGTACTCGCTCTAAATCATATGTTGTTGTTACTTTTTTATCATCCACTTCTCGTACATACGACGTCGATAATGTTAAGTAAATGCTTTCAATTTGTTGGCTAACTGAACCTCCAGTTATATGAACTTTTCCAACTATTTCTTCCCCAACAATATACTCATCTTTTTCAAGAACAGTATCTACCTTTGCCCTTCCAATACCAACGCTTGCTAAAAACTTTTGAAACATGGAGTCTCCATCCTTTCTAAAGCAGAAGCTACATCTTGTTTTAAATCTTGTACATTCTCATAGTACGGCGTTTTTATTTGTAACATTCGCATAAGCATTTCGCGAGTATAATGTTCCAAAGTTAATTCTTCGTACCATGGTTTTTCCTGTTTTTCATTAGATTCATATCCTGCATATAATAAAAATAATGAGAAATGACCGAGCGCATAAAAGTCGCTACGAAAGTGAACTTCTCGCATCAAAGCTTGTTCACCTTCGTAAGTTGTAGCTCGCTCATCATCCTCACCTTTCCATTTAGCCAATCCAAAATCAATAATACTAATTTGATTTTCTTTCATTAGTATGTTTGGAATGCGTAAATCTCGATGAATAATGCCTTCACTATGAAACACCGATACAATTTCTAATATTTCATATAAAATCTCAAAAACTTCACGTTCTGTATATACATACCCATCTATGAAAATATAATCTTCAAAATTTTTACCAGGCATGTACTCCATCACAAAGAAGCTCTTTTTCTCCCATAGGAAATGATCATATAGACTAGGAATTGCATGATGATTTAATGTTTGTAAAATCATTTTCTCTTGTTCAAATGATCTTCTACCAGACTCATATCTTTGTTTACTTTGTCTTAATTGTTTTAAGACTTTATATCTATTTATTTGTAAATCATTAACGACATATGTAACCCCATAACTGCCCATTCCAATTACTGATTCAATTTTATAACGCTCTGCAACAATTGTATTTTTTCGCAGTGGTCTATCAAATAATGCTAGTACACGACGCCATTTCATCAGCTGCTTGAAAAGAAGCTACGGCTTTTACGTTTTCTTTTATAATGTTGATGTCCATAACCAGATGAACGTCGTTTATAATCGCTACTTGAATACGAGCGCCCTCTACGACGATAATCACTACTTGAATACGAACGATATTTTTTCTTTCCTAATAAAGAATCAATAATTTTTTTGAACATTCCTTCACCTCTTGAGTAAAATTTCCTTTTCATTATACCAATAATTATTGACTATATTTGTGACAGGTTTGTAAAGAGTAAAAAACGACGAGTTATGCCCGTCGTTACTTTCATTCATCCTCTTCATCAAAAACTTCATCAATCATGCATTTCTCTAATAAATACTCAAATGTAATATCTGCGAGATCTTCAATTTCTTCTCGTTTTGGGACGTACCCTCTTTCAATTAGTTGCTCATAAAAAAACTCCGCAATCTCTTCCGTATCAATCACGACTTCAATTTCCTTCATGAGCATCACTCCTTTATTTCTGTTTTATGAAAAAATCTCAAAATTATGTATATGAGATTAGAAAAATAGATTTTATTTTTTTATAGGTCATAACCTTTGGACGAGATACATACGATTGTAGTACAAGCTATTCAAAGGGGGAAATAATAATGGAAAATCAATATGAAGTAGGACAAACAAAAGAAGAGTTCATGCATGAAGATCAATGGGCAGACTCTCTTATAAAGTGGCTTTTTATTTTTTTAATAGTTGTAGGCATACCTTATACTGCATATGTTGTTGTTCAATTTATTCTCTCTTTCTAGTTAACTATTTTTTCTCTGTCAATTTAACTAAATAATTATGAACAACATCCATTACAATTTTATATTCTTCATCTTTAAATGTATCGAACAATAATTGATAATCGTTATAAATATCAAGTAATCCATCAATGATTTCTTGACGATTCGTCTTAACACTCACTTTTTTCGAGTTGTTAATTGACTTTAACTTCCCTAAATCTAATTTATTCATACCTGCTTTATCTTGTTTCATTTTCTTCAAAATTGCATTTGCCGTTTGAGCATTGGCGAGTAACGTTAAATCTGATTCATCCGCTTCTAACCATTCACCATCCGTAATCCGTGACAATTCATAAATTGTATCTTCCCATGCGTCATTCTTATATCTCCATACTTCTGTACGAAAACCAACAATACGGAAAACATCTTTATCATATCCAGTTACTTGCACAAGATCACCAAACGTAAAATTATAATTTAATTCAATCCACTCCGTATCGCCCTTTTTCATATCTTGCTCTGTAACGTGCTGCAATGTTTGCTCTACGTAAAAGCCATCGTGATTATTGACTTCGTATACATAAACTCCATCTAAAACCTTCATATTTGTGATTTTCCCAACGGTTCCATATAGCGTAATCACGACTATGTCCCCTACGTTGTATTTAGGTTGTTTTTTTCTTGCCATCTCTATCTCTCCTTTTTTTGACGTCGTGATTTTGATATCAGTATATGCAACCTACATAAAAACGCTTATCACAGAAGCTTATATTCATAAATTTTTTCAATAAAAAATATAATCTTATAAAATTTACATTACACTCAAAAAAAAGCTAGTAACTAGACTAGCTTCAAATCAACAAATTTCATAATAAAAAACATACAGAATACTTCACTTTAAATAAAGTAATGTATTCTGTATGTTTTCAAATAGTTTTTATCTATCTTGTATGTATAAATCCCAGGCTTCATCAAATATAGACATACTTTCTAGCATTCCGCTCAACTCTAAGTATGAACTAATTTCATCATAGTCTTCAGATTGCTTCGGAAAACTTAAATCATCATACATCGCCTCTGCTAAATCTGAAATTTCATTTCTAAATAAAGCTGCACGATGCTTCATCATATAATGGTAAAATGTCTTTTTCAAAAATATTCCCTACCTTTCTAACTTGGGTACATTATACAAGGCAAAAAAGAAAAAAACCAGCATAAAAGCTGGTTAAAAGTCGAAATAATTTCTTTTTAATAGACGTGGTCTTCCCATTAATTCTTCATATGTTAGTTGTTTTGGTAAATCTTTCGTGTAAATTAAGAATAATTGATCTTCAATTTCTTTTACTGTATGGTCTGATTGATAGTCCATCCCGCACGAGGAACAAGAAATACATGGTGTCTCTTGGATTTCAATGGCTTTCGTACCATCTGGTAATTCCCAATATACAGTATTCAAGCTTTCTTTCGCTTCTGTACTGTCACACCACATACAATTCATACTGCATCACCCTCAGTTTTTTTGTCGTTTTCTTCTAATTTAGCCATTTGTGCTTGATATTTTTTATCTTTTAATTGATCGCGCTTATCACGTTTATCTTTTAAAGATGCATGAGTATCATTATCTTCGTAGTCTTTACGACGGTTCATACGCTGTAAGTCGTCTGGAACGAGGTTAAATTTCTTATCGCTCATAAGACCTGCGATACCAACATCTGAACGTTTTTCTTCGTAGTTCGGATAAATCTCTTTAAAGTATCCTTCCGCTCTTCCTGGAATATAGCTCTCTGGCTCTGGATACGTCGTAATAACACCTTCAAAGTTACGAAGTACAACTTTATCTGCACTTTGTGAGATTAAATAGTTTGGTTGAAGTGCAATTTTACCGCCTCCACCTGGCGCATCAACAACGAATGTCGGAACAGCATAACCAGATGTGTGTCCACGTAAACCTTCAATAATTTCAAGACCTTTAGATACTGGTGCACGGAAGTGACCGATACCTTCAGATAAGTCACATTGATAAATGTAGTATGGACGTACACGGATTTTTACTAAGTCATGCATAAGTTTTTTCATAATTGGAACGCTGTCGTTAATACCAGCTAAAATTACTGCTTGGTTTCCGACTGGAACACCAGCATTCGCTAACATTTCACATGCCTTTTTCGATTCTTCAGTAATTTCAATAGATGTATTGAAATGTGTATTTAACCATACTGGATGGTATTTTTTAATAATGTTACATAAATTTTCTGTAATACGTTGTGGGAATACTACTGGTGCTCTCGTTCCGATACGAATAATCTCAACATGCGGAATCTCTCGTAAATTTTTTAATACATATTCTAAAATTTTATCGTTAATTAGAAGTCCGTCACCACCGGAGATTAATACATCTCGTACTTGTGGCGTTTCACGAATATAAGCAATTGCATCATCTAATTGTTTCTTCGGTACACCCATTCCAATTTGTCCACTAAAACGACGACGTGTACAGTAACGACAATACATAGAACATTGATTTGTTACTAAGAATAGTACACGGTCCGGATAACGATGTGTTAGCCCTGGAACTGGTGAATCTTCGTCTTCGTGAAGTGGGTCTTCTAAATCATATTTTGTTTTATATAACTCTTCCGAAATCGGTACTGATTGCATCCGAATCGGACAGCGTGGATCATCAGGATTCATTAGCCAAGCATAGTACGGTGTAATGTTTAACGGGATCGTTTTCGTTGAAATTTTAACACCCTCTTCTTCTTCAGGTGTTAAGTTAATCACTTTTCTTAAGTCATCTAACGTTTTGATCGTATTCGTTAATTGCCAAACCCAATCATTCCATTGCTCTTCAGTAACATCTTTCCATAATTCGATATCCTTCCAGTGACGATTTGGTTTGTATACATCATGTAACATTGCTATTCCCCCTTTTTATACGCTCATTCTTTATATAAGCAATAGTTATGCCAACTTTACATTGTTGATAAGTAATTGTGCGGAGAACCCTATTACATAAGCGAAAAAATATTTTTAAGCGTTGTATGAAATCAATACTTAACATCATATTCATTACTATTTATATATGTAAACGCTCTTTTATTCGTGCAAACACATAAAAACCGCCGATTATTCGGCGGTTTTGTCGTACTTGCTCAGTTTATATTGAAGCGTTTGACGAGGGATACCCAACATTTTTGCGGCTTGTAATATATTCCCTTCCGTTTCAATCAACGCTTGATCTATCAATTCTTTTTCTGTTTGATGAAGTGCTTCTCTAAGTGGCATTATACCCTTCTTCTTCGAAAACGTCTCTTTCCGAAATATACGTGGTAAACAATTGGCTGTTAATGTATTTCCTTCTGCAATAATAACAGCATGTTCAATCGTATGTTTTAACTCCCGGACATTTCCAGGCCACTGATAAGCTTGCAGTCTATCTTTCGCTTCCTCATCAATTTGAAGTACCCCTTTTTTATAACTTTTATTATATTCTTTCAAAAAATAAGATGCTAATAATAGTACATCCTCAGTTCTTTCACGAAGCGGTGGGATATATAATGAAAATACGTTTAAGCGATAATATAAATCCGTGCGAATTTTATTCTCTCGTAAACATATTTCTGGAGGCTGGTTCATCGCGGTAATAACACGAACATCTACTTTTCTCGTCTTATTATCACCAATTCTTCTAATGACTCCATCTTCTAACACTCGTAACATTTTTGCCTGCAAATCAAGAGGCATTGAATTCAGTTCATCTAAAAATAATGTACCACCATCAACCAGTTCAAATAGCCCAGCTCTTTCAATCGCTCCTGTATAGCTTCCTTTTGTCGTTCCAAACAATAAACTTTCTAGTAGCGACTCTGGTAAAGCTGCACAGTTTTGTGCAATAAATGGCTTATTTTTTCTTTTAGAAGCTTCATGAATTGCTTGTACGAACAGTTCTTTTCCTGTTCCTGTTTCACCATATATTAAAACATTCGCGTCTGTTGGTGCTACTTTTTGTGCTAACTCTTTCGTCTGTTTAAACCGCGTATCATTTGTCACTATCGTCTCAAATGCAGCGTGCTTTTTAATCACTTTTTTTCTAGATGATCGCTTTATTTTCGACTGTAAATCAACAATTGTGTCAGTAAGTTTTTGAATTGTAGAGTAATCCTTTGCAATTTCAACAGCCCCAGCAATATTCCCATCTATAAAAATAGGTAATGTCGTATTTACTGTACAAACATCTTCACCATTTAAATTTTGATAATGCTGTACTTGATGTACGATAGGTTTTTTTGTATCTAGTACTTTCATCAATGTACTCGTTTCCCTTGATAAAGACGGGAACGCTTCTAACAGATGTTTCCCTAACACTTTTTCAATCTTCGATCCATCGTGTTTTGCAGCTACAGAATTATAAAATATTGTAATTCCATTCTCATCTACAGCGTGTATAGCCTCATCAATACTGCCCAAAATCGCTTCAATGACTTCTTGTGTCGAAACTGCTAGCAATGTCATCCCCCCTCTTGCCGAAAATCCGGCAATTATATGCCGAATTTTCGGCATACCTATGTGCGATTGTAAGCATGACGATTCCGTTCTATAATTTTGATCAATTTTATATTTTCATTAGATAACTCGAGACTCTAATTAGTACGGCTTTTCGAACACCCAGCTCCACCTAACTGTTTTGCTTTACAGCTAAATTTTGAGGCGAAATTTTTACTGCTTTCGAATAGCTAGATAGATTTTTCACCCATATATTCATATCTTCCAACTTATCGAAAATGTAACAATTATTCGCCAGTCTTCCTGTATACGTATAGCCTAACTGATGAAAGGCAGCATTCATTCCGAAAGAAAGCGATCGAGCAATTGTATAGGAGCAGAAAATAGATCTTTCTCGAAGCTCTTCCTCTAATTTAATTAGTAAACTTTTCATAAATCCATGTTTACGATATTCAGGTAAAGTAGCACAATTTGTTAATTCTGCATTCCCTTCCTTTATGTTCATTTCTGCAGATGCTGTACTAATAATTTTCCCCTCAAATTCATATACGTAGTAAATTGTATCGTCTTCTTTCATCGTCTGTAATACATAACTCGCTTCATTTAAAGGTGTCGGATACACTTCAAACACTTTTCCGAATACAATTGCTAATTCTTCTGCATCTTCTTCAGTCGCTTTTCTCAGCAAAAATTTCTCTGGAACTACTTTTTCTTTTATTTCTTTCCCTTTTACACCGCTTAATATAGTATCTTCCTCAGTCCAATGCATACTATTTCGTCTTTCATCATTATTATATTTCACAAAAAAGTATGCATCGTGTCCTTGAAAATAATGAGGTATCGTTGCTTCCAACAAAAAACCGAAAGAGAGCCATGTTGAAACATGCTCTCCCTTTCCTTTAATAATACATTTAGTGAAAGAATGTTTCTCTGCTAGTTCGTCAATTGTCTGTATAATACTTTCAACATTTCCTGTATAATGATCTACCCGGATACGTTTATTAAAATAATCTAAAACACCTTCTACTGTATAACAATTCGTCTGTTCTCTAAAAGATTCATAGTATTTCATTTTTTCACCTCACACCAATCTAGTAATGTACATGCAATAATTTTTGCGGCAGCTATCATTTTATCAACTTCTATATATTCGTTTGGATAGTGTGCTACTTTCGTCTCTCCTGGACCAAATACTATTGTTGGTACGTTTGCAATTTGTGTAAATAAACCTCCATCAGTCCCCCACGGAGATGCTTCAATAATTGGTTCGTTCCCTTCGATTTCAACAAAGTTATGATGAAGTGTCGTAATGAGTTCATGATTCTCTTCTAGTTCACCAGGAACCCATCTCGCTCCAAACCATTCTACTTCTACTGGATTTTCAACAAACCAATTGTCCACATCATTTAATTCAGCAATCCAATTCTCAAACTCTTCTTTTGCCGCCTCTATAGTCTCATTCGGCGCAACACCGCATCTTCCTTCTAAAATTAATTCATCGGGAACAGAACTTGGCCAACTCCCTCCTTCAATTTTCCCAATGTTAATTGGAATCGGAATCGGAATTCCTTTAAATAACGGATCTGTAATTCGACTATTTCTTTTCTCCTCTAGCTTTCTTACATGTTCTATAACAAACATACTTTTTTCAATTGCACTAACCCCTTCATAGCGCGTTCCACCGTGTGCAGCTTTCCCTTTTACACGTAGACGAAACCACATGGAACCTTGTTGTTTCGGGAAAAACTTCATATTAGTAGGCTCTGGAATAATGACACCATCTGCCTTATATCCTCGTAATATAGTTGCTAATGTCCCAGCTCCGCCACTTTCCTCTTCTATTACACTTTGAAAATAGATGTCTCCTTTTAATTCAATGTTAGATTCAATAATCGCTTCCATCGCAAGCATAAGTGCGACATTTCCGCCTTTCATATCCGTCGTTCCACGGCCATATATACGATTTCCTATTTTCTCACCGCTATAAGGATGATGTTCCCACTGATTCACATCCCCTTCTGGAACTACATCAATATGCCCATTTAATATCATAGATTTCCCGTCGCCACTTCCTTTTAAAGTTGCTACAATATTTGGGCTATCTGAAAAACTTGTACGGGGTGATACAAAATAAGGATGATCTTTCATTTTAGAAAAAGAAGGCTCCCATATATCAAGGTCTAAACCTAATTCACGTAATTTTTCAATCACAATTGCCTGCGCTCCGCTTTCATCACCAGATACGCTCTTTTCTTGAATTAATCGTTTTAAAAATTTCACACTTTCCTCTTCATGGCTCTCAATATAATCACAAACTTGCTTTTTTAATTGCTCCATATATTACATCTCCCTTCATTCAATTACTAGTAAGTTAGAACTAATTTGAAAATCAGCTTCTGTATGTCGTTTTACATCTTCTACTGTGTATGGGCTCATTAATTCTAGTAATATAAGTCCACTCGGAGTTACCTCCATGACTGCCATATCAGTAATAATTAAATCTACACATTTCTTTGAAGTTAATGGCAATGTACACTCTGAAACAATTTTTGCATTTCCGTACTTATCAACATGATTCATCACAACAACGACCCGCTTCGCTTTTTGTGCTAAATCCATTGCTCCACCAATACCTGGAACACGTTTTCCAGGTACAATCCAGTTTGCTAAATCACCATTTTCACTTACTTGTAATGAACCAAGAATCGTTATGTCTAGCAAACCTTTTCGAATCATACCAAACGCTGTGCAACTATCGAAATAACTCGCTCCTGTTATAAGAGAAGTTGGTAAACCTGCTGCGTTACACAAATTTTCGTCTTCATTCCCTTTACTTGGCGTTGGTCCCATGCCGACGATTCCATTTTCCGCATGAAACATAACATTTATATCGTCAGGCAAATGATTTGGTACAAGCGATGGTATGCCAATACCTAAATTTACAATCATGCCATTTTGTATTTCTTTCGCCGCTCGCCTAGCAATCTTATCCCTCACTTCTACGCCCATACCCATTTCCAGTTCACTCCTTCCGACGGTACAATATAATTTACGAAAACACCTGGAACGACAATTTCCTCTGGATCTAAACTTCCAAGCGGAACTATTTCTTCTGCTTCTACAATTGTTATATCCCCAGCCATAGCTACGTGAGGATTCATATTTCGTGCACTTTTGTCAAATACAAGGTTACCAAACGGATCTGCCTTTTTCGCATATACAATTGAAACTTCAGCAGTTAACGCTGTTTCAACTAAGTAGGTCTTACCATCCATTTCAACTGTTCGTTTTCCCTCTTCCACAATCGTATCAACACCAACATCAACTAAAACACCACCAAGACCAACGCCACCAGCGCGAATGCGCTCTGCTAATGTTCCCTGCGGAGAAAACTCAATTTGTAATCTTCCCTCGTTTAGTTGCCTTCCTGCATTTGGATTGGAGCCAATGTGAGAAGTAATTAGTGATTTAACTCTTTCATTTGTAACAAGACGACCGATACCTACATCAGGAAATCCAGTGTCATTTCCAACCAAATTTAAATTTGTAATGCCTTTTTCTAAAATTGCCTGTATTAAAGATGGAGGGGATCCAATCCCTCCAAATCCCCCAAACATTAATGTCATATCATCATGGAACAAAGAAATTACTTCCTCAATTTCTTTTAATTTACCGAATGTATTTGTAATAGTTGTCATGCGATACTATGCCCTCCTTTTTGCATCATCTCTTCCACACTTTTAGAGAAAATTGAAAGTAATTCATCTAACTCGGAATATGTAGTTGTCATTGGCGGTGCTACAAGCAGTGCACTATCTTCTTTTCCTGCTTGCCCTGAAACGGCTTGGTATAAAAGTAGCCCATTTTTAGCTGCAACTGAAATAAGCTCTGACGCTTTTGTAAACGGTTGCAATTCTACTCCGATTAGCAACCCTTTTCCGCGCACATCAGCAATGATTGTCGATTGTTGCTGAACTTTCTGTAAGCCTTTTATTAAATACTCTCCCTTTTCTGCTGTTTTTTCAGGGAGATTATGTTTCTCCATATATTCAATAACAGCTAAAGCCGTTGCTGCAGACAAGGGATTTGCACTTAACGTATGACCGCTCATTACTGAACGTGATCCACGTAATATTGGTTCCATAACACGATCACTTACAACTGTCGCTGCCATCGGTGTATATCCCGCTCCTAACCCTTTACCAAGTGTCATAATATCCGGCTCTACACCCCAATGCTCCATCGCAAACCATGCTCCAGTACGACCAAGCCCAGTCATTACTTCATCCGCAATAAATAAAATATCGTAATGATTACAAATATCTTTAATGACTTTATAATAGTCCTTCGGCGGAACAACCGCGCCTCCAGCTGCTCCGATAATCGGCTCAGCAATAAAAGCAGCAATATGCTCTGCACCAATTCTTTCAATTGATCTTTCTAGTTCAGTCGCACATGCCAGCTGACAAGTTGGATATACCTTTTGAACAGGACATCTGAAACAATATGGAGCTGGTATAGTCGGATAGTCTTCCAAAATAGATACAAAACGTTGTCTACGTAGTGGGTGACCAGACATCGATAAAGCACCCATCGTAATGCCGTGATAACTCATCCATCTTGATAAAATTTTATGTTTCCCTTGAATACCTCGCTCTTGAAAATGCTGAATTGCAATTTTCATAGCTGTTTCATTCGCTTCCGTACCACTATTTACAAAAAAACTCCAGTTCAAATCTCCTACACTTAAATCACTTAACTTCTTCGCTAATTTTTCAGCTGGTTCACTCGTAAACTGTGATCTATAAACGAAAGCAATCTCCTCAGCTTGCTTTTTAATAACGTCTGCAATCTCCTTTACGCCATGCCCAATACCTGCCGTAATTGCTCCTGACGAACCATCAAAATATTTATTGCCATTTTGATCATACAAATAAACACCTTTTCCATGTGAAATCATTGGATACGGCTGACCAACAAGTGGTTTAATTAAGTAATCGCGCATAGCGCTCCCCCATTTCTCCAATTTGTATATATATATGAAGAAAATTGACGTTTCTTTCATAAAAAAGAATCCTCTGCAAAAGCAGTGAATTTATCAAAAAACTATTATAAAATATACAAATGAGTGCTTAAAAATATTTATAAAACAGAAAATTCAGAACTCTAAACGAAGACCAATCCTTTTCTATACGCCCAAATAACCCTCCCTTTTATATGAAATGACTACATCACCAAATGTTTTTATAGCATAATGTCAGCTGTCCTTAAATGCCGACATTCTGTACACTTCGACGGAACTCCCGTTAAACTCCTTCCTATTATCCTACTTTAAATTGCATATTTTAAAACAAATTTCGACACCCCACCTTACTAATCAATTCAAATTCCTATTTATTATGTAAACTTTTCATTTTTAAACTATAAAAAAAGAACCGATTAACCACACTAATCAGTTCGTCATGACGCTCTCTTATGGGTTAATACTGTCAATTGCTAAAATAAATAGAAAAATGAAGTTTACAAATTCATCCTACAGCTTATAACACAAAATCTTTTCATAACTTCATTCACAATTACTATCGGGATATCCCTATCCCGAAGTGGCACTCCTTTTCTCAGATTTAAATTATCTTTCCTTTATAATTTATGTAGGACAATTATCACTTTGTATGTGTATTTGCCTATAATTAAAAAAATCCCTAGTTTTCTAGCGATTTTTGGACATGTATTCTATATGTTAATTGAAATGCACTTACAATTTGGCATTTATTTTACTTTCATACAGTCATATGTACTGCTTTACTCTGCGAAATACTCATAAGCACCAGCACCTCTTTATGACAACATATTTGTTGTCAATTTTTAATTTCCCCTCTATAAAATCATTTTTTTCGCATAACCGCTTTCTTGCTTCGCATATAGTTTTAATGATGACAAAGGAGGAATGTTCATGTCTCAATCTGAAATCGAAAAATATGGACAAGAAGTTACACAATACGAACAGCTCGCACGTTACTATCAGTTTCGTAATCCTAAAAAATATATAGAATTATATATGAAATATTACGATGCACTATCAAAACTTGTACAGGCGTATGAAACAAGAGATTCACAAGAAGCTGCTTTACCTTCACATATAAGAATTTTTCATGCCAATCCAAATATACCGGCTGTTGACATTTTAGTAAACGGACAAAAAGTTATTAAAAATATTTCATTTAAGCAATTCAGCCCTTATTTATCATTAGTACAAGGTAAATACCGTATAGATATTGTTCCTGTCGGAAATGAAACTCCAATCTTTTCAGCGCTGGTACCAATAATGGGAAATCATACTTATACTCTTGCTGCAATAAATAGTGACAATCACCTACAATTACAACCTATACTTGATAATACACATTTACCAGCTGGTCAAGCCAAAATACGCTTTGCACATTTCTCTCCAGATACCCCTGTTGTAAATGTAGATTTAAAAGATGGGGATCATTTATTTGAAAATGTACTCTTTAAACAAATAACAGATTTTTTGCAAGTTAGCCCTGGTACAGCAGATATTGAAATTTCACTCGCAGATAATAAAAACGTTTTACTGACTATACCGAAATTCAATGTTGAACCAAATGTTATTTATACAATTTCAATAGTAGGTTATTCAACTAAAGATCCTAAATTAGAAGCCGTCATACTCACAAATTAAAACAGTCTACACCATTCATTTGGTGTAGACTGTTTATTTTTGAAATGCAATTTGAAATTCTGTCCAATCGTTATCTGATCGACACATAATGGACCCATTATGTTTTTCCACAATTTGTTTACATACAAATAATCCAATACCAGTTCCTAACTTTTTAGTAGTTACAAATGGTTCAAAAATCGTTTCTACATTTTCAGCTGGAATCATTGGTCCATTATTTTTTATCACAATTCGAATAGCTTGATCTTCTTCAAATACATCGATGATAATTTTTCGTTCTTCTTTCATTGATTCAAGAGCATCAATTGAATTCATTAATATGTTTAAAAATACTTGTCTCACTTCACTTCGATAACCAACAAGCGGAATTGGATACGGTAAGTTCTTTTCAATCAAAACATTCGCATTGACCAAACTCGGATATAAGAATTGTATAATGTCTTGAAACAAGTCATTAAGCCAAAACCGTTCCGATTCATTCCACATTTCTTTTTTCGATACGAGTAAAAATTGCGAAATACGAAAATTTAATTGGTCTAATTCATGCGAAATTATATCTAAATACGATAAACTCGGATGATCTGCCTTTAATAATTTGACAAACCCCATAATGGAAGTAAGCGGATTACGAAATTCATGTACAAAACTAGCTGACATTTGTCCTAAAATCGTCAGTCTTTCTTTATGTGTTTCGTTAATATATTGCTGTTTTTCCTCTAAATTCTTCGATATAATTTCCGAGTATTTTAAAACGGTATAATAAATTAATTTGTCAAAACAAGTATGTATTTTTGCCATAATTGGTTTCAATTCACGAGCACTAACATCTAATTCACACATCGCTTCGAAAAGTTCATTTCTTCCCACGTTTGCGTTATAAACAAAATCTCCAATATTCGCATCTGCTCCAGCACGTTCAATAGCAATTTTCTCGCATAACGGTTGAAGATAATTTATATCTTTATCTTCCATAGTAAGTTCGATAATTAACTCTAGTAAATCCTCTCCATTTTGAACTACTTCTAGTTTAAATGGATCTTTTTCGGAAATTATCATTTTGTTTTTCCAGTTCTCTACGAATTGGTGCCTATTGTTTTTCAAGTGTGAACAAAATATTTCTTTAATATCCTTATCGATTGGAAAAACCTCCATTCCCTCCATTTCCATACGACGAATACCCTTTATATTTTGAATATTAACACAAAAAATAAGATTCGTTAATAGATTTTTGTCACATTTTGTTAATTTCTGTTGATAAAATTATTTTTTTCTTTCTTATTTAACTAATTGTATGTAAATCCCCTTTTTCCTTCACATATTTTCATTATTTCCTTAGTCAAAACGACTTTTTTTTGCATCATTTTTAATTCTTGCGTACAATAGAAAATGAAAGGTGTGAAAAATATGGTAAATAAAAATGTGGAAGATTATCTCCAAGAAGGCATTTACGGCCAAAAGCAAAACAAACCAGAAGAACGTAATATGTATTTAACTACATTACGTGAGCGTGTGGAAATCGCTTTAACGATCGGTCAAGTAATGCAAAGTAATGTATACTCTGAAGTGGCGGGTAGCATGCGCTCTTCTCAATCATTACAACTCCTCCTAAATGGTGGCATTGCTTACCCACATTTATCAAAATACATTAAATTAGCAAACGAAAAAAATGTTCCTTTTACAATTGTTCAAAATAAAGATACAAAAACACCAATCGGTTTAGTATTAACTCATGCTACTGCTGTAGATAAAGAACAAATTTATGTAGAAGATACTATTTTCAAACAAGAAATGAAGTAAAAGTTACACTTAATTAAATAGTTACTAGAAGCGTAAAAAACGAGTATGGAATCGTAAACATTTCCTACTCGTTTTTTAGCGCAAGTTTTAAGTTTTTCTACTTTATTTTTTAATACATACTAATTTCATTTCTGTCATTTCTTCTATTGCATATTTAATTCCTTCGCGCCCCGTGCCACTTTCTTTCACGCCACCATAAGGCATATGATCTACTCTGAACGTTGGAATATCATTAATCATGACACCACCAACCTCTAGCTCATCAATTGCACGCATTGCTTTAAATAAATTATTTGTAAATACCCCTGCCTGTAAGCCGTAACGCGAATTATTTACTTGCTCAATCGCTTCATCAAATTCTTTAAATGTATTTACTGTCATGAGTGGACCGAATACTTCTTGGCACTGCACAGATACATGATCTGGAACATTTGTTAATACAGTTGGTTCAAAAATTCTTGCATCCTGCTTTTTACCACCGCATAAAACAGTTGCTCCTTCCTTAATTGCTTCTTGAACCCACATATCAATTCGCTCTACATCTTTTTTTGAAATTAAAGCTGATACATCCGTTTCCTCAAGCAGTGGATCACCAACAACAACTGATTCCATCGCTTTCTTTAGCTTCGAAAGAAATTCATGTATTTTCGTTTCATGTACAAAAACACGTTGTACGGAAATACAAACTTGCCCATTATTAACAAATGCTCCCCATTTTACACGTTCAATTATTTCATCTGTTAACTCTACATCTTCATCAATAATAACAGCAGCATTTGAGCCTAGTTCTAACGTAACTCGTTTTAGCCCAGCCTTTTGTTTTATTCCGATTCCAACTTTTGGACTTCCGGTAAAAGTAATAGAAGCAACATAATCATTTTTGACGATTGCCTCACCAACCGTGGAGCCAGGGCCAGAAATGATATTTAAAGCTCCATTTGGCAATCCTGCCTCTTTAAATAACTCAACTAATGCATAAGATGATAATGGCGTTTGATCAGCTGGCTTTAATACAACTGTATTTCCGGCAGCAATTGCTGGTCCAACTTTATGCGCTACTAAATTTAATGGGAAATTAAATGGTGTAATAGCCCCTATAACCCCAATCGGCTTTCGGATTGTATATGCAATACGCCCATTCGCACCAGGTGCGGCGTCTAATGGCAATGTTTCACCATATATACGCTTCGCTTCTTCAGCTGCAAATTTGTACGTTTGAACAGTACGATCTACTTCTCCCCTTGCAGCACGTATTGGTTTGGCAGCTTCTTTTGCAATAATCTCTGCAAATTCTTCTCTTCTTTCATCCATTTTTTGTGCAACTTTCTCTAAAATAGTCGCACGATCATATGCAGATAATTTATTCATTTTTGTCATTGCATTTTTTGCAGCAGTAACAGCCTCTTTTACATCTTCTTCCGTTCCTTGTGCAATTTCCGCTAATGTTTCTTCAGAATATGGTGCGTATAATGGTTTATACGTGTTTACAGTTTTCCAATCTCCATTTATATATAAATGCTTTTTCATACTTCTTCTCCTTCCAAATATATGTATACAACAATATTTCACCTAGTGAAAGAACTGACTTATTTCATTGTATCATAGCCCCTATCCCTCAAAAAACATTATGCTCAAAAAAACTCTGCTATATAGCAGAGTTTACGAGCTAATTTGCTCTTGTAACGAAATTTGTTTTTCATCTTCTAAAATAACAATCGATTCTACTATCTTTGTAACTTCTAATCTTTTTATATATCGTCCATCTAATTCTTTCACACAAAACTTATAATTTTCAATTTCAATGGAATCTTCTTCAGCAATCTCTATATTCTTCGTTAAAATCCAACCACCGATTGTATCAACACCATCATCATCAATCCCTAAACCAAATAACGTATTCACTTCACTAACAAGTACTTTTCCCTCTAGTATCGTCTTCGTTTCACTAACCTTTTGAATTTCTGGCTGCTCATCCGTATCAAACTCATCCTGAATATCTCCAACAATTTCTTCCAGAATATCTTCAACAGTAACAAGTCCAGATGTTCCACCATATTCATCTATCAATATAGCAATATGTGTTCTTTCTTTTTGCATTTTTAAAAACAAATCATGAATTGGAATAGAATCGATAACTAAAATAATTGGTCTCATATATTGCTCTACTGTCTTCTTATTAGCAGCTTTATGTTGTACAAATTCAGTAAAAATATCTTTAAAATTCACAAAACCTATTACATGGTCTTTGTCGCCATCAACAACTGGATACCTTGTATATTTTTCACGAGACATTTTTTGCAAAGCTTCTTCAGCAGGCATCTCTTTACTTATAATATTCATTTCAGTTCGAGGTACCATTATTTCTTTTGCAATCCGATCATCAAATTCAAAAATTTTATTCACATATTTATATTCAGATTGATTAATCTCACCATTTTTATAACTTTCTGAAACTAACAACCGTAATTCTTCTTCTGAATGTACCTCATCATGCCCCTTCGGCGCTTTCAGCCCTAGCAGCTTCGTAATGATTCGAGCTGAACCATTTAATAGCCAAATGAATGGGAATGCAATACGATAAAAGAAAATTAACGGCTTAGAAACAAGTAAACTCACCTGTTCAGATTTTTGAATTGCAAATGTTTTTGGGGCCAATTCCCCTATTACAACATGTAAAAAAGTAATTAACAAAAACACTAAAATTACAGCAAAAATGTCTGCTAGTTGAGTAGAGATATTCCAATTTGCAAAAAGCGTATCAAACATTTGCTTTAACGCAGGTTTACCAAACCACCCAATTCCTAAAGCTGTAACAGTAATTCCCAGCTGACAAGCAGATAGATATTCGTCTAAGTTTGTAATGACTGTTTTGACCGATGTTGCACGATTATTTCCTTCTGCAATTAAATAGTCAATTCGTGAACTTCTCACTTTAACAATTGCAAATTCTGCTGCAACGAAAAATGCCGTTAAGGCAATTAAAACAATCACTATACTTATACTATATATGTCCAAATACTTTTCCTTACTTACATTGTAAGCAAGGAAGCCACCTCCTACTTAATTTTATTCAAGTGAAGTAAGCATTCTAATACTCTAACAAAATTCTACATTAGCAACCACCTTTTTATATATTATATGCATACATAAAAAAGATATTTATCATTATGATAATCTAATTCATTTACACTCGTCAAATTATTCTAAATGCTACGATAAGACATTTTTATTTAAACGAACTATTCTTCTTAACTCAATTTCGTGAAAAAACACTTTCTTTGCCGATTCCACACTTCTTTTGTCGCACTAGAAGGGAACTTACTTTATAGCTCGAAATCATTCAACAGGATATATATAGGAGGGATTATTTTGGAATATAAAACACCATTTATCGCAAAGAAATTAGGTGTTAGCCCAAAGGCTGTTGTTCGGATCGCGCAACAATTAAATCTTACGATAGAGAAAAACAAATATGGCCACTTTATTTTCACACAAGAGGATGTCGATCAAATGTTAGAACACCATCGATTTCAAATAGAGCAATCTCAAAATTCTCAACCTACTCAAAAAGCTTCCTCAGATGAGGTTAAGGAATTAAAAACTCAAGTTAATACAATTGTTCAAAACATATCATCGAATGATTTTGAGCAATTAACCAATCAATTAAACACTATTACGAGAAGACTTGATCGAATGGAAGAACAAATGCAAGATAAGGCAAATGATGTCGTCACGTACCAACTTTTACAACACCGTCGTGAAATGGAGGAAATGTTAGAGCGAATTCAAAAGTTAGAAGCTGCCCTAACGAAAGAAGAACCCATTTATATTACTCCTGATTCAAAACCAACATATGAACGAGAAAAGAAACCGAAGCGCCGCAAAATGATTTTTAGTATATTTGGATTATAATTTTTAGACCCTTATTAAAATAATAAGGGTCTTTTTTAATGAAGAGTTATATCCTATACAAATATTATTCTCTTTATTATACATATTCACTTCGCTTTATTTCGTTAACATAATATTTTTACTGTATTCTGCAATTAATGCCTGTGCATGAGCATTCCCTTGAATCACATCACGAAATTCTTTTAAAGAATACAAATGCGTAACCCCTTTTCGAGCATGAATTCTTACTGGTACACCTTGTAAAGTATCATGAAACTGAAATGGATTATCTATCGGTTCAATTGGAAAACCAAGTGTAAGTAAATACATATACATTCTTTTTGTTACTGCTGCAATGTACCATTCAGCTTTTGTTTCTAACGCATGTATAAATAAAATAGCTGTTAGCCTTTTGAAATGTCCTCTCCCACGAGACGTTTTCGAAATACTTAACTTGCCTATTTCATACACATTCTTCAAATCTTTTACTAAATCATTTTTAGAAAACGGATAGAAAAACTCAGAATTCGATTGCTCAGGTACCGTATACTTAATACATTCTACTGTACCAATAGGATGTTCATCTTCTATTAATAAAAATCGTGATGGATTTAAATTACGTTCTACGAACATTAAGTTTCTTTCTTCACAAAAATCTCCCCATAGTTGTTCGAACCCAAAATGTTCTTCCTTTGTTTGAACACGCTGGAACATATTTAACCGCCTTTCCCATCGCCGCTCTGTTTTTTGATAACGCTTTCACTATCTATCATATAAGAACAAATCTTCGTATGCAACTAAAAATATTTATGACTTATTATATTCTGCAAAATGAATTAGATTCCAATTTAATCGACTTTTATCCCGCGCTCACATTCCTTTTAATAACACATTTGTATCACTTTTCAAATCTAAATTACATTATGTTTCTTTCCATACAGCATATAATTCTTCTTAATCTAAAGAAATCCTTTATGAAAAAGGATTTCTTTTACTTCTTAATGCTTTTTAACCATTTTTCAAAAATTTGTACCATCCCATGTTTTCCAGCTAATTTCTCTTCCCCTTGTTTCGTCTTATATGGATATAACTGCAAGAAAACACCGCATCCAGACTCAATTTTTTTACTATGCATATGGCTTCCTGGATATACACAAATGACTTCATAAATTGACCTTCGATAATAGACTCGCTTTCCATCCTGTTCTTCTACATACTTTATAGACCAGTACTTATACATTTGCTCAGTTGCTTTCGTATTTCCGACATGCTGAAAAATATTGTACATTGGACTATACTTCACTTCAATAATAATAGAAGATTTATATACGTATTTCCCACCTTCTTTTACATAACAGTCTAAGCGAATATCTGGCTTCTTCGTATCCTCACCATTGTAAAAATTACTACCTTTACTTAATGCAATAAGAGGATGTGTTTCAATTAAGTCATTAAATGCGACATGCACCTTTATATCATCTCGTTCTAAAACTACTGTCGTTCCATCTTGTAATCCATCTACATAAAAATGTTCTTGTATTTGTTCACGAATGGAGTTTCTAGCCTCAAAACCAATTTGCTCTAAAATTGAAATAACGATAAAAAAAGCGTAATATTCATACACTAAAAACGTTGGCTTATAAACAAATAATAACGATGGAGATTGATCCGTATATTGCGGGAGTACTTCTAAATGATGTAGTAATTGTTGATGTGGTATCGGTAAATCATGTAAGTTCATATTACTTGTTTCAGTAACTTCCCTCCAAAACGAAGAGTGCATTAACATTTGAAAGTATTGTACATTTTCATGTACAATATGCGCCAATATTTTATATTCTTGTATTTTCATTGAGCTCTTTCGTAAATCGGCTTCTTTTAGTAAATGTATATTTTTATATTTTTGCTTCTCTCTATCGGTTACTGATCCATTACGCTCAATTGTTTGTATAATCGTTTTTACAGCTTGAAACTCTTCTGATTTTTTCTTTTTTTCTCTTTCTAAGATTTCAATTGTTTGACGTAAAAAGCTTTTAGCTTCAATTAAATAATGATAAAATTGCATCGCTTTATATTTAAGAAATGCATTTTCCTTACTATTTTTTTGTTCCATAAACTTACGATTATAATGTTTGGCATAAGGTTTTCGTTCTGCCACTATAGTTCCTTTTCTTGTTGGCTTTCGCTCTTTTCCTTCCCATTTATATTCATTTATAAATTTTGAGCTTGATTCTATTTTCTTAAAAATTGGCTTTATCATTTTCATTTTTTGGGGTAACTTTCTAAGTAACACTAAATAAGAAGAATCCTCAATATCGCTAAGTGCAGAGAAAGTCTTTTTATAGTAACCTCTATCCAAAATCAACTCATTTAAAATTGACTTCACATAGTCTTGAATCATTTCAAATTGATCATCAAAAAAATTTTTCGGTACGATTTGAAATGCGCCATAATACGTTGTATCTTCTATACGCACTTCAAAATGGTATAGACCACAGCGCCATGGATAAAAGAATTCTGTTTTCCCATGTTCATATATTAATACTCTTTGTTTTTTTTCATTTATTTCATATTGAGCCTCTTTTATATTTTTCTGTCCCTCATATACTTTATTCCATATAAAAGTAATATTCATTGGGATTTCATAATTGTACTGCAATCTTATTGGTTTTAATTCTTGTACTTTATAAATACATTGAACTAATGCTGTAGTAGATGTACAAAGACGATTTAATAAAATATAATCTCCTTTCCCCTCATTTCCAATGATTAGCTTTAATACAAAAGGGAGCGTTTCATTCGTATCAACGATTTTTGTTTCGTAACGCCCTTCATTTTGCATATCCATACAACTCCAGTTCTCTACGTTTTTCTCGTATATATGCTAAGGAGTGTTCAAATGTAGATACTCTGTTAGCAAGTGCAGATTGCAAAAGAGGTACTAAGGTCGCCCCCCTTTTTGCTTCTTCAGAAAGTAAAGGCCCAACCATCATTTCGGTCCCTCTGATTTTCGTCAATACACGCTGCTTTATTTGTAAATCAAACCCCTCTTCTCTACTGATCATATAGGTATGGTTATTTTGGAACGGTATGTTTTGCAAATAAGTCGCAATTGCATTTGCACATCGGAAAGAAATTCCCTTAGACGCGTCATGTGATGACAATACGACATGCAACTTATCTAATAGCTCTAATTCTTCTTCAGAAAATACTTCAATCATCGCTTTATTTCTCATCCAATTTATCCGAAATTCTCCCGCTGTTACTTTCAAAGGTGGATGTAATACGACTTTCCCCTGTTCCAGGCCCATCTCACAAAACGGAATTTTCTGTAACGTTATTAGGTTCGTTCGGTCTAATAATCGATCAGAGAGCTCTTTCGTTGTTTCATCAAAATTCACAGTACCTACAAATATAATATTTTCTCCAATTTCAATTGTTGATGGAATTGAACTCTCTATGTCCTGTACACCCTCATACAAGTTTAAAATACGATTTTTTGTTTCAAGTTCAAGAACAGATAGAAACGGAGTAAACCAATGCTCAATATGAGACATGTTCATTTCATCAAAAACGATTATATACAGTTGATTTGGATTTTCTTTCGCCTTCATTAACGTCCTAACTAACTTCGTTTCACTTTCAATAAAAGTACCATTTGGATGAAGGTAACCAAGTAAATCATGTGGTTCTTGATACGATGGCGAAATTGGAATCCAAACCAACTCTTCCCCATACTGTAACCCTAATGCTTCTGCATAAGTTTGCACAAAACGCGATTTCCCAACACCCGGTATACCACCAAGAATCGTTAACATATTTGTTTTTACACTTATATGGAAATTATAAATATCCGTTTCATCCAAATATAACCCTTTATTATGCACCATACTTTGTACATACTGTAAAAAAGACGATTCACGCTCATCCCATTCCCATTCATCTTTTTGCACTTTTATATCCTCTACTTCAACTAGCTTACCTTCTTCATGCATTCGTTTTTGTAAGTGCTCATACACATGATCACTTACAAAATATAATTGATCTTCTACCGCTATTTCTACATACTTCGTCCAGTCACTGCAGTTTATATATTTACATTCACGTTTCTGTTCAAAATAGGCAATTGAGCTAATTGATGACTTTAAAGATATGTTTCCATACAGTCTTCCATCGTGCCACAATAATTCGGGAGACTCAAAGTCTTTCGGAAATTTTGGCATAAGAAATGATAAATAACCGTTGCTAAGTTTTCGTTCTAAAGATTCTCTTTTTTTATTATTTGTAACTTTAGGTGCCGGAATCATTTTATAGCTACTTGCTATTTCTTTCGGTTCTTCTGTACATATTAACTCCACGTATACATTTCCTCTTTCATAATAAAGACGAAACATTACTAATTGCTTTTCTAATTTCCTCTTCTTTAATTCCGAAAAGATTTTTTCATTCTTTTTATTGCTACATAACCCTTCAAATACATATAGTTCATTTGCAAATTGTTCCTGTAAAGTGAATGGTATTGGCGATAAGCATTGTACAAAGAAATTTTCTCCACTCTTCTCTTTCTCAGCTTTTGTAAATTTCCCTAAAAATCTCATATAGTACATTCGTTTTATAAAACTTGGTTGAAGAGCTTTATGTAATTTCACCATAGTCACCTTCTTTTTTCATACTATTCTTAGTGTATGAAAGAAACGAAAAACTAGAAATAAAAAACCTGACATTATCCGCCAGGTTCAAAATGAAAACTTATATTAATGAGAAGGAAATACTTTTTTCTCTTGTAAAATTGCATTATGAGCAATTTTCATTTTCGCAAGTACGTAACGTAATCGATCTTCAGCGTTTTCATCTTTACTTGTTTGTAATTCCGCCAAATTTTCAACAGAACTTGCTAAATTTTCAATGACTCCTCTCAGTTCAGGATGATGATTAAAAAAAGATTCTTGCACTAATACTTTCCTTAACTCACTAGCTAAATCAATTATTCTAGACAACTGTTCTTTTTCTTCCATTCTCATCCCTCCTGAATATCTTATGTAGTAAATATTCTCTAAACGAAGAAAAAAGCCCTTTAAATGAAAAGGACTTTTTACATTTTTATATTTCCAGTTAATAACATATACAGTGATGTGATAGCCGCAATAATAATTGCCCACATCACATATTTCTCTGCACCTGCAAAGCAACGGTTCCCTTGTTCTTTTCTTGCAAACGTGTAAACAATAATTCCAATTCCATACACAATTGAAACGAGTAGTAAATTCTTTAAACCAGCTGCATAAAGAAGCCATACAGAGTAAATAGAAGCAATTAAAGCTAACGCTCCGTTTTTGAATTTAGCGTCCCTTAGCTCGTTTGTAATGACTAATTTAAATTGGAATAACGCTGATAATAAATATGGTAATAAAATTGATGTTGATGCAATGAAATACATAATTTGATATGTTGATTCCGAAAACAAAACGATGATAAATATAATTTGGGCAACACCATTTGAAATCCATAATGCCATGTGTGGTGTTTGCTTTTTATTTGTTTTCGTAAAGACTTTCGGAAATACGCCATCTTTTCCTGCTACATGAGAAATTTCAGAAACAAGTAAAAACCAGCCAATTAATGTACCGACAAGTGAAGCAACTAATCCGATGTTAATCGCAACTGCACCCCATGGACCAACAACGTGCTCTAATACATGTCCCATTGACGGAGTTTCTAACACAGAAAGTTCGCCTCTTGTCATAGCTCCCATTGACAGGACAGAAATTAAAATATAAATGGACATTACTAAAATAAGTCCCAATACTGTTGCCTTACCAACATCTCGACTATTCTTCGCTCTTCCAGATAATACAACCGCTCCTTCAACTCCAATGAAAACCCAAAGTGTTACAAGCATTGTATTTTTCACTTGACCAAGTATAGCGGAAAGTGAGATCGTTCCTTCTCCCCAAAAATCATGTGTAAATGTGTCCCAGCGAAAGGCTGTTACCATTACAACAATAAATAAAACGATTGGAACTAACTTCCCTATTGTTGCGATAACATTCATAATAGAAGCTTCACGGATCCCAAATAAAATTAGAAAATGAAGTGTCCATAATAAAAGTGATGCCCCAACGATAGACGCAACATTATTTCCTCCCTTGAAAATTGGAAAGAAATAACCTAATGTACTAAACAGTAACATAATTGTTGCGACATTACCTAAGATTCCTGCTAGCCAATATCCCCAAGCACTATTAAATCCAATATATTCACCAAAACCAGCACGTGCATAACTATAAATTCCACCTTCAAGTTCCGGTTTTTGTCTTGCTAACGTTTGATATACGAGCGCAAGGGGAATCATTCCCATCGCTGTAATACACCAGCCAATTATTATTGCACCACTGTTTGCTCCTACTGCTAAATCATGCGGTAAACTAAAAACACCGCCACCAACCATTGTTCCAACTACTAATGCGATTAATGGAAAAAATCCTAACTTCTTTTCTATTTGTACCACCCCATCTGTCATTCTAGGTGTTATGTTCGTTCAACTATTAAAGTCACCTTTTTCTCTAATAGACGTTTCTCTTATATTTTTTCAGGAAAACATTACTTATTCTAAAAGAAAATGAGCAAAAATGGAATACTTTTTTGAAAAAATGTATAAGTATGCACAAAAAAACCGCTCATTTTGTAATGAACGGTCATTTCAAACATATAAATTTGTATATTCCTTGTAAATTTAACGAAGTAAATTCTCTTTTTGTAAAAATTGTTTTGCGACTTCTTCACTACTTTTACCATTTACGTTAACTTCATAATTCATTTTTCGCATTTCTTCATCTGTAATCTTTCCAGATAATTTATTTAATACCTTTTCAAGTTCAGGATATTTCTGTAACGTTTCTTTTCTTAATAATGGTGCTCCTTGATAAGGTGGGAATAGCCCTTTATCATCTTTTAGCACTTTCAGTCCGTATTGCTCCAATTCACTATCTGTTGAATATGCATCAATTACGTTAACATCTCCAGATTCAATTGCGCTATAACGCAGCTTCGGCTCCATCGTTTTAACATTCGAGAACTTATAGTTATATAATTTTTGCATTCCTTTATAACCATCTTCACGATCAGCAAATTCCAATGTAAATCCTACTTTGGCTTCCTGCGCAACATTCCCTAAATCAGAAATTGTATTTATATTCTTTTGATCTGCTATTTTTTTCGGCATGGCTAGTGCATATGTATTGTTATACTCCATTGGCTTCAACATAATCATATTATATTTCTTTTCCATTCCAACGCGAGCCTGCTCATATACTTCATCACGATTTGTACTCTTTGGTTCTTCTTTCACGAAAGTAGATAAAGCTGTTCCTGAAAATTCTGGGTATATATCTACTTCCCCTGATTTCAACGCTTCAAATACAAATGCTGTTTTCCCAAGACCTGGTTTTAATTGTACGTGTAAATCTGTATCTTGTTCAATAAGCTGCTTATACATTTGAATTAAAATTTCAGGTTCTGATCCAAGTTTGCCCGCAATAACAATATCTTTCTTTTCTGTACTCCAAAGAAATGGAGAAGCAATCATTATACAAACAATACATATCATCAATATAACACGCTTAGAAGAGCGTTTCGGTCGTTCAAGTATGCGAAGTACTATATCAAAGAATAAAGCGAGTAACGCGGCTGGTACGGCCCCTAAAATGATAAGTGCATGATCATTTCGATCTATACCTAATAATATAAGCTTACCGAGCCCACCAGCACCAATGAGAGCTGCTAATGTAGCCGTTCCAACAATTAATACCATCGCTGTACGAATACCGGCCATAATAATTGGCAATGCAAGAGGAAGTTCTACCTTCCACAATCTTCTCCAACTATTCATCCCCATAGCTTTCGCGGCTTCTATTAGAGATTCATCTAATTCCCTTATTCCTGTATATGTATTTCGTAAAATAGGTAATAGTGCATACACAACTAATGCGATAATCGCTGGAAGTTTTCCGATTCCTACTAACGGAATTAAGAGTCCAAGCAATGCAAGTGATGGCACTGTCTGCATTACTGCAGAAGTTCCTATTATAAATTCAGCCATTCGTTCTTTTCTTGTTAATAAGATGCCAAGTGGCACTGCTATAATTACTGCAAAAAATAATGAAATAAGCGATATTTGTAAATGCTCACTTAATGCAGTTAGTAATTCTATTTTTCGTTCTTGGAACGTTTGTATAAAATTAGTCACTGTTTAGCCTCTTTCCTTCATTTGTTCAACAATGTAATTGACAATATGACGACTTGTTAACGCTCCAATATATTGACCGTTTTCTTCAACTGGAACGACCTCTTCATCACGCACACGAACTAGTGCTTCTTGTAAGGAAGAATGTAATGATAGCGCCTGCCCTTCTAATTGCACACTTTGATCAAGTGGCAATACATCTGCTACACTTTTCCCCTCATACCAAGTTCGCCCATGATTTCCAATGAACTCCTCTACAAATTCATTTTTCGGATTATGTATAATTCCTTCTGGTGTATCTAGTTGAACAACTTTTCCTTCTTTCATAATACAAATGCGATCTCCAAGTGATAATGCTTCTTGCATATCATGTGTTACGAACACGATTGTTTTTTGAATCTTTTTTTGCAACTGTACAATATCCTTCTGAAGCTGTTCCCTACTTAATGGATCTAACGCACTAAATGGTTCATCCATAAGAACGATTTTCGGGTTTGCGGCTAATGCTCGCACGACACCGACACGTTGTTTTTGTCCTCCTGACAATTCATCAGGCATACGATCTCGATATATATCCGGATCTAATCCAACCATATGTAACAAGTCATCGACGCGTGCTTTTATTTCCTTTTTGCTCCATTGCCTCATTTCAGGAACAACTGCAATATTTTCAGCGATTGTCATATGAGGAAACAAAGCAATCTGTTGCAACACGTATCCTATATCCCAACGTAATTCGTTTATATTATATTGTTGAATATCTTTTCCATCGATTAAAATCGATCCTTCAGTCGTTTCGATTAAACGATTAATCATCTTCATTGTCGTTGTTTTCCCGCAACCACTCGGACCGATAAGAACAAAAAATTCTCCCTTTTTAATTTCTAAATGCAATGAATCCACTGCTTTCGTGCCATCTTCATACGATTTTGACACATGATTAAATTGAATCACAAATACAACTCCTTTACTGTTGTTTCCTTTATTTTGATGGAATATGGCATTCATTTCAAATGATACGCTTTTAAATTAAAAAAGAGCTCACATTTGAGCTCTAACGGTCGAACAATATTGTTTTCATAATAGCAGCATATTCGCGAACATACATTTTTCTCTTAGAACGAATTGGTGTTTCAGCAGCTAGTGCCTCCATCTTCATGCCTAAACGCTTTGCAATTATTTTCGTTCGATATAAATGATACGTATTACTTACAACTACTGCATGTTTCACATTATATAAATCCATACTAAACTTTAAGTTTTCATACGTATTTGTAGATTGATCTTCTATTAAAATACGACTCTCATCTATACCGTGTACCATTAAATAGTTTCTCATGCTGTGAGCTTCCGGTATATCTTCATCTTCTCCTTGACCACCTGAAACAATTACTTTCGATTCAGGATGGGAAAATAAATACTCCAACGCTACATCCAAACGATTTTGAAGAGATAAAGACGGTCTATCTCCAAATAACTTTGCACCCAGTATAAGAACGTACGGAGAGTGATAGCTCAACTTTTCACGAGCAACTTTGTTCATTCTAAACGTCATATAAATGATATATAGTGGCGGTAATAATAAAATTATAAGAAAGATCCATTTGTTCATAAATAAGTTTGCACTCCCTTTCTTTTTATTATATAAAAAAAGAAAGGGAGGCAGAAGTGTTTTTTTAAACGATTGATTTATTAGAAACATTCGCCGCTACTTTACGTTGTGATAGTACATAATAAATAGCTATTCCTAATGAGAAGATCAATATGCAGCTTAATACGTAAAATGGAAGCATTACTCCGGCTTTAGATACACCCGCTGTAAACAACATTAATAATACAATTCGTATTCCAGTACCAATTAGGCGAAATAAGCTGTCTACACGTCCCATTACTTCATTTGGAATTTCCTCCATCATCAATACATTTCTCGCCACTCTTGTACCCGCATTTCCAATTGCATGAAAAATCGCTAGTCCATATAAAAACAATACAGAAGGTTCAATACTCATTGCAGTAATTGAAATTACATAAATGAACATCGTCATAACGATTGAAACTTCTGTTTTGATATATTTCATTATGAGTGGAATACAGATCCCTGCAACAACCGCTCCGACACCGTACATCGTGCCCTCTATTGCGTATACAGAGGCATTGGCTTTTAGTATATCCGAAATATACACTGGTATTAAATAATTTGCCATCATGACACCTATAAACGGCATATAAGTGGCCAGTAAGAACCAAAAGAGCTTAGGACATTTTTTCATAAAGTGAATTCCTTCAAACAATTGCTTCTTAAATGTTATTTTTCTTTTCACTTCTTTTTTCTTTACGTACGGTATACATAAGAAAAGAAAAAATGCTCCAGCAAAAGTTAACATGTCTACTAATAAAATCCACTTCAAAGATACAATTTCAATTAAGAAGCTCGCGGCCGCTCCAGAAATAACTTGTGTTAACTGTCCTTGTATTTCCATCGTTCCACTTAAACTTTTATAATGTTCTGCTTGAAATATCTCTTGGTTGAACGCAAATATTGTAGGATAAAATAATAAATAGTAGAATGATCCGGCTATATAAATAAGAATATAGTGAATAGAATGATAAGGTTGCCCAGCAAATCCCCATATAACCATTATTCCGATTACGGCTATTCCGATTCCTTCGTTACATAGCAATAAAGATTTTCTTGAAAAACGATCAATACTTTGCCCAATGAATGGTGTTAATAAAAACATAATGAGGGTTGCAATGATAGAAACATAACCAAATGTTGTCTCTCCTCCACTCTCTTTAATTAACAGCCAAGGAATCGTTATCATAACAATCCCGGAACCAATAGCAGATAGACTATTGGCTCCTAGAATGTAATACAAGCGAGAATCATGATAAAGTGAGGACATATCACTCCACTCCTAGTTGTTTTTTCACCTCTTTATATACGCTCATATATGCTTTCAATTCTTTAACTACATCATGAATTAATGGTTTTGCATCTTCCCCAAGTTCACCATCTTGCACATGTAATCCATCAAGCACAACTTGTTTTGGAATTGCATTTGCATAAACACCTCTAGCGACCGTTCGCATGCTGTTTAATGCATTTATTCCACCTTTACCGCCACCAGCAACCGCTAACAACGCAACTGGTTTATGAATAAATTCACTACTACTTAAGTAATCTAAAGAGTTTTTCAGCGCACCGCTCATCGCATTATGATATTCTGGTGTACATAATACAACCCCATCCGCAGCTTTCACTAACGTTTTTAATTTTTTTACTGCCTCTAAATCACGTTGTGACTCTTCTCCATTGTATAAAGGTAAATCCTCAATTGCTAAATCATATAATTCCCCTTCAAATTGATCCGCAATATATTTCGCCACCACGCGAGTTCTACCAAATTTTCTTGGTGTACCGTTAATAACGACTAGTTTCATGATTATTTCTCCCCTTTGTTTTCAAGTTCTACTTATATATTATCAGAAATTTCTATACAAAACACAATATAAAGAGTTAACTTGCTTCATAAAATAGTATGATAAACAAAAAAGAACTCATACTTTCGTATGAGTTTCGTACAATTACTTTGTTTCATCTCTCAGACTCAACGTACCTAAACTTTCATTTGCTTCAAAATGATTATATGCTTTTTCCGCTAATTTTTTCCGTTCTTCTGGTAATTCTATATATTTCATTACGTTTTCAATTATTTTTTCGTACGGAGTAAATACAATTCCTGGCCACTCTACCTCATCTTCTGGATTACTATTTTCGGAAATAATAAATTTCTTATTTGCGACTGCATAAGACACGCGAGGTGTTTCAAGAATTCCTGATAAGTAAAAATGAATATTTAATATAATTTTAGCTCTAGCAATCAATTCATTTCTAACAATTCCCCACGCATTATTTTTAAAAACTATATTTAAATTCGGCGCAACCGCTTTTAGGTGGTCAAAAATAGCTTGCCGCCTCGGATTAAGAGCACCTATAAACAAAATATCAATATCTTCAGTAATCTCATCTTCAAATGCATCTTTTTTTATTTCCAAAGTGGGAGCATAGTTCATTTCTACATGTTTTATTTCTTTTCCTACCCCTTTTTGTTTAAGCCATTCTATATTTTGTTTACTATAATCCCAAATCACTCTATCTTTTAATAATATTAAATAAAGGGGGTGCGCATATGGACTTCCTTCGTATAGCTGTTCTAAATTATAAATAATTGCATCTTTCGGAAGAAGGTTCGGGTTATATGCGTATGTATGTGCTCCAAAAACAACTGTATTCTTTACATTTTCCAGTATTGTTTCTGATATAATTACGGTATTTCCCTCCTGCTCCAACCGCCACTTTAAAGCTCGCGCAACATCTATGAAACTACCGTATGTCTTTGGGCATATAAAAAGACAATAATCATATTCTTTATTCAAATAAACTTCCATTAATCTTAAATTATTTTTATATAAATCTACATCTGGATGTTTAAGTACCAACTCATTTGCATGTTTTCTTGCTACTTTATATAATCCAGCATAATAAGCAGCGATGCATCTTCTTAATTCGATTCTTTCCCGATCCTCATCTAATACATCCATGTTTAAAAGAAGATTTGCGATACAATACGCTTTTAAATGATCACGATCATAATAATAGTCTAGTAGTGGCATCAATTCTTCATACGTATTTCCATGCACCGATTCTCCTAGTTCAATCGCCCATCGCATTAATTCCATGATTACTCCACTACTCCTTTAACCGAAAATGTATTTAATAAAATTTCGCATTATTCTCTACTATATTTGCTATATGAAATGGAATCTTTTCTTTTATCGATTCCAAATACTTCTGCGACACCGCTCCTAAATGTTTTTTATGAGGTATATAGAAAGCACTAATAGAAATTTCATAGTCAAATAAGTAATCATACACATGATAATCTACAAATAGTAGATCATCCTTTGGAAAAGGAATTTCCTTCCCTTGCAGAGCATACATCAAAGCAATATTGTTTTGAGATCGTAATCGATACAACCTTGCAAGTTGGTATAATGGTTCAGCCCGGGTTGGTCTATATTCCCAAGCTTTTTGAAAATAAAAAACAGCTAATGCTAAATATTGCTCTTCTTGCCCTTTAACAGTTTCTTTTTCATCAGCATCTGTCACTTCATTTTGTTTATTTGCTGAACGATTTGCTAACTGCTCATAACAAAATCCTATTCGCAATAACGAATAGAATACCTCTTCAACCCATCCTCCTGCTTCCACTCGTTTTTTATACCATTTAATTGAATTCTCAAATTGACTTAAATGAAAATAAGTCTGAGCTAAATAAAATAAATATCTTATATGCAAATCTGGCGTTGTTTCTGGGTCGTTTATTCCTTGTAACAACAACCTCTCATCTCTTTCAAATTTATCAGCTTTGCTCCCGCCATCTCCGGGATCATTCACGACAAGAGTCTCTAACCGAGCTACCCTCGTATTGTAATTCGCTCCAACTTTTGAACGATCTATATCCCAATACTCATGAGTAACACCGACAGATTTCCATGGTAAAGAAGCTTTTAAAAGACGCGTAAGCCAATATTTAATATGAACATCATATTGCAGTGTAAGATAATGATCTTCCGTTAAGCTCGTTTTATCGAAATTCGGACCAACCTCTAAAATCATATCTGCATCTAATATTAATAAATAATCTGCTTCTGGGTATGTTTTTTGCGCTAACGAAACAGCTAAGCTTCTGTTATAACCAAAGTTTTTAAACGGCTCATGATGAACCGTCCCAGGTATCTCATTTTCCTTACACCAATTTTCAATAATTTCAGGCGTATTATCCGTCGATCCAGTATCACAAATAGAAACAAAGTCTACAATTGATTTTGTTGCATTTAAACATCTTTCCATAATTCTAGACTCATTTTTGACGATCATACAAAGACATAACTTTTTTTCTTCCTTTACAGACTTCACTTGCTCATTTCCCATTTAACCACCTCATATTTTATTAACACGCTCTTCTCATATGTAACAACATTTCTTAGCTATACTGATGACATAAGCACCCTTTTACTATTTATGAAAACTTCATTTTATTTATTCTTACTTTTATGTTGGGACATATTTCATGCAGCGCTTTATATTTGATACAATCAATACAAAAAACATAATGCGGGAATCCGTACATTTCAAAGTCTAAGAGGAGGTTATATTTTGTTGGATTACATTTGGCTAGATGACAAATCACCAATTTTAGAACAACTACCAAGCACCTGTAAATCTGCAGCTATATTGCTACACCCTTTTGTCCAAATGCCTTTAGGATGGGAAAAGTCTGTGAGAAAAAGACCATATGAGCACATCTATCCTAGCGCTGAAGAAATCGTTCATAATGGGAAATCCGTTTCTTGGAAGGAAATGATGTCTTATAGTGGATTACATTCATACGCAGAATTAGCAATGGCCATGTTGACTTCCATTGGTGCTTTTACAGAAGAATATAAAAGAGAGGATTTAGCTGAAAAGCTATATTCAAACTTAAAAAAAGATCTTTATTATCCAACAGAAGATTATACGTCTATATTTTTATTACATAAATTACTTAAACTCCTCGGTTCTAAAGGTGCAAAAAATTTATATTTCTCTGAACCAATTCTTGATACAAACGGATTATTAGCGGTAGATAATACTACTCCATTAGATATTTGGGACATTAGCAATAATGAGTTAATTATTACTGGCGAAGATAATGAGTATGCGTTTATGAGTATATTTAATTCCTTTATAACCTTATTATTAGCTAAAGAAGAAAATATAGAATATATTGTTCATTCAATGAACGTTGAAGCTGTCATTTATGACAAAAAAACGATGATTGATTGGTATTTTTAAATTAGTAGTTTCTTAAACTATAAAAAAGAAACTTGCGCTTATGCACAAGTTTCTTTTCAAAAACATCCTTATTTTTTCACAACTTCATGTCCACCGAACTGATTACGTAGTGCTGAAACTACTTTTCCATGGAATGTATCATCTTCCTGAGAACGATAGCGCATAAATAATGACATAGCGATAACTGGTGCTGCAGCTTGAAGTTCAAGTGCAGTTTCAACAGTCCATTTTCCTTCTCCTGAAGAGTTCATTACACCTTTAATGCCATCTAGTTTCGGATCTTCTGCAAATGCTTTTTCAGTTAAGTCCATTAACCAACCACGGATAACTGATCCGTTCGCCCATACTTTTGCAACATCTTCATAATTAAAATCAAAGTCACTCTTATCTAGTACTTCAAATCCTTCAGCGATTGCTTGCATCATGCCGTACTCAATACCGTTATGAACCATTTTCAAGAAATGACCACTACCAACACGGCCAGCATAAGAATAGCCATTTTCTACTGCTAAATCTTTAAATAAAGGTTCTAATTGGTCGTAAATTTCTTTTTCTCCACCAACCATTAAGCAAGCACCGTATCTAGCTCCTTCTACACCGCCTGATGTACCGATATCTACATAATGTAATCCGAAGCTTTTTGCTTCTTCAGCACGGCGTAACGTATCTTTATAGAATGAATTTCCGCCTTCAATAACGATATCACCTTCATCTAATAACGGATAAACATCTTTTAATACTGACTCTACAACTTCTCCTGCAGGCACCATTACCCAAATTGTACGAGGAGCTTCTAGTTCAGCAATCATTTCTTTTAATGTATGACGTGCAGTAATTCCTAGTTTTCCTGCCTTTTCAACAAGCTCTTTATTTACATCGTATACTACTACTTCATGCTTGTCTTCATGTAAGTGTTCAGCTAATGGGAATCCCATTTTTCCTAATCCAATTAAACCTAGTTTCATATTAATCAATCTCCTATTCTATACAAATATATTTAATATCGAAATTAGCCCAAGTGCTACTACAGATAATATAGTCTCCATTGCAGTCCATGTTAATAACGTTTCTTTCACAGTCATTCCGAAATACTCTTTAATCATCCAAAATCCTGAATCATTCACGTGTGATAAAATTAATGACCCTGCACCAGTTGCAAGTGCTAATAATTCAACATTTACACCTGGTGTGCTTGCTGCAATCGGCGCAACAATACCAGCTGCTGTCATCATAGAAACAGTTGCCGATCCAGTTGCGATTCGGATTAGTGCCGCAATTCCCCACCCTAATAATATCGGTGAAATATGTGATTCTTTCGCCATATCTGCAATTGTCGTTCCAATTCCAGAATCTAATAATACTTTATTAAATGCACCGCCTGCACCAATCACTAACAATATGTTTGCAATAGGTCCAAGGCAATCATTTGTAAATTGTAACACTTTATCTTTTGAGAAACCTTTTGCATATCCAAGACTAAAGAAAGAGTAAATGGTTGCAATTAATAAAGCCACAATCGGATCTCCAATAAAGTGTAATACTTGTGCTAGTTGACTCGTTTTATTTAATGCAACTTCTGCTATTGATGCACCAAGCATAAGAAATACTGGAAGTAAAATTGTAAACAATGTATTCCAAAAGCTAGGAAGCTCTTTTTTATTATCTTTTTCAATAAATTGCTCCGCTATATCTAATGGTACTTCCTTATGTATACGAGCACCAATCCATTTCCCGTAAAGTGGACCTGAAATAATTGCAGTTGGAAGTCCGACAATTAACGCATATAAAATTGTCTTCCCTACATCTGCTTTAAAAATACCAACTGCCGCCATTGCCGCTGGATGCGGTGGAACAAGTCCGTGTACGACTGACAGTCCTGCTACTAGCGGAATACCAATTGTAATAAGTGATACCCCAGTTTCTAACGCAATTGTAAATACTAACGGAATTAATAGTACAAATCCAACTTGGAAAAATACCGGAATCCCTACTAAAAATGCAACGAACATCATCGCCCAATGAACTCGTTTCTTTCCAAAACGATTAATTAATGTGTTAGCGATACGTTCAGCACCACCAGATTCGGCCATCATTTTTCCAAGCATCGTTCCTAGTGCTAAAACTATTGCTAAAAATCCTAACGTATTACCAAGCCCTAGTTTAATAGAATCAATAATCCCTGGATCTTTTGGTGAAGTTCCAATTAAAGGCATTCCCATTGCTAATCCTACACCAATTGCTGTTAAAATTAATGCGACAAATGGATGCCATTTTACTACCGTAATAAGTAAAAGTAGTATGACAACTGCCGCTAGTACGATCCCAACTACCATTTCTCCCAATCCCCCTATTGTTTACGTTGGAAAGCAGCTATACAATCAAATTCTTCTTTCAAGCGATTGTAAAGTCGTTCATACATATAAAACATTTCTAAATATATAGCCGTATTTTCTTTATTCGGTACATGATGATGGACAATATCAATCCAATCCTTTACCTCTTCAAGAGAATCAATTTTTCCTACAGCATACAAAGCAACTGCTGCTGCCCCAAGCGCAGATGCTTCATGACTTTCAGGTACAAGCAATTCTTTTCCCATCATATCGGACAACATTTGTCTCCAAAATGCAGATTTTGCAAACCCTCCTGAAACTCGTATTTCAGTAAGTGGCCCTGTACAATCCCTGATTGCGAGTGCTACTGAATATACACTCATACAAACACCTTCCATCACTGCACGTATAAAATGTTCTCGCTTATGTTGAAGATTGATTCCAAAGAATGTACCACGAGCATTTGCATTCCAGTAAGGTGCGCGTTCTCCAGATAAGAAAGGTAAGAACAATAGTCCATCCGCTCCAGCTGGTACGCTTTCTGCATATTTAATTAATAAATCATAAGGATCAATGCCGAGCTTTCTTGCTACTTCTTGCTCTGGACTACCAAATTCATCACGTAACCATCTCAGTAATATTCCACCGTTATTCGTTGGACCACCGATTACCCAGTGCTCATCTGTTAATGCGTAACAAAACGTTCTCCCTTTCTCATCTGTATTTATATTTGATGAGATTGTTCGAACCGCACCACTCGTTCCAATCGTAATTGCAGCCGCACCCGGTGATATCGCACCAACTCCTACATTTGCAAGAACCCCATCACTTGCTCCGATGACAATTGGTGTTTCTGCACTTATCCCCATCTTCTGTGCTAATTCTGGCTTCATACCTGATAAAATATATGTAGTTGGTACAGGGGTTGATAATTGTTCTGGTGACATATGTAACATAGTTAAAACATCTTTATCCCAGTTTAATGTTTCTAAATTAAATAACCCCGTAGCAGAAGCAATCGAATAATCAACTACGTAGCGTGAAAATAATTGGTAAATCACATACTCTTTAATGGAAATGAATTTATAGGCACTTGTATATAACTCTGGTTCCTCTTCTTTCATCCATAACAATTTAGAAAGTGGTGACATCGGATGAATCGGTGTACCTGTACGTCTATAAATTTCATGCCCATTCATTTGTTGTAATAATTTTTCTGATTGCTTCGTACTTCGATTATCTGCCCAAATGATAGAACGCGTTAATGGCGCACCATTTTCATCTACTGCAATTAATGCGTGCATAGCTGTACTAATACCGATTGAAGAAATATCTTCTGGTAATACATTACCTTTTTCAATGGCAACGCTTACACTTTTGTATACAGCGGCACATATTACATCAGGATCTTGCTCAGCCCATCCTACATTCGGTTGAATAATTGGGTAATCGATTGCATGTGATGCAATGACTTTTCCTTTTTCTGTGAACACAACCGTTTTTGTACTTGTGGTACCGATATCAATCCCGATTACTCTCCCCCTTGTTTCCATGCGAATCTTCCCTTCATTTCTAGCAAAATACGATTTAGTAAACCGTTTACATGAATTAGTATATAAAATATTTTTTCATTTATCAAGTTATAAAAAGAAAATTTTTTTCATATCGAAAAATAAATCCCCTCATTCCATTTCACTTATATACTACATTTAGCTTTTCCATGCGGTAAAATTACGTTATATTCGTTACGCAATACACTCTTTCCTCTCATTAACAACACATACATAGTCCTCCATACGTTCTACTTATTTGCTTGAAGAAAGAGTTAAAAAACAATATTCATTTTTAGCGGTCACGTAACATCACCATCAAGCCAAGAAAAGTAACTAACCGCAGAATGAGAATTCTGTGCATTTTGCTCTTATTTATTGTTTTAGGTTCACTAGTCTTTTATCTTGATAAACATAGAGCGCGGCCCCCTACTAACCCTTTTTTATCTTGTAAATATATCTTGCATACTATAAAACCAAAAGTATTTTTATTTTTCAGAAAAATAAAAACAATAACACGGAATTTATTGTATAATGTTGTAAAAAGATGTCGGAGGGATTTAATGTTAAATAAAATATCTCAATTCACAATTAAGCTTTCATCAATTCTTTTATCACTCTTACTATTATTAAATTTACCTTATTTATTTATCACCCAACAAGGATTTACCTTTCAACCAATTTATTTTTTTAATCAGACCGTTACTATGTTAAAACAGGTTTTTTCCCCTGAATCATTAGTGATTATAGGATCAGACCCGAAGTTTGGCCATTTCAAAAAAACACCATTATTTCCAACTGTTTTAGAACCTTACCTATATTCATTTACTATATTATTTTCAGCCTTTTTTCTTGCTCTCTTTTTATCATCTAGCATGGCATTTTTTTATTTTTTAGCAAAAGATTATATAAAAAAATGGATAAACCGAATTGTGTTCATATTAGAAGCTGTCCCTGATATGATGATGATGATTTGTTTGCAAATATTTTTCATATGGGTACTTCAGAAATTTGGGGAATCTCCTGTCACTATTATTTCTTTTAATGAAAATCGAGCTTATTTACTCCCTATTTTATCATTAGCTGTCTTACCTACATTACAAATGTTTCGGATGATGGTGTTATACATAAAAGAAGAGCAAGGAAAACATTACGTAGAGGTTGCATATGGAAAAGGCCTTACCTCAAGTTATATACTATGCATCCATTTATTCAAAAATATATCTATCCACTTCTTCCACCATTTAAAAACAATTTTTGTTTTCTTACTTTCTAATTTATTCATTTTAGAATTTGTTTTTAATATGGAAGGCATTATTCAATTTTTATTTAATAAGGCGTTTGTTTCACCTCCAGCTGCATTTATCATACTTGTTATGATAATTTTACCATTTTACGCCATTTTCCAAATAGCCTCATTCATGATGAATAGATGGAAAAAGCAATTGAAAGGAGTATCATTATGAAATCTATTTGGAAATCAAAACGCTTTTTAATCGGCTTTGCTTATCTATTCATACTTATTTCAGCTAGTTTTATTTATAGTTGGTTCTTTAAAGATAACATCCCAAAACCTCCTCAGTTACTTTACAATGACAATAACGAATTACTTGGAAAGGCCCCCTTTCCGCCATCGTTAATTCCACCTTTTGGATCTGATCGTTTTGGAGAGTCTGTTTTCTTACAAATTGTAGAAGGAGCAAAATTCACTATTTTATTAGCCGTGGCAATTAGCTTCTTTCGAATTTTATGCGGAACATGTATAGGAATCCTCTTAAGTTTATTTGCTCCAAAACTCAAGAGATTTTTCCAGTCATGCTCAGAAGTTTTTTATTATATTCCAACTCTATTTATCGCATTCATACTCATCACGCCCGTTAATATTATAATTACATCAAATGCTGATGGGGTAGATCCAAATATTTCATTTACGTTTTATCAAGTACTCGTACTTATTTTTGTCGCTCTGCCTACACTTTCTTTATACATATCCTCAGAGGTTGATGAATTTATGAAACAAGATTACATCTTAAGTTCACAATTACTGGGGGCTAGTCGTTTTCATATTATTAAAAAACACTTACGAGTCTTATTACTTGACCGCTTATTTGTATTATTTATGGAACATATCGTCCAAACACTCATACTCGTTATCCATTTAGCGTTGCTTAACATTGTAATTGGCGGCATACAAATGCGTGAACTCTATGACGGAGTGCTCAAACCTGTTTCTCTATCTAATGATTGGGCAGGCCTTATTGGATTAAATCGTAATGAAATGAATCTTTCATGGTGGATTATTTTTTATACTCTCGCTTCATTCTTTATTACCATTCTATTTATTAAGCTTATGACCATCGGGATTCAAGATTCACTGAAAGCAAGAGATTCGCAAATTGTAGCAATTCAAAACGTTCCAGATCATAAAAAATTTGTTAAACATAAAGATTCTTTTTCGTTTGCAAATAAAGTAAACCTTTAATCATTTCTCATTAATCAAGTATTAATTTGCATTGATATTATTAGAAAATAAAGAAGATGATTCCTATTAAATACAGGGATCATCTTCTTATGCTGTCTAACTTTTTTACATGTATTTGCTAGACTCATGCTTTTTATATTTAAAGTGAATTATTTGCAATCACAATTATTATGTTTTTTAAAATCAATTACCATACGCCCTTGAATTCTACCTTGTTCCATTTCTTCGAATACATTTTGTACTTTATCTAGAGAACAAGTTTGAACAACCGGCACTACTTTTCCTTCTGCCCCGAACATAAACGCCTCTTCCAAATCTTTACGAGTACCAACTAGAGAACCAACTACTTCAATTCCATCCAGTACAAGTCGTGGGATGTTTAAGTCCATTGTTTCTACTGGTAGCCCTACTGCAACTACTTTACCGCAAGCACGTACTGCATCAACTGCTGAGTTAAAGGCTACTTTAGAGACTGCTGTTACTACCGCAGCATAAGCGCCACCAAACTCCTCTTGCACAATTTTATCAGCAGGACCTTGAGAAATTGGATTGATAGTCATATCAGCACCAACTTCTTTTGCTAAGGCTAATTTGTCATCATTAATGTCTACTGCGATTACCTTTGCACCAAATACATTTTTAGCATATTGGATAGCTAAGTTACCTAATCCACCGCAGCCATAGATTACAATAGGTTGACTAGGTTTAATATCTGATACTTTAATAGCTTTATATGTAGTTACACCAGCACAAGTAATTGATGATGCTTGAGCAGGATCTAATCCTTCTGGTACTTTTACCGTATAATCAGCTGTAACGATACATTGTTCAGCCATACCACCATCCACTGAATAACCAGCATTTTTAACTTCACGGCAAAATGTTTCTCTACCAGTTACGCAATATTCACAACGTCCACAAGATTGGAACATCCATGCAATGCTTACACGGTCACCTATCTTTAGTGAAGTAACATCATCAGCTATTTTCGTAACAATACCTACACCCTCATGACCAAGAATACGGCCATCAGTGTTACCAAAATCATGATTTGCAACGTGTAAATCAGTGTGGCAAACTCCACAATACTCTACATCTACTAACGCTTCACCTGAGTGTAACGGACGTAATTCTTTTTCAATCACTTCGATGTTTGCTTTGCTGTTTTTATTAACCACTACTGCTTTCATATGTGATCTCCCCTTTAGTGTTTTAGCATTTTAATGAGTTTATCTCACAACTACTTTCTTCACTACTTTGGCTAGTTATTGTACCAAATTTAAGTGTTCAATCATCATTACATCTTCATCATAACATGACACTTCATAAACAGCTTGTGAAATTATGAACAATATTTGAATTATTACACAAATCGGTCTTTATTTTAAATTTTTAAAAATGAGAGTTTATCATTGACTATAAGTAAGTCACATATTTCTAAAACAAAATAAATTAACAAACTTCTCACCGATAAAAAAGCTCTTCACTCAATATTTTCTACATGTAAACACTTAGTTTCACAGTAATATCCTTTGCCACCAACATAAACTTTTTCTATTTTATTTTTGCTATTGGTTGCTAATTTAACTAATATTTCAGAAGGCGAGTGTAAAGAATAACCTTGTTCAAATACATAGACTTCTTTTTTCAAGTAGTCCTGTTCATAAAGATAGCAAGCTAATGCACCGTTCGAAGTTCCAGTCGCTGCTTCTTCATTGATGTCGTATAGCGGAGCAAAATTTCTGCATATAATTCGATTGTCATTAAAAGTATATAGATGCATCCCGACAACATTATAATACTTGCTGATTTCTTTAATTTTTTCAAAATTAGGTTGCAGTGCATGTAATTGTGTTTCGCTTTTTATAGGAATTAAAATATCTTTTAAGCCCGTGGAGACAATTTGAATTGGGTATTTATTGTCTATATCTTTACTATCAAAACAGTCGGTGAACTCGTTTGGAGATACAACATCATAGAATATCGGTTTATTTTGTTCCATGAATATAATGTCATCTTTTATAGTAATAGTAAGAACACCGCTGTTCGTTTCAATCGTATAGCGATTCCTGAAAAGTTTATTTAAATGCATTAGTATCGCGAAAGAGCCAATTGTGGCATGACCACATAAATCAACTTCTTCTTTCGGTGTAAAATACTCAAATTTATAATCAGCAAGTTCAGATTCTGATATAAATGCGGTTTCCGCATAGCCCAGTTGTTTGGCTATTTCCATTTTTTGAGTAGTGGTCAATGTATCCTCAATAAATACCACTCCTGCTTTATTTCCGCCTTTATGATCCTTGCTAAATGCACTTGCAACATAAACAGATATTTTCATAAGACACCTTCCTCACTTATAGTAAATTATAGTATAGAAAGCACTACATATAAATGTCATTGGATAAATTATCCCTAAAATAAGAAACAAACTACTTTTAGCATTTGAACTCTCCAAAAATAGTTTGTCTACAGTCTGAAAGCTCTTCATTTGAAGAGCTTTTTTATATTCGCTTCATCGAAATCGTTTCACGTATACTTTGTAAATTTTTTAGAGTTTCCTCTTGTCGCTGCAACGACAACCCTACATACAAAGTATCTAATAAGCTTAACTGTGCTAATCTGGATGAACTTGCTTCTGTGCGGAATTCAGTCTCACGTGTTGATGTATATAACGTTATATCAGCAAGTTGACTTAATGCTGATTTCTTATAGCTCGTAATCGCAATAATTTTGGCCCCTCTTGCTTTCGCTACTTCTAATGCTTCAAGTAATCCTTTATTGCTACCAGAATGAGAAATACCAATAACAACTGAGTTTTTTGAGAGTAAACCTGCTCCCATAATTTGAAAATGCGAATCAGTATGAGCGATACAAGAAATACCCGTTCTCATAAACTTATGATACGCATCCATTGCAATAATACCAGAGCCACCATTTCCATAAAACTCAATTCGACTTGCTTCTTGCAAGGCTCGTACAGCCTGCTCAAGTGCCGTTTCATTTAGCAAATGTAAAGTATCTTGCAGTCCTGTAATATGCGAATGAAAAACTTTTTTAGCAACAGTTACCATACTATCTTCTGCTGATACCTCTTCATGAATATTTTGCATCGGTGTATGTACAATTTCACGAGCTAATGTAATCTTTAAATCTTGAAAACCTTGCAAACCAAGGTGTTTACATAAGCGGAATATCGTAGCTTCGGAACTACTCGTAACTTCAGCTAATTCTGTAATAGATTTATGTACAACATCTTGTGGATGTTTCAAAATATGTTCGGCAATACTTCGCAATTTCGGTGATAAACCATTTAACGAAGCCTGAATCTTTCCAATCCCACTTCTTGTATCAGGCATAGCATATCCTCCCCTTCCATCGTAGCTTTATCCTGTAAAAACCGATTAGTTAAACTAATCATCAGTGGGGATGGTCCCCCACTGATTAGAGTTTCACTTTATTGTACCTAATTATTGAAAGAAGAAAAACCTATATTAGGGATTACTATAAATTTAATTGCTCCTATGTATTCTGTCATACGATATAATAGAATTATTCATACTTATGAATAATTCTCCCCATGTTTAACTGCGTATAATGCGGCTTGCGTACGATCGTCCACTTCCAATTTAGCTAAAACGTTTGAAACGTGTGTTTTCACAGTTTGTTCTGTAATATAAAGTTCTGCTGCAATCTCCTTGTTGCTTCTTCCTTTCGCAATTTCGCGAAGTACCTCTTGCTCTCTTTTCGTTAACATTGAAAAAGGATTTTCTATTTCCTTCTTTACTGCGGAACGCCCTATTAATGCAGGTGTTACTTTCGGGTGAAAATTCGCATTTCCTTGATATACTGCAATAATAGAAGCGACAAGTTGTTCAGGTTGTACTTCTTTTAATTGATAACCATCTGCTCCAGCTTCAAGTGCTGGTATAACATAATCTTGCTCTGAAAAACTACTTAATATAAGTACCTTTATCGTCTCATCGTATTGCTTTAGACGTTTTGTTGCCTCAATTCCATCCATTTTCGGCATCGATACATCCATTAGTACGACATCCGGTTTTTCTTTTTGCACGAAATGTAATGCCTCTTCGCCATTTTCCGCTTCCCCAATAATTTCAAATTCTTCTCTCGTTTTCAAAAAGAATACAAGTCCTCTTCGAACGATATGATGATCCTCAACTAGTAGCAGTTTAATCTTCAACCTTATTCTCCCCTTCAAATCGGCAATTGAATTTCTATTTTTGTACCCTTTTTCAGCTCTGTTGTAATTTGAAACGATCCCTTCATTAACTGAATACGTTCCTTCATACTTTTCAGACCAAGTGCTGATTCCCTTACTTGTTCTTGTATAAATCCTATTCCATTGTCTTCTATGTAAAAATGTAACTGGTTATTTTCTATTTTTAAAAGAACATGTACCTTTTCACACGAAGCATGCTTTTTACAATTATGTAACGCCTCTTGGCTAATACGCCATAAAACTTCTTCTATTTCATCCCCAATTAAAACCATCCCATCAATTCGAACTTCCACTTGAACTCCTAATAACTTCCCGTAATTTTGAATTGCTTCTGCTAATCCTTTCTCTAATCCTTCAGGTCTTAATTGCCAAATTAATAGCGTCATCTCTTGTAATGCTTCTTGTGATAATTCTCCAATATAACTTAACATCTCTTGCAATTCTCTATCTTGCGTCATATTCAGAGTACCTTTCGCTGTTAGCATAATAGAAAATAACAATTGTTTTACTGAATCATGTAAATCACGTGCAAGTCGATTTCTTTCCGCTACCACTACATATTTACGTTCTTTCTCAACTAATTGAATACGTTGTATTGTCGTTCCAATTTGAAATGCAATTGATTCTAATAACGCTAACTCTTCCTCTGAAAAATGAGTCTTGTGAGGTGCAGCCACATTTAGTATACCGAATTTTTCCAATCCAGACCTAAGCGGAATTGTCGCATGATGTGTAACATCTTCTGTCTCTCCCCAATTACATTCAATTGCATCTTCTATTCGCTTACATTCAATAATATTAGTCGCTTTTTCCAATCTCCCATTCACAAAACGTTCTACACACCAACAGTTTCCTTCACACATCGGCTTCTTCTCTTGCCACGTAAGAGCCTCTGGTAAATTTTCGTCTACAAGCATGCTGTGCTTTCCACTTTCATCAATAAAGAATATCCACCCTGTTTGTAAGTTCATAACTTGTAACAATGTATGCAACACTTTTTCTAACATATCCTGTAAGTTTGTTGCTTCATTTAATAATTCAGCAATTTCTTTTAATGCTTCTAAACGATGCATCTCTTTTTCTTCAAAGCTCATTCTCATCACCAACTACAATTATAACATTAAGAAATTTCTAAATTCTATAAATAAAAAAAGAACCGAATTCCTTCAGCCCTTTCTTTATATCAATCATTTTATTATTGTTATTCTATCCAATGTTGGAAGCAAAATTTTTGTTAACAAATGATTCTACTTTAGCTGTCCGATAAAGATTGTCCACCATGGATATGCTGTAAGCCTTCAGTAGTAACAACCATATTCGCTGCTGGCATTTGCACTTGATTTTTATGGAACATAGACATTAATTCAAATCTTACTTGTCTAGAAGTTTCAAAATAATCTTCTGGCTTTATTAAACCTGTAATACAAAATTCATACCCAACATATTTCAAGTTAGGATTTAAGTCTGTAACACCGACGTATTTAAATGGTTCAACAGCCTCATCCTCTACTCTATAAAGAGTTTGATTCAATTTTTCATTGCATATAACACATACTTCTTCTAATAATTCCTTCACTCTTGTTGGATCTTCCTGATAACTTACAGTGATGCGTTCAATTACACGCATCCATCCTTTATTAAAATTTTGTATCGTTCTAATCTCTCCGTGCGGGATGGTAAGTAGTTTTCCTGACCATTCACGAATTTGCATAAAACGAATACTAATCTCTTCAATAGTTCCTGAATTTGTTCCGTTAAAAGTTACAAAATCACCAACCCGAAACTCTTTGTCCGCTAATCTTGCAAAGCCTAATATAACATCTTTTAGCATCTGTTGTGCAGCAAAACCGATGACAACTCCAGCTATCCCTGCACCTGCAATAATACTTTTTATATCTACAAATTGGCTAATTAAATATATGATAAGACTGATGATAATGATATATCTAAAAATAGATCGAATTACACTTTGAATCGTCTGCTCTACCTCTTCATCAAAAAAGCTTGATTTCCTAAAAAACCAATCAATAATACGGTTTATTACAAAAGAAATAATGATTAAAACTAAAGCAAATAGTAAAAATCTTAAAAGTAAAAACTCTCTTACATAATTAAAAAATTCTTCAGTATGCGTTAATAAGCTCATTTAACCACTTCCTTACTAATTAAAAAATTCGTAATCGCCTAAGTTTGTTCTAGAAAAATCTATTATCCTAATCTTAAATGCCACTACCCTTACTATGTATTTTGACTCTATTACTAATTCACTTTAAACAGTATGTCTAGGTGTTCTTTTTCCTTTCCCTTTAAATATACCCTTTTTAATAATCTAAAGGGAGCTAATAGTGATTTTTAATATTACAACTTTATTCTACTCATTAAGATTTCAATTAATTTATTAACTAAGTACAAAAAAGAGCTGAAATCATCAGCTCTTTTATTCGATGTTAATTGTTGTCTTACTGTTTTTTTCTTCTTTCAATTTTGGTAATTCTATTGTCAGTACGCCATCTTTATAATTTGCTCTAACATTTTCTGCCTCAACTTGTTTAAAACTAAAGCGTCGAGTTACAGAACCTATAGAACGTTCTTTACGAATATATGTGCCATTCTCATTTTTTTCTTCTACTTCATTATGGTTAGTTGCTTGAATCGTTAATACATCTTGTTCAAAATCAACTTGAATGTTTTCTTTTTGAAAACCTGGTAAATCTGCTTTCACAGTATATTTATCAGATTGCTCATGAACATCTACTTTAAAAGTATCCATGTTCAGTGGCTTAAAGAAAGCATCTGTCATCCCTTCTAATAAAGAAGGCCCAAAATCAAAAATACCATTTTGACGTTTTGTTATCTCTGGAAATAAATTACGCATATTTTTTCCTCCTTATTATTTATGAATGAAAGATTATCTCTTTCTGCCTTTATTATAACACTTGGTCAAAAAAGGTCAAAGATTTTATTTGACCTTTTTTGATGTATATTTTACCAAATAACACAAATAAGTTATATGTCATCTCTCCCCTTATAAAGAGAAATATATTTACATAATAACGAATAGTTTATTTGCTCTTATTTTTTCTTACGGAGGTTACATACAATGGGATATATTGAAGAACTTAGAAAAGTTGTCGGATCAAGACCACTCAATTTATTAGGCGTTGCGGTAGCTGTTTTCAATGAACAAGGACAAATAAAAGAGACCTTTTTAAAGGCCTTTTTTTTTATTTCACTTCTGCATGTAAACAAGATTTAAAATGTCCAAGTGCAAATTCATGTCCTTGCGCATTAAAAGATGCAACTGCCTTTTCATAAACAACAATTTTAAACCCTTTATTATACGCATCTACTGCTGTATGAAGAACACAAATATCAGTACATACCCCTACAAGATGAACCTCTTCAATTCCTCTTTCTCTTAGCTTCATCTCTAAATCCGTTCCAGCAAATGCACTATACCGTGTTTTATCCATGTAATATACATTCTCTGCATTTTTATATGTTTCGTACACATCTTGTAATTCACCAAACAAATCTCTTCCACTTGTACCAGCTATATTATGAGACGGGAATAACTTTGATTCTGGATGATATACATCATTTTCTTCATGTTTATCAATAGCAAAGACAACGTAATCTCCATTTTCAATATATTGCTTCGTTATATGTACAATTTCCTTCTCAATTTCCTGTCCTGGTTTTCCGCAAGTTAAAGCACCTTTTTTCGCTACAAAATCATATGTATAATCAATATTAATAAGAGCTCGTTTCATAACCACCATCTCTCCTTCTTCTGTTTCACAGTAAACAATAGAAAATTTGTTATTACGACATCATGTGTACTATTCGACATTTTAAATGAAATACCTACATTTTTCTTCTGAAACTTACCTTAGTCCGAGTTTATCATATAATAGATAAACAATGGTAAAACAAATAGCTCCTATTAACAAGTCATGAATTTGATAATTGAGCGTAGCTTGAATCATCTCTTGTATCGTAAACCAAATTACTGCCATCATTAGGCTAATCAAAATGATACGAATACACCGATTCACATCTTCAACCTCTTTCTCTGTCATAGTAGTAACAAGTGATTACTTCCTATTTAATCGTATTAGAAAATGAAATAAGTTATTCACTCTTGCACACTCTAGTCCAAACAAAAAAGCACACTACTTTTTGAGTAATGTACTTTTTATTCATATTAAGACGCTGGTTTTGTCTCAAATGTTGCTTGATTAAAACTAATAACCTTTCCTTTCGGGTCATTGTTTTCATACTGAACTGCAGTAATTGTATGACTACCTGTTTCCAGCGTTTTTTCTTTTAACTGCACTGTTGTCTGCGTTGTACTAGTTACTTGATGTTTATCCGTATACATTTGATCTACAAATACGAATGTTTCTTTATCACTTTGAAAATTAGAAAGTTCTAATTCAACTTGCTGAATTAACGTATCCTTTTTGATGAATACAGTCGGTATATTGCCGTTTTCTGAAGTACCATCTGGAGTAATAACTTTTACTTTCCCTTCTCCAATTGACATTGCTCCTTCAGGAAATTCAACCATATTCTCATCACTTGCGTTTACAACTTGTTCTTCCTGTTTTGATTGCGCGTCCTCTTTTTCCTGTGGAGCACCGCAACCAACTAATAACAATACAGACAATCCAGTGATTATGAATTTTTTCAAAATTCATCCCCCCTGTAACTTCATTATAATTTATTATACAAAAATAACTTTTAAATTTTGAGACTACTTTCAACACTTTCATGAACAAATAGAATCTTGCTCACGATTAATGTATCATACTTTCCTTAATAGAACATTAATTTTTTTTATGAAATAAATAGTAATTTCCTCTTATCTATCATTTTAGCCCAACATATGAATTACATACCCTCAAAAATAAAAAGACATTGTTAGTTCAATGTCTTTTCTATACAGCAATTAAAAAACAAACGTTGTAATCTCATCTACTTCTTTTCTTGGAAGTTTCTTCGGTTTATCTTTCGGAAATCCGAGTGAAATAACCATATTTATTTGTTTTTCAAGCTCAATTTGTAAATATTGGCGCAGTTCATCTTGAGCTAGCAATACTGGCCCTGTCATTGGACAAGTACCAAGCCCCTTTGCATGTGCAGCTAACATTAAGTTTTGTGCCGCTAAACAACTACTCTTAATGCCTTCTTCTTCCCAAACTGAATTTGGAACAAAAGCAATTGGATCAAATATCTTTTCACGGAACTTTGATTCATATGGTGTTGCCAAACATACGATTAATACTGGTGCCTCCGAGAAAGCTGTTGCATATGGTCCGAAAGAACGTGTAAGTAATTTCCCTGCTTTCTCTTCTCCATTTTCTGCTGCTTTTGCCGCAAGTTTATGTAATGCATCCCATGTCATTTGTTCAATTTCTTTAATCTTCTCTCGATTCATGATAACTAAGAATTCCCACGTTTGTGAATTGGTATCACTCGGTGCGTAACGAGCACAATCAATTATTTCTTTTATATCATTAGTAGATACTTCTTGATCTGTAAACTTTCTAACACTTCGTCTTCCGTGAATTACTTCTTTAAAATTTTCATAATTCATATATTAAATCCCCTTTTTACAGCGTTTTCAAAACTTGTCCTATGCTTGAATTATATCATGAAAAAAAGCCGGAAGAATACCAGCTTTTTTCTTCATGATTAATTTGTCACTTTAAACAAACGAATACTCTCTTCGTATGCAGCTTGTAGTTTTTTCGTAATTGGTCCTCTTTCACCAGCCTCGAATTGTTCATCACCAATTTGAACGACTGGGAATATTTCAAGTGGCGTCGCTGTAAAGAAGCACTCCTCAGCGTCATATACTTCTTGTAATGAAAACTCTCGTTCCTCTACATCGATATGTAACTCTTTCGCTAATGTAATTACGTAGTGACGTGTAATACCATGTAAAATGAAATGATCCGCTGGATGTGTAATTAACTTATTATTCTTCACGATAAAGAAATTGGAATGACATCCTTCAGTCACAATACCATCTCGTACTAATATTGCTTCTTGATAACCTTGTTCATTTATTTTGTTTTTGATCATGATATTAGGAAGCAAATTTAAAGATTTTATATGGCAAAATTTCCACCTGATGTCCTCTTCTACTGTCACCTTAATCCCTGCCTCCATTGAAGCAACTGGTCTTGGGAACGAAACAAGATTTGCAAAATATGTCGGTTGTAAATCTGATTCATATACATGATTGCGCGGTTGTGCACCTCTTGATATTTGTAAATATACATTCCCATCTTCTTGAAATTGATTTTTTTCAATCATTTGATATAACTCTTCTACTAATTCTTCCTTCGTAAATGGTGGAATTAGTTTTATTTCTGCCATAGAGTTAAAGAATCTTTTCAAATGTAAATCTAATAAATGAGGCTTGCCGTCGTATAGTCTAAATACTTCATAAATCCCATCACCAAATTGGAAGCCTCGCTCTTCTAATGCGACCATCGGCTGTTCTTCCTTCGTATTAATCATTCTCCCATTAAACAAGATCCAATCTTTATGAGTAGCTTTCATTCTTCCCCACTCCTTTATCACATGATTGATTTTATTGTACAACTTATGACACCCTGAAAGAAGGAATTTTCTGTATTTTCACAAACAAAAAATACATCACTTCGTAAAAGTGATGTATTTTATCATTTATTTAAGGAAATATTTTTCAATATCATCTAACATAAGGTTCGCAGCTTTAATACCGCCTGCTGTATTCCAGATTACCTCGTCTACTTGGAATACTTTATTATTTTTAGAAGCCTGTAGTTGCTTAAAGAGTGGATCTTCTATCCATTCCTTTGCTAACGAATTTCCTTCATTATTCTTATCTGCATCTTTATCAGACGTGAAATAGAATAAGTAGTCTCCGTCCATATTTGGAATTTGCTCTTTTGTAATTCCTTTTATCGCAAAATCATCTTTATCTTGTAATGGTGGTCGTTTAAATCCAATATCATTTAAAACAACGCCCGAGAATGAGTTTTTTTGATAAATACGAACGTCACCTGGTACGAAACGAATAATAGAAACTTTAGAATTCAAATTATCGCCTAACTTCTCTTTCATTCCTTCAATACGTTTTTTATAATCATCAAGAGCTTTCTGCCCTTCTTTTTCTTTATTTACAGATTTTGTATAAAGTGTAAAGTTTTCTTTCCAATCACCGCGTAATGTTTCTGCATAAACAGTTGGTGCGATTTCTTTTAGCTGATCATATATTTTTTCATGACGCATTTTATTTCCGATAATTAAATCTGGCTTAAGCTTCATTACAGCCTCTAAATTAATATCACGTTCAGTTCCTACAACTTCCGTGTTTTTTAACTCTTTCGCTATATGAGGATACCATTCATCACCAGCACGTGGTTTCGTAGTCCCCACTGGCGTTACGCCCACAGCTAGGAGAGCCTCTGCGCCTTCATTTGTTAAAACAACAACTTTTTTAGGTGTACCATTTACTATCGTTTCACCCATTGCATGCTTTATCGTATATGAATCTTTTGCTTTCGCTGATATATTATTTTCTTTTTTCTCTTCTTTACTACATCCTGCAATTACAACCATGAGTATCGTAATGCAGAACATAATTAGTTTTTTAGTATGTATCATATGTCCTCCCTAGATGAAATCGATTATCATTAACAATTAAAGATTAATGGATGTTACATACATTGTCAATGTATATCAGAAAACTTTTTTAATATATACTATTTAGATTCTATCCGCTTTTCTAATGTTTCTTTTTAAAACATAGTGCATAAGTATGAAAATAAATGTTGTTATTAAAATGCGTATTCTTGTTATACATAACAAGAATACGCATCCATATTGCATTATCATTTTAATTCCTAATATTGAGTATATTTAATATATGCTGGGTCATTATATACCCACTGATTTCCACCAAGGTTTAACCAACCATTTTCATTTATATATACTAAATAAGATTCTGGAGAATTTAATTTGCGGATAACTGCAGATGTAGTTGATTGACCACTTCTTAAATTTACATTCATCCCTTGTATATATGCAACCCCAATCGGGCTTCCATCACTGTTGCTTGTCTTTACAAAATTAATGTAAGAAGGATCATTATACACCCATTGTCCATTCCCCAAATCTAGCCATTCGTTACTTTCCTGATATACAACGTAAGATTCTGGAGAATTTAATTGACGAATAACTGAGGAAGAAGTTGATGGACCATTTCTTAAATTTACATTTTTCCCAAGAATATAAGCGATTCCCTTCGTTTGAGGTGTCGGTTGTGGATTTGGATCTACTCCAAAAATAGCTGCTATTCCATTTGCATACGCTTGACTTAGATCTTCAATAAATTGTGGATTTTTTAATAAATTTGCATCAAACGCTGTATCAATAAAAGCAGTCTCAGTTAAAATTGCATCCATTTTGGTTTCTCTTAATACCGCATAATTTTCTTTTTTTGCTCCTCGATCACGAAGACCGTATTTTGTTAATACAGGATTGACAGCTGTATGCATTTTTTGTTGCTTTGCATATGCAGTGCTGGTATTGGATAACGCATTATAAATATAACTTTCAAAACCTGTACCCCCGCCGCTATTAATATGAAATGAAATAAAATAATCCGCACTGAAAGCATTAGCAATATTAGCACGTTCCGATAAAGAAATAAACACATCACTATCACGTGTCATTTTAATTGTAATTGGGTAATTTACCGTTAAAATGTCTCGAACGCGTCTAGCAATTTGAAGTGTTAAGTTTTTTTCTACTAAACCATTACCAACAGCACCAGAATCATATCCACCGTGCCCTGCGTCTATAACAAGTTTCATTTTATTGCCCCGCCCCTTTCTTGTAATATGTTTGCATTTCTACTCGTCCTATTTTATGTGAAATGTACAAGTTCTGTTACAATTGCAAATAAAAAAACCGCCTTATGTAAGGCGGTTTCTATCATCTTGCTTTAACCAATTTAAAATAAATATATACGATTGATAGTGAACATAACGTATGCAAAATAAAATAAATAAAAGTGCTATTCCAACACCACTATAAAGTAAACCGAACTTTAAAAAAACATTTAAAAGTGGTGGAAAGTTCATTAGATTTTGTAATGTACTAAGCATACAAAACATAATGAAAAAGACAGAGACGTATTGTAATTCATACGGCTTTTTTTTCTTACTCATTCTTTTCCGAATGATTATATGACATAATTCTGCTACTATAAAGCACCCTCCAATTAATACAAGACCAGAAGTCATCGTCATACATCCACCTGCCTTATGTTTATTGTATCGCATAAATAATCATCGTTATATTTTCTTTACATACTCTTCATCTTCTGAAGCAAAACCAAAACTCTCTATGAAAGACTTCGCCTTTTCTGTTAATTTCTCTTGTAGCACTTTTATTTCTTTCACATTTCTTTGTTTCATCATTTCTTCAAATGTAAAATACGTATTTGTACCATAACCGTAACCTTGGTAATCAAAATGAATAATTAGCTGTGATAAAACAGCCTGTTCCTCTTGTACACTATAATCTATTACACCAATATATGTATCATCAACTTTTACACAGTACTGTACCTTTTTCTCACCTAAACTATGCGATTTAAACATTTCTTTAACAACGCTTTCATTTTCTACAGTAACTTTCTCAAACGTAATCATATGTTGTCCATCCTTTTACTATTATTGTATCAATAATACTTCCTATTTATGAAAAAAACCTTAAGACCGTATGCGATCTTAAGGTTTTTCTATTTAAACTAAGCTATACGCACGTTTTGTTTCTTCATGGAACTTATTCGTATCGTATTTATGCTCAACATAAATTTGGTGCCATACCATAAACGCAAGTACAGTCCAAATTTTACGGCTATAATCGCCTTTATCTGCACAATGTGCTTCCAGTAAGTTTAATACATACTGTTTGTCGATTAAATGCTCTGTCTTACTTTCGTTTATAATATTTATAGCCCAATCATGCATTTCGTCTTTTAACCAGTGACGAATTGGTACTGGGAATCCAAGTTTTTTACGATCTAATACGTGATCTGGAACGATTCCGCGTGCTGCTTCACGTAAAATAGCTTTCGTAGTTCCGTTAGCAATCTTAAATTCAGTTGGAATTTTAGATGCAACATCGAATACTTCTTTATCTAAGAACGGTACACGAAGTTCTAATGAGTTTGCCATTGTCATTTTATCAGCTTTTAATAAAATGTCACCGCGTAACCATGTGAACATGTCAATGTACTGCATTTTACTTACATCATCATAATCTTTAATCTCATTATACAATGGTTTCGTGATATCCATATAGTTAACACTTTCATTGTAATACTTCATTAATTCAGCTTTTTCTTCTTCACGGAAGATTTTAGCATTTCCATAGTAACGCTCTTCAATTGGTGTACATCCACGCTCTAGGAAGCTCTTACCTTTAAACCCTTCTTTAAGAGCACCACTTAATGCTTTTAGAACGCTCTTACCTGGGCTAGGAATGTAAGAGAACATTTTTAGTGAGTTTGGCTCACGGTAAATGTTATAACCACCAAATAGCTCGTCTGCGCCTTCACCTGAAAGAACAACTGTTACATGTTTACGTGCTTCTTTCGCAACGAAGTACAATGGTACAGCTGCTGGATCAGCTAAAGGATCATCCATATGCCAAATGATTTTTGGGAACTCATCCATAAATTCTTTCGCTGAAATGAATACGTTATGGTTTTTAACGCCTAATTTCTCAGCAGTTTCTTTCGCAACATCAACTTCACTGAAACCACGTTGCTCAAAACCAACAGAGAATGTTAAAAGATTTGGATTCATTTCTCTTGCGATAGAAGCGATGATAGATGAATCGATACCACCAGATAAGAATGAACCTACTGGTACATCACTACGCATATGCACTTTTACTGAATCATATAACACATCACGAATCGCTTGGATATGCTCCTCTTTCGTTGCACTTGAAGCATTGAAATAAGGTTTCCAGTAGCGATGGATTTCCATCTCTTTACCGATTTCTTTTACGAAATAATGACCAGGCTCGATTTTATTAACATCAATTGTTAACGTTTCTGGCTCTGGACCATATTGGTACGTAAAGTAATGTTGTAGTGACGTTGGATTAACGCCTTTATCTTCCATCACATGCATAATACTTTTCTTCTCAGATGCGAAGAATGTAGTATCACCTTGTTGTGCGATGTATAAAGGTTTAATACCGAAGTGGTCACGTGCACCGAAAAGTTTCTTTTCTTCACGATCCCAAATCATAAATGCAAACATACCACGAAGGTAGTCTACACATTTTTCTTTCATATGTGCATACAATGCAATGATAACTTCTGTATCAGATTGCGTTGCAAACGTTGCACCTTTTTCAAGTAACATTTCACGTAATTCTACATAGTTGTAAATTTCACCATTAAAAATAATTACATATCGATCATTTTCATAAGTTAGCGGCTGATGTCCTGCCTCTAAGTCAATGATACTTAAACGGCGGAAGCCAAATTGTACATGTTCATCACGAAAATATCCTTCGTCATCTGGACCACGGTGGAAAATCATCGTGTTCATATTTTCAAATTGATGTTTTTCTGTTTCTGAAAACTCTCTAGGGTTTTCACATAAACATCCTACAAAACCACACATACTTCTTACCCTCTTTCAGTTTTCATTCTGTCTCTATACTACTATATCAACCCTATTTATACTAGCATAATCAACTGAATATGGCGACCAAAAACTATAAAAAAATCACTCCATTTCACATTTTTAACAATTTTTTATGAAAACATGAAAACTAGGCACTCACCTTTCTCCGCTTTTGTCATATGATATTGCAAATTGATTTCTAGGAGGGAATACCATGAGTGAAGAAAAAAAAGATTCTTCTCGCCCACCGGTTCGTAATTACTTAAAGCAAATTGATGATTTCTTCGAGCAAACACCTCTTCGCAATGTAATCGCTGATTTAAATCATTTTTTCCAAAAAGGAAACCGTTTATTAACATTCCCTGTAGATTTATATGAAGTTGGTGAAGAACTCGTTGTTACAGCTGAACTACCAGGTATACAAAAAGAACAAATTCAAATTGAAATACAAAGTGAATACTTAAAAGTCTCTGTAAAAGAAGAGATACTTGAAGAGGAAGAAGAACAAACATCCCATAACTATTATCGCCGAGAACGTTCCATTTCAGAAGCATCAAGATTGATTAAGTTACCGTATTCAATTAATAAAAAAGCGGCAAAAGCTTCTTATCAAAACGGCGTATTAGAAATTCGAGCGCCGAAACTTCCCCAGCAACATGACATTTTATCCATAGACTAATGCAAAAAAATAAGGGTGCTATGCACCCTTATTTTTAATCCACTAATCGCTTCATATCACGTATAATGTCTTCATATGGCGTATTACTAATGCCACTATACTTTTTCATTACTTTTCCGTTTTGATCAATTAAATAAAATGATGTACCATGTATGACCTGACCGTTCTCCGGCTTATCTACAAGTGATTGGAAATTATCTTTTGAAAACTTTGTAATATCTTCTAACGAATACCCTGTTAATAAATTCCAGTTACTAGTATCCTCTGTAAACTTCTGAATAAAAGCTTTCAGATTTTCTGGCTTATCAAGGTCTGGATCTACACTAAATGAAACAAACTGAACGTCTAATTTCTCTTCTTTTGCCATCTTTTGCAGCTTGGCCATATTTGCAGTCATTGGCGGACAAACTGTCTGACAATTTGTGAACATAAAATCTGCAACCCAAACTTTCCCTTTTAAATCTTTTGTACCGAATTGCTTTCCATCTTGATTTGTAAATTGGAAAGTTTCTAAATCCCAATTTAATGGTTTACGAAGCTTTGAACCTGATTCACTACATCCGGCAAGTACAAAGAGACAAAATACAACCATAAGACCAATTATTTTTTGATAACGCTTCATTTATAAACCTCTTTTCTCTATCCTAAAAATAGGTTATGTTTATAATAACAAAAGTTAACACTACGAGAAAATTGTTTACTACATTTGTTCACGAAATCGTACGATTTTACGCATGTTACTTCTTTATTTCAAGCGAATTACTAGACAAAATATATTTTTTTACTATTATTTCTCTAAATAGAATTGATAAAACTAATTTTATTGTTACTTTTGTAAATACCTCTCCCTATTTTTTAACAATTCCTTAAACATTAATCCATGTTTTACACTGTATTCCTTAACAACATTTCGGTACAATACAAATACAACGATTTTAAATGAGGTGATGTTCATGGCAAAGCGCTATGAAAATATGGATAATGTTAGTACAAAAAAATCAATTCGCTCTTTTTTACGCTGGCGTAAAGAACGAAAGCAAAACAAAAAAGATTTTTCTTTCTTAGTAGAACAATCACCCGTTAAACAAAGTGCATTTTTGCAAAGCAATGTTGAAAAAACGACTGTCACATGGATTGGGCATTCCACTTTTCTTATTCAAACGAATGGACTTAATATATTAACAGATCCAGTATGGGCTAATAAATTAAAGCTAGTTCCAAGACTTACCGAACCTGGACTCTCTATAGAAGAACTACCTAAAATTGATATTGTCCTTATTTCACATGGTCATTATGATCATTTAGATTTTTCAACTCTTCGTCAGTTGAATGATGATGTTCTATATCTTGTACCTATTGGATTAAAAAAATTATTTACTCGTAAGAAATTTAAACATGTAGAAGAGTATAAATGGTGGGAAAGTACGATAATTAACGAAGTTTCTTTTCACTTCGTACCTGCTCAGCACTGGACAAGAAGATTCTTATTTGATATGAATACGTCTCACTGGGGCGGATGGATTATTGATAATGAAATGAATATGGAAACCATATATTTTTGTGGCGACAGTGGCTATTTCCAAGGTTTCAAAGAAATTGGTGAACGCTTTTTAATTGATATTGCTCTTATGCCCATTGGCGCTTATGAACCAGAATGGTTTATGAAAGTATCTCATGTTTCACCTGAAGAGGCCGTGCAAGCTTATTTAGATTTAAACGCTACGCATTTTATACCGATGCATTACGGAGCTTTTGCACTCGCCGATGAAACACCCCGCGAGGCAATAACTAGACTTCGAAATAATTGGAATTTGCGCATGTTACCATGGGAACAACTGCATGTACTCTTTTTAGGCCAAACTTTTATTTATAGTAACGCAACAAATGATAAGCAAATAAACGAAAAAATTGAAATTTTACATGTGTAACGTAATGACTGATTTTCTATATCCAACATATAATATAGAAAATCCTATAGTGAAGGCAAATAATCAAGCTTTTACGGGCAGCCCGCTACCTTACCTCTTTGCTCCAGCTAATTTTGAGGTAGAGAGTTTTACTGTCCGCAAATAGCGGGATAAAGGGTGTTTTCTATGAATGAATATTTACAGACTCGCTATATCATTAGCGGTAGTGCCTGTGTAGCTCTTCTTATTTCTTACTTTCTATTTACATAAAAAAGCTACTTGAAATATATTTTCAAGTAGCTTTTTTATTACTCTGCTAAATACATAAATCCGATTGCGCCCGGACCTGTATGAGTACTAATAATAGGCGTTGTATAGAAAATTTCTGATTGAGCAAATCCACTCACTTTTTCAACCGCCGCTTTCATACTTTCAGCTAAAGGAATTGCTTTCGCATGCGGAATTGCAACAGCTTTTACAACTTTTCCAGCCGTATCTTGCTCAAATAACTTAGCTAATGTTTTTACAATTTGGCCTTGGCTACGAACTTTCGTTACAGGATTATAAACACCGTCTTCAAGACTAGCAATTGGCTTTATATTAAGTAGCGAACCGATAAACGCTTTTCCTTTACCGATACGTCCACCCTTCACTAAGTTTTCTAATGTATCCACTACTACATATAAACGAGTATTCTTTCTTACTTCATCTACACGTTTTAAAATTTCTTCTAGTGAGCGTCCGTCATTTGCCATTTTTGCAGCTTCAATTACTTGATATGCTAAAGCATGTGTAATAAATTGAGAATCAACAACTGTTACTTTTGTATCGGTCATTGATGCAGCGCTATTTGCAGTTGCTACAGTACCGCTCATTCCACTTGTCATATGGATAGAAAGGACTTCGCTTCCATCTTCCCCTAGCTTGTCATACATTTCTACAAATGTACCCATAGCTGGTTGTGATGTTTTTGGTAATTCCTCTGATTTAATCATTTCTTCAATAAATTCGTCAGGTTGTAAATCAACGCGATCTAAATATGTTTGTCCATTTACAGAGATTGATAATGGTAAAACATGAATGTCATATTTTTCGATTACGTCTTGTGATAAATCTGCCGTTGAATCTGTTACAATTTTAATTTTTTGCATACTATACTTCTTCCCTTTCCAATACGCTCTCCTTGTTATTATACTAGTATTCCCATTGCTTTCAACAATTTGGAACGAAATTTCATCAAATTAATTATATTTTCATACCTAAAATGAAAAAGACAGAGTTTACTAACCCTGTCCGTACTTCGTATCATGCATTTTTTTCAAGGGTATTTGTTTTATATACATTTAAATAATCATTCCACTTCAAACATTTTTGTAAATATTCACGGAAAGAATATGAAAATCTTGGGTGTTTTTGTTTTTGAATTTTTGCAATAAATAATTGAAGACGAGACTGAATTAGAAACGATAATGGATGCTGTGCCTGTAGGACAGGGATTTCAAATATTTTAATACAATCCCCTGTTGAATGAGTGAAATAAAAACTTTTCGTAATCACAATATCAATCCTCTTTTTCATTGGATTTTTGAACTTCTACTTTACGCTTGTAACACGTTGTTTAAAGTGGCGACTCCCATGAATACAAAAGTATCCTTAGACAATCTCTGTAGTCCTTATGGTTAGAAGATTTATACTCTATTCATCTCCACCTAATCCATCCCTCATCCTAAATTTCTAATAAGACGAGGACTCGTTATCCGTATATTGCTTAATATATTTAGTATAAACTTATAAAAGCGCAAAGTTTGTCTAAATTTTGGAGATTCTATATTTTTTTTCTTCTCTATATTGTATACGTTTATAGCTAGAGTATAACAAATAAATAAAAAAAGTGCCTTTATAACGAGGCACTTTTCGACTGAATTTCTTCTTCTCTTTTCTTTTTTCGCTTACTAACAATCTTTGATAAAGCAATACTAATTTCATAAATACAAATAAGCGGTACCGCAACTAAACTATGAGATAAAAAATCTGGCGGTGATATACACGACGCAATGATAATCAATGCTACGTAAGCATACCTTCTTATTTTTATTAGAAGTTCCGCCGTCAATAGTCCAATACTCGTTAAAAACATTACTACTACAGGCAATTCAAAAATTACAGCAAATGGAACTGTTAAATTAAGAACAAAATGAAAATACTTTTCTGTCGTAAACATCGTATTAAACATTTCATTACCTATCGTAGTTAAAAAATGAAATAAAAACGGCATTACAACGAAATATCCAAAGCATAAACCTGCAATAAATAATATAGACAATACCGGTATATACATTATTGTCAACTTTTGTTCATTTGGATGTAAACCTGGTTTTACAAATAACCAAATTTGTATAGCAGCAAAAGGAATTGTACAAACGATAGCAAATACTGTAGCAATCGAGAAAAAAATCCACAATACATCACTTGGACCGAGAACAGTTAATTTCATTGGTAAATCTTTTACAAGCCAAAAATAAATATCCTTTGTAAAAGTAAATCCAATAATTAAAAATAGTACAAAGGATAACACCGTATATATTACTCTTTTTCGAAGCTCAACAATATGTTCTACTACGCTCATTTCCCGATCTTCCATCTCGTTCACCACACTTTATTTATCCATTACAAGGAAAATACACTACATTTTTTCTTTCTTTTCCTTTTCTTGAAATGCGTCATCTGTCAATTCTTTCGTTGATTTTTTGAACTCTTTTAACGTTTCCCCTAAAGCCTTCCCGATTTCCGGCAATTTTTTAGGTCCAAATAAAATGAGTACTGCTACTAAAATTAAAATTAACCCTGGAAAGCCAATATTTGAAAACATTTCCCCATCCCCTTTATTAGTAGTTTCCTTGTCCTACTATTACATAATTTTATTTTGTCAAAAAAGTTTGAAAACGTCAACAAATCCATTGTCTTTTGTCAAAAAAATTCAAAAATATAATCAATTATACAAATTTCATTTTCTATTGCTCTTGTGTATGATATGGTAAGGGAAATGACATATTATTTTATCCCGCTTTAACGGGCAGTAAGAACCACCACCTCAAAATTCAATGCAAGCCAAGAAGTTACGTGGGGGCTCAACTGCCCGTAAAAGCCCGATTGGTTCAACTAATAATCAGTGGGGGATCCCCCCCACTGATTAAAGTTTCACTTTATGATAGTAGAAAGGATTTGCATTATGACTGAAAAAATGACACGAATGACCCAATTTGTAAAAGAAGAAATTGCAAATGCAATTACACATGGTATCGGTGCCATTTTAAGCATCCCTGCCTTAATCATATTGATTATTCATGCTTCAAAGCATGGTACCGCATCAGCTGTAGTTGCATTTACTGTTTATGGTGTAAGCATGTTCTTACTGTACTTGTTTTCAACGTTGCTACATAGCATTCATCATCCTAGAGTAGAAAAAGTATTTACTATTTTAGATCATTCAGCCATTTACTTATTAATTGCTGGCACGTATACTCCTTTTCTACTTATTACACTTCGTGGGCCATTAGGATGGACGTTGCTTGCTATTATATGGACACTTGCAATCGGAGGTATCATCTTCAAAATTTTCTTTGTACGTCGCTTTATAAAGGCATCAACTTTATGTTACATCATTATGGGCTGGCTCATAATCGTTGCCATTAAACCACTTTATGAAAATCTAACTGGACATGGTTTTTCACTACTTTTAGCAGGAGGAATTTTATATTCTGTCGGAGCTATATTCTTCCTTTGGGAAAAGCTACCTTTCAACCATGCCATATGGCATCTTTTCGTTTTAGGTGGTAGTGCGATGATGTTCTTCTGTGTACTCTTTTATGTCTTACCTACAGCATAATAAAAAAGGTTTCAGCTTACTATAAGCTGAAACCTTTTTTATTACTTATGTAATTGTGATGCGATAACTTCCTGTGTATGCTTCGTTAATTCTTTAATATCCATATTCGCATAATCTTCAGGTGTAATCGGCTTAGAAATTGTTACTATTGCATGAGCTGGCTTCATACGATTTCCATTCGCTTCAAACATCTTATATGTACCATCTAACGTTACAGGTAAAATTGCTACACCTGACTTTACTGCAAGATGGAAACTACCAGCCTTAAACTCTCCAACTTCCCCACCCTTACTTCTCGTTCCTTCTGGGAAAATTACGATAGAATGTCCATTCTTTAATAGTTCGATTCCATCTTTAATTGCTTTAAGAGATTGACGACGATCGCTACGATCCATAAATACACAATTCATCAGTTCCATCCAAGTTGGTACAACTGGGAACTTTTTAATCTCTGCTTTTGACACGAATCCAATTGGTTTATTTAAGTAACCTAGTAAAACAGGGATATCCATATTACTTTGGTGATTACTTACAACTAGTACCGGCTTGTCTTTCGGAACATTTTCAAGTCCTTTAACTTCTACTGTCCCTCCAGCTACACGTACCATTTTCTTACCAAACCAATTTGTCGTTTTGTACACAGCATTATCTTTTTCTTTTGGCGCCATCATATTTACTTGTCTTTTAAGACGCCACATTCTTGGTGTAATCGCAATTACAATTAAAATTAAATAAAAGATTTTAAAAAACGTTTGAATCATACAGAACCCCCACCTATTATCATTCCGACCTTCATTATACTAGACAAACGAAGGAAAAAGAAGAAAAAAAGTCCAAACAGCAAGTGTTTGGACTTTTTAAGCATTCTATATTAGAAACGTTTTGCTAATTCACGAGCATTAGCAATTGCGGCTTCTTTAATTTCTTGTGCTTTTTCAGGGTTTGCATTCATACCTTCAACTGCAATATATTCAGTATCATTTACACCAACAAATCCTAAAACAGTTTTTAAATGATTGCGACCGAAGTCTACAGCTGCGTATGCTCCTTCAGAATATACACCACCTGTTGCTTGAATGTGAAGTGCTTTTTTACCTTCTAATAAGCCGACTGGACCATTTTCAGTATATTTGAATGTTTTACCTGCGATTGCTACGTTATCTAAGTATGCTTTTACTACTGGTGGATAGCTAAAGTTCCACATTGGAGTTACGAATACATAACGATCTGCATTCATAAATGTTTCTAAGTTTGTGTTCATTGCTGCTACTTTTTGTTGTTGAACTTCAGTTAAAGCTTCAAAGCCTTCACCTGCTGCAAATTTACCCCAAGCAGCAAATACATCTGCATCAATTGCTGGTACTGTAGTGTTGAATAAATCAATTGTTACAACTTCGTCTTGTGGATGTTCGTTTTTATAAGCTTCGATGAAAGCTTCCCCTACTGCCATTCCGAAAGAACCTTCTGCTGAATTTGGATTTGCTGTAATAAATAGTACTTTTGTCATTGTATTCTCTCCCTTTTTTCTCTTTATCTTTAATTCAAGATTTATTTTTCAAAAGTTAATAACTTACCTTATGTAAGTATGATACAAAAAGTTTCAATCGATGTCAATAAAAAATAGCTACTTTTTTTTCGTAAGTTAATGATTTATTTTGTTTCTTTAAAATTTAGTATACAGATATTAAGACTTCTCACACAAAAAAGCTATCTCTATAAATTATAGAGATAGTCTTTTATTACATATTATTTTTGAAAAACATGTTTTACTTTTTCAGCTGGAATGTTACTTCCACCTCTACCTTTTACATCTTCAATCATCATTGTAATGACCACATCTGGTGAATTTAAATCAAATGCAGCGAACCAACCTAGTTCTTTTCCTTCGGCCTCTTTTGATACTTTTAATTCCGCTGTACCTGTTTTTCCAGCAAGAGTCATGCCATCAATTTTAGCAATTTTCCCTGTACCATCTGGATCATTAATTACTTTCGTCATTGCAGTTTTTAATATATCCTGATTTCCTTTAGAAATTACATTTTCTTTCCAAGCTTTTGGTTGTTTATCTGTTTTAATAATATACGGTGACGGAATCGCTCCATCATTTACAATTGGCGCATACGTTAAAGCTAAATGAAGAGGAGTCATTAATACTTGTCCTTGTCCATATCCTGTATCTGCCATTTGAATATCATTTTTAATACCGTCATTTGCAATTTTAGAAGCAGGGAATCCATATTCAATTGGTAGTTTCTCATCGAATCCGAATTTTTTTGCTTCACTCATAAACTTGTCTTTTCCGATTTTTAAAGCTTCTTGTGCGAAGTAAATATTATCCGAGTATTTCATCGCCTTATCAAGATCAATCGGATTTGCATCTTTCACACGCGTTACATAGTAATTACCCCAAGAAGAATCTTTTGTCCATTTTAATCCTTCAATTTTCAACTCTTCTTTTGAATCAATCGTTTTCGTTTCAAGACCAATTGCAGCTGTAATAGGTTTAAATACAGAACCTGGTACCGACAATTGTGTAAAGCGATTTGTCATTGGTTTTTTCGGATCATTATTCCACGCTTCGCGTTGTGCCTTTGATGTCCCTCGTGCAATTATATTAGGATCATATGCTGGACTACTTACTAGTGCAATTGTTTCTCCACTTTTCGGATTAATTGCTGCACTTGAACCAGCTTCGCCCTTCATTTCATTATACGTTTTTTCTTGAACAACACTATCAATAGTTAAAGTTACATTTTCTCCATCAACAGCATCTGTTTTTGCCAAGTTTTTAATTTCTTTTCCTTGCGCATCTTCTACAAAGACACGGCCACCTTTTTTACCGCGTAGCTTTTCCTCTAATACTTGCTCTAAACCAGCTTTACCAACTGGATCATCAGCTTGATAGCCTTTCTTTTGTAGCGTTTTTAAATCTTCAGCATTTACCTTTCCAATATAACCAGTCAGATGAGCTGCCGCTTCCCCTAACGGATATGTACGAACATTTACAGGTTTTGTTGAAACACCTGGTAAATCAATGTACGTATTTTGTGTTGCCCCTTCAGGCAAAATTCCAATTGGTACGAGATACCCTGGTTTTACCCATTTAGCAGCTAATTTTTGATCAATTTCTTCTACAGACATATTTAACAACTTCGCTACTGTTTCTTTCGTTTGCGGAGCAGTATCGCCTAACTTTTCAGGAATCAATCCGATTTCAGAAGCTTTCCCATTCGTTGCAAGACCTTTTCCATTACGATCGTATATTTCACCACGTTTTGGCTGTGTTGTCTGCATACGCACTTTACTATCTTTCGTCATGCCAGGGAAAATAAAATCAGGAGTCCAATCTATTTTCCAAGATTCTTTATCTCCATCTTTTTCTTTCACCATTTTTGCTTCATGACCAAATGTAATTTTACCACCAACTGTATCCATGCTTACTTTAAAAGGAACAGGGCCTTCATCTTTTTTATCTTCTTTTACTTCCCCTGTTTCTACCTTTAAGTCTTTCACTTCGATACCAGAATAAATTTTCTCATATTTTTCAGTAAACTCTTTCTTTGAAATATCTTTTTTTGCATTTTTTGATAGTTGATCATACATATCTGCAAATTTTTGTTTATTCCACGCTTTTACATATGTATCAAACACTTCTTGTGGTTTTTCTTCTTTACCACATCCAACTAACATGAATGTTAAGCAAAGAAAAAGAATCCCCCATATCTTTCTCAATCGATTCTCCTCCTCTTTCTATATTAGTACTTTTGAAAATTTTAGCATTTTTACATGCTACCTCTCATTATAGCACTATCGAATCTCATCTATAAACTTATATTGGTGAATATAAATAAAAAGATTGACGTGAATTCTCACATCAATCTTTATTATTATTGTTGTTTCTCATATACATGGTAATAATACGTATACGGGTTTTTTTCATCCGTTAAACCTTTTTCTACAAAAATCTCTTTCCAATTTGTCATATCCATTTCTGGGAAGAATGTATCTCCTTCAAATGCATGATGGATTTTTGTTATATACAACTTGTCTACATAAGGTAAAAAGAGATCGTAAATTTGCGCTCCGCCAAAAATAAAAATCTCTTCTTCATTTTTACATAGTTCGAACACTTCTTCTACAGAATGAACAACTTCACAGCCTTCAACATGATACCCTTCATTACGAGTTACAATAATATTACGTCTTCCAGGCAGTGGTCTACCAATCGCTTCATAGTTCTTTCTTCCCATAACAAGCGGGTGACCCATCGTTGTTTTCTTCACGTATTGTAATTCACTCGGTAAACGCCAAGGTAAATTATTATCTTTACCAATTACTCTATTTTCGTCCATAGCGACCATAAATGAAACAATCATTTTTTCATCTCCTCTTCAATTATACTGCAACCGGTGCTTTAATTGCTGGATGCGGATCGTATCCTTCAATCGTTAAATCTTCCATTTCAAAATCGAAAACAGATTTCACATCTGGATTTAATGTAAGTTTCGGGAATGGACGTGGTTCACGTGCCAATTGCTTTTCTACTTGTTCAAAATGATTCGTATAAATGTGTGCATCTCCAATTGTATGAACAAATTCTCCTACTTCAAGACCACATTCATGTGCAATTAAATGTGTTAGTAGTGAATAACTTGCGATGTTAAATGGAATTCCAAGGAATATGTCACCACTTCTTTGATATAGCTGACAAGAAAGTTTTCCGTCCGCTACATAAAATTGGAATAATGTATGACAAGGGGGTAATGCCATATTTGGTACGTCTTCAGGATTCCAAGCAGAAACGATTAAACGACGTGAGTCTGGTGTTTTTTTAATCATTTCAATTACATCTTTTAATTGATCAAGTGTCTCACCAGCTGTCGTTTTCCAAGCACGCCACTGTTTACCGTAAACGTCTCCTAAATAACCATATTTATTTGAGAACTCATCATCTTCTAAAACGTTCTTTTTAAACAATTCCATTTGCTCATCGTACTGTACTTTAAATTCTTCATCTTGTTGTGAGCGAAGACCAAAATCAGTCATGTCAGGACCAGTATACTCATCACTTTCTACCCAGCTCTTAAACGCCCATTCATTCCAAATGTTATTATTATGCTGCAATAAATAGCGAATATTTGTATCACCTTTCATAAACCAAAGCAGTTCACTTGCTACAAGGCGAAACGGTACTCTCTTTGTTGTTAATAAAGGAAAACCTTTACTTAGATCAAAACGCATTTGATATCCAAATACAGATACAGTGCCTGTCCCTGTACGGTCTTCTTTCTTCGTACCATGTTCCATTACATGGCGGCATAAATTTAAGTATTCATTTTCAGCATGTTTCATATGTAGGAAAACCTTCTTTCAATCGTATATGCAATTTATCATAACATGAAAAATGGTAAATTTAATAATCTTAATTAATAAAATTTCTTACATTAATTCTTACAAAATTATTAACTTTCCATATTTTAAAAGGTTTTCATTTTCTATTACCGAAAGTATAGTGCGGTAGAACAAAATTTATATTTGGAGGTTAGAAGTATGTCTAAACTTGGAACGCCTGTTATGACTTCTTTACAAACAACGGTTGAAAAAATGATGAAGGATTTAAATGTTCCTGGTGCTGCTGTCGCTGTTATAAAAGACGGTGACGTTATTATTTCAGAAGGTTTTGGCTATCGTAATATAGTAACAAAAGAGGCTGTTACACCGAATACTCGATTCGCAATCGGTTCCTCAACGAAAGCATTTGGCACACTTTCATTAAGTTTGTTAGCACAGCAAAAAAAGTTTAATTGGGATACCCCTATCCAGTCTTATATACCTAACTTTACTTTATCTGAACTACTTGCTAGCTCACAAGTTACAGGACTGGATTTAGCTTCTCATCGAACTGGAGTGAGTCGTCATGAGGCCCTTTGGTACAGTTCTTCCTTATCTCGAAAAGATCTCGTTGAAAAAATAAAACATTTACCACTTGATGCACCGTTCCGGACTGCATTTCTATATAACAACTTAATGTATGCAACAATTAGCTACATTGTTGAAAACATTACAAATCAAACGTGGGAGCAATACACTACAGAACATATTTTAGAGCCTTTAAATATGAATCAAACAAACTTCTCTGTTACAGATTCACAAACTACAGATGATTATGCTTTACCTTACGTTGAAAATGAAGGTGAAATAAAAGAAGTTCCATTCCATAACATCGATACAGTTGGCGCTGCTGGGTGTATTAATTCTACAATTGAAGATATGGCAAACTGGGTACTTCTCCACTTAAATGAAGGAAAATTTGGAGATCATGAATTAATCTCCTCTGAATTATTACAACAAATGTATACACCACACAATTCAATTCCAGATCAACCGGTTTTATCACTCCCTGAATCTCCATTAAATAGTTACGGTCTTGGTTGGTTTATTAGCGCTTATCGTGGTAAAAAAGTGATTCATCATGGCGGTAATATCGATGGATTTTCAGCGCTTGTTTCATTCATACCAACAGAAAACATAGGCCTTGTCATTTTAACGAATGCTGGAGGAACATTACTTCCTACTTATCTGGCTAATCAAATTTATGACGAACTACTTGAATTAGAATCCATTGATTGGCATAAACGTGCTGTAGAAGATACTAAAAAAATGAAGGAAATGATGAAAGAAGCAACTGAATCCCTCCCTGAACAAATTAAAGGGACTACACCTTCGCACAAGTTAGAGGATTATACTGGTACTTTTGAACATCCTGCATACGGAACATTACAAGTATACAAACGAGATGATTCGTTATATGTACAATTTATGGAAATGGATATTCAATTAGGGCATCATCATTACGACATCTTCTCTGCAAAAGTTGACTTATTCCAAATGAAAATGAGCTTATTATTCGCTTATGAAATGAATGTAAGTGGTGAATTCCCATCCCTTCAGTTATATGTACCAGCTACATTAAGTACTCAGCCGCTTACATTTAAGAAAATTAAATAAGTATTTTGATGGTAAAAAATAAAGGTAGGTGCGAATTACACCTACCTTTTCTATTCCTTATCAATCTTATCTAGTTGAAACCAAATTGGCTTCGATAACTCAAAGTTATTATGATCCTCTAAAACTATAGTAAGACGCTCTAACATATCATCTAACATATGCGGCGCTGTTCGTAATGTCCAGACAATCGAGGAGAAAACTGTCATGCCAACATACACCGTGTATAATTTCCAGAACTCCTCTGGTATTTTCCTATTAAAGTATCCTTCTATTTGTCCGATTGAATACGGAATACTAATGTCCCTTGCAAACAGTGCAATTTTTACAAAATCATGAAGTGGATCGCCCCAGTCGTAGCCATTAAAATCAACAACACCTACATATTTTCCATCCCGTACAATTATATTTTCTAAGTGAAAATCATCGTGTTGAAATCGATTCGGGCGGTTCTTTAAATATTTTTCATTTTCTTCTATAAACTTTATGATTTTATCATCATTTTTTATTTTTATTCCACATGTTTTGTATGCCTCTACATATTTACTATGTTTCTTCATTGCTCTTTCATACCATGGAAGTATATCATTAGGAGCTTCATATGTATGCATTTTTGCTAAATCTTTTCCTGCCTCTATACCAATATCATATTGTTCTTTTGGTGAATACGTAGGCAATAGCTTCTTCGCCTCCTCCCCTTCTAAATATGAAAAGATACCATAGCATAAACCTTCTTCTGCCAACAAACCCATTTCAATTGGTTTTTGTGCTTGCACACTACGGTTTTGCATTTCATTTAAAATTTGAAACTCTATTTTCTTTCTTTCATACTCTTTTATATCGCCTGTCCGCAATAAATATTTTTCATTATTCGCACTCGTAATTATATATTTCTTATCAGGCGAAAAACCTTTAGAAATTTCTTTAATATCCACTGCATCTTTTACAATTTGTATATTGTTTTGCCGTGCTGTAATTATCTTCATATCTATTCCCCTTACATTTCTGCATTTGGTGTATAGGCAACTTCTACAATAAATCCATTTGGATCGTAAAAATCAATCGTATAGTAACCTTCCGAATAATGATTCATTTCAATTGGACCACGTATTACCTTCACTTTCGTACTAGAAAGAAAATCTGCTACTTCATCAACTACCTCTCTATGAATAGCTTGATAACAAATATGTCTAGGCCCTAACGTCCTTACGATTTCCTCATCTACTTCTTTAAAATATATTTCACTTTCTCCTGTGCTATATGCTACTTCATTTAACTTTCTCCATCCAATTATGGAAAACAACTTATTATAAAAACAAATGGACTCCTCCAAATTCGCTACCCAAAATTCAATATGATGAATGCCTGCTCGAAGTGTATTCATATTAAGAATACGCTCCTTGTACTACTTCCACAATTTCCATCGGCTTATGAACCATATAATCTGGTGCATCTTTTTTCACTGTTTCAATAACATCATATCCCCAAGATACCCAAATTACGTTCACTTCAGCCTTTTTACACGCTGCTACATCTCGCTGTTCATCACCAACGTATAACATATCTTTCTCTGTTATTTTTTTCGATTTTAAAAACCTTTTTATCATTTTATCTTTACCAAACAAATTTTTAGAACAATACACTTCTTGAATATTTTCGATACCATTCTTGTGTAAAAAAGCCCGAATATGCTCTTCTGAGTTCGATGATATGACTGCAATTCCGTAGCCTTTTTTATGTAGTTTATCTAATACATCTTTCATTCCATGGAACAAAACGAGATTTTTTATAGCAGGCTGATATAATTTATAAAATTCCAACGCTAATATCGGTAATTTATACAGTGGTACATCAAGTTGTTTACATCTCTCTGGCATCGTTAATTTACGTAAATGCTCAATTTCTTCTTCCTTTACTGCTTTATACCCATGTTTTTCAGCAAGTTGATTATAAATCCGTACAAATATATTTTGTGAATCTACTAATGTGCCATCAAAGTCAAAAACAATATATTTTTGCATCTCCATACTCCTTTTGCTTCTTTTTTCTAAACCTATGTTATTCAACAACATAGTTGTCTGTCCCTTCTATAAAAATAAAAAAGAACAAGATTTTCTCTTGTTCTTTTTAAGACAACCATTTCGGCGGTACATTTGTATTCCAATAAATATTTCCTAACTCATGATGTCCAGAGTATCCATCATCAAAACGGTGATAATGGAAATTAAAATAATAACCATCTTGCGGCGGATGATCTCTTCTTACATGGAAACGCAATAAATCATTTCCTGATTTCGTATCGTAGACGTGAAAAATCTTTTCATTATTTCCACCAGCTGGTTTTTGAGAAATCGCTAATGATTGTAGTGAGTCTTCTGGTACATCACTAGCAAGCTCAGCAATTGCCTCTTCAATTTTTGGTAATATTACATCTTTAAATTCATCTTCAATTACTGGACCAATTTTAGTACCAAACTTTTGCATCGACTGCTTCTCTGCTTCTTGCATTGCATAAGTAATAAAAGTATCGGTGGTTAACCTGTCATTCGTTTCTTCATATGTATAGGACGTGCTCTCCAAACTTTGTTGCCCAGCTGTGCTCGTAGGCTTGTCCGCAGCTTTGGCATTATCAAGTAATATGGAAGGAGGCGTCACTAAACCAAATGTAAATACGGTAATTAATGCGACTAAGGTTTTTCTAAACCAATTTGGCATTTATGTTCCCTCCCCTTTCACTCATTATTTTTTATATAACGGTGGTTTCTTCTATTATACAAAATGATTATAATTTTTGCACTTTACAATTTTGTTAACGTTCACATATTTTTCATTTGAATATGAAATTGTAAGATTTCATACAATAAAAATACAACAACAATAAGGAGGCGATCAGATGACTTTAGATGTCATGTATTCCGCCGCAAGTATACTCGTTTTAGTATATTTTATTTATCAATGTGTTACAGACTAGAAAAAGAGCCGTCAATGGCTCTTTTTTAATGGTAGAAATACAATCCATACAATTAATAAAATAAAAACAACACTGCCTACCACAGCTGGCAATAAATAAAACTGTGAAAGTATAACTATTCCATATAAAAGTATTGCTGGTAATAGTAAATAACGATCTGCCTTCCATCTTAACAATAGTAATTTCCCTTCATCACAATATAAACGAAGAAACATCTTATTCGTAAATTCATTCCAATAATCACGTGCATAGCGAGAAATTGCAACTACAGCAAATACGAGAACAATAGCTGCAATCCACCTTGGAGTCATAATTATACTTGCAGTACTGATACATACAATTTGAATATAAAATATTCGTGCAGTACTTGTACGGAAAAATTCTTTCAAAAAAGATTCGACAATACGAGAATCAGCTTTTTTCCCTAAAAGTCTTTTAGAGCGCGGAAACATCCACGGTTTTTTATTCGAACTACTCGGTTTAGCCGCATGACCACCAACTTGCATAATTCCGCTCGTCCAGCGCATGCTTTCCTCCTTTTCTTTCTCGATTTCTTTAAAAAAGAACTTTTTATAATTCATTTTCTCTTTTACTAATACACTACTTAAGAAAATTACTAGACCGATAAATAAAATTGAATACAACGGATTTTTATAAATAAAAAATAAACTAATTCCAAAAAAGGACACGCTCATAGAAAATACTACATTTTTTACAATCCATAAAACCCATCGTTTCCCCACATGTACATGAACAAATCTCGTTAACAACGACAACATAAATCGAAATATAGTAAAGAATACCCAAAATAATAGGACTTGTATCTCTGTTACTCCGATACTTTTCATCAACACCGGTAACATAATAACGACTACTATTATATTCGTTATCGCTATTCGAACAAATGTGTACATCATGCCATACTGGACTAATTTTCGCATATGTGTTGCATACGAAATTAAAAATAAACTATCCGCTTGCTCAAAAAATGAACGAACTCCTCTTGGATATGTTACTAGATAAAATGCGAGTAATCCTAATCCGAAATAAATCGTCTCTTCCGTTGATAATTCATTTATCCATAGCGATCGATAATAGATTCCCATAAATATAAGTGCTGGAATAATAATATATAATGCGACTGTCCAATCTGTTACCGAACGTATAGACTTCCATTTCCGCTCAAGTTCATGGCGTAATCTCTTATAAAATTGTTGTTTAATCATGTTGTTCACGCCTTACAATTACATCAAAGCAGTCTAATAATGAACTACCCGGCATTTCCGCTAATATTTGAATAGATTCTAAATGTCCATCTGCGACTAATGTACCTTGTGAAATGAGTAAAAATCTTTCACAAATTTTTTCAGCAGTATCTAATACGTGCGTACAAAGTAAAATTCCTGCCCCGCGCTCTTTTTCTTTATATAAATAATTTAAAAACTCTTTCGTAGCTACTGGATCTAAACCGATAAAAGGTTCGTCAATGATATAAAAATCTGGCTCAGTTAAAAACGCCAATATTAGCATAGATTTTTGTTTCATGCCTTTTGAAAACTTTGATAAATACTCATGTTTATGCTTATTCATTCGAAAAGTATGTAATAATTGTTCCGCTCGTTCTTCCCAACTTCCCATTTCACTTCCACGAGCTGCCATTAATAATTCAATATGTTCCCAGAGCGTCAAGTAATCATAGTATGTTGGATGTTCTGGTACGTATGCATACGGATTTTTCTTTTCACCGAATGATATTTCACCGTCCATATTTACAAGTAATCCGAGTATCGTTTTAATCGTCGTACTTTTCCCAGCACCATTTGCTCCAATAAGAGCAACTAGTTCACCTTTTTCGATAGAAAAAGCTATATCATGAATTGTTTTTTCGCCTATTTCATATCCAGCTGAGCGGATATTTACTTTTAACATGCATTCCCCTTCTTTCCGTTTCCAATACAATCAAGGAAAAGAATAACATATAACTATCTATATATCATTATAAAATATTTATTTTCATAGCAGGAAAAAACATTTTTTAACAGAATATTAAATGTTTGATTACATTTTATTGGAGTTGATAATATGTCTTTTCAAATTCGTGAAGCAACGATAGATGATATAGATACACTTTGTTCTTTAACGAAAGAATTAAAAGGTTCCTCTATTTCCTATGAAGATATGAACAACCGCCTACAATTCGTACAAATGAGTCCGTTTGATTTTTTATATGTTTACGAGGAAGAAGAAGCTATATTTGGATTACTTGGATTTCGTATACGTGAAAATTTAGAAGATGTAACACGTTATGGAGAGATTTCAATTATTAGCGTTGATTCTAACATACGACGTAAAGGCATTGGACAAGTTTTGATGGATTATGCAGAACAATTAGCAAAGAAACATAATTGCATTGGCACATGGCTAGTTAGTGGAACAAAAAGAGTAGAAGCTCATCCTTTTTACAAAAAATTAGGCTATGAGGTAAATGGCTACCGATTTGTAAAACATTTTTAAACTACTTATAAATTGAAGGGACTATAACTATGACAAACATTAAAGCAATTTTCATTGATCGTGACGGTACAATTGGTGGTGACACTACAATACATTATCCAGGATCTTTTTCATTATTTCCATTCACAAAAACATCCTTGCAAAAACTAAAAGCTAAAAATATAAAAATTTTCTCTTTCACAAATCAACCTGGTATCGCAGATGGAATAGCAACTGTAGCCGATTTTGTACAAGAATTAGAAGGCTTCGGTTTTGATGATGTTTATGTATGTCCTCATAAACACGGTGATGGTTGTGAATGCCGTAAACCAAGTACAGGCATGCTGCTTAAAGCAGCAAAAAAACATGGACTTGATTTAACACAATGTGCTGTAGTTGGCGATCGCTGGACTGATATTGTTGCAGGGGCAAAAGTAAATGCGACAACGATTCTAGTCCGAACAGGCGCTGGGTATGATGCTTTGCATACGTACCGAGACAAATGGGCACATATTGAACCAAACTACATTGCAGATAACTTTGAAGATGCAACAAACTGGATTTTAAATCAACTATAATACAAATTAAAAGAGGCGTTTTCAAAATGAAAGCGCCTCTTTTAATCTATTATTATTTAAAACGTTAATTCATAATGGAAATAACGATTATCTCTCAAATAGCCATTTTCAGCATATAATCGTTGTGCTGATAAATTATCAATCTCTGTTTGCAATTTTACACCTTTTGCTCCATTTTCTAATGCGTATTCTTTAGCAGCTTCTAATAATTTTTTACCTGTTCCTGCCCCGCGCTTAGTAGCTTGTACAAATAAATCATTTAAAATCCATAATTCTTTCATTGAAATGGAAGAAAATGATGGATATAGTTGCGTGAACCCAATATATTCGCCGTCTTCAACTGCTACGAAAATAACGGACTCTTTTCTCTCAATTCGATTTCGTAAAAATACTTTTGCCCCTTCTAAATCAGAATCTTGTCTATAAAATATGCGATAGTTATTAAAAACTGATGCTAGTCCATCTAAATCTGCAATTGTTGCCTCATATATTCTCATTTTACTCCATTCCCCTTCCAATACTGTCTCATTATATCCGTTGCCCATTTAGGCTGGTGTATTTCTTCTGTCGGCATAAACCCTTTCATTATTGGTTTTATATCCAATATAGGAGTGCCATCAATAGCATCTAATCCCTCAACAATAATTGATTTACCTTCTCTTTTGATCATCTTGACAATTGTTACACCTATGCGATTCGGACGATTTTTCCCGCGCTGTGCAAAAATACCTACTTCAGGATAATCCTTATTATTTCTAGGATGTCTAGCAAAATACTGAATTTGCTCGTCAGTTACTTTATGAAAATAAAAAACAACTTCAATATGAGAAAAATCTTCAATCCCTTGTATACTTTCTTCTGCATACATTTCAGTTAAAGTTATACGGGATCTTACTTTCCCCCACTCATCATCTTTTATTTCCTTTCTTTCATTATGTACAAATGCGATTAGTTGAACTGAAAACATACGCATTCCCCCTTAAATGTAACCACTTACATTATAAAATATTTTCTGAATGTTTTCCAGATATACGAATCAAGTTTACATAATATAATTATACTCTATCTAGAGCTACCTTGACTGCTTCAATTGCATGTATATGAGTTGTATCAAATATCGGGACAGATACGTTTTCTTGCTTTATTAATAATCCTATTTCTGTACAACCTAATATGATTCCCTGTGCTCCTTTTTGCACTAACTCTTCGATGACTCTTTTATAATATTCTTTAGATTGAGATACTATTTTTCCTAAACATAATTCTGTATATATTACTTTATTTATTTCTTTTCTATTTTTTTCTGATGGTACTATTACTTTTATATTATTTTCTTCTATACGTGACTTATAGAAATCTTGCTCCATTGTATATTTAGTTCCAAGCAGACCAACCTTTTGAATGTCTTTTCTTTTAATTTCTTTTGCAGTTGCATCAGCAATATGTAAGACTGGAATATCAATTTTCGCCTTTATTTTTCCAACTACCTTATGCATTGTATTTGTACAAATAATTATAAAGTCTGCTCCTCCCTTTTGTAATGAATATGCCGCATTCCCTAGAATTTCTCCAGCACCATCCCAATCTCCGCTAGACTGACATCGTTCAATCTCTTCAAAATCCACACTATTAATCAAACATTTTGCTGAATGTAGCCCTCCTAATCTCTCTTTTATTTCTTCATTAATAATTCGCTAATATTCTGAAGTTGATTCCCAACTCATACCACCTATAAGACCTATCGTTTTCATATAAACAACACCTACCTAAACTTTTTTATAAAACTAATAACAACATTTTATTATGTATATTATACACAATAAAACAAGACTTTAAGTTTGGAATATTGGTCATCTCCCTGTCAAGTAGACAGTAATAAAAAGAGTATTATGCCACGGCCTTTTCCCGATATTCTATCGGGGAAAGGCCGTGAAGTTTTTCTTGGAATCTTTCTGTATTATAAAACTGAATATATTCTTGAATTGCTCGGTAGGCCATTTCATATGTTTTTGGGCGCACTAAATACAACTTCTCTGTTTTTAAATGTGAGAAGAATGATTCGATACACGCATTATCAAAACAGTTTCCACGTCTAGAATGACTACCGACAAATCCTAATTTCTCTAACTGTTTTGCGTAGGATTTAGATGTATATTGAAACCCTTGATCTGAATGGAAAAGGGGCTTAGTAGTTAATGACTTCCCTTCTAATTGACGTAATGTAGTTAAAACCAAATCTAAATCATTTCTTGAAGATAGCTTCCAGGCAACAATTTCATTGTTGTATAGATCTAACACAGCTGACAAATAGGCAAATTGTTCTCCGATTCGTACATAAGTAATATCTGTTACGAATTTTTGGTTTTGCTTTTCAGCTTGAAACTCTCGATTCAAATGATTTTTAAATACCACAGATGTTTTTCTTCCATAAAACGGACGTTTTTTTCGAATGATAGATTGAATACCCAGCTCTCTCATAAGACGACGAACACGTTTATGATTCATTACCATTCCTTCTCGAGCCAAAGCACGAGTCATACGTTTATACCCATAGTAAGGGTGCTGACGATGAATAGATAAAATATGTTCTTTATGCCACCTATCCCTTTTCTGACGTAAACGCTGCACGTTATGATATTTCCGCCATTTATAGTAGCCAGCCTTAGAAACTTCCGCGATTTGAAGCAACCATCGGAGTGGATAGGCTTGGCGTAATGAATCGATAAGAGAAAATCGTTCTTTCTTTAGGACCATTCCTTCCCATGTAGATTTGGATTGCGCTTTTTTAAATACTCAACCTGTGCCTTCAAATAAGCATTTTCTTCTTCTAGACTATTAAAATTCTTTCGATTCCAGACACCACGTTGATCATCAAAGGACTCCCCCTGTTGCGCACGTTTTACCCACTCAATAATCTGGGCATCGCTCTTCACACCGAGTTGTTCACGAATTTCTCGCAATGATTTTCTCTCTTCTAATCGAAGACGAACTGCTTCTCGCTTTAGTTCTTCTGTATATTTTTGAAATGATTGTCCTTTTCTTGCCATAAAAAAATCCCCTCCAGATAAAACAGTATTGAGTCCATCATATCAGATGGACTCTTTTTTTACTGTCTACCTATAGGGGGTAATACCATATACCTCCAACTCCGTTTTTATGGGCTAATTTGCTCCTATGGCACATAGGAGTGCTCTTTTATCAGGCCCTTTCTCTCTGGAGTAAAACAGCCAAAATACAACAGATTATTTACATTGGCAAGGCGACTTCATATTATTTGAAGGTTGCCCGCACTGACAATTCGCGTTATTCGCAGATACGTTTGTCTGTGCTCCTAGAGAAGAGTCCGTTGCCATTATAGATGCTCCTGGTTGTGCGAGTGGAGTAGCAACCCCAATGGTATTTATTACTGTATCTCCACCTGAAACACTATGTGGTGTGATTTCTTCATATATCATTTCTTGTACTTCTACCCAATCTACCGTAAACTCTGCACCCTCTGATTGAATAATCAAATCCACTTGGCTCGTATTCGCATCTGGATAGAAATAGAATTCTTGGGTCATAAAAGTAGGTTGGGTGAAGAATAACATATGTCTTTGATTTCCTGGTGGCACAATGGAAATCGTTCCTTGTCCTTTGGCACGAACGCGAACACGATACTCTGTGTTGCCGCCCTCACTTGGTAAGGTAATGATTTGAGTAACTGTGCTATCCCAATTCGATAATGTCAAGACAGGTTTCCGATTACTGTCTTGTGGGAAACTCACTGTACCGGCTATATTCCAGTTTTGTGCTTGTTGAAGAAACAAACCATTTTGAACAATATTCCGTGCTTGTAGTTGATTCCAAGCGCGAAGAGCGGCTTGATAGATTGCTGCTTTTTGTTGTGCATATCGATCTTGCATTGGTATACCTGGCATAGATCCTTCTTGAGGAGCACTGTTTTGAAGTGCTGTTAAGTTCTCTATATCGGTATAACTTACGTTTGGTCCGATCGTTCCGCTCCAATTGGATGAATCGTACATGGCATTTAATTGATTTGTAGCCTGCTGTAAACCCGCAGTGATTTGTGCCTGTTGCGCCAAATAGGGTTGTAGCCATTGTTCCTCTTGGTTTTGTGCTTTTCTTATTTCTGCCGCAGTTAGTGGGCGTCCCTCTGTCAAGGAAACTTGACTTATTTTTGCGAATCCATTCGACGGTACGGTAAAACCAACTGTAATGCCTATATTCGCTTCTGGATGTAATGCACCTACATCAATTGGATATTGAAAGAAGTTTGGACTACTGTTAACACCTTCTACAGAAGTTGGCAGAGACGTAGAATAGGCTACATTCACGACTTGATTGACTTCATTTCCATAGCGGGAAGCCATAATTTGTAGAGAATCCGCTTGTAAGACAAAAACGGATAGATAATAACGTGTATACGGTTTTAATACTGATTCCGGTACAGTCTGATAGGCATAAGATGGATATACAAGGGAAGAAGGAGGTAACACCAGTTGCTGCCCCGCGTATTGTGAGTCTCCTGATGAGATGAACACCTTGCGTCCAAGTTGCCACCCTTCACCTGTAAAACTCCCACTGCGCAATACATTTTGTGATTTACTCAGACGTTTTGCCTGATTCACTTGTGTATTTAATTCCCGTTTTTCTATTGCATAACTATTTGGTAGAGATTGAACTTGTTGATGCACATAATCAATCCAGTAATCGGTCACACCGGGAGCTAGTTGATTCGGATTATCGGTCGAAAAAAGACTTTGTGTCATCACACGTGTTTGTGCCAAATTGTTGAAAGGGAATTTAACAGCGGATGTTATTTGATCTGTATTTATCATCATATAATCACTCCTTTAGATCTTTAATAGGACATACTATTTCTTTGGCTCTACTAATTAATAATGGAACATATTAGTTTTGAGGTATATTCACTGTACCAGTAATCGTTCCTCGTGTAACGTAGTTTGAAGAATAGCTACCTATTTTTATTACGGTGAACGGCTGGTCTCCATAAGGTTTTAAAATATAATCCCCATTACTTATCGAATAATCCCCAGTTGCATCTTGCATTGGAACTGCCGAAGACCAATCATCTCCATTCATAGCAATAAAAGTTACATTGTTATCAAGGTTTGTTGCATTAATGCTAGCAGAAACCCCATTTTCACCAGAGCTAGCTGTCCAGATTGTTGGAAAATTATCTGGTCCTACCCCGGATTCATTCCAGTAAGCCCAAAGCGGACTTGTAATTGTATAATTTATAATATTATCGGATGACTGAGTAGGTTGACTAACAGGAACCAACTCAATCCGATCGATAAATACTTGTGTGTTTGTTTCCTGTGGCTGTAAGGTAAGTGCTACTACCACATTTCCTGAAGGTAAAGTAAGAGGATCACCAGATCCGCCACCTGTAGGCCATGAGATGTCTTGGACTACATAATTTCCTTGTTGTCCCGATACATATACTTGATTTGGGAAGTTTGCTTGTATATTGGCATCTGTAGTACTTTTAAATCCCCATCCACCACCTTGAATCTGGCCACCATTTGCTACTACACTTTGCGTTAAAGATGCAGTAGTTGTACCAGCGTTTGCATAACGTACACGAACTTTATATTTTCCCGCTGTTAAGTTTGTTGCTGTTATCAACAAAGTATTTCCCGGAGTAAGGTTTACAGCATTCGCACCATTCACCCATTCTCTTACCACTACAGGACGGTTCCCATTCGTAAGAAATCCCTTTTCTGCCGGAAACCCTTTTCCAACGATATTTAGTGTATCAGGATCGATTGTACCAAAAACATTGTTTGGACTTAGACCATAGGGAACGAAACTCGCCATTACTCCTAATTTCCCAGATGCTCCCGACACATTTGTTTGTGTAAAAGGGTATAGCGCATTTATTTTTTGATTTGGTAGCTGACTATTACAACTTTGAAAATAGCCATTATTACTCGGACAACTGCCTCCTGGTGAGCAGTCTCCAGAACAGTATCCAGGTAGATTACAACCTGAAAAACTACTAACATCTCCCCACATGTTCTCCCCATCAACATATGTCGTATGTTGAGTTGCAGCATTAATGTTTGTTATAGGAGCGTTTTGCCAATGATCACCTGAGGTACCTGGATCATTATCACCATATCTATACGTGTTACTTGGATAGTTTAGAATAACTCCATATGGCCAGCAGTAACAATCACCACAATAGGAACCGTGATTATAACTATAGACTCTGGTTTGCACCTTCTGTAATTCATCAGGGAAATAAAAAATAGAGTTAAAATCTATTGTCCCATGTTGATAGCTAGTTGTATTGTCGAGAATATTTCGAATCGTTACATTTCCATTACGAGATTGATCTTGCCCTACTAGATCTGAAAAAATAACACGTGTTTGTTCTAATTCTGTTTGAGAAGTATAATCATCAGGATACATGGAAGGCCATGTTGCAACCATATCTAAGCCGTTTAACAACATTCCTCGAATATATACATTGTAGGCATTGATCGAAGCTTTATCAGATCCTAATGAAGGCATCCCCGATTTAAAAGCATCAAACACTTTTTGTGTGTTGTCATGAATAGCTGTCCGCATGATTCCTTTTATTCTAACTAGATTTTGTTTTTGTGTAAGCCCATCACCTTGTGTTTGATCTGGGTACACTACATTAATCCATTTATTTGCAAACTGGATAAAAGATTGATACGTTGATAATTGTACAGTTGCTCCTATAACAAAGAAAGGTATCGCAAGCGTGTCAAAATTTCCAGTGACCATTTGACTTAGGGCGATAATAAAAGCGGAATTAGCCGCAACAAGTTCATTATAAACATTTACATAATCTGAAGGGCTTGGTTGTCTTGGTTGTCTGTTTTGATCTCCTTGTACGCCAGTAAACTGCGCATCGACTACGGTGTCCGCTGCCTCGCTCGCTAATGTAAAAATAGCATTCAAATACCCCTGCCAATTATTTTTATCCTGATTAGATAAGGCTTGATTCAACTGTTTTTGAATTTCTGCATCAATCAAATTAATCAATTGTTGAGTATCATCTTTACTACTGTGTGGCCACAACCAACCAATCACCATGCTGAGAATTGGTGCTGCAACAGCAACGCCAGGAATTTCAGCGCCTAAAACTGTTCCTAATATTCCTATACCAGCTTGTAAAACTGCTAGATAATTGAAGCTTCCCCCACTCGCTGCTGAGAATCCGTTCTGTAGAACCGTTGTTAATAATTTGTCACTACCTGTTTTTTGAAATTCCACCCATGCTTCTTTTAGGGAAGTAATAAGGTCCTCAAAATCACCAAATTGACTCCCTGCAGTGCCCCTTGGCGGGCTTACCAGTACATTATAAGGAATAATGGATTGTTCTTGTAATGAATTCATAAAATACCCCCCTATAAAAATGGATTTGATATAGCATACTCTCTTTTCGAGACGGTGAAGAAACTCAGAGCTTTATATGTTTTATTGGTATTATAAACATATTTTTTTGTGTGAATGGAATGTTTTGGGTTGTTATCACCATTTTAAGATATACGTGAAATACTCTGTTTATTCCTGTTATTTTCTTTATATAAAAAACTACAATGTTTTCCGTAGTCTGACAAAATTGTTCAAAAAGTAAAAGTATGTGTATATGTGAGTCAAAAAAGGGAAATTTACATTCCAGACTTCTCTTTTTCGACGTAAAAGGAATTACATTATTTAAACATCAACCATATTATTTCGTACATAATCATAACCGAGGTTTATCTTATCTTTAAATTAGGATGTGTGCTCTGAACACCTGAATCAACAACTGCTACAAACCTCATTTTTTCCAATTGATTCGTTTGAGCCTTTAATGTAATTCCAATGGATTTGAATCCCCGTAAACACAGTACTCATAGGATTATAATCACTATGTGTAAACTGTGAATCGTGTCCATTGGCTTGAATGATTCCAATATTAGGTGAAAGGTTCTGTTGCAAAGTTTCTTAAGAAATAAAAAGGTGAAATTGAGTATATCTGAATCTTATGCAATTGTGAGTAATTGTTGTAATTCATTGTACATTGAAAAACCGAAGTCTGAGCCAAGACTTCGGTTTCTTTTATATAAAGCATGAACGGTTTCAATGCCTTTCAAGGTACGAGAAGCATGTCGAAGGTTTTGAAATCCTGCGGATTTAACAAAACGTCTTTTAACATGCCTACGGTCCTGTTCTATAAGATTATTCAGATGTTTGATAGTGCAATGAGTTGTATGTTTATAAAAACCTTGTTCTTTTAATTTGTTAAATGCACATAGTAACGCTGGGGCTTTATCTGTTGTGAGAACCGTTGGTTCTCCAAAAGCCTTTACCAATCTTTTCATAAAGGCATATGCCGCCTGATGATCTCGTGTTTTTCGAAGCTGAATATCTAATGTGTATCCATCTTTATCAATCACACGATATAAATAAACCCATTTTCCTTTTATATAAGTCTCGTCTAATTTCCACGATGATCGTACCTGCTTGTTTTTCTTCTTCCAGATTTGATAAATCAAATTCCCATATTCATGGACCCAACGCATGATAGTTGTTGGATGAACCGATATTCCACGCTCTCTCAAAAGTTCAGATACATCGCGATAACTTAAAGAAAAACGGCAGTAATAGCCAACGGCTACTAAAATAATATCTTTTTTGAATTGCTTTCCTTTAAAATATCTCATGTCTCATTCTCCTCAGCACATTTTCCCTACAGTTTAGCTGCATTTAAAAAACTTTGCAACAGAACCTCATTGAGCAAGATTATCGATTTATCAAAAAACGGATTCGGAATATGCTTGGATTGAAATCCTTGCGAACGGCTACAAAAATGATCGCTGGAATGGAAGCTATGCATATTGATCAAAAAAGGACAAACGCTCCAAGGGGAGAAGTCTGTTCAAAAGCAAATGTATCTTATCGATGAAATCTTTGGTTTAACAGCATAAATTTCAATTCCGTTAGGAATCTTTTGTTCATTTTTCATAAACCCACTATTTTTGCAAAAGAACCATATCGTTAGATGTGGTTAAGGCCGATGCTACTTGATTCATATTTGCTGCCATATCACCACTCCTTTAAATTGTTTATTAGAAGAGGTTCTTCTTATAATTTAGAAAACATTAAATTTTCTCTGTATTAACTGTACCAGTAAATGTTCCAGTGTTGAGAGTTTGGTTAGTATCATACCCGGAAGATGACAATTTTATTGCTGTAAAAGACTTATCAGCACAGACCCCTTGAGAGTCTTGAGAAGGACGTTGAAAGTCAAAATTGTATGTGCCATTACTTAGAGACGTAGTTGTTTGATAACCGACTGGACACATATAATCCCAATTATTTGGGTCTGAGTCAGATCCCTGACCAGTTTTAGCTAGAAGGGCCGCACGCAGCCAACCATCATTAAGTCCAGCTATAGTTATAGTAGCAGTAACGCCACGTTCTCCTGATTGTGCCGTCCATATCGTCGGGTAAATGTCCATATTATTACTCGCGCCGCCAGGGACTGGGGATGTAATCGTATAATTAAGGTTTTCAGCATTATAAGGCATAGGAATCAACTCAATGCGATCGATAAATACTTGTGTGTTTGTTTCCTGTGGCTGTAAGGTAAGTGCTACTACCACATTTCCTGAAGGTAAAGTAAGAGGATCACCAGATCCGCCACCTGCAGGCCATGAGATGTCTTGGACTACATAATTTCCTTGTTGTCCCGATACATATACTTGATTTGGGAAGTTTGCTTGTATATTGGCATTTGTAGTACTTTTAAATCCCCATCCACCACCTTGAATCTGGCCACCATTTGCTACTACACTTTGCGTTAAAGATGCAGTAGTTGTACCAGCGTTTGCATAACGTACACGAACTTTATATTTTCCCGCTGTTAAGTTTGTTGCTGTTATCAACAAAGTATTTCCCGGAGTAAGGTTTACAGCATTCGCACCATTCACCCATTCTCTTACCACTACAGGACGGTTCCCATTCGTAAGAAATCCCTTTTCTGCCGGAAACCCTTTTCCAACGATATTTAGTGTATCAGGATCGATTGTACCAAAAACATTGTTTGGACTTAGACCATAGGGAACGAAACTCGCCATTACTCCTAATTTCCCAGATGCTCCCGACACATTTGTTTGTGTAAAAGGGTATAGCGCATTTATTTTTTGATTTGGTAGCTGACTATTACAACTTTGAAAATAGCCATTATTACTCGGACAACTGCCTCCTGGTGAGCAGTCTCCAGAACAGTATCCAGGTAGATTACAACCTGAAAAACTACTAACATCTCCCCACATGTTCTCCCCATCAACATATGTCGTATGTTGAGTTGCAGCATTAATGTTTGTTATAGGAGCGTTTTGCCAATGATCACCTGAGGTACCTGGATCATTATCACCATATCTATACGTGTTACTTGGATAGTTTAGAATAACTCCATATGGCCAGCAGTAACAATCACCACAATAGGAACCGTGATTATAACTATAGACTCTGGTTTGCACCTTCTGTAATTCATCAGGGAAATAAAAAATAGAGTTAAAATCTATTGTCCCATGTTGATAGCTAGTTGTATTGTCGAGAATATTTCGAATCGTTACATTTCCATTACGAGATTGATCTTGCCCTACTAGATCTGAAAAAATAACACGTGTTTGTTCTAATTCTGTTTGAGAAGTATAATCATCAGGATACATGGAAGGCCATGTTGCAACCATATCTAAGCCGTTTAACAACATTCCTCGAATATATACATTGTAGGCATTGATCGAAGCTTTATCAGATCCTAATGAAGGCATCCCCGATTTAAAAGCATCAAACACTTTTTGTGTGTTGTCATGAATAGCTGTCCGCATGATTCCTTTTATTCTAACTAGATTTTGTTTTTGTGTAAGCCCATCACCTTGTGTTTGATCTGGGTACACTACATTAATCCATTTATTTGCAAACTGGATAAAAGATTGATACGTTGATAATTGTACAGTTGCTCCTATAACAAAGAAAGGTATCGCAAGCGTGTCAAAATTTCCAGTGACCATTTGACTTAGGGCGATAATAAAAGCGGAATTAGCCGCAACAAGTTCATTATAAACATTTACATAATCTGAAGGGCTTGGTTGTCTTGGTTGTCTGTTTTGATCTCCTTGTACGCCAGTAAACTGCGCATCGACTACGGTGTCCGCTGCCTCGCTCGCTAATGTAAAAATAGCATTCAAATACCCCTGCCAATTATTTTTATCCTGATTAGATAAGGCTTGATTCAACTGTTTTTGAATTTCTGCATCAATCAAATTAATCAATTGTTGAGTATCATCTTTACTACTGTGTGGCCACAACCAACCAATCACCATGCTGAGAATTGGTGCTGCAACAGCAACGCCAGGAATTTCAGCGCCTAAAACTGTTCCTAATATTCCTATACCAGCTTGTAAAACTGCTAGATAATTGAAGCTTCCCCCACTCGCTGCTGAGAATCCGTTCTGTAGAACCGTTGTTAATAATTTGTCACTACCTGTTTTTTGAAATTCCACCCATGCTTCTTTTAGGGAAGTAATAAGGTCCTCAAAATCACCAAATTGACTCCCTGCAGTGCCCCTTGGCGGGCTTACCAGTACATTATAAGGAATAATGGATTGTTCTTGTAATGAATTCATAAAATACCCCCCTATAAAAATGGATTTGATATAGCATACTCTCTTTTCGAGACGGTGAAGAAACTCAGAGCTTTATATGTTTTATTGGTATTATAAACATATTTTTTTGTGTGAATGGAATGTTTTGGGTTGTTATCACCATTTTAAGATATACGTGAAATACTCTGTTTATTCCTGTTATTTTCTTTATATAAAAAACTACAATGTTTTCCGTAGTCTGACAAAATTGTTCAAAAAGTAAAAGTATGTGTATATGTGAGTCAAAAAAGGGAAATTTACATTCCAGACTTCTCTTTTTCGACGTAAAAGGAATTACATTATTTAAACATCAACCATATTATTTCGTACATAATCATAACCGAGGTTTATCTTATCTTTAAATTAGGATGTGTGCTCTGAACACCTGAATCAACAACTGCTACAAACCTCATTTTTTCCAATTGATTCGTTTGAGCCTTTAATGTAATTCCAATGGATTTGAATCCCCGTAAACACAGTACTCATAGGATTATAATCACTATGTGTAAACTGTGAATCGTGTCCATTGGCTTGAATGATTTCAATATTAGGTAAAACCTCAAAAACATTAATAATGGCTATCAAGCTTTTGCTTTTTACTTATGCCGTACGCTATCCACCTTTTTTCTGATGTTACATTAGACCATGATTCCATTCGGAAAGGAAGTGCAGTCAACATCTTCCTTTCCTTCTATGAGTGAGCCCTATACAGAGTTAGGAACGACAGAAAACCAAACGATTTTAGGTGTAGAACTGATTCCCCATTAAGAAAATGGCACAATGTTTTCTGTAGATACGTTAAAAACAGGAACCGTATTAATTTTAATAACGAGTAAACAGGTAGAGATACAACTTATTTCCTCATCAGGGAAGGTTTATAATAAACAAGATACATTAGTAACAAAGGGTCATAATATCTTTTTAAAGGGGTTTTCATTCATATGTTTCAACTAAAAAGTATGAAAGTGGGAGACTGGCAGATACGTATGAACACGGAAGGTAAAGATGCCTATTTAATGATGGTACGGTATCAACAATAAGCACCTTTCCATTTGAAAATACCCGCTAATAAAGCAAAATTAAAAATCCCATCTTTTGATAAAAAACTGTTGAAGCGGAGGTGGTCTCTATTATGATTCGCGTTGTTCATTGGACAGCTACACTGAGTTCATAATCTGATGGATTTCGACAAGTAGATACAAATATTTTATCTGCTACGTTACAGCATATAGAGCAATCGGATATATACAATCTTATAATTGATGTGAAAGGAATAAATAAAACAGGACACCCATATACATGTACAATTATACTTTCTATGTATATTGAAAAATAAAATATGTTTAGAATTCTACAAACAGAAAAAACGCTCTTATGAGCGCCCTTTTTCTGTTCGTTACTTTTATTCATTTTGAGGTGGTACAGTAAAACTGGAACACAGTATAGAGATAAATTATTCTATATAAGAGGTGTTTCAGATGAAAAAACAGTATGATGAAACATTTAAAAAACAATGTGTTGAATTGGTAATCAAAGAAGGGCGTACAATTTCCAGTATTCAAAGAGAATTTGATCTAGGACATGGGACTCTTAATTCATGGATAAAAAAATATTCTTCTCCACTTTTAGATAGTAAGGGAACTGATATGGCAGAACTACGTTCTTTACGAAGAGAAATCCAGGCATTAAAAAAGGAAAATGAATTTTTAAAAAAGGCGGCAACCTTCTTTGCCAAAAACCAAAACTAACACGTTTTCAGTTTATCAAACAATATCACCACATATTTGGAGTGCGCTGGCTTTGCTATCGATTACAAGTGTCTGCGAGTGGTTTTTACGACTATTTTCATCGTAAAGCCACTGAAGGTCAGAAACAACGTAAAAAGACAGCGGCTTATATTGTCATGCAATTTAAACGTTTAAAAGGTAGAATGGGGTATCGAAAACTGTACCGTTATCTTATAAATAGAGATGTTATGGTGAGCTTATCTCAAGTAAGACAAGCTTTATGTCGAGCTGGATTAAAGTCAAAAGTTGTCACGTATTATAAAAAAAGAAAGCAAGACCATTATACATTCCCAAATGTACTAGAGCGCTCCTTTAAACCTGGTAAGAAAGACGTTCCAACAGTTGTATGTGATATTACAGAATTTCGTTTAGTAAATGGATTGAAAGTGTATTTTTGTGCTGCATTAGACATTAGCACCCGGCGGGTGCTTGGTTACTCTTTGGATACTCACCAAGATGCGCAATTAGTAAAGGACACAATTCAGCAAGTTAAAAATGTTTATGGAAGTCACAAAAAGATTTTATTTCATAGTGATCAAGGATCCCAGTTTGCCAGTTATACAGTTACTGATTTTTGTAAGCAACAAAAGATTCAACAAAGTATGTCCCGCAAGGGGAACTGTTGGGATAACGCTGTGATCGAATCATTTTTTAGCATCTTTAAACGTGAATGTTTGCATGGAGAAAAACTGATTTCTCTCGCTCAAGTAACTCAGTTAGTAGCTGAATTTATTTATATGTATTACCATTCCATTCGTCCGCACTCATCATTAAATGGAATGACTCCGTATCAGTATTCAAAATCAATTGCATAATCTATTTCATGTTCCAGTTTTTCTTGACCAGGTCACTTTGATAATACTCGTTGTGCCTTTGTTAATCGTTCTAACATGTTACGATAGAAATTAGGATAATTGGCTTTCTCATCCTCAGAACTAACGTATAATCCATCCATCGTAAAGTCTAACCTCACAACTGTTTCTACTTCTTTTTGTATAATTTCTTTTTCATATTCAGTCAAGATAGACACATAGTATTTACCCGTAGGAGTCATAGAAATCGTACATGATTGGATTCTATAATCTTGTAGCATTTCTCTATGTTGTTTGATACGTACCATTTTCAGTTTTGGCAATTTGATATGACCATTCAGCAACATAATATTTCCGTTTACTGCATTCGTTGTATAAGACTTTCTGTCTTTTACTTTTGCATGTTAGGAAGTCATTTTGACCACTAAAGAAATTCTTATAGGCAGTTTGCAAGTTTAGTTGAGCATTTGCCAAAGCTAATGAATCCACTTCTTTTAATCACTCAAATTCTGCTTTATATTTCGCGGGAGTTGGAGGCTTTTGTTTCTTTAGTTGTTCCTTATCATCTTTATATTTTTCGTACGCTTCTTTTCGTTCAGCTAACATTCTATTATACACGAAACGTACACAACCGAAGGTTTTACGCATAAGATATGCTTGTTCTTCTGTTGGATACAAACGGAATGTATATGCTTTATTGTGCTTTGTCATATCATTTCACCTCACCTTTCACCTTGATTTTCAATATATTTCTTTACTACGTCTATTGGAGAAGCGCCAGTAGTTAATAAGCAAAAACTTCTTGACCAAAACATCTCTTTCCAAAGTTTCGTTTTCACTCGTGGAAAATCTCTCTTGATGAGTCGAGAACTTGCACTTTTATAAGCATTAATAAATTTTGTCATTTCTGTATTCGGATGAGCCTTGAACAAAATATGAACATGATCTACATCATGATGCCACTCTACCAATGTTATGTTGTAATTCTCAGATAATCTGACAAACATGTCTTTTGCATAGTCTGATATATCATCATTGAACACATTTCTTCTGAATTTTACAACCAATACAAGGTGATACTATAGCAAGAACACCGAATGATTATTATTATCTAATTTCATTGATATACTAATATTTATTCTTTATAAGACTGACTCTGTCAGAGGAAAAATAAAAAGCAAAGCCTTTTGGCTACGCCCTTCACACGCTTGAGGAAGAAGAATTCTTTCGGGGAATACGTTAAACTGTTTTCTTAAAACATTTTATTTTAGAATTTTCTTCACTCTATTTTCCGAAAATCCACATCAGAAACCCTTGGATTTTTTATACCATATATAATTCTATTCGAATGAATAAAATTATATCTTAAAAATAGTCATTTGGTTTTACAATCCAATTTCAAAAAACAAAAGAATATACCCTATTAGGAATTAAAACTCATCTGAACATACAATAGATAACATTTTTTCTGCATTATGGTAGATTTTCCGATTTTTAATTTTGAAGTTTACTAAACTTAACATTCAATTTTTTCAAACTCTTCCTAGATCTGTTTTCCAAAGATTATGGCTAAAAATTGAAATCCTACGCGACGATTCGTAATCTTATCTTATTTACCTTTCCATAGGTTAAGTGGATTTACATGATAAATATCGTGTTCGATTGCAAATCTCTCTGAGAGAAAAATAGAAAAAATAGGGGGTAAATTCCAAATGCTACATCATCATTTACAATAAATATTTGTTATTATGACTTAAATTCCAAATTATTCACGTTCTAATTTAGATGGAATTTTAATTATTATATATAAATGTATAATAATTTTGACAAATTTATTATACGTGCAGCTAAAATATTTGTGAATAAACTTGGCTATCATACAAAAGGCCTTATAGTAAAAAAATAAATATACTAAAGTTAACTATTTTGTTCCTAAAAATAGTACTACTCAAATTGTAAGTTAGTTTATAATGTACTGGATATTTCTCTTAATAATAATTTTGATTTGTACAGTATACCAAATTAGTGAAATTTTAATTCTTTAAAATTATTAAGATATAATAGGACCTTGTTCTATTTTTCCTTCTTTTTTTTTTCAATCTCTGCTATGATGATGAATAGATACACAGATTTTTAAATATATACATTCTAATAAAAAAAACCCGGTAACCGTTTTTAAATGTTTGTTAGGTTGGCCGCCCACCATTTAAAAACTAGAATCCAAGGTTTTGTAACTTACGTAAATAAAATCAATACTTAAATAGTATCATATCTTAAAAAAAACGTAAACTACAAAACCTCTAGTTTCTTATGCCCAAATTTAAAACCGGGTTGATATGGAGGTTTTTTATTATGGCTAATAAACTAAAACGTGCAGTGATAAAAGAAGAATTAGTGGTATTGACTGGAGACTTTAAGAAAGCAGTTTTATTAAATCAATTAATTTATTGGAGTGAACGTGTTAATGACTATGATAAATTTATTGAAGAAGAAAAAAAACGTGCACGTATGGCTATGAATACTGAGGAGAAACAACGCGCAGAACTATTAAAACAAATTGAATTATCACATGGTTGGATATATAAAAGTGCAGAAGATATGAGTCTAGAAACTATGCTTGGCATGAGTAAATCCAGCATAGGGAGACATTTAGAAAGCCTCTTACAGAATGGATGGCTAGAACGTAGAAATAATCCTAATTGGAAAGGAGACAATACCTATCAATATAGAGTTGATATTTTGAAAATTCAAAGAGATTTATTCAAATTAGGCTATTTTCTAGAGGGTTATAAATTTGATTTTAGAGAGTTTCAAAATGAAACTCTGATGTTTCAAAACAGAACGTCAGAGTTTCAAAATGAAACTGATTGTTTCGAAATAGAACAACCAGTTTCAAAACGAAACAACCAGTTTCAATTTGAAACAACATTACCAGAGATTACTACAGAAATTACATTAAAAAATACATTAGAGAGTTATACTAATTCTTCTTCATCTAATATAGATAATTTAATTCATATAGTAGATGAATTAAATTTACAAGATGAAGAAGAATTATACTTAAATCAAATGTCAGATTTATTTTATAAATCTGTTGTTGAACGATTAAATGAAAAAAAAATCTTTACTAAAAAAGATTCTCTACTTGATGTATTAAAAACTTTACATAATAAAAACATACGGATAGGTACATTAAGACAAGTAGATCAATCTATTAATGAATTTCTTACTGAAGTACATAAACGTGCTCAAACTTCAGACCCTATAAATTCGCCTACAAAGTTTTTTGTAGGACGCTTAGAAATGGTTATTAATCGCGAAAATACTATTGAAATTGCAAAAGCATTTATACGCCAAAATAAAGAATCATATAAGGGAAAGTTTTTATTTTATAATTGGTTAAAACAATAAATTTTCAACTTAATAATTATATTAAATAAACAACTTGAATTTTCATATACGAATGTAAATATATTTACACAAATACGATTGTGAAATAAAAAAGCAGGACACTTTTTTTAAATATAGTTTTAATCCAAGACATTATGAAAACAACTTAAATTAATTGTATATAGAAAAAACGACGTTTGATTGTTGTGAACGTCGTTTTTTCTATACTGTATATCAAAATATTATTCTTTTAATTTCAATATACATCTCATCCACTTGTAAAATAAATCTCAATGCCCCCTACTATCTACACCATTTGTTATACGGAATCGAAAAATAATCATTTCGAAATAAATTGTTAAAGATTCCTATCAATCTTAGATATCTACCACGAAAAATCGTTATATCTTTTTATTTTATATACATTATATAGAAAGGTAATGCATTTGTCTTCATAAAAGACAAATATTAGATTTAATTCTAATTTAAACAAAGATAAACTAATATTACAATAAAATTTAATAAATTTATTATTCAGGGGGAAGAGATATGACTACAATTTCAAACAATATTATTGAAATCATTTTAGCAACCATTGATTATAAGATGTTAGAGATAGAATCAATACTTATGAAACTTATAATTGAATTTGATAATCAACAATTATATAGTGTGAAATATAAAATAATGGAAGTTAAAAGGTGGTTGCTTTTTTTACAGAAAAATAATTTGAATAAACCACTAGCAAACGAATTATTACTACAATTACAAATCATGAACAATATTTTGAGATAATATTGTTTTTATTAATGTGATAAACAAAAAAACTTCTTAAATAATTTATTATATATTAATCTTGAGAATAAGAGTTTCATTAGAAAAAAAAAAGGATAATCCAATAAATTAAAATTGTTTTGTATATAAAAAAATGCAACTGGAATATAAAGTGAATTGATATGACTAACAAATTAAAAGACTATAGTATCTAAAATATTTTAATTTTAGTCAGTTGTATTTAAGAAGTGCATCTTAAGTACTAAGCATCAAAGGAGGAAATTTGTTGATTAACAACAAATTATAGTAATATGTTTTTAAAAAGGCATTATGATTTATTAAAATTTATCTCATATGAAAAAAGATGGTTTTCTCTACAGGAAGTAGCTGAACATTTGAATTGTTCTACTAAAACCATTCAAAGAGATTTAATACAAATCACAGATTATTTACCAGCGGATTGGTCTATTCAAACATCGAAACGAAAGGAAATTAGACTGAAAAAACCTGCTTTTTCATCTATAGATATTATTCGAATAGAATACTTTAAAAATACTTTACTTGTTCAGACTCTTAAAAAATTATTATGTAATAATATGAAAACTATTGATGAACTAGCACGTAACTTGTATATACAAACTACAAAAATGCGATCTGTTCTAGTAGAAGTAGAATCCTATTTAAATCAATATGACTTAAAATTGAAAAAAAGACCGTTAAGAATAGAAGGTAATGAAACTAATTTACTTTTAATGTATTATAAACTTTACTTAAAATCCTATGATAAACAAGAATGGCCTTTTCAGGAATTCAAACAAAATATGTTTACAGTTTTTTTACAAGAAATAGAAAAAATTATGGGTATTAAGTTTTATAAAGAAAGTATTAGAAAACTATCTATTTTTATTTCCATATATTTAATGCGAAAAAAAAATAGATATGCAATTCCTCTAGATAAAAAAACTATTTCGGATTGTATGTCTTCATCCGTGTATAGAGAAATTTCCGTGGTTACTACTTCTGTTTTTGAAAAATATGGTATAAATTTAAGGTGTCAAGATATAGTAGTTTTAATCATTGCTATAAATCATTCTGAATATTACTATGAAAGACAAGAAATCATCAAAAAAGATTATTTAGCTTGTATTATGAAAGGAAAGAGAGCTCTTTATAAAAATCTTAAAGATTTAATACAAACATTAGAACATTCATTTAGTGTAAATTTACTATGTGATGATGAATTTATTTTCTATATAGTATGTACAATGAAACCACATGTTTATAAATCAAAAATATTTACTGATAAAAATTATATTCGCCCCACTACATTCTATATAAAAAAGAAACATCTAAACACCTTCAATCAAGTAAAAGTAATTATTAGTAAATGGCAAAAGAAATATAATATGGGAGCCCATATTGGAGAAAATGAAATAGCAAATTTAACGATGCATATAGAAGCAATACATATGAAAAGAAAAATAAAAAATAAAAAGATAGTATTAATCTTAAGTTCCGGTAAAAGTTGGGAAAAATATATGCAAGAATATTTAAACCTATATTTCAATAAAAATATGGATTATTTGAATATTAATTTTGATCAGCTAGATAATACAAAATTAAATTCTGATGAAATAGCATGTATTATTACAGATACAATACTCACTCAAAAAATGGGTTCTATACCTATTATTTTAATTTCTGATATCCCTGTCCAACGAGATTTGGAGGAAATCTCACGATATGTATAAAATCAGGGAAAGAGTTCCGGAAAATGTAAAAGATCTTGCTTGTATTCTTTTAAAAGAATATTAATTTTCGGAGAGATAACTTGAAAAGTTAAAAAACCTTTATGTCTAATTACAATATTGTTATTTCGAATAGTCAAATTATATTTTATATTTATAAATTAACTTACTATTCTTGACTTTAGGACACAAATTACCTATTTACTAAAAAAACAATCCCACCTTTAAGAGTTTAAGGTGGGATAATGCAAAATTGGTTACTATTATATATTGTTACAGATACCTTTAAAAAACTTGAAAAGATAAATTATAGAATAATTTTTGCGATTGTAAAATTCTCGAGGTTCAATCATTTTTAAGTTGATTAAAGTTTTGAAAAACAGAACTATATGTGGAGCCTGATAAGATACATCGGTATTCATATGAATATCCCATCTTAAATAGACCGAAAGATAATTAAAAGGGAATAGTTTAAAGATTACAGTATTCGTTAATTTGTTTATGACATAACTCATCAAGGGATGAGGTTTCATATTGTTTATACCATTCTACAGTTTTTTCAATAGACTCATAAATATCCCATTTAGGGAACCAATGTAATTGTCTGTTTGCTTTACTAATATCTAAACTTAAAAATTGAGCTTCATGTACTGCATTTGAAATGTTTTCTTCTCTCCATTTTCCGGATCCCCATATTTGAATGAACAATTCAACTAACTCTTTAACAGAAATCATATCTTTTGAATAAGGACCAAAATTCCATGATCCGGAATATTTTATGTTTTTTTCTAATAAATTTGCAGTCAATATAATATACCCACTTAAAGCTTCTAATACATGTTGCCAAGGTCTTACTGCATGTGGAAAACGAACGATTACATCCTTATCTTCTTTTAAAAATTTAATAGTATCTGGAATAATTCTATCTAATGACCAATCGCCTCCGCCAATGACATTACCAGCTCGAACAGTAGCTATTACTGTCTGATGATTTTGAAATTCTTGAGTACTAAAGTATGAATCACGATAAGAGGCGATGAGTAATTCACAACATCCTTTACTAGAGCTATAGGGATCAATCCCCCCCATTGGATCATTCTCACGATATCCCCATGTCCATTCTTTATTTTTATAACATTTATCACTTGTTACAAAAATAGCAGCCTGTGCATTTCCATTTACTCTCATTGCTTCTAAAACATTTAGAGTTCCCATAACGTTAACATCATACGTATATTGAGGATATTGATAAGAATACTTAACTAAAGGTTGAGCAGCTAGGTGAAAAATAATATCAGGATTATATTTTTTAAATATAGATTCTAGCATGCCATAGTCTCTTATATCTCCCCGTATGTCAATAACGTCTTTTTTTATTTTTGAAGAATTAAAAATTCCCTTTTCATGTCCAGAATTTAAAGATACTCCTATTACTTGTGCACCTAATTGGGTTAGCCATAATGTTAGCCAGGAGCCTTTAAATCCCGTATGTCCGGTTATCAAAATCTTTTTATTTTTAAATACAGAAGGGTTTATTGTTCTCATTTTATGCTATCCTTTTACATTTATTTTGTATTTTTCAAATACCACTCAAAATTCTCTTTATACCACTTAATAGTATTTTGAATACCTTTTTCTAAAGGTGTTGTAATATCCCAATTAAGAATTTTTTTTATTTTACTAACATCAGAGGAAACATTCATTCTTTCATTTTCTTTATATGGTAAAAATCCATATAGAGGTTTTTTATTGGTTTCAAAATTCTCAAAAATGATTTCGACAAAGTACTGTAGCGAGTGTGTTATCCCACTCCCAATGTTAAAAATTTCATTTTTTATATTGGTTTTTTTAGCTGCTAATATTAAAGCTGTAATAAGGTTTTCAATATAACAGTAATCTCTTGTTTGTGTGCAATTAGTTAGATGCACATTTTTCCCTTGTAGTAATTGCAAAATAACATAGGGAAAAAGTCTCTCTGATGATTCTCCTTCACCAAAAATATTAAATGGTCGTAGTGTAACTATATCCATTTTATGTTTAAGCGCAACGTTATGAGCAATTTTAGTAGCGGTAGATTTAGTTATTCCATATATATCAATTGGATTTATATCAGTATTCTCATCAATCTTTTGTAATGATGCTCCATATTCTGAACTACTGCCTAAATTAATTATTTTTTTACAACCTATTTGTGCTATTGCTTCTACTATATTGGCTGTACCTAAAATATTAGTTTTAATCTTCTGAATACTAGTTGTTTTAGAGGAACACCCACTATCAGCAGCTAAATGAAAAATATAATCAGGTTTCAATTTTCTTGAAATATTGTTTATTTTTTGCGTATCTACAATATCTCCATTACAGATTTGAATATCTTTTAATATATTTTGAATCCGCCACAAATTTGCATTCTCTCTAGCTAATATGGATACTTGTGCCTCTTCCTGTAAAAGTCTACGTACCAAGTGTGCTCCTATAAAGCCATGTCCACCTGTGACTAATATTTTACTATTTTTCATTCATATTCTCCTCTTAGCCTGAATATTAAATCTGGAACCGGTTTTTAGGTATATAATTCGATGGTACTGAAGCATAAAATTGTGAGACATCTTTTTGTCCTAATGTTTTTTGTAATTTTTTAGTTGCTTGTTTGATAGACTTAATATAAGGGGTGTAAACAAATTGAAGAATAGGCGGTGTAAAATTCAAGGGTTCGTGATACCAGGTATCATACTCTTGTTTATTAATCATTAATAGACTTCCAAAATGATATGAAATAAGTGGTTGGTCGTCAATATATAATTTGCTATTAGTTTTGGAAATCAAATGATTATTGCTCATCACTGAATTCCATGGTGCTACATTTATTCCTATATTTTCTAGAATTTTTATATTGCTAAATAAGAGAGGAATGGTTTCTAAATACTTTTGATCTCCCCAGCTATCATAGTATTCATCATAAGTGTTAGAGCATCTATCGAGACATTTTATTTCCCACCAATCGAGTATATCTAAGCTATTTTTTTCTCGTTTAAATCCTATTAATCCAGCTTGATAAATCCCAAATTTGTTTTCAAGATTATTGGAACCTCTTTGCCGGCATAAAAATATAGAATATGTGCTCCATTCTGTTAATAATACTGTCGGATCAGAGAAGAAAAACATGTCTGCATCACAATAAATAATATGATCTGCTTCCAGATAATTAGATAAAATGTATGAGCATAGAAATGGCTTTAATGTCCAACAATATTCCTTTAGGCTTCGAGTATTTTTTATGGATTTAAGAAGTGTATTTTCTATTTTTTCAATATTTATTAATATAACGTTAGGTAATTCCATTTTTTGTAATGCGCTATACGTGTTAGGATCCATACAAAGAACCCAGATATGAAAATTTTTCATATTAGTTGCTAGCGATGAATAATACGCTAAAAATTTAATAACATATTTTTGACTTACAATCGTGGTAAAATTAAGGAAATAATCATGTTGATCCATCTGTCGACGTAATTGACTATAATTATAAAAATTTTTTGCTGTAGATATATTTTCTTGATGTATGCATTGATTAAAAGTGTCTTTATTAATCTGTCTAATTTCATCCATACTTCGACGTAATGCATGTAAATAAGGAATATAGATATTATTTTTAATAAATTTATTAATCATTAATGGACTAAGGGACCACAAGTCGAATTGATTTTGATTAAAAATTGATAAACAGGCAAAATGAAAAACAATTAACTTATCATCTTCAATATATATATCATTTTGTTGCTGTTTAAAATTATAATTATTGTTATAAATACAATTCCAAGGTGCAGCATCGATTCCCAAGTGATTTGAAATTTTAATGTGATGGAAATACAAGGGAAGTTTATCTAAATATTTTTGATCACCAAAATTTACTCCATCACTTTCTTGATAACACCAATTTAAACATTGCTCTTTCCACCATTTCAAACTTTTTCTGCCATGAAAGTTATTTTTAAATCCAATAAGGCCAGCTTGAAATTTTCCAAATCGATCTTCTACAAATTGTGAATCTCTTTGAGGGCATAAAAAAGCTGCAAATTCTCTCCACTCATCAAAAATTGGTTTAGGGTTTGAAAAGAAAAATAAATCGCTATCACAATATAGAACTCTTGGTATGTTGTATGTTCGGAATAAAAATTCTATGAAAGGAGCTTTTAATGTCCAACAATATTCATTTATTTTACGTTCTGATTTGATTTTTTTTAGTAGCTTATTTTCTAAGTTTTGTACAGGTATCAAAATCACGTGTTCTAACTTTTTACTTTGTAGAGTCGAAAGAGTTAGTTCATCGATACAGCAAATAAATAGTGTAAAATTTTCAGTATGCTCATGAAGTGATTCATATAAAGCTAATACTTTAAAAAGATAGTGTTTTCCTACAATTGTACAAAAATGAAAACCTTCCAAGTTGACTATATCCATTTCATCTTTTGTGGGAGAAACTTGAGTTTCCCATTCTTCATCCTCTGGTTTTTCTAATAACGGAGTATTCTCTGTTAGAAAAGGGATTATTGGTGTGGAAAACTCGGAAGGTGTTGAATCGATATTTTTTTCTTGCAGGGTATCTTCTAAAACTTTGTGTGTAAAAAAAGAATCCCATTTTAGCTTTTTCAGTAAATTTTGTATAAAATTATTCACTGTGGTGGACCTCCTTTTGAGGTATGCCATATTTCATTTGCTGTTATCAAATCTTTATAAGTATCAATGGAAATCCAACTTCCCTTATGATGATATACAGCTAATTCTCGATTTTTAATTAATTTCCGAAAAGGTTCTTCTTCTAAAACACAATCGGGATTTGTGTCTAAATAATTGAATATTTCTTTATTGCATACAAAGAATCCACCGTTAATCATTTCGTTTTTTTGTGGTTTTTCCGAAAATGCAGTCACAACCCCATCCTCTGATTGCAATATCCCATATTGGCTAAGGGGATTCACACTCGTGAGCGTCATTACTTTTCCCATTTTTTTATGGAAATGTATTAATTCATTAATGTTAATATCAGCTAATCCATCTCCATAGGTAATCATGAAAGTATCATCAAGGATATATTTTTCAATTTTTTTGATTCTTGCTCCTGTCATAGTATCTTCTCCAGTATCTATGCAAGTAACATTCCAATCTTCATCTTTTTCTAATGGAGTATATGTTTGATTAGAAAGGTTGATTTTTAGATTTTTATCCCTCCAGTGATATTGCATAAAGTATTCTTTTATCGTGTCTCCTTGATATCCTAGAGGTAAAATAAAGTCGGTATAAGAATACTGTCCGTATAATTTCATTAAATGCCAAATAATGGGCTTTTTTTGGACTTTGGCCAGAGTTTTCGGAATAGATTTTGAGAGTCCACTCATTCTTAGTCCTTTTCCACCACATAAAATAACTACTTGCACATTATCCCCTCCTATAAAAACTCTTTTTAAATCAATGTGAGTTCTTAAATAATAATATTTTGAGTTTATTATTTTATAATATTTACTTCGTCTAATATTTATTGTATATGTGTATTTCTAAAAATATTGTCTGTACAATACACCCAAAAAAGATGAATAAAATGCCGTTTGAAAAATTTTACAAATCAATTTTGTTTAGAATAAGATAATTTAATTTTATAAAAGCATTTTAGATATTAGATTTTATTGTAATACGTTTGTTTTTTATAATAAAAAATAGTACGAAATGAAACTCTGTTGTTAGAGCTGTAGATTGCTTTGTAATTTTAAATAAGAATATTTTAATGTGAAATTCTCTCCTATAAATGTTAGTAAGGAGCTATCATGCTCGTAATGAAATACTCAATGTGAAAAATATTATTATTCACTAAATGCTAACTGTGCTGTAGTGGTAACATGTAGCTTTTTGTAATATCTATTTGTTAGTAACGGTGGTAAAATCCTTTATAACAACGGTTCCAAATTCCCCAAAAATAACGGACAATGGTTTCAAAACGACAATGATGGAGTGGAGAAGCTATGGTCAAGATTGGGGAATTTTTTATGATCAGAGAATTGTATCAAAAAGGATGGACAATCAAAGCGATATCTGAAGAAACAGGATTTGATCCAAAAACTATTCGGAAATATATCCAGCAAGATGCATTACCATCAAAAAAGAAAGTAGAGAAAAAACCAAGTAAACTAGATCCATATAAACCATACCTCCTTCAAAGGATTAAAGAAGGTACTACAAATTGCGCAGTGTTATACGACGAAATTGTATCAATGGGATACCCAGGGAAGGCTACCATTTTGCGCGATTTTGTCAGACCTCATCGACAAACCCCTAAAAAACAAGCAACCTTACGGTTTGAAACACCACCTGGTAAACAGGCTCAAATGGATTGGGGATACATAGGGAACATAAAAGTTAACGAAAAAGAACAAGATGTATACGCGTTTGTAATGGTATTAGGGTACTCCAGAATGAAATATGTTGAATTTACTACAAGTATGGATTTAGAAACTTTAATGAAATGCCATATGAATGCATTTGCTTATTTTAATGGGGTTCCTGAACAAATCCTTTATGACAATATGAAAACTGTTGTAATTAAACATACACCAGTAGAGATTAGATTTAATCGAAGGTTCGAAGATTTTCTATCCTATTATGGGATTGTGCCGAAGGCGTGTAAGCCATATCGTCCACAAACAAAAGGAAAAGTAGAAAATGTAGTAGGGTATCTTAAAAAGAATTTTATGCAGCGTAAGCATACATTTACTTTAGAATCATTAAATGATGACGTCAGGGATTGGCTAAATAAAACGGCAAATCGTAAACCAAATGGAACAACAAAAGAAGCTCCAATCGCAAGATATCAAGTCGAGGAAAAGTATCTAGGAAAGTCTAATACAAAACCAGCCTTTCCAATTACAAAATGGGAAATACGAGAGGTTAGTAAGGATTGTTTTATCTCTTATCAAGGAAAACGTTACTCTGTACCGTTTCGATTCGTGGGCAAACAAGTGAAGATAAAAGAGACACTTGATCATCATCTTGAAATATATGATGAATTAGAGTGCGTCGCAATACATCCAATTCTTACAGGTAAGACTGAAACACATGTAAGCCTTGAACATTATAAAGGGCTGAATGCGACAACAAAAGGTTTGGCGACCCGTCACATTCAACCCGATGAGCTCGAAGTAGAACAACGTTCTCTTCAAGTGTATGAACAATTAGAAGGGAGTGATTCTGTATGACCACTCAGCTTATAATTGAACGCTTAATCAAAGTTGGATGGCATCATACCGCCGACCAAATTGATGGTCTTTTAGAAGATGCATCTAAACATAATGTACCATATTCTGAATTTCTAAACACCCTACTTTTGCATGAAATTGAAAAAAGAGAAGCATCAGCTTTACAGAAACGAATACAACACGCGAAACTTCCGTTTCATAAAACAATTCATGAATTTGACTTTACTTTTCAACCTAGTATTAGCGAAAAGCGAGTGAAAGAAGTATTAACATGCCGTTTTATTAATAATGGGGAAAATGTCCTACTCTTAGGACCTCCAGGAGTAGGGAAAACACATTTATCAATTGCATTTTCTAGCGAAGCTATCATGAAAGGTTATACAGCACTTTTTTTGAGAGCTGATGATTTTATTAATGAGTGTAAGAAGGCTCATACCAAGGGACTATTGAATCGAGTAATCAAACGTTGGAGTCGTCCTGATCTTCTTATCATTGACGAACTAGGCTATTTTCCCTTTGATGAATTAAGTGCCAATATCTTCTTTCAAATCATTTCAAAGCGATATGAAAAAGGGGGAGCACTCATTGTAACGTCAAATAAATCTTTTATAGAGTGGGGAAAGATTTTTGGAGATGAAGTATTAGCAATAGCTATTTTAGATCGACTCTTACATCACGCAACAACATTTAATATCAAGGGAGATTCATATAGGCTTCGTGAGAAGCAAAAAGCTGGAATACAGCCAACAACATTAAATCGCTAATAAAAGGGAATTTGATTCCGTCAAAAAAAGGGAATTTCAATACGTTATTGACAATATCTTCTATTGGAACACTATTGGCCCGAGCCAAACAGAAGTTTCGTAAGATGTATAAACAAGTAGAGGAGGCATAACAAATGAATTGTTATGCTAAAGGGTTTGTTCAAGCGTTTATAGATGGGGAGCTTCCTCATCATAAAAGAAAAGGATTTACAAAGCATCTAGATACATGTGAAGTATGCCAAAATACATTACTTGAAATTAGTAAATTAAATCAATGGGAACATGTCATGTTAGAGGATGAAACTATACACTCATCACAAGATATCAACATTGATATTGAACAAGCGTGGAAAACATTTGAAAGTCGCACAAAACTAGAAAAAGTTTCTTATATAAATGAAAAAACTGAACAGAAGAAGGGATTGTTTACGAATATGAATAAAAAATCAAAACGCTTTATGTATGCGGCGGTAGCTGCAGCTGGACTTTTCACAACAGCTATGATTCCACAAGTACGAGTGGCAGCGACAAATGTTGCTTCCTATTTTTCGAATGAAGTTTCAAATGATAAGGTTGTAAATGAAGGTATGCAAGATGAAAATGGTGTCACACAAGATATGATGAAAAATGGCCAATACATTCCGATTGATGAGAAAATCACAGATCAAGGTGTTACGGTACATTTCAAAGAATTATATGTGGCAGATTCACGTATATCTGTTCATTATAAAATTGAAAAAGCAGATGGAAGTTTAGTACCGTATGAATTTGATACAACGGGATTAAATCTTAAAAGTGAAGGCAAGGAAAATGGACAACAAGAGGAAAACCCAGAGTACTACGGAAAAGATGGTAGCTTCTCACAATTACCATTTATTCAAGGAGAAAATGGCTTACCATTCAAGCTAAAAGCGGCAGGGCAAGATTTAGAACATGTAGGTATTCGTGATAAAGATCGACCAGAAAGTGTCCTTACATTTGTGGAAGGTCCTGAGGGAAAAGATTCCTTCAAGCAGCCACTTACATTAGATGTAAATATAAATAAAATTGGAAAGCTAGCCGGATCTTGGAAGGAACAAATTCTAATTGATCCTTCTAAGTTGCAAAAATAAAACTAATTGAGATGAGAAAAAGAATAGAACGATATGTATCTCATACGAAGCTTATATTCTTTCTGGTTTTACTTACATGTATTTCGTACATGATTTTCACTCTATCTCTTTTTATTAAATAATCACAGAAACATCCCAATAGAGTACACCCTATCGGGATGTTCTTTTGATTCTGATATAATGGTACTTTAGAGTGTCCCATATGACTTGTTTCAAAATAGGAGAGTAGAATATGAGAAAAATAGGCTATGTACGAGTAAGTTCTGTTGATCAGAACCCTAAGAGACAGCTACAACAAATGAAGGAAATTGGAATAGATATTATATATGAAGAAAAATTATCAGGTGCTACACAGGATAGACCTGAACTCCAAAATATGCTAACTGATCTTAGAGAAGGTGATACAATTTATGTGACAGACTTAACTCGAATTACCCGTAGTACGAGAGACTTATTTGAATTAGTGGATTACATAAAAAATAAAAAGGCAAATTTAAAATCCTTAAAAGATACTTGGTTGGACTTATCTGAAGAAAATCCATACAGTCATTTCTTAATGACAGTAATGGGCGGCGTCAACCAATTGGAACGTGACTTAATTCGTATGCGTCAACGTGAGGGAATTGAGCTTGCCAAAAAGGAGGGAAAGTATCAAGGACGAGTTAAAAAGTATCATACAAAGCATGCAGGAATGAATTATGCAATGAAGCTTTATGAAGAAGGAAATATGACAGTCAAACAAATTTGTGAAATTACAAATGTATCTAGGTCCTCTTTATATAGGAAAATACACGATTTGAAATGAAAATTTCATCTCGAGGGATTGCAAAATCCGCTACCATAAGAAAGGAGCCGCAACATGCTTACTGTTCAAGAAACAGCTTATCCAAGATTAAAGAGTAACTTTACAACCAAAGAACTAGATAAGCTATTTTCGCCTACATTAAAAGAATTACATTGGACGAGAACACATTCTCGTAATCCATTTTCACATTTAAACTTTTTAATTTTGTTAAAAACTTTTCAATGTTTAAACTATTTTATTCCCATTACAGATGTTCCCCTTGTCATTATTAAGCATATTGCTAGAACATCTAATATTGCTCTTTCTGGTAATGAAAAATGGAATTCTTATCATCGGACGGGAACCGGAAAACGTCAAATCACCATGATTCGGAATTATCGAAAAGCAAAAGTATTTGATAATCAAGCCCGTCAAATTATGTTAAAAGCAATAGAAAACGCAGTGTTAGAGAAAGATGCGAAAAGTGATCTTGTGAATATTGCGATTGATGAATTAATCAAACATAGTTATGAATTACCAGCATTTCAGACGTTAGTAAAATCTGTAGACCATATCCATAGTATGGCTTATCGTACTCTATATAAACGAGTTGCAGATTCATTAAGTAATGAAGAAAAAGAAAAAATAGATACACTCTTTCAACAGATTGATGGAGCTACTTATTCTGATTGGTATGCGATAAAACGAGAGCCAGGCCGTCCTACACTAGAACAAATCAAGACATGGGTTGCACGGAAAAACTGGATGAGTGACCGACAGCTGGGAAGTAATTTTTTTCAAAAGCTATTTATCCCGCCCGCTAAAATAGAAAGATTAGCTGCAGAAGCAAAAACATTAGATGCAGCCCGTATGAAAGAACTGGAACAACATAAACGATATACACTAACTATAGCTTTATTACATGTTCAATACGCCAAAACGATTGATGATATAGGAACGATGTTTATCAAGCGAATTGCTAAAGCTGAAAATAAAGCGGAAAGAGCTCTCTATGTTTTGAAAGAAAAACGAGAAAAACAAACAGACGAACTCATTACGACATTACGTGATACCATCACTACTTATCAACTAGAAGGTTCTTCTGAAACACGATTACAATTATTAGAAACACTAATTGGTGGAAATCGTGGGCAACAAATTCTAGAGAACTGTGAAGAACACCTAGCCTATACTGGAAATAACTATTATTCTTTTATGTGGAAATATTTAAAAAGTAATCGTTCTGAATTAATTAAGATGTTGGAGTCATTAAGGTTTAAATCAACTACACAAAATAAAGGCCTAGGACAAGCAATTTCTTTCCTATTAAAGAATAAACATAAAAAATCTGAATGGATTTCAACTATCTACACCCGTAAGAATGGAATGCATAATGATTTAGAATCAGTTCCTCTTGTTGATTTAACCTGGATCCCTGAAGGCTGGTGGCGCTGGATTAGCTCTAATCGTAGAAAAAATGTATATCCAAATAAAATTAATAGAAGACACTTTGAAGCTTGTGTATTTTATCAAGTTAGAAATGAATTGAAATCTAGAGATTTATGTATTGAAGGTAGCGAACAGTACGCTGATTATCGAGAGCAATTAATATCTTGGGATGAATATCGCCAAAACTTACATACGTTTTGTGAACAAGCAGGTCTTCCAACAACAGCTGGGGAATTTAAAAAACAAGTGTATGATAAGCTTGAAGCACTTGCGAAAAAAGTAGATACTTCTTTTCCAAAAAATAAAGCTGTTATCATTCGAAATGGAGAACCTTTTATAACAAAATTAAAAAAGAAAAAAATATCACCGTTATTAAAGGCTGTTAGAAAACGAATTGAAGAGAAAATGGTACCTATTAATGTTTTAGATTTGTTGAGTGACACAGAGTATTGGTTAAATTGGACAAGATTTTTTGGTCCTATTTCTGGTTATGATGCCAAAATTGCTAAACCATCTCAACGTTATCTAACAACCGCTTTTTGTTATGGTTGTAATTTAGGTCCTACTCAAGCAGCTCGTTCCCTTGGTACAGTGGATAGAAGGCAAATTTCTTGGATTAATGAACGACACATTACGGAAGACACTATCCAGAAAGCTATTGAATGGTTAATTAATGCTTATAATAAATTTAATCTACCGAAATATTGGGGAACTGGAAATAGTGCGTCGGCTGATGGAACAAAGTGGGATCTCTATGAACAAAATTTATTATCTGAAAATCATATTCGTTACGGTGGATATGGTGGGATTGGATATTACCATGTTTCAGATAATTATATCGCCTTATTCAGTCACTTTATACCTTGTGGTGTCTGGGAAGGTGTTTATATTTTGGATATTCTGATGAAAAATCAGTCTGATATTCAACCCAATACACTACATTCTGATACGCAAGGACAAAATGCACCGATATTTGGATTATCCTATTTATTAGGAATCCAACTTATGCCCCGGATTCGAAATTGGAAAAACTTAAAATTATTAAGGCCGCATAACGACTCTAATTATCAGCATATTAATGAGTTATTTACAACTTCGGTAAATTGGAACATAATTGAAGATCATTATGAGGATATGTTACGTGTTGTGATGTCAATTAAAATGGGACGTATTCATCCTTCTACTATTCTTAATAAACTCAGTGCATATAGCAAGAAAAACAAGTTATATCAAGCATTTCGTGAATTAGGTTGTGCAATCCGTACACTATTTTTATTAAAATATTTATCAGATGAAGAGTTAAGAAGTACCATTCAAGCGGCTACAAATAAAAGCGAATCATTTAATGGGTTTACAAAATGGTTATTCTTCGGGGGAGATGGAATTATTGCAGAAAATCACCGGGAAAAACAACGGAAAATTATAAAATACAATCATTTAATTGCAAATTGTATCATTTTTTATAACGTCTTTCAACTTACCCGTATCTTGCATGAATATATTCAAGAAGGAAATGAATTAGACGAAGAAGTACTATCTGATTTAAGTCCATACCTTACCTTCCATATAAATCGATTCGGGAAATATGGATTGGACGATAGACGTCAACCACCCGATATCCAATTTGATATGGCCATTTCTTCTAATGGATTACAAGCTGCAAATTAAATAAAAATTGTCACTTTACCTATAAGTTTGCCGCAATTGGAAGCATAAACTTGCCGGAATTTACTTTTTTTAGAAGATATTTATCTAATTGTTCAAAGAACATGGAATCATAACTTTGCCATGGATTAATTATTAACCCATAAACTTGCCGTGAATCCTGGTACTTTGTAATAGATTTTAATCAAAAATATGCTACAAAAAAAGACCATTCAACAGAAGAAACCCAAACATTTTGAAAAAAATTGATCAAAAATGCTTGGGTTATTTGTTGCTAGTAAATAATTTATATAAGAAATTTTAATCGTTTTTCTACCTGTGTTTGCTCAACAATCGCACTCTTTTGTGTAATAAGGGTTTATAATTAAGTTTTAACAAATAAAACACCGAACAATCTTTTTATAAACACTGATGACATTTAAACAATAAATGATGCAATCAATAAAAAAAGAAGCTGTTAGTTAAGCTGAATTTTCAACCTTCTTTTTGTGGCGCCCTTGTTTTGAATTTTAATAATGGAAAAGTCGCCAATTTCAGTTGTTTTGCTAACATGGGTTCCACCACATGCTTGCTCGTCAATATCATCAATTTGAACTAATCGTACTTCGTTAAGAGAAGCTGGAAGTAAGTTAATAATTGTCTTAATACTCCCTACTTTCTGCTCAGCTTCTTTTCTACTTATCGTTTTTATCTGAACATCATGATGTTCAGAAGTTATCCTACATATTGATTGTTCTAATTCCTCAAACTGTATTTCTTCTATAACTTCAGGAGAAAACGCTAGCTCTAATCTGGCATAATCCTTTTCAATCTGACTGCTTGTAGCTAAAGCACCGTAATGTTGAAATAAATAACCAGAAATAACATGTAATAACGTATGATAACGCATGTTTTGAAAACGCCAAGACCAGTTGATATGCATGATGACTGCTTGTTCTAAGTGCTGCAATGGACGATCTAATTCATGAACGATTTCACCATCTATTTTTTTAACATTTACTACTTCGTAGATTTCATCTCCCTGTTTAATAGTCCCTTGATCGCAAGGTTGTCCACCACCACCTGGATAAAAAATCGTTTGGTCAAATGTAATTAAATTTCCATTTACTGAAACAATCTGCGCTTTACATTCTTTAATATAACTATTCTCAGCATATAATTCCTTTGTTGACACTTTGCATCTTCCTTTAACTGATAAACTATTGATTCAAATCAATACACTCATTCGCAAATCGCGATTCTAATTTTTTAATATCTTCTATCAACATTTCTACATTTTCCTTTTTTGTAGCCCAACTGGTACAAAATCTGACAATACTGTGCGTTTCATCGACTTTCTCCCAAATGGCAAAGGAATATTTTTGGCTCAATTTCGTTATTACATCTTTATGCAAAATAGGAAACTGTTGATTTGTTTTGGAATCGTACCTTAATGAAAATCCTTTTTCAACAAATGCCTCTCGGATCATCATCGCCATTTCCACAGCATGTCTGGAAATATCATAGTATAAGTCGTCTTCAAACAAAGTTTTAAACTGTATTCCCAATAATCTCCCTTTGGCCAATAGTCCTCCCTTTTGCTTGATTATATATCGAAAATCATTTTTTATAGCATCATTAATGATGACTACTGCTTCACCAAACAATGCTCCTATTTTCGTTCCTCCAATATAGAAAACATCACAAAGTGATGCGATATCTGCTAAGGATAAATCATTGCCTTTGGAAACCAGACCATATCCTAATCTAGCTCCATCCATAAATAATGGCAAACCACATTCCCGACAAGCCTTGCTTAATTCTTCTAATTCGGATCTACTGTAAGTTGTTCCATTCTCTGTTGGGTTAGAAATATATACTAAGCCCGGCTGTACCATATGCTCATGAGTCGCATCATTCCAATGGGCATCATATAATTCTTTTACCTGTTCTGCACGAATTTTCCCGTCATCACTCGGCAAAGTAAGCACTTTATGACCAGTTGCTTCAATTGCTCCGGTTTCATGTACTGCAATATGACCGGTAATTGCAGAAATTACCCCTTGATGCGGACGTAATATAGAAGCAATAATTGTTGTATTTGTTTGTGTTCCTCCAACTAGGAAATGTACATCTGCATTCTTTGTATCACATGCTTCTTTAATATATACTCTCGCTTTTGCACAATGTTCATCCATACCATATCCAGGTGTTTGCTCTTCATTAGATTCAACTAATTGTTTCAAAATTCGCCCATGGGCACCTTCTGCATAATCATTATCAAATCGTATCATTCATATCCTCCTCAATTCTATTTAATTTCTTTTCAATCAACAACATAGAAACATGTATTTCTTCTATTTCTTTTTGTGACAGCCCCTGTAGTAATTTCACTATTTGTTCATTAGATTTTTCATTTAAGTGATTAAAAAAAGCAGTCCCTTTTGGTGTCAATCGAATCAGACTTGTTCTATTATCAACCGTCGAACTTTCCTTAATTAGTAGACCATCTTTAATAAGCTTTGCAATTATTCTACTCATATAGCTGCGATCAATATCTAGTTTTTCGACTAAATCGTTTGCGATACATTCTTCCATGAAACCAATCTCTAAAATTACCCGAGACTCCGTCAAAGAATATTCACCATTAAATACATGCTTATCTAACAAACCCAGTATATTCGTATAAAATCGATTAAATCGCCTTATATCACTAACAATATTTTCATTATGGTTCATAATATCCCTCCCTCTTTTGTGGACTATGTCAACAAATAATAAAATATTTAGTGGACTATGTCAACGTTTTAATTTAGAATCATTAAGTATAAGTTAAGATATACAAACTACATATTTAGGATTGAATAATATGGTAGCTATACTGTTTTAAAAATCGAATTTATCCTGTAATGAAATGAACTGAATAATAGTTGTATTGAAATGTATTATTTCTCTGGTTATTAATCCTTTATTTCAATAAAAAGTGAATTTCTCTTTCTTGAAGATATATGCCCTTAAATTTTCCTGCTTATTCAAGAATCTGCCACTTTTAGTGGAGTAACTTTATTGTTGCTCACCAGTTTCTTTATTCACCTTTCAGTTCAGATTTTCTTTTAGCTATAAAAACCTCTCTCTAGATAGACAGATCAAAGTGGACAAAACATTTAGTCTTTTTATAAACATCTTGAATTTATTTAAAAACGACATTAAAAATATTCTTCAAATCCTGGAAGCATAAGTTTGCCGCAAACAAAAAGAACCATAAACTTGCCGAAACGGCAAACTTATGGTTCAAATCACAAAAATAGCCACAAAAAGAAGGAATCGTTGCCCTGCCCCTTTTTGAGGAAGGAATGAAAATATCTTCATTCTGATACTAATTACACTTAACTATAAAAAACAAAAAGACTTGGATACACCAAGTCTTTTTGTCAGCAAGTACATACTCGTCTAGAACAAGTAAAACGCTATTCGAAAGCTCTGTTAGTATAGCAAATAATGTGGATTTCAGCAATGAGATATTTCCTTTTACTTCTTATGTATCTTTATCATGCTCTTTTATTGAAGGAACATCTGTATCCCTGGGAGAAGAACCAGGGATACAATATCATCTTGATATAAGCCTTTCCTACACATTTTTATTTGCAATACCATAAGCCCTATACTTTCTTTGATTCATTTGTACAGATATAACCGAGGCGAAAATTATAAAATCTATGTAAAGATTCGATTGCTCCCGCAAACTCCAGTATTAATGGAATTTCCTTTTTGGATTGATAATAAATTTGTTTTGCTTGCGGTATTTTCCCGTCTGTTTGTATGCGTTTTAAACCTACATCTAATTCACGATGTAACACACGGGCTATGTTGTTCAATACATCAACAGATCCATGTATGCGTAATCGCGCACGTTTATATAGTTTTCCTTTATCTTGGCCATGTACAGTTCCTAAATCATGTAATAAGCGTATATAAGTCGCTACAAACACTTTTTCGTTAAAAGTCCCTTTGGGAAAGGTTCGATTTTTTTCTGAAATTGGCGTCCAGTTCATTTCCTCGATCTTTTTCACAAGCGGATGGCATTCGTTTATCCCGATTTCCCAAAAATTAACTTTCCCTTCACGTTCTCTCTTGCAGTATCTTACAGAATTACTTCTTACAACTAATTCACGAAATCGCTCTGGAATTTCTTTTTTTTTATTTCTGATAGAAAAATACCCTTTTCGTTTAGATCCATATCTCCAAATAATTGCTAATATTTCTGCAAAATCATCTGTTGTAAGAAATTGATTGAATTGTTTTTCCTCTTCATTTGATAATCTAAATTTCTTAGTCAATATTAGTTCTCCTATCTTTTAAAGAAATACCAATAAAGTGAACCTCTAATCAGTAAGAGTTTTGTATTCATGTGTTCATTCCCTACTGATTATTAGTTGAACCATTAGAGCTTTTACGGGCAGTTAATCCCTACCGAACTTCTTTGCTTCCGTTGAGTTTTGAAGTGGGGGATCAACTGCCTATTCATGCAGGATAAACCATTTAAAATATTTCACCAATACAAGTTTAATTCATCGCAATATGTATCCGCTTCAATGAAACAATTTCTCCAATCAGCGGTATTTGCAATCTCACAGATAATATCTTCAACCTGTTTTGTTAGATCATCAATATCTTTGTAGGGAACGAAAAATACATATTCATTAGATGCGTTCATTTCCATATTAAAATCATATCGGAGATATTGCTCCACTTCTTTTCGTACCTTGCTTTTTCCCCTAACAAATTTATTATTATTTTCTATTCTAAGCCACATTCTAATTTTGGCTATTTTTTCTTTTTCAATAGGATGTACCTTATCTCTTATCCCTTTTTCTTTTATGTAGCGATATAAAGTAGCTTGACTAATTCCAGACATAGCAACTATTTCAATAATACTATATTCTTTAGAGGCATATAGATTTAATGCTTTTTCAATGTATTTTTCTTTTACCTTGGGACGGCCACCTTTTCTTCCCCTAGCTCTAGAGCTTTCCAAACCTTCCCTCGTTCGTTGAACGATTAAGTCGCGTTCGAATCAAAGTTTTCTTTTAAACTAATTAGCTTTACACCTTGTTGTTCAAAATACTCTACTAATTCAATTAAGTCTTCGGTACTTCTCCCTAACCGTGAAAAACTTTCTACAATTATAGTATCTCCTATTCTAATTTTATCTTTTAACCTCAACAATTCCGGTCGATCGTTTTTTGTTCCAGACATTTTTTCTGTAAGAATTTCCGTACAATTACAAGTTTTTAGTAAATCTAATTGACGAATTAAATCTTGTTGTTGAGTACTGACCCTGGCATAGCCGTATATATGATTTTGTATGAAACATAACCTCCTCATGAAGTTAATTTTATCAAAAAATATAATTATCAAAAACCATCGTTTTTGACATAGTGTATATGTTTATTGTTTCTCCAAAAATAATAATATATGATAAACCTAAGAAACCGCATAAGAATAATGCAGTAATATCGTAAGCTATATGATAGAATATGTATGAAAAAGAGTAAAGAAAAAGCTCATTCTTTTACAAGAAATGAGCTTTCCTTTTTCAAGCTAAACATTGTGAATAGCTTCAATCTTTATTAGGGAAAAGATTGAAAGAAAAATTTAGCGTAATTATATTTTGTCATGAGTATAAAATAAAGTAAATTGATAATATTTATTTTGAATATTAATAATTTACTTTACACTTTCACAATGAGTAATCTAAAAATCCCACTGCCTAATTAGGCAGTGGGATTTTTAATTGATTTTGCAGATGCTATAATATAAGTATAAAATTAAGGTATAAGTATTTCTTAGAACTTCCTTTTTGCTTGCGACGGCGTAGGGAAGTTCTTTTACGTTGTTTGTTCAATTTGCTGACAAGCATAAAAGGGATTGAAATGATTCAGGCTATATATAAGCAGAAACGCCATTTTATAATCCGTTCTCTATTTTTTTAAACTTTGCAACAGACCCTTTTTTATTATATGCAATCATGGAAACAATATAAAAGCTAATTATGCCTCCACTAACATTTAGAATTATATCATCAATATCAAATAATCGATAGGAACAGTAGTATAGACCATAAACGCCTGTTAATTGTGTTCTTTCAAAGAAAAGAGAAATTGAACTTATAACAAGTGAAGTTTTCAGAATTTTATAACGAGAATTAAATACACAAGTGAATCAGGCAAAACGCCTGATTAAATCAAAAAATGTATTGAGCAGTGGAAGTTTTACAGGTGAAGGATGGCAAATTGGACGCAAAGTATTCATCTCATCAAGAGACTCACAATACGGGGGACGTCAACTGGTGTTGCCTCCTTCTTCTCTCGTCTATCCATCATATGCTTATCAGACTGTACCGGAATCAGCATTAAAGCCGTATACACGCTATTATCTATCCGTTTTCGTCTTACAGGCGGATTCGTTACACATTATGACTTCCCGTTATGGAAATGAAGTCAATCAAGTCGTCAATGTAGCCTATTCTACCTCCCTGCCTACATCTGCAGAAGATGTCAATAGTAGCCCTAACTTCTTCCAATATCCGATTGATGTAGGTGCGCTACATCCGGAAGCGAACATAGGTATTACAGTTGGTTTTACCGTACCACCGAATGGATTCGCAACAATAAGTCAGGTTTCCTTGACAGAGGGACGCCCACTAACTGTGGCAGAAATAAGAAAAGTACAGCACCAAGATGAACAATGGCTGCAACCCTATTTGGCGCAACAGACACAAATCAATGCGAGCTTACAGCAGGCTACAAATCAATTAAATGCCATGTATGATTCCTCAAATTGGAGCGGAACAATCAGACCAAATGTAAATTATACCAATGTGGAGAACTTAATGGTACTGCAACAAAGTACTCCTCAACAAGGCTCTATGCCAGGTATCCCGATGCAAGATCCATATGCACAACAAAAAGCAGCAATCTATCAAGCCGCTCTGCGCGCTTGGAATCAACTACAAGCACGGAATATTGTTCAAAATGGTTTGTTTCTCTAACAAGCACAAAATGGGAATATAGCCGGTACAGTGAGTTTCCCACAAGACAGCAATCGGAAACCTGTCTTGACATTATCGGATTGGGATAGCACAGTTTCTCAAATCATTACCTTACCAAGTAAGGGAGGCAATACAGAGTATCGTGTTCGCGTTCGTGCCAAAGGACAAGGAACGATTTCCATTGTGCCACCAGGAAATCAAAAACATATGTTATTCTTCACCCAATCTACTTTTATAACCCAATAATTCTATTTCTATCCAGATGCGAATACGACCCAAGTGGATTTGATTATTCAATCAGAGGGTGCGGAATTTACGATAGATTGGGTAGAATTACAAGAAATGGTATATGAAGAAGCCACACCACATAGTGTTTCAGGAGGAAATATGGTGGTAAATACCATTGGGATTGCTACTCCACTCGCACAACCAGGAGCATCTATGAGGGCATCACATTCACAAATCATGCACCTTTCAGCTGTCAATGTAACCAAAAATAAGGATGGTGGTTCGCTAAACGCTATTCATGAGAATGTATCAGAACGTAAAAGAAAGAGAAAGAACCCAGGAGCCCCTTCTCTCAACCTAGATTTTGTCTCTTTTTTATGGCGCTATATAATAACAGGACAAACGGTTTAACCTGCTATGTCTTGGTCGTAGAATCCCCTTCCCTATCAACTATAATCAGAACATATGATACTGGTGTAAGTAAACGATAAATCAAGCAAATTGTTTGAAATAAATGTAAAATTTTCTATACAAGTTTTTTAAACAAGCATGTCTCATTTTTTATTTAAAAAGGAAAGAATTACTCTCTTCAGTAAACACTGCTGAATAAGACGATTCGTCTAAATATCGCATGTTTTATGTAATTGAAATAGCTGTTATACATACAAACTACTCCATTTCTCATTTGGTCTTGAAGCTTGAGAGTCTCTATTTAAATAGTTATCTGAAATCTCATACACCTCTTTTTTCGTAATAAGGTCGTTTTTTCCTAATTTACTCATCAGACTTTGAATGTGCTTACAACTCAAATGAAGGTTATATGTGGCTTTAAGCCACACTTGTATTCTTTTATATCCATAAATCCCTCTTCAATATTTTTGGTTCTGGTGCAAGAATCCTAAAATGTTTGAAATGTGTTTTTCAAACTTGGCTATACTGGTACTAACGCTTCAAAAAGGGGTGTGATCAGTATGGGACCAGAAAACTTATTTAAATGGAAACATTATCAGCCCGATATCATTGAACAAGACCACAGGTTTATCAAAAAGCGGATTCGGAGTATGCTTGGATTGAAATCATTACAAACAGCTACAAAAATGATTGCTGGAATAGAAGCGATGCATATGATCAAAAAAGGACAAACTCTCCAAGGGGAGAAGCCTGTCCACAGACAGATATATCTTATTAATGATCTGTTCAATTTAACAGCATAACATTCAATTCCGCTAGGAATCTTTTTCTTTTTTCATATTCCACTGTGTTTGCACCAGAACCCTTTATTACGAAGGAAGAAGAGAAAAAGTTGAAAAACATTCTTACTTCTTCTGAAGGATTGTCAGAAGAACAACTTTCCATTCGACCGCTTCTCCTAGATCGAAATGTATCCATCCTATCACTTCTTTTGGATTATGGGCTCACACTACAAGAACTCGTATCGTTACAGATGCAACAGGTGCACTTTGGAAAAACAGGATTACTGTTTTACATAACAAAGGGAAAGAGAGAAGGATCATGTTAAAGGAAGAGGATAAAATATGTTTATTTACGTACTATAAAACGATACCTGAACTAGTTCGTCCTAGATATCACAGTACAGATTCGTTATTGGTTACATTTGATTTTAAACGAGAGACATTTCGTTGGGTGTATGACAATGATGCTCCGAAAGCACTAACAGCCATTGCTGTACAAAAGATGATTCGATTAGAAGTAGCCAGAGCGCAACTGAGAAAAGGAATTTCAGCACAGCACTTACGGAATACCTATATTCTACGCTGTCTAGAAAGAAACATGTCTACAGAGGAAGTCATAAAAAAACTGGATTCCTTTCTCATTTATCAGTAAAGCGTTATGTAGAATATGCAAATCAATATTCACATGGAGAATAATTTGAAAAGAAACAATTTCTATGACATACTAAAATAATATAAGTTTACCTTTAAAAATGTAACAATTGAATCTTTTGTGATGGAGAAATAATAGTCGTCACATACCGAAAACCCCAGTACTTTCAATATATTACTTTTATATGGGAATCTGCTGAAAATAGAATCGTAGAACAGGAAGCATACGAAAAGCTCCCTGACTTGTTATATAAATCAGGGAGCAAAAGGTAGTACAGTATATCGGTTACGCTAATTATAACATAACTGGATTCATCCGGTCTGTGTTTTCTGAATATTCGTTTTATTTTTCGATATTAGTTCTTCAAGTTCAGATGGCCCTAAAGAATCATCTAACCTTGTTACAAAGTGTACGGTACACTTTACTTGTCTAAAATATGGCGTATTTCCGACAGTTCCATATTCGTAAACTTCGCAATATCTTCGATATCCATGCCATTTTTATGCATGCCTCGAATAAGTTGGATTTTCCCTTTTTCTATACCCTCTTGAAGCCCTTCTTCTTTCCCTACTTGTTTTCCTTTTTCCATACCTTCTTCTATACCAACCTCACGTGCATGTGCTAATTTCGCTTGTTCATCAAATAACACTTTTTCCCGTGCTTCATATGCGAGACGGAAAGAGCTACTCTGACTCATATTTTCCCATTTGTGGATTGCCTTCTGTAACATTGGATCTTGTTTCATGGCTATATCCTCCAACGTGTGGGTTAAATGTTCATCTTCATGCGCTGGTAGTAAAAGTAACCAACGAGCGAATTCATTTTCCCACGGATTAATTTTTTCTTCTCTCCATTGCTGTAGCAATTTCGGAATTTCAATGAAATGGATTTCCAAATCTTCGAGTAACACTTCCTTGTGTTGTTGACTCCAAAATTGTCCGACTGTATGCATATCATCATATTGAGGAAAGAGATCAAAATCTAATAGATTAATCGCAATCGTTTTACGTAAAGAACGGTAGGGCATTCCTTGCTCTAATTGAGATGTATACAGTTTACTCCAATAATACAGGGAACGTTTTACTATCTCTTGTGTATTTCGTAACTGGATTTCCACATTTACCTTGGTCTCATCTTGAAGTGTAGCTAATATATCTAGTATGGATAATTTATCTTCTTCGTATTCTTTATGTAAATGTGGGTCTTCAATTTTTAAGGATACAATCGGTGTAGATAAGGATTCATGCAAAATTGCATTTAAAAAAGAAATCAGTAATTCCTCTTGACCTTGTACACCAAATAATTGCTTGAAAGCAAAATCGACTCGTAAATTGACTAAAGGTTGATTCATAGCGTGAGTCACCTTTCTTTGTGTGTATTCTATCTCTATTGTAGCGGATACGGAAGAGAGGACGCAACCCTTGATGAATATTTGGTGGTGATAATTGGTTATTATACCGAATGATACGTGAAATTATTTGCATTACTACTTAAACATACATATAGCCCTGCATAATCAGCTTGTTTTTTCTTAATTGCGTTTAACGTTTTTTACATAGAAATGTATTCTCTTGATTGTCTTCTTTCGTTAAAAATAAATCTGAGCAGTCGTTTTTTATTCTTCACAAAAAATAGACGTTTTATCTGTTTTTCAGAACATAATGCATACATAGTGACCTATCTGGATTAGAGATGAATCACCAAATGAGACGAACAATAGTTCACCGCTCGATATTTCAACTCTTCATACGTGTATAACTTTTGTTTATCAAATAATTTCGGATGTTTCTTTCTATAATGTCCAAACAATTCTTCTCCATTTTTCCGTATACGATACCGACGCGCTTGTCTAATTGTACCTGGTATTTCTGGTTCTGGTGCAAATAAATGATAAATGAAACAAAAAGCTAGGATTCCTACCGGAATCTTTTTTATGCTGTTAATCCAAACAGTTGATTAATAAAGATATTCTGTTTTTGGACAGACCTCGCCCCTTGATAAGTTTGTCCTTTTTTGATCATATACATAGCTTCTATTCCGTCTATCATTTTTCTAGCTGTTTGGTATGATTTTAATCCAAGCATATTTCGGATGCGTTTTTTGATAAACCGATGGTCCTGTTCAATGATGTTATTTAAATATTTTTTCACACGAAGTGGAATATCGTGTGGTAGGTACTTGTCTTCTTTTAATTTCCATATCGCAACTGGGTAAGCTTTATCGCCATCGGCCGTAATTGTACGAGGTTTTTTCGCATGACAAGCTGCCAAAGCTTTCTTTAGAAAACGTTTGGCAGCTTTTGCATTTCGTCTCTGACTTAAGTAAAAATCAATTGTGTTTCCTTCGGAATCCACCGCACGATATAAATACATTTTCTTTCCTTTGATTTTTAGATATGTTTCATCCACTCTCCAGGAATCATTTGTTGGCTTCAAATGTTTTCGAATACGCTCATTTAACTCTGGCCCATACTGATGAACCCAACGCATAATCGTTGTATGAGAAAGGGATAAACCCCTTTCCTCCATCATTTCCACCAAATCGCGAAAGCTAAGATTGTACCGCAGGTACCAACGTATCGTTAACAAAATAATATCCGGTTGATAATGTTTCCACTTAAACATATTTTCTTTTTCCATACTAATCACGCACCTTTTTTAAAGTCGTAGTACCAGTATGACCAAGTTGGGAAGATCGTTTTCAAATATTTTAAAAATTTTGCACCAGAACCATTATTAACGCTTTATCTTACCCCAATTGGATATAACTGCGTATGTGCGACTTCAGGAGAAGAAGCTATTTTACATATAGAAAATCGAAACTTTAAATTTGTTTTACTCGATATTATGATGCCAAAGATGGACGGATGGGAAACGTGCAAAAAAATCCGATCTTTTAGTAACATTCCTATTATTATGGTTACAGCTCGTGATCAAACAGTAGATGTCGTTCAAGGATTAAAACTTGGAGCCGATGATTACGTAACGAAACCTTTCCATGAGGAGGAACTTTTCGCAAGAATTGAAGCTGTTTTAAGACGTACAAATGAACATAAACAAATCCAATATCACGGTATTGTATGGGATGAAACAAAACACTTCGTTTCTGTCCATAATGAAGAACTCCTTCTCACACCAATTGAATTTTCTTTACTCGGATTATTTTTACGCCATGTGAACTACGTATTAAACCGTGATCAGCTCATCGAACGAATTTGGGGGTTAAACACAAATACAGAAGATCGCACAGTCGATTCACATATTCGTAATTTACGTGATAAATTACGAAAAGTAAATTTCCCTATTGATCACCATTTAAAAACAGTTTATGGAGTCGGGTATCGGTGGATTGATACTTTAGATTAAGGAGCAAAACGATGAAGCGAATATCTATTCAACTCGGATTTTATTTTTTAATTGTTACACTTTTAATCGAAAGTGTTCTATTTGTCTTGCTTTATTATAGCCTTGTCAACAATAGAGTAAATGAAGAAATGACAGCTTTATTAAAGCGCGGAAATAGTCACAGAGATGTGCTTGAAAAGTATTTTGATAAGCAAACAATCTCCCATGTTGCACTAATGGAATCCGAAGCCGAAACGACTGTTGTTATTACAAATGCAAATAAGGATGTACTAGCTAAATCCAACGAAATAAATACTACTATAAAAAAGCATATTAAAAAGATGCAAACACGGACAGATCATGAAGGCGCAATTATAGAGAATCATTGGAAAACATCTAATTATATATGTACAGTTAGTCCCATTGTAGTAGATGGAAAACATGAAGGCTATGTGTACATGTTTCTTGGGACAGAATCCATTGAAGAGATGGTGAATGGGCTAACAAGACAATTCATTATTGCCGGCGTCATTACGTTTCTATTAACAGCCATCACTATCTTTCTCTTATCACGGTTGTTAACAAAACCATTGTTACACATGAAACATGCCACTGAAAAAATGAGTAAAGGCGATTTATCAGTTTCGTTAACGACTACTCGAAATGATGAAATTGGTGAACTAGCATCATCTATTCAAACGCTCGCAAATGATTTACATTATATGAAAACAGAGCGAAGTGAATTTCTAGCAAGTGTTGCTCACGAATTACGAACACCGTTAACATACGTAAGAGGTTATGCTGACATTGCTTCAAAAGAAAGCACCCCTTCTGAACAACGTTTGCGATATTTATCAATTATAAAAGATGAGTCTGATTACATTACAAACTTAGTTCAAGATTTATTTTCACTTGCACAAATGGAACAACATAACTTTTCTATTCAAGTAAAGGAAGTACATTTACACACCTTCCTAACTCGCATAGCCGAAAAAGTAAATGCCATATATAAAGAAAGATACATTAAAGTTTCTTTCTCTTGTCCTCCTACACTGCTAGTAAACTTAGATGAACAACGATTTGAACAAGTTGTGGTGAACATTTTAAATAACGCTTATAGACATTCAAAAGAACATTCTCATATAAACATTTCTGTTACAGAAGAACATAAAAGTATTTCTATTACAATTGAAGATGAAGGCGAAGGTATTCCTCCTGAAGATCTCCCTCACATTTTCGACCGCTTTTATCGAGTTGATAAAGCGAGATCACGATCTACAGGCGGAACTGGTTTAGGACTATCTATCGTAAAAGAAATTGTAGAACTACACGGCGGAAATATTACTGTAACGAGCGAAATCGATTACGGGTCTTGCTTTATAGTTTCATTACCATCCATAAAGAAACACGACTATCATCAATAGTCGTGTTTTTTTATCACTTTACTTTATAATATAAATTTACAAATTGCCCAAAACGTTTCGTATCCGTTAAAGTTAAATTAATTTCCGGGTTCTTGTCTTGAAATAACGGAACTCCAGAACCTAATATGTGAGGTGTAATCGTAACAACATATTCATCAATTAGATTATTCTTAAAGAACTCTCTTAAGAGACTCCCTCCACCGACCATCCATATTTTAGATCCTTCTTGCTCTTTCAACCTTTTTGTAAACTCCACTACATCTTCATTTACAAACTCCACGTGTTCGTTTGAACCTTTTTCTGAGTTAGAAAAAACATAACATTTTTTATCTAAATACGGGAATGGTTCTATATGCTCTACTACATAATCGTACGTTCTTTTTCCCAGAATTATTGTATCAATCGTTTCGTACATTTCTGTATAACCGTTATCTCCCTCCCCTTCGGTTTCCATTAACCACTGTAAATCATCATCTTCTTTCGCAATATATCCATCTAAGCTCGCCGCAATAAATAAAACTATTTCACGTGACATATTTTTTCCTCCTTACATCTCATCTTGATAACATTATGCTGTAAACAATATACTAACAATAAAACACGACAATTTATGTCATGTTTAAAAAGAAAAAAGGTGATACATTTGTCAAAAGCTAAACGCTTATTAGATATTCTTATATTTGCTTCTGCGAAAAAAGCATTTACAGCGCAAGAAATAGCTGATGAATTTAATATTTCTGTTCGTACTGTCCATAGATACATTTTAGATTTAAGTGATATGGGATTACCCATTTACGCTGAACAAGGTCGCAACGGAGGATATAAAGTATTAACGAATAGAGTAATTCCACCTATTTTATTTACCGAAGAAGAAGCAGTCTCCATCTTTTTTGCCTTTCAATCTTTAAGCTACTACAGAGACTTGCCTTTTAACACAGAAATAAATTCCGTTACACATAAACTATATAGCTCCCTACAACATGATGCGAAAGCTAAAGTTGACAAAATACGTTCTTATATCGCCTTTTGGAATCCGAAAAGAACAATTGAGACACCACTTTTAAACGAAGTGTTAACAGCGGCTATTGAAAATAAAAATTTACACTTTCAATACGAATCTAAATCAAGGATCAAAACAAAACACGTTCATCCTATCGGTGTATATGCGCATGATGGTTTATGGTATTTACCTGCTTATGATTTTAATGTAGAAAAAACATTACTGTATCGCGTCGATCGTATTCTTTCTATATTATCAACGGAAGAAAATGAAGATACATTCATGAATTTAGAAGAGTGGTTTGCCTCTAACTCTCACGTAGTACATAATCCTACTCAGTTACATGTTTTACTGTCAACAGAAGGCGTACGCCAATGTAAAAGCGTGCCTTACCTTGAAGAATTCGTTGTAACAAACGAAAACGGGACAGGATATATACATTCAACAATTGATAAAGGAGAAATCAATTTTATTACCCCTTTATTTTATAGACTCGGAAAAGATGCAAAAGTTTTAGAACCGATAGAATTGATAGATGGTTTACGTATGCGTGCGAAAGAAGTTTTACATATGTATGGAGACGAAAAAAGCTGCTAAATATAAGCAGCTTTTTAATCTAGTTGTTTTTATTATGTTTACGATTGACGAATATCAAACCACCAACGATTTTTCGAATTCATATTTTCAGTGTCACCAATCCCTCTGTAATTGAAAGCATCCAAAAAGATTGAATCTAATTTATCTTCATCTACAAAATAACCTAAATTAACTTTTACCGTTTCTCCTGGTGTGATACTGCCAATATTGTAAAAACTTTTTCCATCTCCATGAGGCTCTAAATAATCAACTTCGCCTGTCATAATATTTTTGTCTGCGATTCCATCTTTCCCAGCATACTGCCATGCATTTCCTTTATCTTCAAGAACTTTTATAGATGGAGTCATATAGATTTCTTCTGTCGCCTGTTTACCTATATTTTTCACTGTTGTTGTCAGGTAGACAAATTTAGGATGAATTAATTTTGATTCTACTAATTGATCAATTGAATCTTTACCATTTCCAGTTTTATATTTATCCCTTCTATATGGTATCAATTGTCCAGCTTGATCCAAAGCTTGATCCAAAGCTTGATTCCTGCTTAGTATTCCTAAGCCCATTTCATTAAAGTTCTCTTGTTTAAAATCTTTGATTGAATCAAAGGCTTCAACTTTTTCTATCACATATTCAATTTGACTGTTATCCATAGATATCGTTACTGGAACCTTTTGCCCTATATGAAATAGTCGTTTGCTATCCTTCTTCAAAGGAATTACCTTAGTTGTTTTACTTTCTTGGCTAAAATACTTTTTATCATAATCGCTTATATATGATGACTTTTCTTTTGACGTGGGCTCAAGTGAAATGCTCCCTAGCACATCTATCATTTGTTCTTCGTTTATATCATTTCCAATATAACTTTGTAACATAATTCCTTCTTCCTCAAAATAGAGAAAAATTACTCTATTAAACATTAAATCTTTATTACCATTTTCTCTATGGACAATTACTGCCTTCTTACCATTTATCTCTTTTTCTTCATAATTTTTCGAGTACAGGGTTGGAAAATCTGAATTCCCTCCTACTCTCCAAAGAACGAATGAAAATCCACCCATTGCGTAGTTATCTTTAAAGGAATATTTCATAGCAGAGTCATCAATTGCTTCCATATTTTCTGGTAATTTATCGATTTTCAGCTTATACCACTTATCAGCCTTTTTCGAGTCCTTATTTGTTACTGAAATATTTACTTCATAATTTTGTTTTTGAACGATCATATTATAGACTTTTACTGCTCCAAAAACGGTTGTCGGCATGCCGATCAATAAGCAAGCAGCAGCGATTAACATACGATGTCTTTTACACTTTTTCAGCGGTTGTCCATCTTGCAGCTTCATTTCCTCCATAAACAATTTCTTTTTGCGCGTATATGTATGTGAAAATTCATGTTGTTCTTCAAGTTTATCAAAATCATCTAAAGCAATTTTTTCAGCAAGTTCATATATTTCTTTGGAGTTCTTTGAATTCGTCATGTTGTATACCTCCTATCATATTTTGGACTCGTTTTCGAGCGCGTTCAAACTGCTTGCGGACATTTGCCGCCGTTATCCCCATAACACTTGAAATTTCTTGATACGTTAAGTTATAGAAGACTTTGTACTTAAACACCTGTCTGTTAGATTCATTTAACTCTTTTAGCAATGCATCAATTTGAAGCTCAGACATTTTACGTTTTTCCCACTCTTCAATATTTTTATCTACTGCCTCTACTGATTCTCTTTCATATTCTTCTAAAAATGTTTCATGTCGTTTATTTTTCCGGTAACTATCAATTGCCTTGTTTTTCGCGACCCTCAAAATGTAACGTTTAAGCTCTTGAGTAGCCAAGTTATGGAGCTTTTCCAAGTTCTTATAAAGAGTAATAAACGTCTCTTGAACTGCATCTTCTGCCTGCTGAATATTATTTAAAATAGAATAAGCTACGTAATAAATTTTTTGTTCGTACAACTCGTATAGCTCTTCCATCTTTTCATAATCGTTGTTTGTAACTTTCATATAATTCCTCCTCTCACTCTATATAACGAATGAGCCATATACTTTGTGACACTACAAAATCTATTTATAAATAAAATTTAATAATAAAATAAACAAAAGCCCAATTTCTCTATTTTAACTGAGAAATTGGGCTTTTTAATATTAGAATTTTCTTGACTGTTTCCCTAGGAATATCCCTCTTACGCCTTTTCAGTAAGCAGCATATGCTCTATCGCTTCTTTTAACAAATTCTTTGTCTCTTCCAAGTTATGATTCTTCTTTTCCTCTGGTTGCACCGTATAAAACTCAGCAAATGAGCGCTCTTTATATCTTGGTACGACATGCATGTGATAATGTGTTAACTCGTTAAATACTCCACCATTTTGACAAACTGTAACTCCGTCAGGTTTATATACTATCTTAATCGCTTTTGCAATAAGCTTAGAAGCATCCATAATAGATTTTGCTACAACGTCATCTAATTCGTCTACTTCTACAACATGCTGCTTTGGCACAATTAAAGTATGTCCTGGGTAGAAAGGCGCATGATCTAAAAAGCAAGTTACATAATCATCTTCATATACTTTATATATTTTTTCCTCTTCGTTTGCTAATTTACAACCTAAACAGTCCACTACACTTTCCCCTCTTTCTAAAAACATAAAAACGTGAGAATACGGCTCTCACGTTTTTATGTTTCACTTTATTAGCTCAATTGTTTCCGTAACCTTTATACTATCTTTTACAGATTGAACAATCGTACAATTTTTCACTGCAAGCTGCAGCGCCTTGTCCAGCTGCTCTTCTGTAATGTTTTCTGCTTTAATTTTATAGTGCAAATGAACACTTTCAACTGGCTTCGATAAAGCTTCACTTCTACCAATTTCAGTTTCGATTGTAAACGTATCATATGTAATACGTTTCTTTTCTAAAATCGTTCGAAAGACAATTGCACTACACCCTGCGATAGAAGAAACGAGTAATTGTAACGGTGAATACCCGTTTTCTTTTCCAATCGCTAATTGATCATACGATAAATCTGCTTCTATATCATCGTGTTTGATTGTTAGTTTCATTTGTTTTTTCCATCTCCACTTTCATCGGTTTCTGCCGTTTCTTACTAATATAATAATATATATAGCAGAAAATGATAAATGGAATACCACAGTATAACGCCATTCTTTGTTCAGGAATAAATGCTAAACTAATAACAACGATACTATTTGTAATTAAAGCTAAAATTGGAACAATTGGGTATAGTGGTGTTCTATACTTTAAGTCCTCTAACTTTCCTCCGCCTTTTATATACTGACTTCTAAAGCGAAGTTGCGATAGAGCAATAATGATCCAACTTGAAACAGCTGATAAACCAGCTATAGATAATAAGTACATGTATACTGTATCTTCTGCAAGGAAACTTGTGAATAAAGAAAGACCTGCTACCGCAATCGTTACGACTAGCGCTGTAATTGGAATACCACGCTTATTTACTTTCTGGAAGGAAGTTGGTGCCATTCCCTCATTTGCAAGTGACCATAGTATACGTGTCGCTGCATATAATCCAGAGTTCGCTACAGATAATAACGCAGTAATAATAACGAAGTTCATAATATCAGCTGCGTATGGAATACCAATTTTATCAAATACGACTACGAATGGACTTTCAATTACGCCTGCTTCTTTCCAAGAAATTAATCCTACTAAAATTGTCATCGTTAAAATGAAGAATAACATAATGCGCCATACTGTATTACGGATCGCACGTGGAATTGTTTTTTCTGGATTTTCACTTTCTCCCGCTGCAATTCCGATTAACTCTGTTCCTTGGAATGAGAAGTTAACTGTAATCATTGTAAGTAGTACGGCAGCTAGTCCATTCGGGAAAAGTCCACCATCGCTTACAAAGTTAGAGAAAAGAGGTGCTGCTTCTTTTCCGTCATATGATATAAATCCTAATAATGCACTACCACCAAGAACGACAAATGCAAGGATTGTAATTACTTTAATACTAGAAAACCAAAATTCTAATTCAGCATAACTTTTTGCCGAAATTGCGTTTGAAGCATATAAAATAACACCGAATACAAGGCACCATACCCAAACATCAACATTTGGAAACCATCTTTTCATCATTAAACCTATTGACGTTAATTCTAGACCCACTGTTACTGCCCAGCCAAGCCAGTATAACCAGCCAATCATAAAGCCCGTTCCTGGTCCAATAAACTTCGTTGCATACTTTTGGAAAGATCCTGAAACCGGCATCGCTACCGTTAACTCTCCAAGACAAAGCATTGTTAAATACATAATAAATCCGCCTACTAAATATGAAAGGATGGCTCCCCCTGGTCCAGCCTGATTAATAGTGTAACCTGAACCTAAGAAAAAACCAGTTCCGATTACACCACCAAGTGCGATCATAAATAAATGTCTACTCTTCATCGTGCGATGTAATTTCTCATTCGTTGGTTGCTGCATCTAAATCCTCCCCCTACCAATACCCCTATATCTTGTTAAAATTTTCTGATAATAAAAATATACACGAAAGCGATTACATTTTCTATATAAAATTAAAACTTTTCTGATAAAATAATATAAAAAAATCTAATTATTGCAAGATTTAGATTCTATTTAGAGGAAAATAAGGAGAAACAAGGAAAAAACCCTTACATATATTGTAAGAGTCAACGAAGTTCTAATCTTCTCGATAAAATTGATAAACTATAATTTACGATAAAGTACATACAAGCTACTAATATAAATGTTGGAATCATGTAATTCACATTTTGCCCGCTAATAATTTGAGCATTATGCATAAGCTCAGGGAGTGATATAACAACCGCTAGCGACGTATCCTTCAGCAATGAAATAAATTGACTGACAAGCGGCGGAACCATTCTCCTTAATGCTTGTGGCAAAATAATATGCCAAAGCGCTTGCACATAAGTTAATCCCGAAGATCGTGCGGCTTCAACCTGCCCTTTTTCAATAGACAATAAACCACTTCTAACAATTTCAGATATCATTGCTGCCTCAAATATTGTTAAAGCAACAATTGCAGCTGTTATAATTTCTAATTTCAAGCCTGCTTCTGGAAGTGCAAAATACGTGAAAAATATAATTAACAGTAGTGGTAAGTTTCGAATCAGTTCAACTATAACTCCTAATACTTGTGAGACGACAGGTATTTTCGTGTAGCGCAATATACCGATTACACTTCCAATAATAAAACTAAGTACAATTGCTATGAGCGCTACCTCTAATGTTATAAGTAACCCTTTTAATAAAAATAGAATATGATCTCCTGTAATTGCTCCCTTGAAATCCATTTACACCGCCTCCTTTGCCAAGCGTTTTTCTAAATAACGCACTAGCATACTGAGCGGAATTGTTAATATTAAATAAAACATCCCGACAAATATATAAACATCAAACGTAACAAACGTCTTCGTTGAAATTAAATCTCCTTGATACATTAAATCAGCACCAGCAATGATTCCAAGTATTGAAGAGTTTTTAACTAAATTGAGAAACTGGTTTCCTAAAGGGGGAATTACAATTTTCACAGCTTGGGGTAAGACAACATAATACATCGCCTGCACATACGTTAGCCCTGAAGAGCGGGCAGCTTCCATTTGCCCTTTCGCAACTGATAAAATACCAGCGCGAATTACTTCCGCAATAAAAGCTGCCGTATATACCGTAAGCGTAACTGTTCCTGCTACAAAACCATTTAAAGTAATTCCTATTACAGGTAAAGCAAAATAGAATATAAATGCAATTAATACGAGTGGAATATTTCTTACAAACTCCACAAAAGCTGATCCTATCCAATTTAAAATACGAATAGGTGCAATACGCATTACTGCCAAAATTACTCCTAAAATAAAACTGCCTATCAATGCAATTACACTAGACATAACTGTATATTTAAATCCTTCTAAATACATATCAATGTTATTCGTTAATATAGAAAAATCAGGCACATATTCTCCCCTCTTTCTTTACAAGAAGAGGATGAGTACTCTCATCCTCTCACTTTTACTATCTACTTTTCTGGTTTTTGTCCAATCCACTTCTCATATAATTTGTCATACTCCCCGCTTGCTTTCATGTCTTTAATTAAAGTATTAATCTCTTTCGTTAAATCATCTGCCCCTTTTCGCACTGCAATTCCGTATGGTTCATCTGTAAAAATTTTTCCTACTACTTCATAATTAGAATCTTGTTTTGCCATTCCGTAAAGGATCGCATTATCTGTCGTCAACACATCACCTTTACCTGCCTTTAACGCTGTAAATGCCTCACTATAATTTTCAAACTCTAATACAGTCGCTTCTGGTGACTTTTGACGAATGTTATTTGTAGATGTTGATCCTTTTACAGCTAATACTTTAACGCCTTGTTTTATATCATCAACGCTCTTAATATTGCTTCCTTTTTTCACAAGTAACGATTGTCCTGCTTTAAAATATACATCTGAAAAATCCACTTCTTTTTTGCGTTCTTCCGTAATTGTCATTGTTGCAATAATTGCATCAATATCACCATTTTTCAGCATTGGAATACGTGTTTTAGACGTTACTTCTTTCAGCTCTAGCTTCTTTTCATCTCCAAGAATCTTTTTCGCAAGTGCCTTCGCGACATCAACATCGAATCCTTCTACCTGCCCTGTTGAAGGATTTTTTAATCCAAATAAATTCGTATCATTCTTTACCCCGACTACTAATTTCCCTCGTTTCTTAATTTGTTCAACAGCCCTGCCTTGCTTCGTATTTGTTTCCTTCGCCTCATCTTTTTTACTTCCACACCCAGCAACGACAAGTACGAATAAACACGAGAATATGATTAACATAAACAACTTTTTCATTTTAAGCATAAAACTCCTCCTTTAATGGTTTAACACTCGGCTTAAAAATAGACGCGCTCTTTCTTGTTCAGGACTCGCAAAGAATTGCGCCGGTGTTGTATCCTCAATGATTTTGCCATCATCCATAAATAAAATCCGATCCGCTACTTCTCGCGCAAATCCCATCTCATGCGTGACAACAACCATTGTCATCCCTTCTTTAGCCAGTGCTTTCATAACATCAAGTACCTCTCCAATCATCTCTGGATCAAGAGCAGACGTAGGCTCATCGAATAGCATAATTTCCGGCTGCATTGCAAGTCCTCTAGCAATTGCCACCCGTTGCTGTTGTCCTCCGGATAATTGATGTGGATATACGTTAGCCTTCTCTGGAATTCCTACTTTCTCTAAATAAAACATTGCTGTTTTCTCTGCTTCTTCTTTGGAAACTTTATTTACTTTAATCGGTGCTAATGTAATATTTTGAAGAACCGTTTTATGTGGATATAAATAAAAATGTTGAAAGACCATCCCAATATTTCGCCGCAATTCATTCATGTCCGTTTTTTTATTGTGTACCTCTGTATTTTGTACAATTAATTCTCCATCTGTAATTGGCTCTAATTGATTTATACACCGAAGCAACGTACTTTTTCCTGATCCTGAAGGCCCGACAACTACTACCACTTCGCCTTTTTTCACTTGCACATTAATATTTTTCAAAACTTGAAAGTTACCATAATATTTATTTACATTACGAAATTCTATCAACATACTCCCCCTTCCCCTAACAATGCATGTACATTCTTTTTATATTCAAAAATAGTCCCAAAAATAACTTTTAGCTTCAATTTGTCCATAAAAAAAAGCAAAGAGTTTCCCCTTTGCTTCTTCATTTCTATTCTGTTAAGATACTTCTTCTTTCTTATCTTTCCCGTATTCATGCTCCCAAAAATCAGCATTTTTAATTCCTAATGGCTGCGGATCGAATACTGGATCTTTTCCTTCTTTTTTCTGTTTTTCATAATCCTTTAATGCGACTAATGCAGGTTTTTGTAATAGTAAAATCGCAATGATATTTACCCATGCCATAATTCCTACACCGATATCACCTAAAGCCCACGCCGTTGCTGCTGTTTTAATACAGCCGTAGAATACAGCTCCTAAAAAAACAAATTTTAGTACCATAGACAACCAAGGACGATCTTTATCTCGATTTAAGTACGCAATATTCGTTTCTGCAATGTAGTAATACGCCATAATTGTTGTAAACGCGAAGAATAATAACGAGATTGCAACGAAACCGTTTCCAAATCCAGGGAAAACAGATTCTACCGCCGCCTGTGTATATCCTGGTCCTGGCTGAGCACCATTTAATTTATTAACGATAAAGTTTTTTCCGCTTGCATCAAATACGTTATACATGCCTGTAATAATCATCATAAATGCTGTTGCTGAACAAACAAATAATGTATCAATGTAAACGGAAAATGCTTGCACTAAACCTTGCTTAGCTGGATGTGATACTTCAGCTGCTGCTGCTGCATGTGGTCCAGTTCCTTGCCCTGCTTCATTGGAATAAATACCACGTTTTACTCCCCAAGAAATTGCTAAACCGATAATACCACCGAAAGCAGCTTCTAATGCAAATGCACTTCTTATAATTAACATAAATGCTTCTGGCAATTTTTCAATATTCATAGCAACAATGACGCAAGCTACTAAAATATAGCCTATTGCCATAAACGGTACGACAACTTGCGCTACGTTAACAATTCGCTTCACTCCACCGAAAATAATAAGAGCTAATACGACAACTAATATAGCCCCTGATACGGTAGTATTAATACCAAAAGCCGTTTCTAAACTTACAGCAATACTATTTGCTTGTACACCCGGTAATAAAAGTCCTGTTGCAAGAATTGTCGCTGCAACGAACACTAAAGCATACCATTTAACTCCTAAACCTTTTTCGATGTAATAAGCAGGACCACCTCGGAACTGTCCTTGATGTTTCGTCTTATATATTTGCGCTAATGTCGATTCTACATAAGCAGAACCTGCTCCTAAGAAGGCTACTGCCCACATCCAAAATACAGCCCCTGGTCCACCAAATGCAACCGCTGTTGCTACCCCAGCGATATTCCCTGTCCCAACGCGCCCTGATAAAGAAAGTGCTAACGCCTGAAATGAAGAAACACCAGCCTCTGATTTTTCTCCTTGAAATGTCAGCTTCACCATTTCTCCTACGTGTCTTACTTGTAAAAACTTTGTTCGAATGGAAAAATATAAACCTACTCCTAAACATAAATAAACAAGTGCTGGACTCCAAACAATATTATTTAACCAATTTACGAAAGTTTCCAACATTCCCCCTCCTTCTTTATAAAGAATATTCAGAATATATATAAAATTATAAGTGCATACCGAATCTAGGACAATATTATTTTAATAAAACAAACATATTTTTGTATAAAAAAACAAAGTATACATTTATTTTGTATACTTTGTTTTGAACAAAATGTATTATATATTCACAATTGCTTCTTCGCTTATAATTCTTTCATATAACTCTTCAGATAATTTTTGGAAGTTATCTGGCATATCTTTCCCCTTAAACTTCTTTTGGAGTGTGCCGTATAGACCTATGTCACGTAAACGTAAAAATAGTGGTAACGATTCATACCAACTATCCGCCAGCCTGTGCTCATACTCATATCCTTTTCGTAACACTTGTAACTGTTTACGAGCAAAATCTGTTTTCTCTTCTGCTGTCCACGGTGTAAATAGAACAGAGTAGTATAGAACCATCGCTAAATCATGTATAAAGTAATTATAAGCCGCATCATCAAAATCAAAGATTGTTAGCTCTTTACCATCATAATGAAAATTACCTGGATGAATATCACCGTGCATAAGACCGAACGTTTCTCTTTCAACTGGAAGAGCCTTAATTTCATCCATTAATACCGCTGCAATCTTTTTCACTTGATCATCTTCTAATTCATTAATAATCCCACTTTCGTCTTCTTCCCACGTATCACGATGATTCGTTTTAGGATAGTTCATTGTTAGGCGATGCAGTTGTCCAATCGCTTTTCCCCATGCTTCAAAATAAGCATCTCCCCAATAAGGTGATCCTTCCCCTTTTACTTGCTCGCCTTTTGCATATGTAAATAAAGACGCGAAAAAGAACGTTCCATCCTCTGCTACGATTTCTTCTACGAGATTTCGAGACGTTGAATCAAGAGGTCCTGCTACCTTTGCCCCATTCTCTGCAACATATCGTAAAAAATCTAGTTCAGCCTCTACCTCTTGTTTAGAGCGATGAGAAGAATGTGTTAAACGTAATACGTAATCTTCATCATTATCACCCTTTGCCTTAAAAATATAATTTTCAAAATCTCCAAGTGGCTTTTCTTCTACTGTTACATGAAATTCCCTTGCCGCTCTTGCTAAAATTTCCTTTGTAAAAACACGTTCTACAGCTATTTCCATATATATCCCTCCTATATATCTTCTTAATTCGACACAAACGTGAGAAGTACTGCTATGAAATTGAATAATGCACAAAAGACAATGTAACGTAACTTTCAATTCTCTTCTTAAAAAAATAATCCAAGCATAAATTTCTCACAAAAAGCAAAAATTAACAGAAGTAATTTTATTCTAAAAGAGGTGGAAAGTATGACAGAGAAAAAAGAACAACAAGAGAGTAAAAAACAAAAGCATATGTTTCCATCACTTCCGGAGAACATTAATTACATTGAAAATAAACTTTCTCATTCTGATGATATAAAAAAATTAGATCTCCCTTTTCAAAACGGAAAAGGAACAATCTTATATATTGAATCTTTAGCAGATCCAAATTTAATTCATCAATTAGCTCTTGAACCATTATTAACTCGATCGGATCTGTCCTTAGATAAAGCCTTTTCCACATTAAATATGAAAAAAGAAACGAATTTAAATTATGGAGTACAGGTTTTATTACAAGGTAAATCCTTATATTTTCATGAACATGTCAATAGTTTTTGTATTTTCGAAACAGCTTTATCTTTAAAGAGAGATATAGCAGAGCCTGATAATGAAGGAATTGTGCGCGGTCCACATACTGGTTTTGTAGAGGATCTAGCAACGAATTTAACCTCTATTCGCAAACTCATTAAGAGTCCAAATTTAGTTGTTAAGTACTTTACAATCGGTGAAGAGATGCACACGAAAGTGGCAATTGCTTATATGCAAAATATAGCCAATGACGATCTAGTTGCCGAAGTGAAAAGAAGGTTAGAAAAAATTAAGACAGATGCACTTATGCCTCCAGGATACATACAAGAATTCATAGAGGATACGTCCTTCTCGCCATTTCCGCAGCAATTAAATACAGAGCGTCCAGATAGGACCGCTGCTAATTTAATGGAAGGACGGGTTGCAATTTTATCTGATGGGGACCCAACAGCGCTCATCGTACCTGTTACGTTATTCGCTTTTTATCAATCACCAGATGATTATAATAACCGCTGGATTGTAGGTTCTTTCGTCCGAATGATTCGCTTAGTAAGTTTTTTAATTGCCTTTCTCTTGCCAGCTTTATATATTGCAACTGTCGCTTTTCATCCTGATGTGTTACCGCTCGAACTTGTGTATACAATTAAAGCTTCATTAGAGAAAGTACCGCTTCCTCCTATTTTTGAAGCTCTCTTAATGGAATTAATCTTTGAATTGTTACGCGAAGCTGGTATTCGCTTGCCGAGCCGAGTGGGACAAACAATCGGTATTGTAGGTGGTTTAGTAATTGGTGATGCAATTGTAAAGGCTGGGCTTGTTTCTTACACAATGATTATCGTTGTAGCTTTAACTGCAATTTCATCTTTTCTCGTTCCATCAAATGATATGAGCTCAGCAGTTCGCATTCTTCGTTTTCCATTAATGCTTCTTGCTGCTATATTCGGATATTTAGGAATATCATTCGGTCTCATTATAACTTTTGTTCATTTATGTCAGCTACATTCATTTCATACACCATATCTTTCTCCTGTTGCCCCGATGCGGATAAAAGATATGAAAGATTCTTTCGTAAGACTACCAATTTGGTCATTTTGGGAAAGACCACATGATCCAAAGCCGAAAAAAATGCAACGCCAACATGTAACGAGAGAGGATGAGGACGGTGACAAACACGCAAAGTAAAATTTCACTAGTTCAATTTACCTTTTTCGTTATTCAATGCCAAATCGGAGTGGGCATACTTTCTCTACCGAACCGTCTTCACCTAATAGCAAAAGGTGGTGGATGGATTTCTGCTCTTATCGCTGGTCTGGCAATTCAACTTATTATTTTACTTATGTGGCTTTTCTTAAAACGATTTCCTGATGCAAATATGTATGAAAGTGTTTGTATGCTATTTGGTAATAAGTTTGGAAAACTATTAGGTTTTGCTTATGTTTTTTATTTTACACTTATCGGTATGACGGTTATGTTAAATGCTTGTAATGTCATTAAAGTATGGGTTTTACAAGCAACTCCGTGGTCTGCAATTCTCATATTATGTACAGTAGCTTGTTGTTATGTCGCTTATAATACATTTAAAGTCATCGTACGATTTTATGTCATGGCCTCTATTCTCATTATTCCAATGGCCCTTTTAATTGCCCTAGGGTTTTCCCGAGCTGATTTTTCTTATATTTTCCCACTTACAGAGGCTGGGTGGTGGAATATTATTCAAGCATCGAAAGAAACAATTACAGCCATGTATGGTTTTGAAATTATTCTTATTGCCTTTCCAAAAGTAAACGGGAGTTCTGTGGCAAAACTGAAGGCCATTTCTATCGCTAATGGATTTGTAACACTTTTTTATACTTTTACCGTTTGGATTTGCTTTATCGTATTTAGTCCAAAACAAGTTGAGCTTATTCCAGAGCCAGTTGCTTACTTATTACGCTCCTTGCATATTGGAATTATAGACCGAACGGACCTAATCTTCATACCAATTTGGATGATAACTGTCGCTGCCTCTATTGCTAGTTATTATTGTGCTGCTTCTATCGGCATTGGACACATATTCAACCTTGCTAATCATAAAAAAGCTGTTCCAATCGTTGGTATAATTGCTTTTAGTGTAGCCTTATTTATAGATACACCTGAAGAATTAAAAGTAATTGCAACTTTCACTGATAAGTTTACCTATATTTTCATCGTTGTCCTCCCTCTTTTATTTCTACTTTATTCAGTAATAAGAAAGAAGAAAGGAGAACAATATGTTCCAAAAAAGAGTTAAATTACTTTTTATATTATGTACTAGTTCCCTCCTTTCTGGCTGTTGGGATCAAGAACCATTAAGAGAAGCGAGATTAGCTTATAGTATTGGAGCTGATATTACGGAAGAGAATAAACTCCAGCAAACAATCGAGCTCGTAAAAAGTTCAAGCGGAGAACAATCTTCATTCGAGAATGAAATACATTCAGCAACCGGGCATAACATAAGAGATACAAGCGATTCCCTAAAAAAAAATGTGACTGGAAATATTCGCTATTTTAAATATGGTGTTCAATTACTAGGAACCAAAATTCTAAAAAAAGGGATACTACCCTATTTAGATGTCAGTTTTCGGGATCCAACAAATCCAACTGCTTTAGTAAAGCTTATTGCAGTAGATGGTGAAACGTCCGAGGTACTCGAAAAAAAGAAAGTAGGAAATTTATTAATTGGAGATTTTTTAAAGAAAAAAGTGAAAAGCTTAGAAGATATGAGTGTATTTCCAAAAGAAACTTTAGAAACAGCTGCTACAAAAATGTTAGACCCCGGTAAAGACTTTATACTCCCTTCCATAAAAATAAAAGGAAAAGAAGTAATTACAAACGGGTTAGCTTTATTTAACAATGATAAATTAACTGGGCATTTACCTTTGAAACAATCGGTTTTATTCGTATTATTAACCGGAAAAATGGGAACAAGTGCGCGTATAACCCAAAAGCTTACTAGCGAGAAATCAGAGAAGACATCTGATTATTTAACAATGGAAATTAGCAATCGAAAGTTAAAACGAGACTTAAAAATAACGACAGATAAAAAAGGAAATGTTTATGCTCACATTAAACTACAACTAAAAGTGATAGCGCTTGAAGCTCCAAGAGATAACCTTTATAAAATGGATGAAAGAAAAAAACTAAATAAAGAATTGTCTAAACAGCTTACGAAAGAAGCTAAAAAGATAACTAACAAGCTACAAAAAGCTAACTGTGATGCTTTCGGTATCGGAAGACACCTTATCGCCTATCACCCTGACTTATGGAAGAAAAAAAATTGGAATAAAGATTATGCAAAAGTAAAATTCAAACCTGAGGTAGATGTAAATATTTTGTATAGTGGTGTCTTAAAATAAAAAGGTTGTATGCCGCTCGGGCATACAACCTTTTTATTTCGTATATCGATACACAATTGATTCATATGGTCTTAAGTTAAGTTTTGTAATATCCTTGCTGCAATCTTTATAATTCGACAGTAGTACCTCTTGTTTCATTCCATCTAATTGAACATGAGCTGGTACAGAATACTTTATTTCTTCTCCATAGAAGTTATTGATAACAAGTAATATCTCATCATTTACAGTACGTGTATATGCCCAAATCTTAGGATGATTCTTATCTAAAATAGCATATTCTCCTTCTGTCATAACATCATATGTTTTTCTTAGTTCAATTAGTTTTTTATAATGATAAAATACAGACTCTTTATCGGCTAGTGCCTTCTCTACGTTTATTTCTTTAAAATTTTTAGCCGCTGAAATCCAAGGTGTACTTGTTGTAAACCCGCTATTTATTTCTTCATTCCACTGCATCGGAGTGCGAGAGTTGTCACGAGATTTTTGCTTTAAAATCCCGATAATATCTTCTTTTGATAGCCCTTCTTTTAGCTTTATATCGTATATATTTAACGATTCCACATCACGATATTGCTCGATGGACTCAAATTTAGGATTCGTCATACCGATTTCTTCCCCCTGATAAATATAAGGCGTTCCTTGCAGCATGTGCATAGCTGTCGCTAACATTTTTGCAGATTCGTTTCGGTACTTTCCATCATCACCAAAGCGTGACACAATGCGAGGCTGGTCATGATTACACCAAAATAACGCATTCCATCCTCCGCCCTTTTGCATTTCAATTTGCCAGTTAGACATAATCTCTTTTAATTTAATGAAATCAAACTCTGCTTCCTTCCACTTATCACCATTCGGATAATCTACTTTTAAATGATGGAAACTAAACGTCATGCTCAGTTCATTGCGCTCAGGATTAGAATATTTAATACAATTATCAATTGTCGTAGAAGACATTTCTCCAACTGTAATTACATCTTTTCCTGCAAAAACATTGCGGTTCATCTCTTGTAAATATTCATGAACACGCGGGCCATCTGTATAATACTTGCGTCCATCACTTGTCGCAGTATTACCTTCATCGTTTAAGAAGCATTGGTCTTTTGAAATTAAATTAATGACATCTAATCGGAATCCCGTTACCCCTTTATCCAGCCAAAAGCGCATCATATCATATACTTCTTCACGAAGTTTTTCATTTTCCCAATTCAAATCAGCTTGTGTTTCATCAAATAAATGTAAATAATATTGCTCCGTCTTCTCATCATATTTCCAAGCAGATCCACCAAACTTAGACTGCCAATTATTTTTTTCATCACGCCAAATATAGTAATTACGATATGGACTATTTTTATCTTCCTTCGCTTCTTTAAACCACTTATGTTCAGTCGAACTATGATTTACAACAATATCAAGCATAATCTCAATGTTACGTACTTTCGCTTCTGCTAAAAGTTCTTCAAACTCTTCCATCGTTCCGTAAGATGGATCAATGCTGTAGTAATCACTTACATCATATCCATTATCATTTTGTGGTGATTGGTATATCGGTGTTAACCATATATAATCCACTCCGAGTTCTTTTAAATAATCTAGTTTCTCTGTAACCCCTTTTATATCCCCGGTTTCCCTATTGTAATAACTATTAAAGCTCTTCGGATAAATTTGATAGACTACACTTTTATGCCAATCCTTCATGTTTAACTTCCTCCTACTTCTGTTTGACTCTTTTTGCAAATAACCATGTTAAAGTAACTGGGATTACAACTGCGATAATCATTCCGACAATAAACATTGGAATCGATTTCGGAATGATAGAAATAAATGCTGGCAATCCGCCAATTCCGATAGCAGGTGCTAATACACCATTTAATGTAATGAATATCGCTGCCACAGCAGACCCTATAATCGCTGCATAAAACGGGAACTTATTTCGTAAATTCACACCAAACATCGCTGGTTCTGTAATACCGAAGTATGCTGAAATGGCTGATGTTGATGCCATACTTTTATCATTTTGATTTTTAGAAATCCAGAACATCGCAAGTGCCGCACTACCTTGGGCAATGTTAGAAAGAGCAATCATCGGCCAAATAAATGTACCGCCATGTTGTGCAATCAATTGTAAATCAATTGCAATAAACATATGATGCATACCTGTAATTACAAGCGGTGCATATAATGCTCCAAATAATACTGCTCCAACTACTGGTACTGTTTCATATACACCTACTAATCCTACTGTTAATAAATCTCCAATATGACGTGTAACCGGACCGATAATTCCTAATGCTAACACACCTGTCACAACGATTGTTGTAATTGGTACAACTAATAATTGAATTGCATTTGGTACATGTTTCTTTAAGAAAATTTCTACTTTACTTAATACAAATGCTGCTACTAAAACAGGTAAAATTTGTCCTTGATATCCTACCTTCTCAATTTGGAACAGTCCTAGAATATTGAAGTACTCAATCTTTTGCCCCTCTAAACCAGTCGCTGCTTTTCCATAATCCCAAGCGTTTAATAAGGCCGGGTGCACAAGCATTAATCCCATAACAATCCCTAGTATTGGACTACCACCAAAACGCTTCGTTGCTGACCACCCGACAAGTGCTGGTAAGAATACGAATGCTGTATTGGCCATCATATTAATTAAATCCCAAAGCCCGCCTAAGTTTGGATAAACATCTAATAAATTTTTCCCATCAAAAAATAAGTCCTTTGCGCCTAATAGGTTGTTAATACCCATTAGTAAACCAGCTGTTACGATCGCTGGTAATATTGGCATAAATACATCCGAAAATATTTTTACAAACTTTTGAGCTGGATTTAACTTTTGGTTACCTGAATCTTTTACGTCAGCTACAGTCGATTCTTTCATACCCGCAAGCGTTATCAATTCCGCATATACTCGATCTACATCCCCTGGACCAATTACAATTTGAAATATCCCAGCGTTATGAAAAGCTCCTTTCACTAATGAAACAGACTGTAATTTATCATTATCTATTTTACTTTCATCTTTTAAAGCGATACGGAGCCTCGTCACACAGTGCGCAGCTTGTTCAATATTGTCTTTCCCACCAATATACTGCAACACTTCCTCTGCTGTTTTACGATAGTCTTTCCCCATATTCCCGTCCCTCTTTTCTTTTTTTGATACCGTTTACAATTACATATTAACTCGTATATATAAGTTAGTCAACACTCGTATGTACGAGTTTGTGTTTTTTTTATAAAAAAAAGAGATGAAACAATATTTTGTTCCACCTCTTTACTTCCTACGTGCCACATCCGAAAAGTGAAAAATATCTAAGCGGTGGCGTGATTCTGTATATTCAAACTGACTTCCATCATACAAATGTGTAAAGTTTTTCACAACGACAACATAGTCTGTTCCATTTAAATCTAAATACTTTCTGTCATCCTCTGTACATGGCTGTACTTCAATTACCCTCTGTGAATAACTAATATGTAGCCCAAGCTCTTTCTCAATGTATTTATAAATCGATGTAGCTGCAATTTCTCTCGTTAAGCCTGGAATATATTCCGATACAAAATGGTTTATATCTAAAATTACTTTTTCTCCATCAATATTTCGTACACGTTTAATATGGTCAATCACTGTTTTTTCTTTCACGTTTAATAACTTTGCTACGTCTTTCGTCGCTTCAATTTTCTCCATTTCTACGACGTCTGTAATACAATGACGCCCTAAACGTTCATTTTCTTCTTGGAAACTTACAATACCACCAAAATTAAATTCAATATTTTTTCGCTTTAAAACAAACACACCTTTTCCGTGAATTTTTTGTACATATCCACGCTCTTGCAGTAAATCTACCGCTTTTCTTACCGTGCCTCGGCTTGCCTCATACTGCTTCATTAATTCTGTTTCTGATGGGATTTTGCATCCCTCTTTTAATTGTTTATTATCAATAGATTTACTGATTTCTGTATAAATTTGTTCATACTTACTCATCATCTACAATAGCCCCTTGTCACCTTATAATTCTATATGTATTATAACATGCTTCACTCTTCTGCCAATCTCTCACTTATTTTCCATTACAAGAAAAATATAGGTAAATATTTAATCTTTAAAACGTATTTTTATAAAATTTTTTATATTTTTCTTTTCATTCAAAAAAACATGTAGTATACTAACTTCAAAATCAGAGGAGAAAGGGAGCAAAGAACTATGCTTACTTATACAACAACTGTAGTTACATTTGCACAAAAACATCATCATCATACGTAACCCTTGAAACCTAGCGGAAAAATTACGCGTAGGTACAAGGGTTATTCCCGTTGTACCTACGCTTTGGCGAAAGAGCCATGTAGGTATTTTTTTATCTACATGGCTCTTTTTTTATTGTCAAAAAGCTAGTGAAAAATGATGTTTAAGCAAAACTTACTACAAAGGAGTTAACAAAAATGAAAACGAAAAAATGGGGATTATGGGTTTTAACAGCATTTGTTATCGGGAATATGGTTGGCGGTGGCGTATTTATGCTTCCAGCAAATTTAGCACAAGTATCAGGTCCAATGGGTTCTACACTCGCATGGAGTATTACAGGCCTTGGCGTATTTATGATTGCACTTGTATTTGGAAATTTAGCGATTCGTAAACCAGAATTAAAAGCTGGACCACAAAGCTATGCTCAAGCAATGTTTCCTTCAAAAAAAGCTGGTAAAGTTGCAGGATATAGTATGGCATGGGGATATTGGGCTGCTAACTGGGCTGCAACAGCATCTGTTATTATTTCCTTCGCTGGATATTTATCAACATTCTTTCCAGTTTTACAAAGTAAGCAAATTCTTTTTTCAATAAACGGATTTTCACTAGAACTCGGAAAAGGGTTAACTTTCCTCGTATGTAGCCTTATGCTGTGGGGAATTCAATATATTCTTTCTCAAAATATTGATCGAGCTGGAAATATGAATCTACTTGCTACCATTGCAAAAATTATCGGATTTACAATGTTTATTGTAATTACATTATTCATTTTCAATGCTTCTAATTTCGGAGACGGTCAAACCTTTATGAATGAAGCAGGACAATCAATCTCATTAGGTGGACAAATCAATTCAGCTGCTATTGCAACACTCTGGGCATTTATCGGTATTGAATCAGCAGTTATGCTTTCTAATCGTGCAAAATCACAGCGCGATGTAAAAAAAGCTACGATTTTCGGATTAATTATCGCTCTTCTTATTTACATGTCAATTACTTTACTTACAATGGGAGCTCTTCCGCAAGATGCTTTAAAAGAGTCTCAAAAACCATTAGTAGACGCATTAAATTTAGCAATTGGAAATAAAGGCGCATATATAATGGCTTTACTCGCTCTTATATCTTTATTTGGATCTACAGTTGGCTGGATCGTTGTTAGTTCAGAAGTACCTTACCAGGCAGCAAAAAATGGACTTTTCCCTAAGTTTTTCGGGAAAACAAATAAAAAAGGTAGTCCTTCAAAATCATTATTGATTACAAATGTAATGACGCAAATTTTCTTATTTTCAACGATTTCTGGTACTGTTTCAGAAGCGTATAGTTTCGCTATCGTCGTAGCAACATTAGCCTATTTAATTCCATACCTTGTTTCTACCTTGTACCAATTAAAATTAGTTATTACAGGAGAAACGTATGATATACTGCCAGGATCTCGAGTAAAAGATGGAATCATTACTACATTGGCGTTGGTATACTCTATTTGGGTTATCAAAACGGGAACTGCTGATTTAAAAACATTCTTCTTAGGAATTGGATTATTCGTATTAGGCCTTATTCTCTATCCAGTACTAATGAAAGACTCACAAAAAACGGATTAAATAAAGAGAAGCTGCTGGCTTCTCTTTTTTATTAAAAATCTGTAATTAACTTTTCTTTTAGCTCTCCTACAGATAAAGGTTTCGCATAATAAAATCCCTGTACATAATCACAGCTCATTGATTGTAACAAACTCTCTTGCTCTACTGTTTCTACTCCTTCAGCAACTACTGCTAAATTTAAACTATGAGCAATTTCGATAACGGATTTTACAATCGTTCGTTCTGGTTGTGCGTGATCATAATGAAATTCACGAATAAAATTACGATCAATTTTTACAATATCCAGTGGTAGTTGTTTTAAATAATATAAGGAAGAATAGCCAGTTCCGAAATCATCCAAAGCAATTAAAACACCCATATTTCTTAATTCTTGTAATGTAGCAATAATATAATCAAAATGGCGGACTGCAATGCTTTCCGTTATTTCTAATATTAAACGGTTCGGAGGAAAACCAGTTCTCTTTAAAATGCTACGTACGGACAAAATAAAACGTTTCTGCATTAATTGTTGTATAGATAAATTCACAGATAACTTTAGTCCTTCTTGATAATTTGGCAATGTTTTAAACAAGCGACATGATTTTTCTAATACCCAGTCTCCTAGCTTTATAATAAGTCCAGACTCTTCAGCTACAGGGATAAATTCGCTTGGTGAAATAGGTCCGTCTTCTGTCATACAACGTACTAGAGCTTCTATACCAGAATATCTCTTCGTTTTCAAATCAATAATAGGCTGCAATGCTACATCTAACTCTTCGTCACGAATTGCCTTTTGCAAAGCAAACTCAACTTTCATTCTACGATTTATTTTCGCACGTAGCTCATCTGTAAAGAAACATGCAGCGTTTCTCCCCTGTTCTTTTGCACTATACATAGCTAAGTCAGAGTTTTTCAATAAAGTTTCCACATCTTGTCCGTCTTGTGGATAAGAACAAAGTCCTAGACTAGCTGAAATGTATACTTCATGGCCTTCCAGCATAAATGGTGCCTGAAAACATGACAACACAGATGTCGCTAACTGACTCATATCATCTTGTCTATGATTTTTTGTTAACAGCACAAATTCGTCGCCACCTAGCCTAGCCAGAACATCTTTCTCTCCTAGTACATAATGCAACCTTGAAGCAACTTCGCTTAAAAGTAAATCCCCTATCATATGACCTAATGTATCATTTACTAATTTAAAACGATCCAAATCAAAGTAAATCATACCAAATTCTTTTTTATCTGCAATCAATTTATTAACGGTCGTTATTAATTGTAAACGGTTAGGCAAACTCGTTAAGGCATCATGATAGGCAAGTTCCCTATAACGACTTTCACTTAGCCGCAATCTATGTTCCGCTTCTTTTCTACTACTAATATCATTTCGAATTGCGATAAACTGGTATGGCTCTCCTTTTTCATTTAAAAATGGAACAATTGTTGTTTTGACCCAATAATATGTACCATCTTTTGCTCGATTCCGAATCTCACCTGTCCATACTTTCCCATTCAAAATACGTTTCCATAATTCTTGAAAAAAGTTTTTTGGATGATGTCCTGAATTTAAAATACGGTGATCTTTTCCAATTAATTCTTCTCTTTTGTATTTAGAGATTTCACAAAATTTATCATTTACATATGTAATAAGACCTTTTCGATCTGTAATTGCAACAATTGAAGACTCATCTAATGCTAACTTTAAATCTCGCAATGAAGAGTCATATAATGCATGACCTCTCTGTTCTAGCATGCGCATCTCTCCTTGCTTCTATCTGACTAAAACACAACCTGTTTCTCTTCATAGAAATAGAGATATTTCATTTTCTAATACTAGCCCATTACATAAATTATCTTTTTAAATAGACCGATTAAAATAACATAATATTATTTGTAATAAAAAGCAATATTATACCGTTCCAATTATAACTAGTAGCTTCTCATCTCCCTAATGATTTCGCGCCTTATTATACTGCAATCTCTTTAAGTGGCTCTATGCAAGCCTTGTTTCCAACTAATACCACTCACATCTGATCTCTTTGTTTTTAATAACGAAATAGAAATTAGACCATACTACATAACTATTCACGAATAATAATATAAAACTCTATATCAATGTATATGTTTTTGAATTACAATAACAAAATATTAACATATTTTCACCTTAATTTTGGAAGTATTTTATAAATAAATACCGTATTAAACTAAAAAAGAGGATAGCCTCTTTTTTAGTTTAATACGAATATGGTATTTGCTGATAACCTGGGTATGGCATTGGATACGTTACAGGGTATGGTGATGGATAAGCTACTGGATATGGAGCTGGATAATATCCTCCACTTGTTGCACCTGTTAATGCACCAGCTGTCAGTCCGCCTAACACTCCTCCTGCAAAGCTTCCAGGGAAAAATCCGCCTCCCCATGAACTACCACCACCCCAGCCCCATCCGCCTCCGTGATGATGATGGTGATCATAGTGATGATGTCCGCCGTTATGATTGTGCCCACCATGATTGTGTCCTCCATGATGATGATTTCGATAATAAAATCCATTATTTTCTATATAATTCATGCTTCTCCGCTCCTTTTCGATTTTTTCATTTTCATATGCGTTAAGAGTGGGATAAAAAATGGGATAGTACACTGTATGTAGGACAAATGCGGAAAGTATAGGTGAAATGTCTATATTTTGTAAAAAAAGCAAAACACCTTATAATAAAGATGTCATATTACATCTTCTATTTAAGAAGTCTATATTGAAAAAAGATTAGGGGAATTATATAGAAATGAAGAAGCCTATCGTTCAATTACTATTAATATTTATAATTGTATCTATCGTTCTGTTCCTATTAAATACATCGTATATTTCGTTATATACATTTGTCGGTGCCCTATGGTCCATCACAATCGTAGGAATTTCATTCGTTATTTTTATAGAAAATAGATCTCCACAAAGTACATTAGCGTGGTTTTTAGTATTAGCACTTCTTCCTATTATAGGTGTGCTTTTATACGCTATTTTCGGGCGCAGCCGCTGGAGAAGAAAAAAACATCTCCATCGTTCAGAAGAACAAAGAAAATTATTCCGTGAAATATTAGAAGGAAGAAGACTAGAGTTATTACTCACAGTCCCACTAAATGAACGTTCCATACATTTAACAGAAGTCATACAAAAATTTGGAGGCGGTCCTGTCGCAGATAGAACAACTACAAAACTTTTAACAAACGGAGATCAAACATTTTCAGAAATTTTGCGAGCTATAGATCAGGCAAAACATCATATACATATTCAATACTACATTTATAAATCTGATGAAATTGGTACAAAAGTTCGAGATGCTTTAATACAAAAAGCAAAAGATGGTGTTATTGTACGTTTCCTTTATGATGGTCTTGGAAGTAATACGTTAAGAAGACGATTTTTGCAACCTATGAAAGAAGCTGGGATTGAAATAGTAGAATTTGACCCTATTTTTTCAGCTTGGTTACTTGAAACGGTCAATTATCGTAACCATCGAAAAATCGTTATTGTAGATGGAAAAATTGGTTTTACCGGAGGACTCAACGTCGGTGATGAATATCTTGGCCGTTCCAAGAAATTTCCTGTTTGGCGTGATAGTCATTTAAAGATAGAAGGAAAAGCATTATATAAATTACAAGCAATCTTTCTAGAAGACTGGCTCTATGCCTCTAGTGGTTTAAATACTTATTCCTGGGATCAATTCATGAATAGACAATACTTCCCAGGTAAAGAGATTTCAAATGCAGAAGGTGCTGTTCAAATCGTAGCAAGTGGACCAAGCTCCGATGATAAAAGTATTCGTAATACATTATTAGCTGTTATGGGCTCTGCAAAAAAATCCATTTGGATCGCTACCCCCTACTTTATTCCAGATCAAGAAACTTTAACATTATTACGCTTAAGTGCAATTGCCGGAATAGATGTACGGATTTTATATCCAGGTAAAAGTGATAGCATCATTAGTGATCAAGCATCTCAATCCTATTTCACTCCGCTTTTAAAAGCTGGTGCTTCTATTTACAGTTATAAAGATGGTTTTATGCATGCAAAAATTGTACTCGTTGATGATACAATTGCAACTATTGGAACAGCGAACATGGATGTACGTAGCTTTGAATTGAATTACGAAATTATTAGCGTACTTTATGAATCAAAAACAGTTCACGATATTAAACGTGATTTTGAAGAAGATTTTAAACATTCAACTGAAATTAAATGGAACTCTTTCCAAAAAAGAAGTATAAAAAAACGCATATTGGAGTCTTTCATGAGGCTCATTTCTCCTTTACTGTAGGCAATCAACTTCATCTTGATTGCTTTTTCTTTTCCCTTTATCCTCCTTCCTTTTCTTTGCATACCATATTAAAACAAGTTATCATAAGATGTATTACTTTATGAAAATAATGTTAGGTGGGAAATACATGTTAGAACAATTTCATATACATGCTGATTTAAAACAACAGCTTTCTACGATTCATGAAAAGAATAAACAAGAAGCTGGTGAAAATGCACATTTAATCGGAACAAAAATATATAAAGCGTCTGATAATAGCATTATTGAAGATGCAATTACAGCACTTCTTCTTGGCAAGAACATTCTATTAAAAGGACCGACTGGTAGTGGTAAAACAGTACTAGCGGAAACTCTTTCTTCTTTATTCCAAAAACCAATGCATAGCATTAACTGCTCTGTCGACTTAGATGTAGAGGGTATTTTAGGATACAACACACTACAAACGAAAGATGGTGCATCTGAAGTTTCATTCGTTAACGGTCCTCTTATGAAAGCAATGAAGAACGGTCACTTCCTATATATTGACGAAATCAATATGGCAAAACCTGAAACTTTACCGCTACTTCACGGCGCATTAGATTACCGTAAAATGATTACAAACCCATTTACACAAGAGGTTGTATTCGGTGATGACGAATACCGTGTAATTGCTGCGATTAACGAAGGTTACGTTGGAACAAGTGAGCTAAATGAAGCATTAAAAAACCGTTTCGTTATTATTGAAGTTCCTTACATTCAAGGTGACACATTAAAAGAACTATTATTAGCAGAATCAAAATTAAATGATGTTGCAACAATTGAAAAGTTTGTTGCATTTGCAAGCGACCTTATGCCTTTAGCTCGCGATGGACGTGTAAGTGAAGAAGCAGCAAGTATTCGTGGTATTATCGACGCATGTGATTTAGGTGTATATATTCCTGTTATGCGAGCGATTGAACGAAGCATAATTGCAAAACTTAATGATGAAACAGAACAAATGACTGTCCGTGAATTAGCAGAAAGTTATTTCTTTGAGGGATAATTTATGAGACAAATTTTTAGTGACAAAAAAATTGATGCGTCGCTGTTTCTACAAATGGAAAATTTAATGTATGCCCTTCTAAAAGAAGACGATGCCTATCTTGAATATGGCTATAAAGCATACTACGACGAAATTGAAAAGAAAGTTGTCATTAGTCACTTTTGGGATGATCGAAAAGAAGAAGATACAGTAATCGGATTAAAAAGCGAAGTGTTCTTAAAAGCACTTGGTAATAAACATTACTCGGACATGACTTTAATTCGTTCTTATGCGATTGAATTGCAAGAATCGCCCCTAAAAAAGTTTTTAACACAATTATTTGTTCTATTAGAAGATTTACGCGTTGAGGAAATCGTAAAGAACTTACGTCCTGGCACGAAGCATGTTTTTAAACGTCGAAAAGAAATGTACCGCAACTATTTCGGCTCTCAAAATGAAATAAACCGCGTTCGTAATTATCACGGTGATCGTCTATTTTGCCTATGCTATCTTTCATTAACGAGCGATAAATATGAAATGTTTAATAATGAATATTTTGAGCAAATTGAAGCGATTTTACATGAAACATTCCAAGCACGTAACACAGAAGATATTATGTATATCGTTGAGAAAATTCGCTATCGCTTAGAGGCGCTTCTTGAAAGTGATATGCTTAACAACTATTTCGGACATGCTCCACTTTACTTATCTGTCCTTGCAGACGAAAAGAACTGTCGCGTCGAAGATTTAGCAAATGATGATACGCAGCTTATAGATGACGATGAAAATAAAAACAAAATGGATGAAAGTTTCTCCACATGGCATCGTGAAAATAAAAATAACGAAAACGAGAACTTTTTACGCTTTGAATTAGAAAGCGGAACAAAAACTAATATGATGGGTGATACTGCCCGTGAATCAGAAGATGGCGACCAAGCACTTGGTTCTGTACAAGGTACTTCACAAAAAAGTACACAATCCAACTTTGATGGCGCTGATACAGAAGAAGCAAGGGCTTCACACGCTTCTAGCCAGCACGACGGTGCATACGGTAAGTATAATGTAGGTGCTTCTCATACATTTAAAGAAGCTCGCAAACCAAACTCAGATGAGAAAAAAGATTACCAAGCTATCAAATCAGTCGTTAATAAAGATGTAAAAGAATTAAAGAAAATTATCGAAAAAACAATTGAAAATAAAACGAATGCGAATAGCGATAAATATTACGGAAGACTTCGTAAGAAATTCCTTCGTATTTATACCGAAAAACAACCGCGTATGTTTTATAAAAAAGGACAAGAGTCACAAGAACTCGATGTTGCATTCCAACTGTTAGTTGACTGTTCTGGTTCTATGTATAACAAAATGGAAGAAACGAAGAAGAGTGTTGTACTATTCCATGAAGCTTTAAAATCTTTAAAAATCCCACACGCTATTAGCGGATTTTGGGAAGATGCCTCTAGCGCTAAACCTGAAGATAAACCAAACGTTATCCATGAAGTTGTAAATTATAAAAACTCAACGTTACCAAACGTTGGTCCAGAAATTATGCAACTTCGTGAAGAAGAAGATAACCGCGACGGATATATTATTCGTATCGTTTCTGAAAAACTTGCCAAAAGACCTGAGAAACATAAATTCTTACTAGTCTTCACAGACGGTGAGCCTTCTGCGCTAGACTATCAACAAGACGGAATTTTAGATACGCATGAAGCTGTTAAACTCGCGCGTAAAAGTGGTATGGAAGTAATCGGTATCTTCATCGAAGAAGGCGAAGCGAAAGAAGCAACTTATCAATTGATGAAAAACATTTATAACCATCACTTCTTAGTTGCAAATCATGCTGAAGATTTACGATTGAAGATTAAACCATTGCTGAAAAAACTATTACTGAAGACGATTGAATAGAAAATAGGAGCCTTGTGGCTCCTATTTTTTCGTTCAATTACTTTGTTTCTGGTTGAAACTTGTACGGAATGGCTACTTCTAATAAAGATTCAAATCCTGCGTCATAGTATGGGAAACGCTCATTCGCAATTTTTCGATCCACCCACTCTATTGCAGAAATTTCACCTTCATCTTCCGCAATAAGTTCACCTTTTACTACATTCGCTCGGAATGTAAAAAATAGTGCATGATTCCCTGATTCTTCAAAGAATTTTTCATTGATCGCAACAAGTCCACCTAACGTAGCAGTTAAACCTGTCTCTTCTTTCACTTCTCTTATTAGTGCTTCCTCTAATATTTCACCTTTTTCCACAGCCCCGCCTGGCAATGACCAAACATTTTGTTCTACATTATGTACCATTAATATTTTATCTGTTTCTTCGTCATGTATTAGTGCATATACAACGTCAACTCTTTGCACAAGACTTCTCTCCCTCCCAAAATGATGAAGAGCCGATTCCTAAGAATCGACCCTTCCTATTAATTCATCACTAACCCAGCTGTGAGCTTTTTTTTTAACTTATCCAGCATGTCAGTTGTCATTTTGTCTAAATCGTATTCTGCTTTAAAGCCCCACTCTTTCATTGCTGCAGTTGCGTCAATAGAGTTTGGCCAGCTATCAGCGATTGTTTGACGAGCTGGATCTACTGCATAATCCATTGTAAACGTCGGAATGTGTTTACGAATTGACGCTGCAATTTGCTCTGGCTCGAAGCTCATTGCTGTAATGTTAAATGCATTTCTATGCACTAGCTTACTTGAATCAGCTTCCATTAATGAAATGATTGCTTGTAAAGCATCAGGCATATACATCATGTCCATATATGTTCCTTCAGCAATGTATGAGGTGTATGCACCTTTTTTAATCGCCTCATAATAAATTTCAACTGCATAATCAGTCGTTCCGCCTCCTGGAGGAGCTACGTAAGAAATTAAACCTGGGAAACGGACACCGCGCGTATCTACGCCAAACTTTTGATGATAATAATCACATAGTAATTCTCCTGCTACTTTGTTCACCCCATACATCGTAGTAGGACGCTGAATTGTATCTTGCGGTGTATTATCTTTTGGCGTCGATGGACCGAATGCACCGATAGAACTTGGCGTGAAGAACTTACAGTTTAATTCACGAGCTGCTTCTAATGCATTTACAAGTCCACCCATATTTAAATTCCATGCAAATAACGGATTTTTTTCTGCTGTTGCTGAAAGTAAAGCTGCTAAATGAATAATTGTATCTACTTCATTACGCTTTGCGATATCATGTAGTTTTTGTCCATCTGTTACATCTAACGTTTCAAATGGACCAGATGTTACTACTTCACTATCTGTTTCACGAATATCTGTTGCAATAACATTTGATGCGCCGTATACATCACGAAGTTTCATTACTAATTCAGAACCAATTTGCCCTAAAGAACCGGTTACTAGAATTTTTTTCATTTTCCCCACTCCTCATTTGCAAGCTATTCAAAAGATGTCGTTACTTAAATGATGCCCATTTCTTTTCCTACTTTTTCATACTTACGAATTGCTTCATCTAACATTTCTTTCGTATGAGCTGCTGTAGGCATATTACGAACACGACCTGTTCCTTTAGCTACAGTTGGGAACACGATAGATTTTGCGTATACGCCTTCCTCATTTAGACGTTTACTAAACTCTTGTGTTAACACTTCGTCACCAATAATACAAGGTGTAATTGGCGTTTCACTTTCCCCAATGTTAAAGCCAAGTTCTTTTAATCCTTGTTTCAAGTAGCGGCCATTTTCCCATAAACGATCATGTAGCTCTGTGCTTTCCATTAAAATTTCAATGGATCGCATACATGCAGCTGCATCAGCTGGTGTTAATGCTGTAGAGAATAAGAATGGACGTGAACGAACTTTTAACCAGTCAATTAAGTTTTGTTTCCCTGCTACATATCCACCAATTACCCCAATTGCTTTTGATAATGTACCAATTTGGAAATCAACTTTATCAGATAGACCGAAGTGCTTTACAGTTCCTGCACCTTTTCCAAGTACGCCTGAACCGTGTGCATCGTCTACATATGTCATTAAATCTAATTCTTCTGCAATCTCAACAATTTCTGGTAATTTCGCAACATCTCCGTCCATTGAGAAGACACCGTCTGTAATTACCATTAATTTATTGTAAAGACCTGATTCTTTCGCCGCGATTGCTTTTTGGCGTAAATCTTCCATATCCGAATGTTTATAAACAATAATTTTTGCTTTTGATAGACGACTACCATCAATAATAGAAGCATGGTTTAATTCGTCTGAAAGAATTGCATCATTTTTATCCATAACGGCTGAAATCGCTGCCATATTACAGTTAAATCCTGATTGGTAAGCAATTGCTGCTTCTGTATGTTTAAACTTTGCAATTGTCTCTTCTAATTTAATATGCAAATCTAAAGTACCGTTAATTGTACGAACAGCTCCTGCCCCAACACCGTACTTATGAATTGCACCAATTGCTGCTTCTTGCAAACGGCTATCTGTTGCTAATCCAAGATAGTTGTTTGAAGATAAGTTAATATATTCTTTTCCGCCAATTGTAATGATCGGTCCATTTGAACTCTCAAGCGGATCAATTACGTTATAAAGCCCCTTTGATTTTAAATCCTCTAAATTTTCTTCTAAAAATTTCGCAAGTGTTTTACTAGACATCGTGAAGCCTCCCATCGTTCATGTAAGCGAATTATTGTCTTAATAGTTCCAATAATCCCTCTACTAGCTTAACACGTTTTCAGAATTTATTATAGAAAAATAGTTTAAAGTAACCGCTTACAATTTTAGATTATATATGATTCATTACAATAAATCTATCATTTACTTTTCATATTTGATAGAATTAAAAAAATATTTCGGGAGGTTTCAAACATGGCATTTACAGAATCTGATGTATACAATAACACAGCATTTTTCGAACAATATATGAAACGAAGATACCGAGAAAATAGCCCAAATGAATCCATTGAAAAACCAGTATTCTTTCAGCTCATTGGTCATGTACAAGGAAAACAAATTCTCGATTTAGGCTGTGGTGACGCTAAGTTTGGCGCGGAATTATTAGAAAAGGGATGCCACTCTTACACCGGCATTGAAGGCTCCGAACTTATGTATGAAAAAGCTAAAAAACAACTAGAAAATAAAAATGGATCTGTTCATTTTTTAAACCTCAAAGATTATACCTACCCCTCTTCCACTTTTGATTTAGTAACATCTAGACTCGCCTTACATTATATTGAACATCTTGATACCATTTTTCAAAAAGTGTTTCAAACTTTAAAAACAAATGGCACCTTTACCTTTAGCGTTCAACATCCCGTAATTACTTCTTCGTTTGAAAGCTTACAAACAAGTGGTAAAAGAACGAGTTGGCTCGTCGATGATTACTTTAAACTAGGCAAACGGGTTGAACCATGGATTGACCAAGAAGTTATTAAATATCATCGTACAACGGAACAGTATTTCACATTATTACAGCAAGCTGGATTTACCATTACATCATTAAAAGAAGCTACACCAAATTCAACCTATTTTCAAAATGAAGAAGAGTATAAACGTCGCTTACGAATTCCTCTCTTTCTCTTATTTTCTTGTACAAAATAAAAAAAAACGATGAATCACTCATCGTTTTTTTATCTCATTGCCTGGGCAACTTCTTTAACTACACGTCTTCCTCTTCCGTGCGGGATACAAAGTGGTGTTCCAAACAACGGATCCGTACTAATTTGACACTCCATTCGGAATACATCACGTACTAGTTTCTCATCTACCACTTCTTCAGGTTTACCTTGTGCATATATTTGTTTATCTTGAATTGCTACAATGTTATCTGCATAGCGGCATGCCAAATTTAGATCATGTAATACCATAACAATTGTTCTTTGTTCTGTTTCATTTAATTCGAATAATAAATCTAGCACTTCAATTTGGTGAGTCATATCTAAGTATGTAGTTGGCTCATCCAGTAAAATAATATCTGTATCTTGTGCAAGTGTCATTGCGATCCAAGCACGTTGACGTTGTCCACCTGAAAGGGCATGCACATCTCGCTCAGCAAATTCTGTCATACCTGTTGCTGCAAGTGCCTTCTGTACCATTTCCTCGTCTTTTTCTGACCATTGCTTCAGCCATGTTTGATATGGATAACGCCCTTGCTTTACAAGTTGTAATACTGTAAGTCCTTCTGGTGCTTGTGGTCCTTGCGGTAAAATCGCCATTTGACGAGCAATTTGCTTCGTTTGCATACTTTGAATTGCTTGATTATCTAACAAAATATCACCATTTGTTGGCTTTAATAATCTGGCTAGTGAACGTAATAAAGTTGATTTCCCGCAACCGTTAGAACCAATAAAAATTGTAATTTCTCCTTTTGGAATTTCTAAGTTCAGCTCATCAATAATAATTGTTTCACCATAAGACAACGTCAAGCGTTTCGTCTCCAATGCTTTTTGCATATTCATCTCCCTTTATGAATTCCGACTTTTATAAAGTAAATAAATAAAATAAGGTGCACCAATTGCTGATGTAAATACCCCTGCTGGAATTTCAAGTGGTGTGAAAATTGTACGCCCTATTAAATCTGCAGCAAGTACTAGAATTGCACCGACAATAGCTGCAACTGGGAGTAATGCACCGTATAAAGAACCAACTAATCTTCGTGAAATATGTGGTGCCATTAAACCGACAAATCCAATCCCTCCGGCAAAAGCTACCGCACCACCAATTAAAGCTGTACTAAGTAATAACATAAATACACGCGACTTTGTTAAAGGAACCCCAAGTCCTACCGCTATATCATCCCCTAGCTCTTGTGCATTTAAATGCCTAGCTGCGATAAATGATATTACTGTTAAAATGAGAACCCAAGGCGCAAGTACCATAACATTTTGCCAAGAAGATCCGTAAACGGTACCTGTAATCCATACATTCGCTTGACTCGCTTGATAAATTGGTGCTAATAACATAAACAAAGTCGTTGCCGCCTTCGTTAATGCCCAAAATCCAACACCAATTAAAACGAGACTAATTGGTGATAATCCATCATTTTTCCATGCAAATAAGTATACAAAAACCGCTACAATCGTTGCTCCTGCAAAAGCTGCGAGCGGCATATAATGAATACTTACCGTTAGTGCATTATTTTTATCACTAAATAGCGCTAAAAATAATACAACTGCGACACTTGCCCCGCCCGTAATCCCGATGATATCAGGAGAAGCAAGTGGATTTCGAACGAGCCCTTGTAAAATACAGCCCGCTACCGCAAGCGCAATTCCTACAAGGATAGCAATTAAAATACGTGGCATACGAAACTTATTTACAACCATGTTAGACATCGCATCGCCATTTCCGGTAATTGCTTGCCATACGTCATAAGGAGCAATTTTCATGTCTCCCATACCTGCGCTCGCAAAGAATAATCCTATTAAAACAACTAGTAAACTTAACAAGACGAGACAAGCTCGTTTATACATTAAAAACGAGAGCTCGCCTTTTCCTATACGAAACGGAATATATTTCTTCATTTGCTAAGCCCTCTCTTACGTGCAATATAAATAAAGAACGGTGCTCCAATAAATGCTGTCATAACTCCCACTGGTACTTCTTGTGGCATAATGACATATCTTGCTGCTATATCAGCCAATATTAGTAGTATTGCACCTAACAATCCGCTATAGGGCACTCTCCATCTGTGGTCAACTCCAACAAGAAATCTAGCAAAATGCGGAGTAATAATTCCAATAAATCCAATTGGGCCAGCAACCGCAACTGAACCACCAGACAACAGTACAATAATAAGTAACACGAACGATTTCATTAAAATTGTTCGTTGTCCAAGTCCTTTCGCGACGTCTTCTCCCATCATCAATGTATTTACTTTCCCTGCCATCATAAGAGATGCAATCCATCCTATTAATAAATACGGGAATACAGATTGTAAAATTTCTAACTTTCTCCCTTGCACAGATCCAGCAAGCCAAAATAATACCTCTTCAAGTGCTTTTTCATTTAACACAAGTAATCCTTGTGTTAATGATGAAAATAACGCACTAATTGCGACCCCTGCTAACGTTAACTTAAGAGGAGTAGTCCCTTCTTTTCCTAAAGAACTAGAAGCAAATACAAGTACAGCTGCAACCGCCGCTCCTAAAAAAGCAATCCATGTGAAAGCTGATAATGATGTCACGGAAAAGATTACAATTGCTACAACTATGAAGAACGCAGCACCTGAATTTAATCCAATAAAATCTGGAGAAGCAAGTGGATTCTTCGTTAAAGTTTGCATAAGACAACCAGCAATGGCTAAACTAGCACCAACACTAGCTGCAATTAACGCCCTAGGCAGACGTACATTTTCAATAATAATATGTTCATTGGAACCGTTAAAATGGAAAAAAGCATCCAATGCTAGTTTCCAACTCGTATTTGTATATCCGAAAATAATACTTCCCCAAATACAAATGACGACTGCAATGATTCCAACAAATAATCCAGTCCATTTTGCTCGATTTGTTTTTAATAACATGCAGCGTTTCCCCTTCAATGTATAATGATACGTTGTTAGTGTATTTCAACTTAATTCTCATTGTCAACGGAAATGAGAATTATTTTCACCCATATATATTGACAATTAAAAGATAAAGGCTTAATATCATGCTTGCTATTGAAAAATATTCTCAACATATAGGGGGTACATAATGAATTTCATGCGGAAGAAATCGTTTACAGTATTTGTATTTTTACTAGCATTTTCAATGCTTTTAAGCGCTTGTGGAAAATCAAATAACAAAGAAGAATCTCCAAAAGAAGATACTAAAAAAGAAGTGGTTACTGTAGAACATGCAATGGGTAAAACAGAAGTTCCTGCTAATCCAAAACGTGTAGTTATCTTAACAAATGAAGGAACTGAAGCTTTACTTGAATTAGGTGTGAAACCAGTTGGTGCTGTAAAGTCTTGGACTGGTGACCCATGGTATCCACATATTAAGGATAAAATGAAAGATGTAAAAGTTGTTGGTGATGAAGGACAAGTTAACGTTGAAACAATCGCTTCTTTAAAACCAGACTTAATTATCGGTAATAAAATGCGCCACGAAAAAGTGTACGAACAACTAAAAGCAATTGCACCTACTGTGTTCTCAGAAACATTACGTGGTGAATGGAAAGATAACTTCAAATTTTATGCAAAAGCATTAAATAAAGAAAAAGAAGGTCAAAAAGTTGTAGCTGATTACGAATCACGTATGAAAGATTTAAAAGGCAAACTTGGCGATAAAGTAAATCAAGAAATCTCTATGGTTCGTTTCATGCCTGGTGATGTTCGTATTTATCATGGCGATACATTCTCTGGTGTTATTTTAAAAGAACTTGGATTTAAACGTCCTGGAGATCAAAATAAAGATGATTTTGCAGAGCGTAACGTATCTAAAGAGCGTATTTCTGCTATGGATGGTGACGTATTATTCTACTTCACATTCGATAAAGGAAATGAGAAAAAAGGATCTGAACTAGAAAAAGAATATATAAACGATCCTCTATTTAAAAATTTAAATGCCGTAAAGAATGGTAAAGCATACAAAGTCGACGATGTTATTTGGAATACAGCTGGCGGTGTAATGGCTGCTAACCTATTACTAGATGACATCGAAAAGCGCTTTGTTAAATAATATTTCCTTAACCAGCTCCCTTCTATGGAGCTGGTTATTTTTCAATTCACTTAAATGTCACATTATTTCGTTTTGTATTTTTATTCCCAATATGTTATATTATAAAAGTAAATAGAGTATATTTTCTTTATATCAGAATATTTTTTCAATCTAAATTTTCTGATTAATCACTATTTTATTTTCTTTTAGAATTCAATTATTACATTTGAAAACGCTTATCATCTCGTTTTCAGGGCAAAATACAGTAACGGTTGAAGAAAAATAGAACTTTTTTAGAAATTTTCTTTCTATTTCCATATAATTCTATTGACTTCTAAATATTTTGTAAATTAAAATGATTACATAAATATCCGTTATACAGGATTAGGGGGAAACAAAAATGGATGCAGCTTTAAAATTAGACAAAGCTGGAGAGCAACAATCACCAAAAAAACATCCACCAGGGTTATACTTGTTGTTCTTTACAGAGGCGTGGGAAAGATTTAGTTATTACGGAATGCGTGGCTTATTAGTTCTTTATTTAACAACGAGCTTAGTAAGCGGCGGTTTAGGATTTGATAAAGCAGTTGCAGTTCAAATTTACGGTATTTTCACAATGCTTGTATATTTCACACCTATTATTGGTGGTTGGTTAACTGACCATTTCATTACGAAGCGACATGCCATTACTATTGGTGGTATCATCATGGCAATTGGTAACTTTGTATTATTCTCAATGAACACAAAAACTGGACTTTTCTTAGGATTAGGATTATTAGTTATTGGTAACGGATTCTTCAAACCAAATATTTCGACTTTATTAGGTCAATTATATAGCGAAAATGATTCTCGTCGTGATAGTGCCTTCACTATCTTCTACATGGGGATTAACTTAGGAGCTCTTATCGCTCCATTCATTTGCGGTTACTTCGCAGATTATAGATACGGTTTCTTAACAGCTTGTATCGGTATGATTATTGGGCAGCTTGCCTTTAATTTCTTAGCACCTCGTTACTTAGGGTCTATCGGAACAACTGTTGTAGGTAAACAATCTAAAGAAAAAAATGCAAAAGCAATTGAGAAAAAACCTTTAACAACACAAGAGAAAAAACGTACTGCTGCAATTTTAATTTTAACTTGTTTCGTAGTATTCTTCTGGGCAGGATTTGAGCAAGCTGGTAGTTCTTTAACACTTTACACAGATAAGTTCGTAGATCGTACAATCGGTGGATTTACAATTCCAACACCTTGGTTCCAATCTGTAAACCCACTATTCATTATCTTACTAGCATTACCTGTTTCTGCGTTATGGATTAAGCTTTCAAAAACAAAAAATGGTGATTTGAAAATCCCAACAAAAATGGCATTAGGCATGATTTTACTAGGGATTGGATATTTAGTTCTAACTTTAGCTGTTTTAAAAACTGGTAGCGATGAAGGTAACATTACAATGAAAGCAAATTTACTATTCATTGTATTCACTTACATGTTCCACACAATCGGTGAGTTATTCTTATCACCAATCGGATTATCTATGGTAAGTGCAATCGCTCCTGTTAAATTAGCATCATTATTAATGGGTGTATGGTTAGCTGGTACTGGCTTCGCAAACTTATTAGCAGGACAATTAGCCGCTTTCACTCAATCTTTAGGATATTTAGAAGTATTCGCAAGCATCGGTATTATCGTAATTGTACTGGGATTAGTACTTCTGATGTTCTCTAAGAAAATTGCACATATGATGGAATAAAAAAAGACGCTTCTAAAATTAGAAGCGTCTTTTTTATTATTTCTCCTCTAAAGCTGTCACGTCCACATGAACGCTCTCACCAGGATTAGATACATCATACACTTGAGCACTCCCCTTCTGCTCATCACAGCTCTCAATCCATACTGGTACGCCCTCATATGTAACGTCAATTCTACTTGAAGAAGATAAGATTTGTTTCACACGTTTCACATCCATACTACTATCCCTCCTTTTGCTTACTACACTCCTTTCTATTTTTTCTTTTCCTTTTAGAATATATTCGGTAAGGCAGCATGTTGATTAATAGTCATTTCTTCCTCACATGCTAATATTTACTCTCTCGCTACCTTTCTGACAAATAAAAAAAGACGTATATTACATACGTCTTTTTCCACAATATTCAAATTTTATGAAAATAATGTTTTTACTACCGCACTTACTTTATCATTATGAATTTGATAATACACTTCTAATCCTCGTCTTTCAAAGCGCACTACTTTATTTTGCTTTAACTTCGTTAAATGTTGTGAAACCGTTGATTGCGGAATTTCTAATACTTCCTGTAGTTGTGTTACATTACATGTTCCTCTTTGCATAAGTTCCATTACTAGACGTAGACGAAGTGGGTGAGCTAACGCTCTTAACATTTGTACATCTTCTTCTGAAATACGACATTCGAATTGATTTTGGCTCATAAAGTTCCCCTCATTTTCGTTTTTATTTGCGTTTTTATGTTCTTTTTATTTATTTATATATCTGTTCTTATATTTCCTGTTACGACATAACTTTATCAACCTATAAAGCCGAAAAATTTTTCCATCTTTATCAGCAAAAATTCAGGAAAAAATCCTTGCTGATTTTGAATATTATACTATATGATATAACGAAAAAGCAAAATAATGGCCTACGAATACTTTGCTTGCAAACGTTGTTTTATCAGGCTTTTTGTTATATTTTCACCTCATTGAAATGCACAGTAACGGTATTGTAAAATACCGTCTATAATTGATAACCTATCGTAATGTAGTTGAACTATAATTAACCTCTTTGTTACGTTAAAAGGAATTTTCAGTAAAAAGAGATGATGTGATATTAAAAATTTGTTTCTAATTTTTTATTCGTATTGCAAGCGGTTGGACTGTTGTGCAAAACTTCCTATTAAATCCACTCAACGTGCCTCCCTCACTAAATCAAACAGGACAGATAAATGCATATATTAAACTTTATACTCGATATAAAAGACAGCATCTAATATACACCAGAGAACATGCCATCTGAATAAGCAAAATAATATGCAAATAGTTTATACAGCACACTTAAATTCATTTGAGTGTGTTTTTTGTCTACTTTATGAACAAAGCTTTTCTTTTAACACTATTATGGAATAATTATACTTTTTTACGTTGACAATAGTGTTGAAGGAGAATATACTAAGCATGTAAGTTGATTGTGAATAGTTTCACAAATAATGTGAATTTCTTCACATATAATAGATAGGAGTTGTCATTATTATGAGTACTTGGACACAAATTTATGACCCATTAAACAATATTTGGTTATCTGCACTAATCGCAGCACTTCCAATCTTTTGTTTCATCATTTGTTTAATGGGATTCAAAATGAAAAGTTACATGGCTGGTCTTTATAGTGTGATCGTCGCTATTATCCTTGCAATATTTGTTTATAAAATGCCAGCAACAGTAGCTGTAGCATCTGCCGGATTCGGTGTTTTATCTGGATTTTATCCAATTTGTACTATCGTTATCGCCGCAATTTTCCTTTACAAATTAACTGTTAAAACAGAGCAATTCAATATTATTCGCGATAGTATTTCAAGCATTACAAATGATCAACGTTTACAAGTATTATTAATCGCTTATTCTTTCGGTGCTTTCTTAGAAGGCGCAGCTGGTCTAGGGGTTCCAGTTGCTATTACAGCTGCACTACTTGTGGGTATGGGCTTTAATCCATTAAAAGCAGCAGGTATTTGTTTAGTAGCTAATATTGCTGGTGGTGCTATGGGTGCTATGGGTATTCCAGTTACAGTGCCAGCACAATTAACTCAACTTGACGCATTAACTATTGGTCGTCAAACTGTTCTTATTTTACCTTTCATTAGTATTATTTTACCTTTCTTACTTGTTTCAATGGTCGATGGAATTAAAGGTATTAAAGAAACTTGGCAAGGTATTCTTGTAAGTGGTGTTTCTTTCGCTATTACTCAATTCGCTGTAACTTACTTCTTAGGTGCAGAACTTACTAATATTTTCGCAGCAGTTGTAAGTATGATTGCTCTTGCATTATTCTTACGTGTTTGGCAACCAAAATCTTCTACTAAAGAAGAAAAACAAGAAACTAAAGTATCACATACATTCAATCAAATTTTATATGCTTGGTCTCCATTCGTATTCTTAACTGCATTTGTAACAATCTTTAACTTAAAACCGATTAAAGCTTTATTTGCTCCAGATGGTGCGTTAGCAAACTTAGTATTTAACATTCAGTTCCCTGGTCTTCATAATGCTGTTATGAAAACTACACCAATTACAAAAGCTGATACACCTTTCGCAGCTGTTTTCAAATTTGATGTATTCTCTTCTACAACTACTGCGATTGTACTAGCAATTATCGTTTCACTTATTGTTTACCGCGTAAAAGGTAAAATGGTTAAAGAATTAATGATTGAAACAATGAAAGAATTAAAAGCTCCAGTATATACAATTTGTAGCGTTATCGCTTTGGCTTACGTAGAGAACTACTCTGGTATGTCATCTACACTTGGACTTGCATTCTCTTCTACTGGTAATGCATTCCCAGTTCTTTCTCCAATCTTAGGATGGATTGGCGTATTCATTACAGGTTCAGTAGTTTCAAGTGGTTCTTTATTCGCACCACTTCAAGCAGTAACAGCAGACCAGTTAAACATCGTTCCTTCTACACTCGTTGCCTTAAACGTAGTAGGTGGTACAATGGCAAAAATGGTTTCACCACAATCTGTAGCAGTTGCTTGTGCCGCAGTTGGACTAGTTGGTAAAGAATCTGCTCTATTTAAAACAGCAATGAAATACAGTTTAATCTTCTTAGCTGTTATTAGCTTACTTCAATTAAACGCTGTATTTAATATCTTTTAAAAATAAAACACCGATCCAAATGGATCGGTGTTTTTCACATTACATTTTTTTATTTTTTAATAAAGAAGCTCCAGCAATTTCAGGGTGAGTCATTTCGAATGGATCTAAAATAATATCCAATTCCTCTTCAGTCAGTACACCATGTTCTAAACATAACTCTCTAACAGATTTTCCTGTTTCAATTGCTTCACGTGCAATACGAGATGCTGCTTCATAACCAATATGAGGATTAACTGCTGTAATAATTCCAACACTTTTCTCAACATATCGCTTCAGCAATTCTTCATTTGCTGTAATTCCTTCAATACAATATTCACGGAATACACGGAATCCATTATTCATAATACTAATAGATTGAATTAAATTAAATACAAGTACAGGCTCCATTACATTTAACTCTAATTGTCCTGCTTCTGATGCTAAGCAAATTGTATGATCGTTTCCGATTACTTGGAATGCGACTTGGTTAATCACTTCTGCCATAACTGGATTTACTTTACCTGGCATAATCGATGAACCTGGCTGACGTGCTGGCAATTGAATTTCAGCTAACCCAACACGTGGTCCAGACGCCATAATACGAAGATCGTTTGCAATTTTAGACATGTTCATCATACATACTTTAAGTGCTGCAGATACTTCTGTGTATGCATCTGTATTTTGCGTTGCATCAACTAAATGCTCTGCACCAACAAGTGGGAATCCACTAAACGTTCTTAAATGTTTTACCACTTGTTCAATATACGTAGGATTTGCATTTAATCCTGTACCAACAGCCGTCGCGCCCATATTCACTTCATATAAATGTTGACGAGACTGTTTAATTCTTTTTATATCACGCGCAAGCACTCGGCTATACGCTTCAAATTCTTGTCCAAGGCGAATTGGAACTGCATCTTGTAAATGTGTGCGTCCCATTTTAATAACGTGATCAAACTCTTTTGCTTTTTTACGAAAAGCAGAATGAAGTTCTTCCATTGTTATAAGAAGCTTTTCTAACATCATAAGAGTTGCAATATGAATCCCTGTTGGAAACGCATCGTTCGTTGATTGGGCCATGTTCACATGAGTGTTTGGGCTAATTTTCGCATACGCACCTTTTTCATATCCCATACGTTCTAACGCTCTATTCGCAATTACTTCATTTGTATTCATATTAATAGAAGTTCCGGCTCCGCCTTGAATAGGATCCACGATAAATTGATCATGAAACTTTCCATCAACAATTTCTTGCGCTGCTTCTGCAATTTCATGTCCAATGTCTTTAGCTAAGTAACCAGTGTCTATATTCGCAAGCGCCGCCGCTTTTTTCACAATTGCCATTGCTGTAATGAGTGATGGATGAATGCGATATCCTGTAATTGGGAAGTTTTCTACGGCACGTAATGTTTGTACACCATAATAAGCTGCACTTGGTACTTCTTTTTCACCTAAAAAATCTTTTTCTATACGTATATCCTTCGTTGCTATCATTTTTATCACCTATACTTTTTCATTCTAAATCCTTATCCAAAAAATCCGCCCTCTAAAAACACGAGTATCATTCAGAAGAATTTTTCAGTATCCACCTTCACTATATAGCACCTTTTTTGAAAGCGCAAACATTTATTTTTCTGTATATCCTTTTTATTAAAGTTTATAGAAAATCATTCTTCTACTTTCCTTATTTCCACTCGTTTAATTTGATGCATATCCTTTTCAAGGACTTTAAAATAAAAACCGTGTTTCTCAATAATATCTCCTTCAGCAACGATTTGTTTTTGTACCATAATCCAGCCACCAATTGTATCTACATCATCAGCAATTAAATGTATGCCAAGCAAATCATTTACTTCACTAATAAGCACTTTTCCCTCTACGATTTTATAACCTTCACTTACATGCTCTATAGGTGGATTCTCATCTTCATCGTATTCATCTCGAATTTCTCCAACAATTTCTTCTAAAATATCTTCTAGTGTAACAATCCCTGCTGTACCACCATATTCATCATACAATACAGCTAATGGAATGTGTTTTCTTTGCATTTGTAATAGTAAATCATGAATCGGAATATTTTCTAGCACTTCAATAACTGGCCTTGTATATGGCATAATCGAGCACTCCTCGTCCCGATTACCATCCATATACCGAATAAATAAATCTTTTACATTAACCATCCCAATAATTTCATCTTTATCTTCACCAAATACAGGATATCTCGTGTACTTTTCTTGCGCGATTACTTTAATATGTGTTTCAAATGGTTCGTCCTCATATAAGCCTACAACTTCCGTACGAGGTACCATAATTTCTTTTGCTACTCTATTATCAAATTCAAAAATATTATTTACATATTTAAATTCCCTTTGGTTAATCTCTCCGCTCTCATAGCTCTCAGATAAGATTAACCTTAATTCTTCTTCTGAATGAGCTACTTCATGTTCAGAAGCTGGATGTAATCCGAATAAACCAGTTACAACCCTCGCTGAACCATTCAAAGCCCAAATAAACGGATACATAACTCGGTAAAAATAAATAAGTGGTTTCGATAACAATAAGCTAACTTGTTCTGCTTTTTGTATAGCAAATGTCTTTGGAGCAAGTTCCCCAATGACAACATGTAAAAATGTAATTACTGCAAAGGCAATAATAAATGAAGCTGTACTAGAAATTGCAGGTGAGAATTGCAATTTTAAAAACAACGGTTCCAGTAAATGTTTAATAGTTGGTTCCCCTAACCACCCGAGCCCTAAAGCAGTAATTGTAATACCTAGCTGACAGGCCGATAAATATTCATCTAAATTTGTAGTTACCTTTTTTGCTGCCAGTGCACCTCGTCTTTTTTCACTAACGAGTTGATCAATACGACTGCTACGTACCTTAATAATTGCAAATTCAACAGCCACAAAAAATGCTGTTAACCCAATAAGAAGGACTACCATCAATAATTTTAAAATATCCACATATGCTCTTTAGCTTTCTTAGCTAAAGTTACACCTCCTTTTTAAAAAGAAGTTTCACTTTAGTTTCTTCAATTATTGGACAGCAACTCTATATAAAATCCACCAATTTTCAAACCTCATACAATTCTAAAGGTAAAGCATCAGGGTCTTGGAAAAAGACGAATTTCTTCCCCGTTATTTCATCAATACGGATCGGTTCGGTCTCAACACCACATTGATTTAAATGCTTCATAGCTTCTTCTATATTTGTAACAGCAAATGCTAAATGTCTAAGACCGGCTGCTTCTGGAAAACTTTTGCGCTCAGGTGGATTTGAAAATGAAAATAATTCGATTTGATACTCTTCTCCTACACATAAATCTAATTTATAAGAATCTCGTTCCTTTCTATATACTTCATTCATTTCTTTAAACCCTAATATTCTAGTATAAAAATCCTTTGACGTCTCATAATTCGAACAAATAATTGCAACGTGATGCACTCTACATATATTCATACTCTCTCTATTCCTTTCTTTACCAAAGATGCATATTCTCCCTTGAAATGAAAAACATATATAGCAGAATATCTCTTTTAGGGGGCTTACCATGAAATTCATTACTTTTTTCGTCGGACTAATTGTTGTTTTCTTGCTCGCTTATATCGCTAGCAATAATAAGAAGCATATTAAATTTAAACCAATTTTTATCATGCTCATTATACAGTTAATTTTAACCTATTTACTATTAAATACAGAAATCGGCCTCATACTTATTAGAATCATTTCCAGTTTGTTTACCAAACTACTCGAGTATGCTGCTGATGGAATAAATTTCGTATTTGGTGGACTTGCAAATAAAGGTGAAATGCCATTTTTCCTTAATGTATTATTACCAATCGTCTTTATTTCTGTTTTAATTGGTATATTACAACATTTCAAAATACTACCATTTTTCATTCATTGGATCGGGTACTTTCTTAGTAAAATAAATGGTCTTGGGAAATTAGAATCTTACAACGCTATTGCTTCTGCCATTGTCGGCCAATCCGAAGTTTTCATTACAGTGAAAAAGCAATTAGCTCAAATTCCAAAACACCGTCTTTATACACTTTGTGCCTCTGCTATGTCAACCGTATCTATGTCTATCGTAGGTGCCTATATGACAATGATTGAACCTAAATATGTAGTAACTGCACTCGTTCTCAATTTATTTAGCGGTTTTATTATCGTACTCATCATTAACCCTTACGACGTTAAAGATGACGAAGATATTTTAGAAATCAAAGGTGAAAAACAAAGCTTTTTTGAAATGCTTGGAGAATACATTCTTGATGGTTTTCGTGTAGCCATTGTTGTCGGCGCTATGCTCATCGGGTTCGTCGCATTAATTAGTTGTATTAATGACCTGTTCCTCATTATATTCGGTATTACGTTCCAACAATTAATCGGCTATGTATTTGCACCTATCGCATTCCTTATCGGTGTACCAAGTTCTGAAATTGTCGCAGCTGGCAGTATTATGGCAACAAAGCTTGTAACGAATGAATTTGTCGCAATGATGGACCTTAGTAAAATTTCTAATAGCCTTTCTCCCCGTACAGTTGGTATTATTTCTGTTTTCCTTGTGTCTTTTGCCAATTTTTCTTCCATTGGTATTATTTCAGGTGCGGTAAAAGGACTAAACGAAGAACAAGGAAACGTTGTTGCGAGGTTTGGCCTTAAATTACTATATGGAGCTACTCTCGTTAGTATTTTATCTGCAATTATTGTAAGCATTATGTTGTAATTAGGTAAAATTTTATCATTTTCTTATCCCTATCTTTTGTATACAATAACGAATAGATGTCTTATACAGTGAAACTTTACTCAGAGGGGGCTATCCCCCCTCTGAGTATTAGCCTTCACCAATCGGGCTTTTACGGGCAGTTAACTCCCACCTAACTTCCTTGCATTCGCTGGACTTTGAGGTGGGAGTTTTACTGCCCGTTAATGCGGGATAAATAATCAAGACATCTATTTTTTATACATGTACAATCGCTTTTATTTAGCGTAAAATATTTTTTATGTGTTTGAGTACACTTCTAAATGTATACACTTTGATAGTTTTAAAGGAGAAAAAATGATGAAATCCGACACGAACAACAATACGCGAGCCAAAAAAGGACGCTCAAAGAAAAAACGCCTACTTTGGTTCCTTCTTATTCCATTACTAATTGTAGCACTTGGAGCAGGAGGCTACTCCTTCCATATATACAGTAAAGCAAAGTCCGTCTTAAATAATGCTTATGCTGAACTAGGTCGAGGAGATAAGTCCAGTAAACGTGAAAAAGCTGTTAAACCTATGACCGATAATATTTCTGTACTAATTATGGGTGTTGATGAAAGTGATATTAGGGAAAAAGGTTATGGAAAAGCAACTCGAACAGATGCGTTATTACTTGCAACAATTAATAAAAACGATAAATCCGTTAAACTTGTAAGCATTCCACGTGACTCACGCGTCTACATTAAATCACGTGATAAATACGATAAAATCACACATGCGCACGTATTCGGTGGTGTAGACAGCACAATTGATACGGTAGAGAACTTTTTAGATGTTCCAGTTGACTACTATGTAAAATTCAATTTTAAATCATTTATTAAAATTGTTGATTCTCTTGGTGGTATTACTGTAGACGTTCCAGTTGAGTTCACAGAGCAAAATAGTAAAGATGAAGCAGATGCAATTCATCTAAAAAAAGGACGTCAACATTTAAATGGAGAAGAGGCACTGGCACTAGCTAGAACTCGTCACATCGATAGTGATTATATGCGTGGCCAACGACAACAGCTTGTATTAGAGGCCATTGCTGAAAAGGCACTATCTCTTAATTCCATTAATAAAATCGGTGGCCTACTAGACGCTGTCGATAAAGATTTAAAAACCAATTTAACTTTTGATGATATGATGACAATTACAAAAAATTCAATGGATTCAAATTTAAAGATGGAAAAAATGCAAGTAGAAGGTACAGATAAATATATAGGTGGTATTTATTATTACGTTCCAAATGAAAAAAGCGTCGATACTATTTCAACTACCCTTCAAAAACATCTCGGTGTTACGAATAAAAATGAACATAAAAAATTATAATAAAAAGGCTGCTAGATCTTTCTAGACAGCCTTTTTATTATATTTTTCAACATATTTTTCATACACATTGTGACAAGAAGTGACAATTATTACAGCCGTGTAACATTTTTTATGAAAACGTTACACACGCAGTGAAAATAATAGTATACTAGTACGTACATAATGTTATTTTCATCATTTTTATACAAAAAATGTAATACATATATTTATACATAAATTTCTGGGGGGAAATAAATGAAGCTAAGTAAAATACTGATTGGTTCTGCAATTGCCGGGGGCATATTACTTTGTGTAGGCGGTGTTGGGGGATATCAATATGTATCCAAATTAAATAATCAATTAGATACTACTGCATTACCAAATACTACATTTGAAGGTATTTCTCTCGATGGAAAAAATAAGAAAGACATTCAAGCAATTATTAATCAAAAGGTAACTGAATTAGATCAAAAATCCCTTACCTACATATTCCAAAACGATAAACAAACTTACACATGGAAAGATTTAGGGGTAAATTATAAAGAGAAAGATATTATTGACAAAATATTCAAAGAACAAGAAGGAAACGTAATGAATCGTTACAAAATGCGTAAACAAGCTGAAAACGGTGAATTAAAACGGGACTATAAATTAACACCACAATTAAATACAACAGCTTATGAAACCTTTATAAAAGATAAATATAATGAAACATTAAAAAATCCTGTTAATGCAGAATTAAGTATTGAAGGCTCAACAGTAAATGTTAGTCAAAGCCAAAACGGAGAAAAAATTGATAAAGGAAAACTAAACAGTTTAACAAACGAAGCTATTACTACTGGTAAATCAGATGTTACATTACCAGTTACATTCATAAAACCAGAACGTTCTACAGAAGACATACAGAAAATGGGTATTAAAGAAGTCATTGCTGAATATTCTACTCCAATGGCTGGCCGTAACGGAAATCAATCATTTAACGTAAATAAGTCAGCTAATACTTTAAGTGGGGTTATTGTCGCACCTGATGAAACATTTAGTTTTAACGGCCGCGTTGGCGTAACTGATGCTGCACATGGTTATAAATCTGCAGCAGTATATTCACAAGGTAAAGTAATACAAAGTGCAGGCGGAGGAGTTTGCCAAGTCAGTAGTACATTATACAGCGCAGCTTTAAGGGCAGATTTAGGCATTGTTTCTCGAAGCAATCATTCAATGCCGGTAAATTATTTACCACTTGGGCAAGATGCAGCAGTAGCAGATTATGGTCCAGATTTAAAATTTAAAAATAATACAGGCAATCATATTTATATTCAAGCATTTTCAAATGGAGGTAGTATTACTACACGCATTTTCGGTACAAATACTGGTAAAAATGTTGAAGTTTCTTCTCAAGTAATTAGTAGAACTAGTGATAAAATCACAGCAGTTACGTATAAAAAAGTAACACAAAACGGGGAAGTAATATCAAATGGACAAATTTCAAAAAGCGTATATAAAAGCGCTCCAAAAGAATAGATAATATTAACCGAATAACATAAAGAAAAAGGCGTGATTAAATCACGCCTTTTTCTTTTGCAGTAATAGTAAAAAAGTTTCAAGATGGTCTTTCGTTTCTTCTAAAGACCACATACGATTTCCTTGCTTCGCAGCTAATACACACGCCACTTCCCACGCGTTCTTTTTCTTCATATTTATTAATTCATCACGTAATTTCAAAACGATTTCTTCGTCTTCTTGTTCAATAAACTCTTCCATCACGCTTACTATTTCATCCTCATGAATACTTAACGTACAGTACGATTTAAGAAAGTATTGTAATGTCGTATACATAATGTACTCCCCCTTCTTATTTATCAGATGGATAAGAAGTAATAATCTTAAACCCTAATTCCCCTGACTTATCTCTTGCTAAAACAGTAACAGTTTTTACTAACTTGTCTTTTACACTCATATTTTTCTTTATTACCGTTTTTCCAACCGGGAATGAATGAGTTGTATTTAATACGAGACGAGCCTCTTTAGAATTTTTTAACCAATCTTGAATTTCCTTGTCGTGTTGCTTCAAGCTATCTTTTACAGCTTTCGTCGCTGTTTCTTTATCATAGTATGTACTTGCAGCTGACACTTTATCTGTCTTCAAGCGATTCTTCAAATCCTCTTCTGACTTGCCTACATGTCTTTCAATCGTATGACCATTTTTAGGTGGTCCTTCCATTTCATCTAAAATATTATCACTGATTTTTTCTACCGATGTAGCTTGATTCCCTGTCTGTTTCTCTGGCTTTTGTTCTTTTCCTGCACATCCGCTTAAGATCAGCATTAATGCCAATAAACTACTGAAGAAAAGACTGCTTATTCGTTTCATCATATCACCTCTTCCATGATTATTATCTCAACTTCACTAAAAGTCAATTTCACACGAAAAAACATACACATTTTTTAAATTCCTCACCTATTTTGCCATATTATCAACCGATTTTCATAGAATCGCTATTTTCTCCCCTTCTATAAATATACCCCTATATTTTTATGATTATTTCCCGATTTAATCCATCCCTAAAACCACCGTATAAACCCCATATCTAAAGGGTTTATACGGTGGTTTATTAAAAATAAAAATATACCCCTGACTTAATATACCCAATACCCTTATATAGTATATTAACGGTGTTTTATCAACGTTTTCTACATTATGTAAATTTATCCTTGCCTATATAATCGAAATATGGTGTAATGCAAAAAAAGATAAAGGATTTTAAACAATGGCTGAAACGATTCAAAATTTCTTAACAGAATACTATTCAATCGCAATTCCACTTAGTATCTTAATTAACATCATCATTAGTCTTTTAGGTTTTATCCCTAGTATTTTTTTAACCGCCATTAATATACAGCTCTTTGGCGTAACAAATGGTACTGTTATTTCGATCGTAGGCGAAGCATTAGGGGCTATTATCTCGTTTTATATTTACCGCATGGGCCTTCAAAAGTTCACTCACGATAAAGTAAATAAGTATCCAAAGGTAGAGCGTCTTCTTTATGTAGAAGGTAGAGAGGCCTTTCTACTCGTTCTATCGTTTCGATTGATACCTTTCATCCCATCAAGTATCGTGACTTTATTTGCGGCTCTAGGTAAGATGTCATTACTCTCCTTCAGTATTGCCAGCACAATAGGGAAAATACCGGCCTTATTGATTGAAGTATATTCTGCATATCACGTTATAAATGGAACAAATGAAGCAAAGTGGATTGTAACAATCGCAGGCGCTATTGGATTGTTTTATTTGTGGAAAAAATGGAGAAAAAAATAAAGAAGGAGCATAGGCTCCTTCTTTATTTTTGAGGTATTTTATTAATAACTATCTCTTAAAGTCTTAGTTTACACCAACAGCACTATATGATTGCTTAACTGCTGCTACTTCTGCAGAGTTAGCACCATATAAATCCGCTGCAGCTTGTACTAATCCAGCACGTGCTTGACTAAAAGTAGTAGATTGAGTGAAATATTGCGTATTTGCACGGTAATAGATCGCTCCTACTTTATCTTTACCAATGCCATTCACAGTAACACCGTAATGCGTACCACCATTCGCTAATAAATAAGCTGCTTTGTTAATAATACCGCTGTTTGTATGAACACCACCATTGTCACTAGTACCAGTATAACGCTTAGAGTAGTGGTCTGGATCACCATATTTCGTTGGATCACTCATAGAGCGAAGCGCATCTCCAGCTTTACCAGGCGTATAAATATCTTCACCAATTTCCCAATCTGGGTTACGGTTATCATAATACTCTACTAATGTACCAAAAACATCTGAAATAGCTTCATTTAATGCCCCTGATTCATTTTGATAAATTAAATCTGAGCTATACTCTGTAACAGCATGCGTTAATTCGTGGCCAATTACATCAATTCCACCAGATAATGAAGTGAACGTTACACCATCACCATCTCCGTATACCATTTGTGAGCCGTTCCAGAATGCATTATTATACTTACTTCCGTAATGAACTGTTGATTTTAATGGTGCTCCTGCATCATTAATAGAGTTTCTATTAAATGTAGCTTTATAATAGTCATATGTTTTACCTGCATAGTAATGAGCATCTACTGCCGCTGCATCATACGCTGCATTGAAAACATTATCTGCATCTACCCATAAAGTTCCTGGTAATGTAGTACGATTTTTCGCATCATATGTGAAAATCGTTGCTCCGCGCGTATTATCTTGTAAGTAGTAAGATGAACCAGATAACGTTGTATTAAGTGATTTCGTATCTCCTAATACACCTTTACCAGTTCCTACTTTATTTGTTCCTGTTACAGGTTTTACTACTGCTTTTGCATCCTGTTTAGGAGCCTCTTGCTTAACTGGTGATTTATCTTCATTTGCTACATGATCCAATTTATTATATTTATTTAATACTTTACCGCTGTCTGCTTCAATGAAATAGTAGTAGTTTCCTGGACTTGGATCTAAGAAGTTTAAGTTTACAACGTATGCATATGTTGTTTCTTCACCATTTTGATATACATATAAGTCCGCTTTTGGTTCTACCTCATATTTTGGCGTTACCCCTAAATCTTGCTGCGCGATTTCAATTGCTTTTGCGCCTTCAATCTTATTTTTATTTTTCAACTTTTCCTTTTTGTCTAAATCAGGTGCAACTGTTCCAGACAATACTTTTAAAGAACCGTCTTTACTTACGTGAGCCACTTGAGTAGAACCCCATACAGGCACTCCTTCGTAAACTTGTTGCATACGTACTACTGTTGAATCAGTTACAGCATCTTTCTTCACTTGTTTCACTTTGAAAGAATCTTGCGCACTCTTTTCCCCTAACTTGTAATCACCTTTTGCTGCGTTTAAGTAATCAAACACAACAGATTCTGCTTTCTTACCAGTCGCTCCAGTTAGATCACCAGAAATAAACTCAGGTGACTGTACTGTCTCATTGTACTTCTTCGTAGAGAGTACATTTTTAGAATCCGCAAATGCAGAGCCTGTCCCTCCAAACGTAGTAACTGCCATTCCTGTCGCTAACACTAACGCTAAACTTTTCTTTTTCATGAACCTTCCCCCTAATAAAATTTTTTTTGAAAAAGAGTAGTTTTATATTAGCATTATGTTTTCACTATTAATATACTAAAAATTCAATTAATTTATTTCTCAAGTTTTGTAGAATTTTGAGGAACAAATATTGAAAAACCCCTTTCCTGTTGGAAAGGGGTTTCTGTTAAGAATTTATTAATTCTACTACTTTTTCTCCTTGACCATAAATATCCGATGTCCAAGCATATTGCGGTTCCAATACCACTAATACAGCTACCAAAGCCAAAGCACCAATAATTATTTTTTTCATATTATTTTCCTCCCTTTTCTTCTAATAAATTAATTGCTAATTTATAGTAGTTATTACTTTCCTTAAATTCTAGTAATTCCTCGTGATATCCTGCTAGTTCTAAATACACCATTTTTAATTCCTTTTTATTTTCTTCGCCTCTAAAAAATGGGATTGCCTCAACTTCTAAAAATCTTTTATAAACATCTTTCGTTTCAAAGTATTTATTCTTAAGCATTGAAAGTATATATAGCATACTTTTATACTTTTCATCCCTCTTGGCAACATCTATCCCTTTATTAATCCAATCTTTCGCTTCTTCAAATTCTTTTAATTCAATACACTGCAAAGCGATCTCATACACTGCATCAATATAATTTAAATCCTCTTCCTTTTTGTACTTTAGGCATTGTAAATAATAATCTTTTGCTTTTGCATAATCTTTTAAGTTATAGTACAAGAAGCCTAAATTATTTAAAGCAATAGCTGTTATACTTTCTTTATCAGCAAAAGAATTTGCTTCCCTCAAAATATTATTATAAATAGATAGTGCTTCATTATATTGTTTTTTTTGTATATAACTCAATGCAATAAGTAACTGGCAATTTATCACATAACGGAATTTATATTCATTCTTAAATCCTTCCATTGCTACATTAGCAAAATGTAAAGTCATATGTTCAACTTCTAATTCATTATAAACAAGAGCCAAATTGAAATATATTCCATTCTCATGATAACCTTGTTCCTTTGCCATTACTTCTGTTCGAGTCAAATACTCCAATGCCTTCTTATATCTATGTTGTAAAAAATAATATAACCCTTTGCTATACGTATATAATAATTTTTGGAATGGTGAATACTTTTTGTACATCTTCTTTAAGCTCTCTAACTCTTTTTCGACAGCAGGAAAATCCCTTTTCATAATTAAATAACGTGTATACAGCAGTTTATAATAATTTATAATTTCAAAATCCAACACATGCTTCATTTCACCTTGCAACTCTTCATATATACGTTCTACTTGTTGCTTGTCCAAATGAACTAGTGCATTCAACCATTCGTCCAGCTTCCCCTTCACATCTTCTTCTACATCTCTCAAATCCGTCACAGCAATTTCTAGTCTTGTGCAGAGCAATTGTAGAATTTCTTCTGATGCTTCAATCTTTCCATTTTCAATCTTACTTAAGTATGAGACAGAACAAATGCCCTGACATAATTCTTCTTGTGTCATTTTTTGCTGTAGCCGTTTATAAAAGACTTGTTTGCCTATTTTTTCTAATGTTTGTTGCATTGTCCTCCTCCATTCTCATTACCCCCATTACTCTAATAATACATAAAATCTGGAGAAATATAAATTGATAAATATAAATTTTCTAAAAAATATGCATAATTTCATTTTTTTCTCTCTTGACTTCACATCAATATCTCTTCTTTGCTACGAATGGTGAAAAATTGGTATACTATAACCAAATTATGGAGGTGTTCTCGCGATGACTCATTATAAAGACGATAGTTATGCCTTACATACAGACCTATATCAAATCAACATGGCTTATACATATTGGAAAGATGGTATTCATAATCGCCGTTCTGTTTTTGATTTATATTTTCGAAAGCTTCCATTTGAGAACGGCTACGCTGTTTTTGCTGGCCTTGAGAAAATTGTAGAGTACATAGAAAATTTCAGTTTCACTGAAAGCGATATCGCTTATTTAGCAGAATTACAATTTGAAGAAGAATTCCTTCATTATTTACAAAATATGAAATTCACTGGGACGATTCGCAGTATGCAAGAAGGGGAAGTTGTATTTAATAACGAGCCTTTATTACGTGTTGATGCACCACTTGGTGAAGCACAAATTATTGAGACTGCCCTCTTAAATATTGTGAATTACCAAACATTAATTGCAACAAAAGCAGCTCGTATGAAACATGCTGCAAGTAATGATGAGCTTTTAGAGTTCGGCACAAGACGTGCCCATGAGTTCGATGCTGCCCTTTGGGGGACGCGTGCTGCCTTTATTGGTGGTTTCTCCTCTACAAGCAACGTTCGTGCTGGGAAACGCTTTGGGATCCCTGTAGCCGGCACACACGCTCACTCTTTCGTTCAAGCATATCGCGATGAATACGTCGCGTTTAAAAAATACGCTGAAACTCATAAAAAGTGCGTCTTTCTCGTTGATACTTATGACACATTGAAATCTGGTGTTCCAAATGCAATTCGTGTTGCAAAAGAATTTGGGGATCGTATTGATTTCTATGGCATACGTCTTGATAGTGGTGATATGGCTTATTTATCGAAAAAGGCACGAAAACTACTAGATGAAGCAGGGTTTACAAATACAAAAATTATCGCTTCTAGCGATTTAGATGAATACACAATTATGCACCTTAAATCTCAAGGAGCAAAAATTGACGTATGGGGCGTTGGGACGAAATTAATTACGTCCTTTGAGCAACCTGCATTAGGAGCTGTTTACAAACTAGTTGCGATTGAGGATACTGACGGAAAATTAAATGATACGATTAAAATTTCATCTAATCCTGAAAAAATTACCACTCCAGGACTGAAACGAATTTATCGTATTATCAATCGAGTTAACGATCATGCAGAAGGCGATTATATTGCATTAGATTCTGAAGAACCTGGAAAAGAAGAGCGCTTAAAAATGTTCCATCCAGTTCACACATATATAAGTAAATTCGTAACAAACTTTGAAGCCCGTGAACTGCATAAAGACATTTTCGTTAACGGTGAAAGAACATATGAACTGCCAAGTATATTAGATATTCAACAATATAACGAGCAGAGTCTCTCTCTATTTTGGGAAGAATATATGCGAACTTTAAATCCTGAAGAATACCCTGTCGATTTAAGCCAAGAGTGCTGGGATCATAAAATGAATTACATTCAAACAGTTCGAGAACAAGTTGAAAAAAACATACAAAAGTAAACAGAGAAGTTTCCCCTTCTCTGTTTTTTCAATACTATATGGATATTTGTAAAAAATATATTAAAATAATAAGACGAATGTATTTTATTTGTAAATTTTAATATCACACTATTTAAAATTAAAATAATATTTGGTATTATTTTATTGAGTCAATTTCAACAAAATCACCAATAAAAAAGAGGACGCGGGTCGCGTCCTCTTTTTTATAAATCTTTCACTCGTAATACACGCATTGCATTTAACACTGCAAGTAGTGTCACACCAACATCTGAGAAAACAGCTTCCCACATTGTTGCAATACCAAAGGCACCAAGTAATAAAACGATCCCTTTTACACCTAAAGCAAAGATAATATTTTGCCACACTATACTTCTTGTACGTTTTGCAATTTTTACAGCTGTCGCAATTTTTGAAGGCTCATCAGTCATAATAACAATGTCTGCCGCTTCAATTGCTGCATCTGATCCTAAACCACCCATCGCAATACCAACGTCTGCACGGGCTAATACTGGTGTATCGTTAATACCGTCACCAACGAAGGCAATTTTTTCTTTTCCGTGTTTCGCTGCATCAATTTTTTCAATCTCTTCTACTTTTTGTTGCGGTAGTAATTCCGCATGAACTTCATCTAAGCCTAATTCTTTACCGACAGCTTCACCAACTGGTTTTGCATCACCAGTTAACATTACTGTCTTTTTAATACCTAGTTCTTTTAACTTTTGAATCGCTTGTTTAGAATCCTCTTTTACCTCATCAGAGATAACAATATAACCTGCATATCTTCCATCTACAGCAACGTGAACTAATGTACCTACTGTTTCTGGTTGCTTAAATTCAATATTTTCTTTTCTCATTAATTTTGCATTACCTGCAAAAATTTCTTTTCCTTGTACTTTTACGACTGTACCGTGACCAGAAATTTCGTTATAATCATCGATTATTTTTTCATCAATTGATTTTCCATATGCCTTTCGAATAGATTGGGCAATTGGATGGTTAGAATATACTTCAGCAAATGCCGCATACTCTAATAACTCCTCACTTGTAGTACCTTCGCTCGGTTCCATTTTTGTAACTTTGAAAACACCTTTTGTTAATGTTCCTGTTTTGTCAAAAACAATATATTTTACATCATTTAAAGCTTCTAAATAGTTACTACCTTTTACTAACACACCACTTTTAGATGCACCACCAATACCTCCAAAGAATCCAAGAGGAATGGATACAACTAACGCACATGGACAAGAGATTACTAAGAACACTAAAGCTCTATAAATCCACTCAGAGAATGTAGCTCCTTCTAAAATAAGTGGTGGAATAAACGCCATGATCGCCGCTGTAATAACTACAACTGGAGTGTAGTAACGTGCAAACTTCGTAATAAAGTTTTCCGTTGGTGCTTTTTTACTGCTTGCATTTTGAACTAAATCTAAAATTTTTGATACAGTGGATTCACCGAATTCTTTTGTAACTTCAATTGTCAACACACCATTTTGGTTCACAAAGCCACTTAATACATCATTTCCAACTTCTACTTCACGTGGTACAGATTCACCTGTTAATGCTGAAGTATCTACCATTGATGTTCCTTCAATTACTTTTCCGTCTAACGGCACCTTCTCACCTGGCTTAACGACAATATAATCGCCAATTTGTACATCTTCTGGTGATACTTGTTTCGTTTCATTTCCAACCTTTACATTCGCATAATCAGGACGAATATCCATTAATGAAGTAATTGATTTTCGAGAGCGGTTTACCGCAATGCTTTGGAATAGTTCTCCTACTTGATAAAATAGCATTACTGCTACAGCTTCTGAGTATTGTTGAATTGCAAAAGCTCCTACAGTTGCAATTGCCATTAAGAAGTTTTCATCAAATACTTGGCCACGAGTTATGTTTCTTACCGCTCTCCAAACGATATCTCCACCTATTAATAAATAAGCAAGGACGAATAACGGAATTGTTACCATTTGTGGTAAGCCCGCTAATGCAGCAATTGCTGTCAAAATTCCGCCGACTACTAATCTCCCTACCATCTTTTTCACATTCGCTTCACCATGATCGTGACTATGTCCGTGGTCATGACCGTTCTTCTCTTCACGAACAACTTTCACATCTGGTTCTAACTTTTGAACGACATTTGTTATATTTGCTACAGTCGCTTCTAGTTCTCTTTTATTCGCAACTTCTACTCGTAATTTCTTCGATACGAAATCAACAGTTGCTTCTGAGACAGCTGGCATTTCCTTCACTTTATTTTCAATTTTCATTGCACAGTTCGCGCAATCTAAACCTTCTAATATAAATACTTCTTTAGCAATTTTATTTTTTTGTTCTTCTTGAACTTTAATATGCGGTTCTAATTTTGTAACGAGTTGTTTTGCTTCCGTAACAACTTCGTTTTCTTTATTTTGTGCTGTTTCTAAGATCATTGTCTTTGTTGCGAAGTTTACAGAACAAGAATTTACTCCTTCTATATTCCCAACACCTTTTTCAATTTTCATTGCACAGTTCGCACAATCTAAACCTTCTAACATCAGTTTCTTTTTCACCAATGCTTCAGCCATCGTTCTCCCTCCTCGCGTTCTTTTTATTCTTCTTCGTTTACGTGTTCAAACGCTTGCTCGAAGATATGAATTACGTGCTGGTCAGCTAACGAATAATAAACAACCTTTCCTTCTTTACGATTTTTCACAAGTTTCGCTTGCTTTAACACACGAAGCTGATGCGAAATAGATGATTGTGTCATTCCTAATAAATAAGCTAAATCACAAACGCACATTTCAGCTTCAAATAGCGCATGTAATATTCTCGTACGTGTACGGTCACCTAATACTTTAAATAGTTCTGCTACTTTACTTAAACTTTCATCAGTTGGAATTGTTTGTTTTACTTGCTCTACAACTTCTTCATGAATTATCGTTTGAGAACATGTCTCTTGTGGTGTTTCTACTTTATTTCCAGCCATTATAGCTCACCTCTTTAATTGAACATATGAACAATCATTCATATATCTTATACTCTTATTATATGAGCGCCCACTCATATGTGTCAATGAAATCTGAATTTTTTTTATGAACATTCCGTTCACATTTTAATAAGTCGTATACATATTTTCCGCACTCTCTATATTCTCATACAAAAAAGGATGTACAATTCGCACACCCTTTTTTCATATTCCGACATAAAAATTCAACAAAGTAATATACATTCCCTTTATTTCAACAAAAGAAAAAGCCTTGCGCGCTCCCTAGACGCACAAGGCTTACTATACTTATATCCCTTTTAATTAGCTTGTTCTAAATTATCCTGCGAACTTCCATCGTCTTTTAAATGACTATGTTTTTTCGAATAAACAAAGTATACAACTACTCCGATTGCTAACCAAACACCGAAGTACATCCATGTTTTTAATGGTAGGTTTACCATTAAGAATAGACAACATGCAATTGAAATAATCGGCAAGATCGGTACAAGTGGTACCATAAATCCACGTTGTAATTTCGGATGTGTTTTACGAAGAATAATAACTGACACACCAACCATCGCAAATGTTAACAACGCTCCAATATTCGCTAAATTTGACAATTCTTTTAAATCGATAAATCCAGCAATTAAAGCACTACCAATTCCTGTTAACCAAACTGTAAATGTTGGTGCTTCTGTCTTTTTATTAATTTTCGCGAAAGATTCTGGCAATAAACCGTCACGGCTCATAGCGAAGAATACACGTGTCGTTGCATAAATGTAAGCAAAGATTACTGCCATAATACCAATTACAGCTCCAATTGCGATTATACCAGCTACTTTATCTTGTCCTACAACTTCTAACACATACGCCATCGCTTCCGGTACATCTAGCTCTTTATAAGAAACCATACCCGTCATAACGAGACAAACTACAACATAAATGATTGTACAAATGACTAACGAAGCGATAATACCAATCGGTAGATCACGTTGCGGATTTTTTACCTCTTCAGCAGAAGTTGCTAATGCATCAAATCCTAAGAAAGCAAAGAATACTGCTGCTCCCCCCGCGAAAACTCCACTTAAACCGTACGGTGCAAATGGTATCCAGTTTTCTGGTTTCACGTAGAATACACCAACTGCAATGAATAAAACAACGATACCAATTTTAATTAATACCATTATGTTATTCACACGTTTACTTTCTTTCGTACCTCTTGATAATAACCAAGTTATAACTAATGTAACGATAACTGCTGGTAAATTCACCATACCACCTTGAGACGGAATCGTTAGCAGTGCTTTTGGAATTTCAAGCCCTAATCCACTCACTAAGTTATGGAAGTAACCAGTCCATCCGCCAGCTACTGCGGCAGTCGTTACAACATATACGGATAGTAATGTCCATCCCATTAAATGAGCTACAAACTCACCAATTGTTGCATATGAGTATGTGTACACACTACCTGAAACAGGAAGTGTAGAAGCAACCTCTGCGTAACATAATGCTGCAAATCCACAAACGATGGCTGCAATCATAAATGAAAAAATAACTGCTGGACCAGCATCTCTTGCTGCTACTAATCCAGTTAATACTAGAACTCCTGTACCAATTATCGCACCAATCCCTAGCATTGTTAGGTCAAATGCCCCTAGCGTTTTCGTCAAAGTTTTACTTTTACTTTCCCCTAACAATTGCGTAACGGATTTCTTTTTAAATAGGTTGGCCACGATGTATGCCCCCTTTTGCCAAGAAGAGCTAAGAGATCTTCACTCTTAGCTCTTATCATGTTGTTTTATATATTGTTCGATTTTGTTTTGTATAATGCTTCTATTAGCAAGATACTGTTTCTGCTTCTAATAATTCTTTAGCACCTTTGTACTCTACACCGTGAGCTTCTGCAACTGCTTCAAATGTTACATAGCCATCTAATGTGTTAATACCTTTTAATAATGCAGTGTTGCCTAGGCAAGCTTCTTTGTAGCCTTTGTTAGCAATTTGTACTGCATATGGTACTGTTACGTTTGTTAATGCAAGAGTTGATGTACGTGGAACCGCACCTGGCATGTTTGCAACTGCATAATGAACAACGCCGTGTTTTTCATAAGTTGGGTTATCATGAGTTGTAATACGATCAGTTGTTTCGAAAATACCACCTTGGTCAATCGCGATATCTACAACAACAGAACCTGGTTCCATTGATTTAATCATTTCTTCTGTTACAAGTTTTGGAGCTTTTGCACCTGGGATTAATACTGCACCGATTACAAGATCAGACTCTTTAACAGCTTCTGCAATATTGTAAGGATTAGACATTAAAGTTTTTACTTGGTTTCCGAAAATGTCATCTAATTGACGAAGACGTTCTGCGCTTAAGTCGATGATTGTTACATCCGCACCTAGTCCAACTGCAATTTTAGCAGCATTTGTACCAGCTTGTCCACCACCGATGATTGTTACTTTACCACGTTTAACCCCTGGAACACCTGCAAGTAAGATACCTTTACCGCCTTTGTTCTTCTCAAGGAATTGTGCACCAATTTGTGCAGCCATACGACCAGCTACTTCACTCATAGGTGCAAGTAATGGTAATGAACGATTTTCTAATTGTACTGTTTCATATGCAATAGAAACAACTTTTTTCTCGATTAAAGCTTTTGTTAATTCTGGCTCTGGAGCTAAGTGTAAGTATGTGAATAAGATTAAGCCTTCACTGAAGTGTTTGTATTCGCTTTCAATTGGTTCTTTAACTTTCATAACCATTTCCATGTTCCAAGCTTCTTCAGCTGTATCAACAATTTTTGCTCCCGCTTCCACATACTGAGCGTCTGTGAAACCAGATCCTAAACCTGCACCCTTTTGAATGAATACTTCGTGATTGTTACGAATTAAATGTACAACACCTGCTGGTGTCATTGCCACACGGTTTTCGTTGTTTTTAATTTCTGCTGGTACCCCAATACGCATAATGAAATGCCCCCTTATAATTAACAGAAAAAAGAGATTCTTTTTTCTTTTTGTAATAATTAATAACTTATGTCCTTATTCTAGCATAACTTAAAAGTTATGAAAACGCTAACATACCATTTTCCTAAAGTTTTTATATTTAGAATAGTGTAAATATAAAAAACATTGATTCTATTAGGGGTTTCGTGTCATTCCATTATCTTTCACTCTATTTTTATTATACTGCTTCAAAATAAACAGCAATCATTTATTATTTGACAATAATGTAACAATGTAAGAAACCTAAGCGATAACGTATACATATACAGTTATTACTTTACTCAATACTTTAGAAATATATTCTTTTCACAAAAAAACAGCTGCTAGCATTTAGCTAGCAGCTGGGTAACTTATAAATAACTTAGAAAATAAATCGTCTGTCGTTTCAGTAATTTTATCAAACAGATCACTTTCTTCCGCTTCTTGCTCTTTTAACATCTTAATTGTTTCACGTGCATCTTCAGGATAGTCGGTAATGATACCATCTACGTTTAATTTATAATATCCCTTTAAACTTTCCATATCATTTACCGTCCATACGTAAATTGGCTTGTTTAACTTCCTTGCTTCTTTTACTAGCTTCTTATTTAACATATATTCTTCTGCTACGTAAAAGTCAGCCTTCACATTCTTTAAGTTAGCTCTACTTGCATACAGTATATATCCTGCTTTTATATCTGGATTTGCACGCTTAAACTCTTTAATAAGCGGATAGTGTAACGTTTGAATTACACATTGTTTCTCAAATTCATTATCTTTAATCGTTTTTAAGACTTTGTTTACAAAATCTTTTTCGCCCCCATGAAGCTTCACTTCTATATTAAGTTTGATTTTGCCATTTGCTAGCTTAATGATTTCATCAAGTGTACTTATTTGTCCTGAAAGTCCATCTTGACTAAGGGTAAGCTGCCTTAACTCAGCCATCGTTAAATCTGACACATGCACATTGGCATTTGCGAGACGTTTCAGCTTCAAATCATGTATAACCGCTAGTTCACCGTCTTTCGTTTGTAATACATCTATTTCAGCGTAGTCTGCTTTTGCATCAATAGCACCTTGCACAGCTTCTTTCGTATTTTCTACACCTTTTGATATATACCCGCGGTGCGCCATAATAATCGGTTCTTTATACGAATTTGAAATAAACGTTACAATGAAGGCAACGACCATTCCCGCAGTAATAATTCCTACAATATATACACCAATAAATTTCCAACGATGTTTTTGGAAAAAACATTTATCTGCTTTCGTTTTCGAATAATCTAATCCTTCTTCTAATAAAACATCCTCAACCGGTACCTTTTGTAAGTATAATCGCGTAATCGCCATAATATAAAATGGCGTCACGATAAAGCTGAATAAATACAATGTGCTCGTTAAAAATACAGAAATCGTTGATTCAGCTAATAATGCAAATGTTCCTTTCGGGTTTGTAAATTCATAAACACCCCATAGACACAATAAATATATTCCTAGAAACACGACATATACAATTCCAATTGAAATAAAAAACCCTACTAAAAAGAATAGTACTTTAAAAAAGCTTTCCTTTACTAAAGTTGCACTTTTACGTGCTGCCACGCGAAATGGTTTTTGCTCTAAAACAACAATAGGTAGAACGAAAATCCATCGAAGATTCAAATACGCGACTACAGCAAAGAACGTGTAATAACCAACTTGTCCCATCGTTGTCTTAAACAGTTCTCCTGTAATAAAGTTAGGAATTTGAATTTGTGGGATTAATGCCGTTTCATATCCCATATTTAAAAGAGGCAACAATACGACAGCATATAAAATAAATCCTGGTAAGCAATATGTGAAAAGAGTAGGTAAATACGTTACCGTTTTATATAAAATCGGACGTAATTTCACCTTCTGTCTTTTATGAGCGAAATACGAAATAATAATAAGCACCGCAAATTCTGTAAAGATAAGAAACAGTGCTAACAATGATAAAATTACGATTGCTAAGATCCCATAAGGCGTCTTTAAAAACGCTAATAATTCATCATTTGTCGCATTTGCATAACCACCAAAATACAATAACTTATTAAAAATGATTCCAAATAGTGGAACAAACACAATCGCTGCTAATAATTTATAAGCAAGTTGAAAAGTTAATACATTCCAAAAAGCAAATTTAACTGTTTGAAAGGAATGTCCTATTACTCCTGGTATAGATAGTTTTTTACGGTGTTGCATATATTCCTCCACATTCTAAAACGATATTTGAGATGGATTCCATATTTCCAGTTCTAATCCATCTTTTTAATAATAATATATTCCGCTTAACATGAACACTCTTATACATATAATGAAAAAAGTGATGGCTACTTCCCATCACTTTTTCATTTATTCTATTTTTTCTCTAGCCCTTGTCCAAATGCTTTCAAGAAACTAAAACCGAATGTAATAGCTCTATTGATATCTGGATCTTTTAATACTTTAAAGAAATCCATCACTTTTGTTTTTTTACCACTATTTAATTCATCTGTTGCAAATTGCAATCCTGTAACTAAACTGGACGTAATTTGCTTCGTTATTTCTGGGTCAACTGAAGATAACGCTTCTCCTGCCCCCATCATATTGTTGAGTGCATTTTTAACTGGTTCACGATTTAATTGCTCCACAGCGATTTTTGAAACATCTTCCTTCGCAGCAAGTAAACTAATCGCTGCATCTAATATACCAGCCTTCTGCAACTGTGCTAAAAGCTGCATCGTTTCTTCTACTGCTTCACGATTATTAGATAGCTCATTTAGAAGTTCATCTGCTAATTGCTGTTTCTGTTCTTCCTCTGTTACAACTTTCTTTTTAATTATAGTAATTTCTTTCGCCACTATCTCCGCCCCCTAGTCCACAAGTGATACGTATTGTTTTCTTTGCCATTTTTGCTCGATTTCAACACCGTTTTGCGGATTACGCTTTTTATCTCTCGGGTTTGAAGATGGTAACGGACGATTCCCTTTTTCACGTAGTACACGCATCTTTACCATCGTTTGTTTGTACGCTGGTGTACACGTATAAAGATCTGTCGCCGTTCCAGTTAAAATATTGATTGCCTCTTCATTTACCGTTGCATGCATCGGTAAATATAGCTCTTTCCCCGTTACACGATCTGTAACAAGTGCCTGTACTTTAATTTTCCCAAATGGTGATGCTAATTCTACAAGGCCACCATCTTTCACATTGCGCTCTAGGGCAAGTTCAGGCGAGATTTCAACGAACACTTCAGATACTTTAGATAAAATACCAGCCGATTTATTCGTCATATTTCCTTCGTGGAAATGTTCTAACATACGTCCATTATTTAAAAGTAAATCATACTCATCTGGCGCTACAACTGGTGGTACCCATTCATCTAATGATAGACGAGCTAGTTTATCTGGGAAGTTAAATCCATGCACATATAATAGCGGTGTATCGCTACCATCATGGCTACCCCAACATAAACTATTCCATCCTTCTAAACGATCGTATGTTGCCTGAGAATATAAAGGTGCAAGCGATGCGATTTCATCCATGATTTCACTTGGACTTTCATAATTCCAGTCCCCGCCAAGTGCACGAGCTACTTTTTGTAAAATCCACCAGTCTGGTTTTGAATCACCAAGCGGCTTCAATACTTCATATAATCTTTGAATACGGCGCTCTGTATTCGTAAATGTTCCCTCTTTTTCTAAGCTTGGTGCTGCCGGTAAAATAACATCAGCAAAACGAGCTGTTTTCGATAAGAACATATCTTGAACAACAAGGAAATCTAAATTCGCTAAAATATGTTGTACATGGTTGGCATTCGAATCTACTAAAGCCATTTCTTCACCCATAACATACATACCACGCAGTTTTCCTTCATCTGCCGCAAGTAACATTGCAATATTATTTAAGCCTGGTGCTTTCGGAATTGTAGTACCGTATGCTTTTTCAAATTTCGCACGGAGCGCATCATCTGAAACCGCTTGGTAACCCGGAAGCCAGTTTGGTAATGTTGCCATATCACAAGCGCCTTGTACGTTATTATGTCCGCGTAATGGGTATGCTCCTGCACCAGGACGACGATAGTTACCCGTAACAAGCAATAGATTTGAAATTGCTGCTGAAGTTGTACTTCCTCCCGTATTTTGCGTTACACCCATTCCCCAAAGCACACAAGTACCATCTGCTTCATATACCATACGAGCCATTTCTTTCAGATTTTCTTTCGAAATCCCCGTGATTTCTTCTGTATAATCAAGCGTATACTTTTCTACCATTTTGCTATATTCATCAAAATTCTTCACATTTTCAGCTATGAACTTTTTATCGTGCCAATCTTGATCAATAATATATTTCGTAATACCAGCGAGCCATACGTAATCAGTTCCTTGGCGAGGATGAATGAATAAATCCGCACGCTCTGCCATTTCATGTTTACGAAGGTCCGCCACAATTAATTTTTGGTCATGTAATTTATGTGCACGTTTTACACGCGTTGCAAGTACAGGATGTCCTTCTGTTGGATTTGCTCCAACGATAATGACAAGGCCTGCTTCCGCAATATCTTTCACTGTTCCAGCGTCCCCGCCCATACCGACAGTTTTAAATAAACCGTCTGTTGCTGGAGATTGACAATAACGGGAACAGTTGTCTACATTATTCGTTCCATATATTTGACGGGCTAGTTTTTGCATAAGATAATTTTCTTCATTCGTTACTTTCGAAGAAGAAATAAATCCAAATGCATCACTTCCATATTCTGATTTAATATGCTGCATATTGGATGCAACAACTTCAAGAGCCTCTTCCCATGAAGCTTCAACAAACATATCTCCTTGGCGAATTAATGGCTTCGTAATGCGATCTTCACTATTTACAAAATCCCATCCAAATTTGCCTTTTACACATGTGGAAATACCGTTAACCGGCGCATCTGAAACAGGCTGTACTTTCAAAATGTGGCGGTCTTTCGTCCATACTTCAAATGAACAACCTACACCACAAAATGTACAAACTGTTTTTGTTTTATTCACTTTCGTCTTACGCATCGCAGCCTCTACTTCTGAAACTGCTAAAATACTACTATATCCAGGTTCTACATCCTTTACAAAATCAATCATCGGGTCTAACACATCCGGTTTCAATCCTGTCATGAATCCAGCTTCACCCAGCATTGTTTTTTCCATTAACGCATTACATGGACATACTGTTACACACTGCCCACAACTTACACAAGATGAGTCATTTATACTTACACCATTGTCCCATATAACACGTGGACGGTCTAAGCTCCAATCAATCGATATAGTTTCATTCACTTGTAAGTTTTGACATACTTCTACACACTGCCCACAAGCAATACATTGATTTGGATCATATCGATAAAATGGATGTGACATATCCACTTCACACGCACTTACTTTCGGCTCATACGGATATTTCTGTTCCTCAATCCCCATCATATGTACTGTATTGTGGACTTTACAGTTACCATTATTGTTATCACAAACAGTACAATACAATAAATGATTCTCTAATATCCGATCCATTGCCTCAGTCTGTGCCTCTTTTGCACGCTGGGACTGTCTTTCAATATGCATACCATTCTCTAATTTCGTTGAACAAGCACGCATTAACTTCCCATTTACTTCTACAATACACGTATCACAAGTTTGAATTGGATCTACTTCTGGTACATGACAAATTTGAGGATGTTCCAAATTACTCTCGTTAAATAATTGTAGTATCGTCTTTTCACCTGATGCAGAAAATTCTTTACCATCGACGGTTACACGGACTGTCTGTTCTGCCATAGTTTCCCCTCTCCTTACAACCAACTGTACAACACAATTATGAATCCGTTTTCAAAATCGCATTACTGTACATATTTTTGAAACGCTCTACCCAAATACTTTCTTATGAAGTCGATTCTAGATGTTATAAGGTATAACTACGAAAGCTTGAAATTATCACTATTCTACAGTTCTATTATATCGTACATATACAATAATAACCAAAATAATCTGTGATCTTCTTGTTAATAGGTGTTTTTATTTTTTCCATTGTTTTATGATAAATGTGGGAGAGAAATACATATAAAAGGGGAATTTAATATGGGGCCTACGCAAGAGACTTATACAATTGTACGCTATCAATCTGGTACATTTTCAAAACAGCTTGATGAGATTGTTACAGAATCTCCTATTACTATTAAGTTGAATGGTGAAGAATATGTAACAGTCGTATGCACACCAAATTATATTGAAGATATGGTAATTGGTTTTTTAATTTCTGAGGGGATTATTTCTTCCTATAAAGATGTTGAAGAACTATGGGTTCAAAAAGATAACGGAATTGTCCATGTAAAATCATCAAAAGTGAATCCGCTCTATCAAACTTTATATAATAAACGATACATCACTTCTTGCTGCGGAAAAGGTAGACAAGGTTTTATTTTCGTAAACGACGCAGCAAAAGCAAAAGACTTACATGATATACATGTAAAAATTACTCCTGAAGAATGCTTTTACTTAATGAATACTTTACAACAATCTTCCACTACCTTTCGCCAAACTGGTGGTGTTCACAATACCGCGCTATGTGATCGAAACAATATCCTCCTATCAAGAATGGATATTGGAAGACATAATGCATTAGATAAAATATATGGTCATTGTTTGCGTAACGATATATCGATTAAAGGAAAAATCATCGCATTTAGCGGACGTATTTCATCCGAAATTTTACTCAAAGTTTCAAAAATCGGATGTGAAATTGTTCTATCTAAATCCGCTCCAACAAAACTGGCATTGCAACTTGCCCATGATTTAGGCATTACAGTCGTAGGGTTTATTAGAAATGAATCTTGTAATATTTACACACATCCAAAACGAATTGATGGCTATCAATCCAATGTTTAAAAAATAACTCCTCAATCGAGGAGTTATTTTAGTTATAAAAATGTAACATATTAAACACTTGAATAGTTAATAAAGTTAATATATAATTTCATTACATAATTAAAACAAAACATTGTAGCATATATCTTTTCATTCTTTTACAAATTAAAAGAGAATACTAACAAAACATATACTCAATCTTATAAAAGTAATGGATTTATTTGAAATCCACCAGGGAGGTTACAACTATGGAAATTCGCTTATTAACAACAGAGGACGCAGAAATATATTTAAAAGTTTGTATGGAAGGTTTAACGAAGAATCCGGAAGCTTTTAGCTCTTCTTATGAAGATGTTCTTAAACATGAAAATCCTGTGGCTGCTATGGCTAAACGATTAAGCAATCCGGATAAGTATACTCTAGGTGTCTTCAAAGATAATGATTTAATTGGTATCGCTACTTTAGAAACAAAACCATTTATTAAACAAGAACATAAAGCAAAAATTGGCTCCGTTTTTGTTTCTCCAAAAGCACGTGGTCTCGGAGCAGGACGAGCTCTAATTAAAGCAATTATTGAAAATGCCGATAAATTACATGTAGAACAACTTATGCTCGATGTTGTAGTTGGTAACGATGCAGCAAAAAAATTATATGAGTCATTAGGTTTCCAAACTTACGGCGTACAAGAGCGTTCATTAAAACATAACGGTCAATATTGGGACGAGGAACATATGGTTCTGTTCTTAAATGATTAATACTTCAATATAAGGTGAAACTTTACTCAGTGGGGGAGTTTTCCAAAAGCATCTTTCTTAATAAGAAAGATGTTTTTTCATTACAACAATGTAATCTTCATGTCACCTTTATCGATCGTACCAAACCTTTCCATTCATTATACTAAAAATATAAAGTGAAACTTTACTCAGTGGGGAACTACATCCCACGCTGATCGCATGTACTTGATATGTAGAGGAGAATGTGACATGAAACAAAACAAACGAGCTATGCTTTTAATATTTACTACAGCAATTGTAACTTCTGGATTAGCAATTTTACCTTGGTTTATCATATGAACACTCCCCCACTTAGCAAAGCTTGAAGTGGGGGTTTCTAACGTTTCGACCTAACGGATGATTAACGTCAGGGGAGTTAACACATTAGCGAGCTGTTTCACGCCTAACCCCTCTATCCCATTTGTCCATGCATTTGGGATTACTTTTCGTAAAATGTTAGCCGCAGCATTTACATCTGCATTAATTAAAGTTTTATTTGCTGAACGATATATGCCGCGCTCTATTCGTTTTCCTGAAAAAGTTGTATTTTGGTCATTTTCTCCATACGTTGGAATGAAGTCGTTATCCAGAAAACTTGCTTTCGATGTATATGATTCTTCAGTTACAACAACTTGAATGCCTACAGCATTTGCTTTGTATGTAATCATTTGAATCAGTAAATTATGCGGGATATAACAAAACGATTGGTTATTTCTTTTTCCCATATTCGTTTCTTGTTTCCAACTTTTGTTTTGACCAATAACGATTTTACAAACTTCTTCTTCTTAAGCTAGTTTTACGATGTGTTGACTAACTTTATGGAAGACATCTTTTATTTTCAAGTAACGTTTTTGATGAAGTTTTTCTATCCTTTTAGAAGTAAAAGGTCCTTTATTAGTTTGTTTTCCATTTCTAAGAATACTTGTAAAATGACTCCTCATTTTATTGTAATATTGATTTATGCTTTTGACATGTTTGCCCTTAACAAGGACAGGTTTCATACCTGTGTTTGTTACGATGGTTGCAAGGTTATCAATCCCTAAATCAATACTCATATAACGAGCATTCTCTTCAATCATTTGTTGTTCAGAAGGAACATCAATTACCAATTCCACTACATATTCATTGTATTTTGGAATCACACGAACTTGTTTCAGTTTACCTTCAGTGAAACCTAGTTTCCCAATATTTAATTGCAATTTCGTCTTTGGAAACTTTAAAAATCTACCGTTTTTAATGATGCAATCTTGGTTTGTATACAGAATCTCTTTTTCAGAAGAACGAATATACTTTGGAATCCTAGGCATTCCAGCATATTTGTTTGGATTCTTTTTATAGTCTTTTAAACTAGCAAAAAAAGATTTCCAATTTTGGAACAAACATTTCATGATTGACTGGCTACATTGCGTAGGCAAAGCTCGATAATCATTTTGAATCATAGCCTTAAATAGTGCATCTAGAAAGTTGTAATCTACATAAGGTTTTTCAAAATTAGGTTCTGAAAACAAATTACATTTAATCTCTTTCTGTTCTTCTTTAGGCTTTAAATTCTCTTTTTCCAATTTCTTCTGATAGGCAAGAAGTTGTGTGTCATTCATCTTACCAATATTTTTATGAATATTATCCAGAACTTCTTTTTGCAAAGGCTGCAACTCTTTTTCTTGTGTTAATCCAGTGTACACCTGACGTATATAAAAGTTTGTGGTGTTGTACATGTTCTTAGCATTATGACAACATTCTTGAAAATAAGAATACATACGATGCCCTTTTTTAATCCAAATTTGAAGAGTTTTATGGTTTGATGGATTTTCCTTTGTCATTTTATTCACCCCCTTGTTAAGGATATTATAGCAAAAAAGAACGTATGTTCCCTCTATTTTTTTGAAAATAAAATATTTTTTTCGATTCACCTCACCACCTTCACTTACGGAGTCCTCTCGAAAGGCATAATAGAAATACTCCCCTAACAATGAAAAAAGCTGATTGCTTCTTAAGAAGCAATCAGCTTTTTTTATATTATAAAATCCCCAAAATTTTATTTACGCAACTTATAATAATAACCATAGATACGGCAACGCACATGACAACCGTATTACGATCTTGCTTTTCTTTTTTTGAAATTTCTTCTTTTGGATTCATGTGTATGATCTCCTTTTTAAAAAAAGTGTGAGATAGGAAATTTTTCTTATCCGATGCGAGGTGAATACGAAAACCCTCTCTATCTCACATACACAATAGAATGGAATTGTCATTTTATAAATAAAATGACATGACGTTATGTCGCAACATAGGGTATTTTGTGTCGCTACGTTTTCTATTATAAAAAATAGTTGTGCAAAACTAGTGCATTTTTTATGTCAATTACTCTGAGCGAAAAATAACTCTTCCACTCAATCACATAAAAAGAGTTTTTTATTATTTTCATGTAAACTATATAAGTAGAATGAACAGTTTGGGGTGCACAAGATTATGGTAAAAATTTTATTAGTAGACGATGAAGAACGTATGTTACGATTATTAGATCTGTTCTTAAGCCCTCGCGGCTATTTTTGCATGAAAGCTACCTCTGGCCTTGAAGCACTAAATTTAATCGAACAAAAAGAATTCGATATTATTTTATTAGATGTTATGATGCCAAGTATGGATGGATGGGATACTTGCTATCAAATCCGTCAAATTTCCAACGTTCCTATCATTATGTTAACAGCTCGCAACCAAAACTACGATATGGTGAAAGGCCTCACGATGGGCGCAGATGATTATATTACAAAACCATTTGATGAGCATGTATTAGTCGCACGAATCGAGGCTATATTACGCCGTACAAAAAAAGATGGTTTTGTTAGTTTCAATGGTATTGAGTGGGATAAAACGAAACATACTGTCACAGTTTATGATGAAAAAATCTCGCTAACTCCTATCGAATTTTCGTTACTCGGACTATTTTTGCAAAATACAAACCGAGCTTATAGCCGAGATGATTTAATCGAAAAAATTTGGGGCTATGAAACAGATATCGAATATAGAACAATTGATTCACACATTCGTAATATCCGTGATAAACTACGCAAAAAAGGATTTCCGATTGAAGATTACCTAGAAACGGTCTATAAAGTCGGATATAAATGGAAAAGTGAATAATTACTTCGGTCAGTGGGAAATCGTATACCACTGACTCTTTATTATGGATAAGGTATGGTGAAAAAATGAGTAAACTTTCCCTTAAAATTGGGACATACTTTTTAATATTAGCTTTATGTATTGAAACAATTGCTTTCGTATCTTTTTATAAAAGCCTTTCAAAAATACGTATTGAAGAGGAAACAGATGCTCTTTTAGAGAAAGGTAATCGCTATAGTAAAAAAATTAAAAGCCGCGAGAGACGGGATGAATATTATAAAGAAATGAAACACGCTGAACATAATAAAAATCCTAAACGTCCTGTGTACCCTGAGTTCGATATTACGAATGAGGCTGCACACTTAGTTGAATCGGAATCAATTTCTAACTCCGATATAGCTATCATTATTACTGACCATAACGGCAAAATTATTTCCACCTCAGAACCCGTAACAAAAGATATGCAAAAACAACTTACTTGTAAAACAGAAACTGTCCCAGACGGCGGGTTGGTCGTTGAAAGGAACTGGAAAAAATCAAAGTTCATCACAACAGTAAGCCCACTTAACACAACAAAGTTTCAAGGAAAGCTATATATGTTATTAAAAACATCTTTCCTAGAAAATATGTTACTTAAACTCATGAACCAATTTCTTATCATTAGCGTTTTAACAATTATTTTAACAACAATTTCTGTCTTTGTTTTTTCACGCGTTATTACAGAACCACTTGTAAAAATGAAGAGAGCGACAGAAAAAATGTCAAAATTAAACAAGCCAATTCAATTAGGTATTAAGCGAAATGATGAACTCGGAAGTTTAGCAAAAACAATTGAAGATTTATCGAGTGAACTTACGTATATGAAAAAAGAGCGCAATGAATTTCTCGCTAGTGTCGCTCATGAACTATTAACTCCATTGACCTATATGAAAGGTTATGCGAAGGTAGCAAAGAGAGACTCTTTAACAAAAGAGGAGCGAGAAGAATACTTACAAATCATTGAGGATGAAACGGATAGTGTAACCGATCTCGTCCAAGATTTATTTATGCTTGTACAATTAGAACAACACCAATTTGTTATAAAAAAACAAAAAGTGCTTCTTCAGCCATTTTTAGAACGAATGGTAGAAAAAACAAAAACAACATTAACAAATAAGCAAATGCAACTTCATGTATATTGCAAAGATGATTTAGAAGTTTGCATAGACGAAAGACGTATGGAACAAGTTATGTTAAATTTATTACACAACGCTTATCAACATTCGCCAGAAAACACATCCATTACGATACGTGTACTCATGGAAACAGATTCTTTTACAATAAGTGTACAAGATGAAGGTGAAGGTATTCCTGAACAAGATATCCCGCATATTTTTGACCGTTTTTATCGTGTTGATAAATCCAGAACACGAGCTACAGGCGGAAAAGGTATCGGGCTAGCTGTTGCAAAAGAAATTGTAGAATTGCATAACGGTTCTATTCTAGTAACAAGCCAATTAGGAGCGGGAACAAACTTTATAATAGATATACCTTTTGAATAATATGCGTGTGAAAACACCAGTAGTAGTAAACACTACTGGTGTTATTTTGTTCATAAAAACAGCTTATATAAGCTAAGCTTTTGAAATTATTCTTATTTCAATATAAAATAAAGATACATTTGTCAAAGATTTGGAGGGTGATATAATTGGATATCCATGTATTAACAAAAGACGAAGCAGAAATTTACTTAGAACTTCGCGTAGAAGGATTAAAGCAAAACCCTGAAGCATTCAGCTCTTCTTATGAAGATATTATTAATAAAGAGTGTGCGATTGAATATAAAGCACAAAAATTAGCACAAGATGAAAACTATACGCTAGGTGCATTTAAAGATGGGAAATTAATCGGGGTTGCAACACTGGAAACGAAACCATATGTAAAACAAGAACATAAAGCTAAAATCGGTTCTGTATATGTTTCTCCAAAAGCACGCGGACTTGGAGCAGGAAAAGCACTTATTAAAGAATGTCTTGAACTTGCTAAATCTTTAGAAGTAGAACAAGTTATGCTTGATGTTGTTGTTGGCAACGATGGAGCAAAAAAACTTTATGAGTCATTAGGTTTTAAAACATTCGGTGTACAAGAACGTTCATTAAAATATAACGGACAATATTGGGACGAAGAGCATATGGTCTTATTCTTAGATGAAAATAAATAATAAAAAACATCCTCATGTTTGGAGGATGTTTTTTACTTTCTTGTAAACCATGCCTTGTGTAATAATTGAATCGCTTTCGCAATTTCTTCCTCTGATGATATCGCAAACCCAAGCAAAACTACATTCTCAGGCGCCGTACCATCTTTATAGTACGTAGACACAGGATATATTTTGATACTATATTTCGCAGCTTCTTGAATTAATTCTTCTTCCCGCATTCCATTATGCACTTTTAATAAAATGTGTAATCCCGAATCTTCTCCTATCACTTCAACACGATTAGAGAAATACTTCTCTATTTCAAAAACAAGTCGATCTCTCTTCTTTCGGTAGACGACACGCATTTTATGAATATGTTTTTCCCAATAGCCTTCATTTAAAAATCTTCTAATCACTTCTTGGTCCATTCTTGAAACACTTTGTGTATAAAATAAATATTGCTGTTGATACTTTTTAATTAATTTCTTCGGCAACACCATATAGCTCATCCGTAGCGATGGCAATAATGCTTTAGATAGCGTCCCCATATAAATAACTTTCCCCTCTGTATCTAATCCTTGCAGCGCCGGTATAGGCTTTCCAGAATAGCGAAATTCACTATCATAATCATCTTCAATAATATACCTGCCCTCTTCTTTCTTTGCCCATTGTAAAAGCTGCATCCTTCTCGTAATAGGCATAATCATTCCATTTGGAAACTGATGGGAAGGTGTAACAAATACAACATTCGCATTGCTATTTTCTAAATCTGCAATACAAATTCCATCTCTATCTAAAGATAACATTTGGACTCTTGCTTCTCCCTGTTCAAAAACAACCATCTTCCTATGATACCCTGGGTTTTCAACTGCATAATTGCTTCCCTTTAACAATTGAAACAATAGTTTCACTAATATTTGTGTTCCCGCTCCTAATACAATTTGACTAGCTGAACAACGCACACCTCTAGATTCATACAAATAATTCGTAATCTCTTCTCTTAAGCTCGCTTCCCCTTGAGGGTGTCCTAGAAAGAGAAGTTCGTTATTATGCGGCTGCCATACTTCATTTACAATTTTCCGATACATATTGAATGGAAAAGCATTTGTATCAATTCCTGTTTGTGTAAAGTCAAATTTATAACTCTTCTCCTGAAACGGTACTTCTTCTATTCTCTCTCCGCTATCCTCTACATGAACCATTTGCTCAATCTTGCATACAAAATAACCTTTTCTCGATATCGGCTCAATATAACCTTCTGCAAGTAATTGTTCGTACGCTGCCTCTACTGTATTTTTACTTACTTGTAAATGTATCGCTAACTTTCGCTTAGCTGGTAATTTCGTAAAAGGGACAATCGATCCATCTTTAATTTCTTTTTTTATATACTCATACAATTGCACATATAATGCCTTTTTACTATTCATATTTAAATTAGGCGTTAATTCTAACATAATATCTGACCCCTTAATAAAACTAAAATCTGATACTTTTTACAGTACCAGAAGTTATATATAATTCCTTTTATCATGTCACACATAAAAAATCAAATACTGGAGAGGAGAAACATGATAATGAACAATGTTAAACGTATCGGACTCATTATGATTATTACAGGGGCTACATTATGGGGATTATCTGGTCCAATGATTCAGTGGCTATTTCAGCATACTAATGTATCCTCAATTGATTTTTTAACAATTCGATTGTTGCTTGCAGGAATATTTATTTTGTCTTTCTTACTTATAAAGAAACAAAACATATTTCAAATTTGGAAACACCCTAGATATTCTATACAACTTATTATTTTCTCTATTCTCGGCATGCTTGGTGCGCAATACGCCTTTATCGAAACGGTTCATATTAGTAATGCAGTCACAGCAACGCTATTTCAATTTCTAGGTCCTGTTCTTATTACCATGTATGTTGCATTTGAACAAAGAAAATTCCCTGCTCCCATGCAACTATTCGCAATTATAGCCGCGCTAATAGGAACATACTTTATTATTACAAATGGCTCAATTGAAAATATTGTTTTATCCAAAGAAGCTATTATTTTTGGACTATTAACAGCAATCGGATTTGCATTTTATACCCTTCATCCGGCTTCTCTCATTAAAGAATGCGGGACAACTGTAGTAATTGGTTGGGGGATGTTAATCGGAGGAATTGTACTACTTATTTATAATCGTTCATTCGGGTGGAATCAATTTTCACAAACTCTTACACTAAAAACCTTTTCTATGCTTATTCTTATCATTATTAGTGGTACCCTTTCTTTCCTTCTATATATCGGTAGTCTTAAATATTTAGCAGCAACAGAAACAAGCATTTTATCTAGCATTGAACCCCTTGTAGCTGCCATCGTTTCAATCACTTGGCTAAATGAATCTTTTGGAACATATCAATTATTAGGCGGCGTATGTATCGTTCTGTCCGTTATTTTTTTGACGATGCCTCAAAAAGAAACCGAACCACCCTATACAACTGAACAAGTATAATGTGAAACTTTAATTAGTTGGGGCTATCTCCCACTAATTATTAACCTACACCAATCGGGCTTTTACGGGATAAAAAATGTCAAAAGAGGTCGTACAAAACTTACGACCTCTTTTTATACTTTAAAGGAATTGTCCCGCCTTCTAGCAAATACAATTACACTAACAATAAAAACTAGGAGTGTGGCACCATGAAAAAAATCGGAACTATGCTACTTCTCTCCTTTCTCATCACTGGATGCACACAAGCACAATCTGATTCAAAAGCATCTAAAACTGAAGCTGTCGCAACGTCATCCACCCAAGTGAACGCACCTTCCTTCTTTCACCTTAGTGTTTTAAAAGATGTAAATTGGGAAGAAGCCCCCTCATTCATAGACGGAAAAATACCTTTAAAAGGCGTCGAAGGAAAAATCGCAATGGCTGATAATCCTATTATCGCAAATGAACAAAATGAAATAATGTGGTACTTTCTAGATTCTGAAATACCAACTGGAAAATTGTCTATTATTGCGCTAAAACAAGGATCTGTAACTCCGACACAAGTACTCTTTCAAAAAGAAACTTCCAAACAAACTTGGACTACTTCAAATACAATCGATTCTACTACAAACGAACTCCCTCTCACTATGTCACTACCTTCATCTGGATTATGGTTATTAAATATATATGTGAATGAAAAATATTATGATCAGTTTGTAATCACTGCTGAGTAAAGTGACAAAAATAAACCACTTTCTTACAACAATGTAATTTCTACGTCATGTACTTCGATAGTTGAATTATCTCTCTTCTCTTATACTTAAAGTAAGAAATGAAACGAGGAGAGATGAGAGATGAAAAAAATGATAGAAGTGATCGTAGCAGTAACTGAGGTTTTAGTGAATGGTAAACAAGTTGCAATGGAATTAAATAAATAGTGAAGAAATATAAATAATTCTACACTTCTTCATTATTTTGATTTCTTATCTCAAAAAAGCAGTGCCTTTTAGGCACTGCTTTTAGCTATTAATAACTTGGTATTTTCGTAATTTGCGCCACGCCTGAATCAATAGCTGCTTTCGCTACTGCTTCTGCAACACTTGGAACAACTCTTTTATCTAATGGATTTGGGATTACATAATTCGCATTACGTTCTTCGTCAGTAATGATGTTAGCGATCCCATATGCTGCCGCTAATTTCATCTCTTCTGTAATATCAGTTGCGCGCACATCTAACGCACCGCGGAATATTCCGGGAAACGCCAATACATTATTTACTTGATTCGCATAATCCGAGCGCCCAGTTCCTACTACAGCTGCCCCAGCCTCTAATGCATCCTCAGGGAAGATTTCTGGAATTGGATTCGCCATTGCAAACACGATTGCTTTCTCATTCATCGTCTGCACAAGTTCTTTCGTTAATACGTTAGGAGCAGATACGCCAATAAAAATATCAGCTTGGTGAATCGCTTCTTTTAACGTTCCACGCACATGTTCACGATTTGTCTTTTTTGAAACTTCAATTTGCGCTTCGTTCATCCATGTTTCACCTTCACAAACAATACCTTCTAGGCTAACTAACGTAATGTGCTTTGCACCAGCCTTTAATAATAATTTTCCAATTGCAATTCCTGCCGAGCCCGCACCGTTAATAACGATTTTCACATTATCCATTTGTTTGCTAACAACTTTTAATGCATTAATAACAGCTGCTAAAACGACAATAGCTGTTCCATGTTGATCATCATGAAATACAGGAATATTCGTTTCTTCTTTTAATCGTTTTTCAATTTCAAAACAACGCGGTGCTGCAATATCTTCTAAATTAATCCCTGCAAATGTAGGCTCTAAATTTTTTACAAGGGTAACGATTTCATCTACATCCGTTGTGCCTAAACATAATGGGAAAGCATCTACATTCGCAAATTTCTTAAACAAAATACTTTTTCCTTCCATAACAGGCATAGCCGCTTTTGGTCCAATGTTTCCTAAGCCGAGTACCGCTGTTCCATCTGAAACAACTGCCACCATATTGCCACGTGCTGTATAGTCATACACTGTTTCTTCATCTGCCGCAATTGCTTTACAAGACTCCGCTACACCTGGTGTATACGTCAGGCTTAAATCATACGCTGAATTTACCTCAACTTTACTTGTAATTTCAATTTTCCCTACTAATTCTTTATGCAATAACAATGATCTTTCATTAATTTGATTTGCTAACATACTTATAATCTCCCCTTAATTTGACAAGCTAGCTATATGAATATAGCTAGCTTGTTTGATCATGAAAACATCTTTAATAATATTGTCGCCGTTACAACCATTGCCGCCCCGCCTAAACGAGTCGAAATTTGCGCGAACGGCATTAATTCCATACGATTTGAAGCCGATAAAATAGCAACATCTCCAGTTCCGCCTAAACCGCTATGACATCCAGTTACAATCGCCGATTCAACTGGATACATCTTCATCACTTTCCCTACAAGAAAACCTGATGCTACCATTGTAAGAACAACCGATGCGCACACAACAACATATCCTACTGAAAGAACTGCTGCTACGTCTTTTAACGGAATATACAGCAATCCTAATCCAACCATTAAAGGCCAAGTTAAATTCTTCGAAATAAATTTATATAAATGGAATGCTCCTTGCTCCATTTTTGCTGGCATTAATTTAAAGTATTTCACAAGTGCCGCTGAGAAAATCATAATAATTGCCCCAGGAATACCGATGAACTTAGAAGCAAATCCTCCGAAGATGAAGAACGTACACGCAATTAATAAACCTGCTCCCATTAATGAGAAGTCAATTGGTTTCTCTGTATTTTGTTCTTTTAATAATTCTGCTTGATTGTCTGTTTTCACTAATACACCGTTACCACTAAGCTCCGGTTTCTTTTCACCTAAACGCTTCATATACCCTGCACTTACAATTGCGAACATATTTCCAATAATAGCTGCTGGAATAAGCTGTGATACAAACGTTGCTGATGATTCATTTAAAATATCACTATAAGCTAGCGACAATGGTAAAATCCCTTCCCCGATACCGCCACTCACAATTGGTACGATGATAAAGAAGAATGTCTGCTTCATTTCAAATCCAAATAATGAACCGACCAATAATCCTACTGCTACAGAAGCTAACGTCCCTACTACTAAAGGAATAAACATGCGAACGAAACCTTGTACTAACACTTTACGGTTCATTCCTAAAATACTTCCGACTACTAAACAAGAAATATATAAATATAAAAAGTTCGATTTTTTCATTAACATAGTCGCAGCTTCCATTGAAGCTGGATTCATCCAGTTAAAAAATACAAGTAATGATGGAATAAATAACGAAAGTATTGCTGGACCGCCGATATTTTTTAAAATTGGAATTCTCATCCCAATATCGCCTAAGAAAATCCCCATGATCATAATAACTGCAAATCCACCAATCATATCTGCTGGCAATTTATTATATACAGATGCCCCATAAATAATAGCAGCCAATACTACATATAACGGTAAAGGTATAACACCGATTTTTACATTCATAATTTTAGAAGCGAAAGATTCTCTTTGTACTTCATTTCCTTCAGAAAATGATACCGCTTCCACATTCTTTTGAATTCCCATATGGCACCCCCTCGTTTTCTTAATAACAATATTAAAACGCTTTCAATAGTAAAAATAGTTTTTGTAAGTTTTGTAATTGATTTTGTAATTAAAAAAAGTATAAGCGACTTATATTAAGTCGCTTATACGTAAAACTCTATTTTCTTTTGATCAACACATCTTAATTTACTTACAGGTCTTCCCACATGTTGGTACATCATTTCGTTTTCTAACACCCCAATGTCAGTCAGAAACATTACATATTTTCGAATAGAAACTCTTGAAATTCCAACTAATTGTGCCATTTCATCTGTTGTAAATACTCTTCCATTCAGAGACTCGATCTTCTGCCAAATTAATTGCAACGTTTGCTTCGTTAAACCTTTCGGAAGCTCTTTAGTGACAGTAGGCTCTCTTTTTTCTTTTTGTAAAATTAACGAATCTAATTCCGATTGACTAATTTTTTGTTGTTCTTTCATGAAAGTAAGTTTTTCTCGATATATAGTTAATGCCTCTTTAAATCGTTCAAATGTGAATGGTTTAATTAAATAATCTACTACACCATATTGTAATGCTTTTTTAATACTTCCCATATCATGTACAGCTGAAATCATTATAATATCGATTTCTTTTTCTTGGTTCCGGATATACATTAAAAGCTCAAACCCAGTCTCTTCAGGCATAAAAATATCAAGTAATACTAAATCTACTCGTGATTTCTCTAATATTTCTATCGCCGACTTTACTGAGTTAACTGCTTGAACAAGTTCAAACCCTCCTACTTGCTCTAAATAATGCGTATTTAACATTGCTACCATCGGGTCATCTTCTACAATTAAAACTTTAATCATATTTGCCTCTCATCCCTACCTTTAGGTATTTCAATCGTTATCGTTGTTCCCTTTCCTACTAATGAATGCATATGAATTTCCCCATTTATTCGCTGTATACTTTCTTTTACAAGATACAAACCATAACCGCGGTTATCTCCCTTTGTGGAATAACCTTTCGTAAATAATTCCTCTATTTCTTTTTCTTGTATACCTTTTCCCGTATCTTGTACTGTAATAGTTAGTATATCCCCATGTTGTATCTTAACTTCAACTTGCTTGTTTTCACAATTCGTAACTGCCTCTAATGCATTATCAATTAAATTTCCGACAATCGTAATAAGTTCATGAGTAATACTTTCATCATCTATTTCCGGCATATAAGAATCTTCACTTATAATTAATTTTATATTTTTCTCTCTAGCATAGCTGAGCTTACCTAGTAAAAAACCAGCAAATACTGGACTTTTTATTCTTTTCATAACTCCACCAATTTCATATTGATGCTCTGATACCATGCCGCTTATATACTTCTGTAATTCTTCATACTGTTTCATATGTGTAAGCCCTAATACGACATGCATCTTATTCATAAACTCATGAGATTGTGCCCGTAATGCTTCTGCATATAGTCTAATACCAGTTAGTTCCTCTGCTAGTTTTCTAATCTCTGTTTTATCACGAAATGTTGCAATTGCACCAACTATTTCTCCTTTTACATATAAAGGAACTCGATTCGTCACAATCGTAATTCCGTAAATATTTTGTTCTTCGTTTAATTGTACTTCTCCCGTTTTCAATACTTCTTTTATACGTGAATTTGGCATATACAACTCAACATCTTTACCGATAAAATCTTCTTCAAGTCCGCTTTTTTTAAATAGACGTTTCGCTTCATTATTAATTAACGTTACTCTAGCCTCTTTATCTACAGCAATAATACCTTCCTTTACAGATTGTAGCATCGTATTTCTTTCTTCAAGAATTTTTGCTATCCTGTGCGGCTCAAGACCGAATAAACTTTTCTTTATATGTCTAGCTAGTAATATTGCTCCTATAATTCCGACTAATACCCCAACTCCGACACCAATATAAATGATATGTCTACTTTCCTTAACTCTCTCTTTTACATTATCTGCTGAAATACCAACAGCCACTGCTCCAAGTTGTTCACCTGTTTCAGAAAATATTGGTACAAATACTCGCATGGAAATACCTAAAGTTCCTTCTGCTAACGATACATGTTCTTTTCCTTTCAATGCAGGCCCTTCATCCCCACCAATGAAATGATGATCTATTTTTTGAGGATCTGGATGAGATTTTCTTATTCCATCCATGTCCATAACTACAATAAATTGAACACCTGTGTTTTTTAATATCCTATTTGTATACGTTTGGATTGCAGGAGTATCCGCTTTCCCAACCAAGCCATTGATTACAATTGAATCATTCGCCACAATGTGTGCAATTGTTTTTGCTTTCTCTGCTTGGCTATCCTCCGTCGCCCGTTCTACATTATGACTAATTAATATATCTGTCACAAGTAAAGAAAAAATTACAACTGTACAAACTAACAATGTAATCGTTTTCCACAAATTCCATAGTCTTTTTCTTTTTTTCATCCCGTTAATGACTCCCCTAATTGCTGAATAGAAAAATAAGTAAGGTGATATTATTTTCACCTTACTTATCTGCTGTTATTATACTTTAAATTTACTAGTCATCGCTTGTAGTTCTTCGGCCATCCCAGCTAAGTTTTGCGAAGCTGAACTAATTTCCTCCATTGAATTAACCTGTTCTTCTGTTGAAGCTGCAACACTTTGCATACTAGCTGTATTTTCTTCTGCAGCCGCTGCAATTTCATCAATAGCATTTGTCACTTCATTTGCATCTCCAGCAATTCTCTTCGTTGTTTCTACCATTTGATTAACTTGAGAAACAATATGTGTAGTAGAACTTAAAATTTCCGTAAAACTTACTTTCGTTTTTGTTACAACATCAAGCCCTTGTTGAACTTCTCCATTCACATTATCCATTGCCTTAACAGTATGTTCAATATCCTCCTTAATTTCTGCAATTAAATTTGCAATCTCTCCAGATGACTCTCCTGATTGCTCTGCTAATTTTCTAACCTCATCTGCTACAATAGCAAATCCTCGACCCTGTTCACCTGCTCTTGCTGCTTCAATAGCCGCATTTAAAGCTAATAAGTTCGTTTGAGTAGCTATGTTTTGAATTGCTTCAGAAATAGCTCCTACTTGCTTTGATTTCTCATCAAGAAGTTTAATAATAGCATCTGACTCGGATACCGACCTAGAAATAGACTGCATTTGTTTTGCAGTTTGTTCAACTAAATCTTCTCCCTCTTCAGCTCTTTCTCTCGCATGTAATGAGGAAATAGAAATTGACTCTGCGCTTCCGGTTACATCTTGAATTGCTGTATTTACTTGTTGTAATGTAGCCGCACCTTCTTCAACACCTTGACTTTGTGATTCAGCCCCACCTGATACTTGTTCCATTGCAATTGTAATTTGATCTGTCGCATCATTTGCTTGCTGTACGCTCGCTGTTAACTCCTCAGCCGATGCCGCGACATGTTCTGCTGAAAAGCTAATTTGGGTAATAACATCTTGTAAAGACGTAGACATTTCATTAAATGAAGTCCCTAATTTCCCTATGTCATCCTTAGAATGGATTGTAATTTTCTCTGTTAAATCTCCCTTACTAATTTTATATGCTGATTCAGCTATTTTTCGTAATGGCCCTGTAATAGACCTTGTAATGAAATAAATTAATACACTACCAAATGCAATAGCGATAGCAATAACAATTAAAGTCTTATAAAACACTGGACTGGCAGCTTGGTTAATTTCTTCATCGAACATAACTCCAACTACTTTCCAGCCTGTTTTTTCATTTGTTGCAAAGATTAAATTCTTTTTATCATCTTGTTCTGTATAAGACACATTTCCTTGTTTATCTTCATAAATTGGTTTAACCCAAGGATCAGTAACTTTCGCACCTGGTTTTCTAGATGGATGACTAACAATTTGCTTATTTTGATCTAAAATAACTGCATAACCTTTTTCACCAATGTTAATCATTTTGGAAATTTTTAAGATGTTATCTAAGTTTAAATTAATTCCTATAACACCTTTACCATCTTTTACTTCTTTCGCAATGGTCACTACCATATTTTTTGTAGATGCTGATTGATATGGTGCAGTAACAATTACTTTCCCTTTATTTTCATGTGCTTCTTTATACCAAGATCTATCTGTTGGATTATACCCATCAGCCATTTGGATAAATGGTTCTCTTATAAACTTTCCCGTCTGCGTTCCAATATAAATACCTTCTACTTCTGGATGAAGCTTTATATATTGTGCTAACTTCGTTCTTACTATTTCTTCCTGTCCATTTGGATATGTATCCTCTGTTAAGATGTCTGCAAAGTACGTCGCATCAACAAATTTCTCTTCTATATTTTGAGAAATAACAGTATTTAAAATCGAAATATTCTCCTTTGCTTTAGCTGTCATTTGATGTTCAAAATTTGTTTTGGCAGTTTGATATGAAACACCACCGATAATAATTCCTGGTATAGTTAAAATAATAAAAAATGAAATGATTAATTTTTTATTGATACTCATACATTTAACCCCGTTAAATATTTTTTGCATAATAAGCCTCCTTTATGTAATGTGGATACTTGTGTCATTTTATACAATTAACATGTATAAAACAATATATAATGATAACATGTAAATTTTTCGTCAATTATGCATTTTTACATATTCACTCCTTAATAAGGATTTTAATCATAAAAATAAGAGAACTTTAGCATTATATATACTAAAGTTCTCTTATTTCTCAACAGCTTCTACTCTAAAAAATTTCTCTTATAATCTTCAATCTCTATCCTTCGCCTTATAGTCATCTTACTAAAACTCTTCCTCCTAATTTATTTGGAGTTCTTTACATAACTAATTGCCTGACTCCCCATTTGCACCCATGCCTGTTCAAAGATTTCTCTCGGCACTTTTACATCTAAGCTATCCTCAAGTGGATCTCGAATATATACAGATTCCTGATCATACCCAATAAGTACAATACAATGTTCATTATACGTAATAGAAACATCTCCACTATTTGTTTTCCATGTAGTAAATTCATCTTCATCTAATGGTGCAAATGTTGCATTTGTGATCATGACTACCGGTTGTCCTGCTTTTACACTCTTATAAATCTCTTCTATATTCTTCCCAGTTAAGTCTACAGCTTTATTAGGTAAATATTTTTCCGCTAACTGAAAAAGTGGCCCATGATATACACCATATCCTGATTCAGAAAATGTATAAATATTACCTACAAATCCTTCATTCGGATTCCCGCGCACACCATCGTCTATAAAATCAACTTTTTTTATTTCATTTGCTAATGTCATCTTATCCACTGAAACACCAGCATATTGTAACATCATCGCTAAACTTGTCACTTCACAGCCTCTATCCAATTCTGGTAACTGCTGAATTAATGGAACATTTGATAAGATGACTTTTTCATCGTTATTACAAAACTCCGTTTCTTTTCCTCTTTGTATATTTGAGAATGTAAACTTCTCTACATACTTTGGAATTCCATTTGTATATACACTCCATATTGCTGCACCTAGTAAAGCTGTACATATATACCACTTCAATTTTCTTATCACTTTCACGCCCTTATTAATTCGTTAAATAAGAATAAAATGCGTCAGCATCCGTTCTAATCATCGGTACAAAATTTAGTTCTTTTCCTTTTTCAGGCTGATTTTTTTTTATCTTTTCCGCTAACTCTTGAATATTCATATTCATTTTATCCATATTAAGCTCATCTGCCATTTGTAGCACCTTTTGTTCATTAATTTCTTTTAATATTTGATATATATCTTTACCGTACAAATCAATATGATATTTTTTTGCTTCTTCCTGTACTTTTTGTTCGTACACTTCTTGTGCTAACTCTTCAATTTCTTTTCCTTTTTGAGAAATGTCTAACTTTCCTGCTTCTTCTCTTACTTTCGTTCCGTAGATTTCTTCCGCGATGTCTTCGATTTCTTTTCCATCTGTAGAAATGCCTAATTTATCTGCTTCATCTTTAATTTTAATCGTATTAATTTGAGTAATTAAATCTACAATTGATGTATTCTCTATAGATATACCTAGCTTTAACGCTTCTTGCTTTACTTTTGTTTCATAGATTTCTTCTGACAGCGTCCCAACATCTTTTCCTTCAATCGAAATACCTAACTGCTCTGCTTCCCTTCCTACTTCTGTTTCATGAATTTCTTTTTCTAATGTAATTTGTTCTTTTCCTTCCGTTTCAATACCTAGTTCCTCTGCTTTTTCTTCTGTATGCACTGCATGTATCTTACCATTGTTCAATTGTTCTTTACTGCGCTGCGTGTAATCTGTCTTTCCTTTTTGTGTTTCAGAAGGAGAGGCACCCCCTAATATGCTTAAACTCATTACTCCAATAGTGAATACCATCATCATTTTCTTTTTCAAAATTAATTCCTCCCTCTTACACTTTCTTTTTCAGCATTCCCATAATTTTTTTAATACTATACATACATCTCATCTCTGCTTGAGATAACATTATGATTGATAAAATCCACTCACATACACCTAGTCTCTTCTTCATGTAACGAACGTTCTTTATGCCATACATAATATAAATAGTTTCTTAACTTTCCCTTAAAAAAAGACGACCTTGTAAAAACAAGATCGTCTTCTTACTTATATTTTTTGATTTTTAGGGAAAATCACTTCAAAACTAGTGCCATTTCCCCACCTGCTCTCTACTGATATTTTTCCATAATGCTTTTCTACAATCCAATTTGCGATTGAAAGACCTAATCCAGCTCCTTCTGACGTACTTCTTGCTTTATCTCCTTGATAAAAACGATCAAATAATTTCGGAATATCTTCTTCTTTCACTCCTATCCCGTCATCCTTCACCTGTATACGAATTGAACTACTCGTTTGCGTACAATCGATTTGAATATGCCCACCTTCGTTTGTATACTTCATCGCATTATCTAACAGTATGACCATCATTTGATGAATCCGCTCTCTATCCCCCATAAAAGATACACCACGTTCTACTTTTAGTATCATTTCTTTTTCTTGATAAGAAGCAATCTCTTTATATGGAGCTACTATTTCTTCTAACAATTTATCAAGTTCAAATGTTTTCTTATCCATCTCAATTTGATTAGAATCAGAACGTGCTAGCAATAATAAATTACTAACGAGTTTCGATAACCGCCTACATTCTTTTGAAATTGTAGAAATATCTATCGCTTTTTCTTCTATCGTAGCGGATGGTGATTGGAATAACACATCCGTTTTTGATTGAATAACTGCAAGCGGTGTCCTTAGTTCATGTGATGCATCAGAAACGAATTGCTGCTGTTTCTCCCATGAATTTTGAATAGGTACAAGTGCTCTGCCAGCTAGGAAAAAGCCGATACCTATCGCACAGAGGCTTCCTATGCTACAACCTATAACGAGGATTAAAAATAAAGTATTTAACATTCTTTCTTCCGCTGTTATATCTCGCACGATTTGAACTATTTCTCCATCTTTTTGAAGCGAAAATGCTCTAAAATATCGTCCTTGTACTTCAATATCTTGTAACTCCCCTAATTTTTTTGGAGAAAACTTTTCCAAATTCTCTTCAAAAATAGAACGGTATTTACGGTTATCGCCCTCTATTTTCACTATTTTCCCATTCCAAGTTATTCTAGTTACTCGCGGATCTCCAATCTGGATATTCTCCATGCGTTTTCTTGGTGGTATTTTAACATCTAATTTCTCTCTATACTGGGCCATCATTTTTATAGATTGATCCACTTCATTATAAATACGCTTATATGTGTATGAATAAATAATACTGCCTAATATACCTATTAATAGGATAAATACTAATGAATTCACTATAGTCAAACGAATGCGTGTCTTTTGAAACATACTTCCTTTTCTCATTGTTCTTTTAATATATATCCAATACCTCGAACGGTTTGAATATCTTTCTGATAACCGAATGGCTCTAATTTTTTACGTAAATGATGCACATACACTTCTACAATCGCTACTGTCGTATCTGAATCAAATCCCCAAACACGATCAAAAATTTGTTCACGCATTAAAATCTTCCCGCTATTTTGAATGAGATACTCTAGTAGCTCATATTGTTTCAATGTCAACTTAATACCTTGTCCATCTACTTGAACGTCTTTATCTTTTCCGAACAATTCAATCCCTTTATAGCGAATTGTTTGCTGCGTTGTTAAACTACCACTTCTGCGTAGTAAAGCGCGAATTCTCGCTTTTAATTCAGGGGCCTGAAATGGCTTAACGATATAGTCATCTCCACCAAAGTCCAATCCCTTCACCCGATCTTCTAAAGAATCTCTCGCTGTCAAAAACAGGACTGGTGTTTCAATCTTTTCATCACGTATTTTTTGAATCACTTCAAATCCGTCCATCCCTGGCATCATCACATCCAACAAAATTGCATCATATATATTTTGAAGCGCTAAAAACAATCCATCTTCTCCATTTATTGCCGTATCTACTTCAAATTCATCATGCAAAATTTGTACGATAGATTCTAATAACGAAGTAGTATCTTCTATTACAAGTAAGCGCATGCTCTCACCTTCCATCAAATAGTTCAATTCTATTTATTATTACATTTCTTCTCTTCATAACAAAAGAATGTAGTTATATTACGTAATTTCATTTTCAACTATTTCCTTCTCAAATTTTGAATTTTTATTATAAAAACTTTGTCTTAAATTTACCTTAATAAAAAATTGAAAGAAATAAGATTCCTCTTATCTCTTTCAATTTTTTATTACATATACCTTTTTACTTGGCAACTCCAAACAATTTAGCTGACCACCATACACAGCCCCGCCATCAATTCCAATAATACGATTACTACCAAAATACACTCCGCAATCCTCACTACTATGAAGCGTCTTTGTTTCCGTATGCCCAAATACAACAACCTTTTCACCGCTATATCCATTATGAAATTCATTACGGATCCACATTAACGTATATGGTTCAGATTCAGAAACTCGTTTCATCGGCTCAACCCCAGCATGTACAAATATATACTCTTCTGTTTCAATGTAATGATCTAATTCTTGAATAAACTTTATATGTTCCTCTAATACAGAAGATTGTAAAATCGGTTTTTGGAAGTCTTTCTCATTAACCGCAATATCTTCTTCTACAAATCCATAACTATATAATGTCTTATCTCCACCATTTCTTTTTACCCAATGGTTCCATGAACGTTCCTCATTTGTCGTTAACGCCTTAATCATCATATCTTCATGATTTCCTTTTAAAATGAGTGCTCCCTCTTCTTTCAATTCTTTTACCTTTTCAATTACAGCACGCGCATTTGGACCACGATCTACATAATCTCCCAGTAAGATTAATTGATCCTTTTTCGCATTATATTGAGCTTCTTTCAACAACTGTTCGAACTTTTCTATTTCTCCATGAATATCACTAATAACAAGAATTCTTTTCATATTATCCCCCCTCTTTCTAATTATAGTTCAAAACAACGGAAAATTCCGAATCTTAACCTTGAATTAAATTTCCCCCGCATTAACGGGCAGTAAGCCCCCCACCTCAAAATTCAGCGGAAGCAAAGAAGTTAGGTGGGGGTAGGGCTGCCCGTAAAAGCCCTATTGGTGAGGGCTAATAATCAGTGGGGGATGAAGAAAAGCCCCATTGATTAAAGTTTCACTTTATTACAAACTAAACAATTACCCTTACAACAATGTAAGTCTCTTGTCATCCAATTCGATAGTTGTAATTACTGTATTTCCTTATACTGAGAGTAAGAAATGAAACAAAAAATAAGGAGAGATGAAAAAAGTAATGGAAGTTGTAGTAGCGGTAGTAGAGGTTTTCGTAAATGGTAAACAAGTCGCAATGGGGTTAAATAAATAATGAAAAGGACAACATTCACTCTAGACCCTTTACTCATATAAAAGAGATAAGACTTCATCATTTCTTTGATCCCTTATCTCCCTATAAAGAAAGCCGTATCCCTTTTATGAAGTGCACCCCAATTGTTAGACACAGTCTAACAATTGGAGGTGCATTTTTTATGGCTAAATTTTCTTCAAAAGAAAAAATCCAAGCGGTGAAACGATATTTAGATGGTACAGAAAGTGGAAAAACAATTGCTAAATCTATAGGAGTTAACCCTAGCGTACTTCGTGAGTGGATTAGACGATATGAGTCTTCAGGTGAAAAGGCCTTTGAAAAGTGCTATACATTCTACCCAGCCCAGTATAAACTAGATGTACTTTATTATATGAATGAACACGGGACATCTATCAGAGAAACAGCGGCACTTTTCAATATACCGTCTTATGAAACACTTCGGAAATGGAAAATAGCTTATGAAACAGGAGGATTGGATGCCCTACAATCAAAGAAAAAGGGGCGTCCAACCATGAAAGATAAAAAAATAAAACCAGTAGATGAAGGATCAATCGAAGCCTTACAAGCGGAAAATGAGCGTTTACGTATGGAAAATTCATATTTAAAAAAGTTGAATGCCTTAGTTCAAAACAAAGAAAAATCACCAAACAAGACAAAGCGCAAGTAATCTACGAGTTAAGGCATGAATTTCCTATCAAGGAGTTACTTCAACTCGCAAACATTCCACGTAGTACGTACTATTACTGGATGAAACATTTTAATCGTCCTGATCCAAATGCGGAGGTAAAAGAACTGATTCAAGCTATTTATAATGAACACGATGGGTGTTATGGTTATCGTCGTATTCGTGATGAACTTATGAATCGTGGACACAAAGTAAATCATAAAAAAGTGTATCGTCTTATGAAAGAATTAGGGTTAAAATGTCTGGTTCGTATGAAAAAATATCGCTCTTACAAAGGGACAGTTGGGAAAATTGCACCAAATATTTTAAATCGCAACTTCCAAGCTGAAAAACCAAATGAAAAGTGGGTTACAGATATTACGGAGTTTAAGTTATTTGGGGAGAAGTTATACCTATCACCAATGTTGGATTTATTTAATGGTGAAATTATCACGTATACAATTGGTTCAAGACCGACCTATTCCCTTGTTTCAACGATGTTGGACCAAGCCCTTTATTGTGTAACCGATCCGGATAAACTCCTCATTCACTCTGATCAAGGTTGGCACTATCAAATGAAACAATACCGTCATTCTCTTAAGAATTGTGGCATAACTCAAAGTATGTCTCGCAAAGGAAACTGTTATGACAATGCCGTTATTGAAAATTTCTTCGGTATCATGAAATCGGAATTTCTGTATCGAAAAGAATTTGAAAGTATAACACATTTCAAACAAGAGTTAGCAAAGTATATAGAATACTATAATCATAAAAGAATTAAGGCAAAATTAAAGGGTATGAGCCCAGTACAATACCGGGCTCATACCCTAGAGGCTGCCTAATGAAACGACCTGTCTAACTTTCGGGGGTCACTTCACACCCTGAACGGCTTTTCTTATTAAGTTAAATCACGTTTTAAAAACACAGTATATGAAATACATAAAAATACGAACAAATAAAGTAGTAACATACATGATGCAAACGGGAATGTTACTCCATCAATAAAACTTCCATTCTTTGAAATACTATATAAATCTGTGTTTGCTGGCAATAAATATTTCGCCCAGTTATATCTAGTGGCTGCTAATAACGCAATATTGCCTGATAAAGCAAGGAATAGTGAAATACCAATTGCACCTCCACTAGATCTCGTTAACACAGAAATCATAAATGCAAACGATGCATACACAACCGTTGGTAACCATGATAAAACATAATATTTACTTGCTTCCACAAAAATATTTTGTTTTATTATATTTCCATCTTGGAAAATAAACTCACTCCATGCAGGCTGTTGGAATTTATAAATAACAAGTCCACATAAAGCGGAGAAAATCATATTAAATATAAACAATAAAGCTGCAAATATAACGATTGCTAAAAACTTTGCTGTTAAAATTTTAAATCGACTCGCCGGACGGATTGTTAAAAATTTATATGTTCCCCAGCTATATTCATTCGCAAAAATTGTACTTGCATACACGAGGATAAATGGGAGCAAAATTGGAAATACGATAAAACCTGTATCTCTCATGAAAGAAAGTGGAGAACTGCTTGCCGGTGCTGTATCCGTATCTAAATGCTTCATCTTAAGCTGGTATTCTTTTACAAGCTCATCCCCTGATTTTTCTGCTAAAATAGCTTCTTTTTTCATGCCAAGCTTTTTCTCAATTTCTACAGTACGTTCTGTATAATCTACTTTCCATCCTTTTGTTTCCGGTTCAAAATACTTTACCGTAACCCATCCTAATCCGATTATTAATACTGCAATAACTGCAAATGGAATAATCGTTCGCTTCCGCTTAAATATTTTATACAGTTCATTATATACTAAATTAAACAATATCTTTTCCCCCTGTTAATTCTAAAAATTGCTCTTCTAACGTTTTTCTTTCTTCATATACACGATACACTTGAATATTTTTCTCAAGCAATGTACGAATAACATTTGGGATTTCTTCATCTTTTACATTAATAAGTAATTCATTATCTTTTACTAAAACATCATGCCCTAATATTTCCGCTGCTTTATTCGCATCATCTACACGTATACGGATCGTCTCCATCTCTTCGCTTTGGCTATGCTGAATATTTTGCGTAGCCACATATTCCCCGTGCTGAATAATGATAACTCTGTCACACATTAATTCAACTTCTGAAAGTAAGTGACTTGATACAAGTACAGCTTTTCCTTGTTCATGTGCAATTTTTTTTATGTACATTCTCATTTCATGTATTCCACTAGGGTCTAATCCATTTGTCGGTTCATCTAGTATCAACACGTCTGGATTGTGAATAAGCGCCTGAGCGATTCCTAAACGTTGTCTCATGCCGAGTGAATACGCTTTTACTTTGCGATCAATTACTTGTCCCATCCCTAACAATTTCACTACTTCATCGATACGTTCTTCAGTCACATTACCATTCATTCGTCCGAAATATGTTAAATTTTCATAGCCACTCAAAAAAGGATAAAATTCAGGTGTCTCAATTACCGCTCCAATTTTCGCAGCGGTTTTTTCGAATTGCTGTTTCACAGATTGACCATCAATCCATACTTCACCTTCTGTCATACGGATCATACCAACCATCATTCTCATTAAAGTCGTTTTTCCAGCACCGTTTGGTCCGAGTAAACCGACAACCTCGCCTTTTTTCACTTTAAAACTAATATTTTGTACAAGTGTCTTTGATCCGATTCGCTTCGTTAACCGATCGACTTTTACAATTGATTGTTCATTTGTCATTCTATACAACCTTTCCTTCCCATTCTTTGTCAGGTCTTTTCACTGTAACATGATTATTTTTATGTGTAAAATAGAAAAAAGCATGATTTCTCATGCCCTTTCTTTAAACCGCAACGAATTTTCACCCTTTAAACTTCGAACAAATCGATAACATTGCATCATCGATATTAAAACGACAGTCATAATAATTATACTAATAATTACAACTGCATATATTGTAATTGGCGCACTATTTATTCCTTGTATCCCTGCGATTTTCATAAAGATAACCGTGAATAATTTCAAAAATAGCATCCCATTAATTAATCCGGAAACAAATGCTGCTCCATAAATGAATAATTGCTCCTGACATAATACACATAGTACCTCTTTTCTTTTCATATTTTCTGCTACATAAGATGTAAACTCCTCCCTCCTCACATGCAAAAGAGAGTACATCATTTTATATGTAGTAAAAATACATATGAAAATTAATACAATAAAAAGTGTGTAAAAATACATTTGAAATACAAATGCATCCCCTACTTTCAAAATAGCTCCTTCATTAAATTGTAACGATATCATAAAAAACAAAATCATAGTACTCATAGCAATCCACATAAATTGCTTCATCCTTTTGGTAGCAAATGTTCTAATATTTTTTCTCGCTAACCGACATAAAGACATAACATTCTTCCCCTACCTTATTACATACACATTCTATACTACTAGTGTATAAAAATATGACATTTTAAACATCGCACTACAATCGGAATTTCTTCTAAGTCTTTAGTCCTAGAAAACGAAATGATAAAAAAATCACATTTAGAATATAATTGTAAAAAGGAGGAGATTGCATGCGTATAAAATTACTATCAATCTTGTCTTTATTATTACTCACAAGTTGTAGCCAACTAAAAAACAATGAAATTGCCATTGTTGAGCCATACAAATTAACAAAAGAGCAAGCTTCTATTTTACAAATGACTCCTTTTCAAGAAAGAAATAGCATGTTTTATAACGTTACGCTTAAAAATGATAAAGATGAAATAAATGCTACAATTGATTATTATAACAATGGTAAAAAAACAAAAGAAATTGCTAATATAGCTACCTCACATTTTTCAAAAAAGAAAGTAAAGCTTTCTTTTTTACCACCACATTTCCAATTCGATAAAGATATACAAGAAAAAAGGCAGTGGTATATGAATATTGAAGGTGGTTCAACGCTTGTTCATGAAGAAGAACCACGAAGCGTAAATAGCTCTGCAACTACTACAATTCAATCTATAAAAAATTTAAAATACAATCAAAAAACAACTTTAGCTGCTGTAATTCAAACCAGTAAAGAAACTGTAAGCGTTCCTACCATTGATGAAGAAACAGGTATTGATCTACTCTTAAAAGAAAATGAACACGTTTATCTATTTAGTATCGAGCTAAAAAAAGAACAATAAAGCGGAAATGCAACTTAAGTTGCATTTCCGCTTTATTGTTTAATAAGGTGTACTTTTATGGATTTGAATTAAATCTATTTTCTGTTACTACTATTATTCATCTTCTACTTCTATTCTTTTCTTCTCTCTTGCAATTTTTAAAAACTCTAGCAGCTCTGGATTACTATTCATTTTTTTGTAAGCCACTGACATTTCTGCCACAAAATTAGAATCATATAACTCTTTATATACAACTTCTGTTTTATATAACTTATTTGCCGATACGGGTATTACTGTAATTCCAATCCCTGCTGCTACAAGCCCCATAACTGTTTGATACTCTGTTGCTTCTTGTACAATGCGTGGACTAAATCCAACTTCTCTGCAAAGAGATAAAATTGTATCATACAAAGCTGGCCATACTGGTCTCGTAATAAATACAAACGGCTCATCTCGTAAATCTTCTATATGTATTTCATCTTTCTCTGCAAGTGGATGTGCCTTTGGTAAACATAAGGTGCAAGATAACCTTTGAATTGGCTCTAATTCTAATAATTGTGTTGGAATTGGTGGACGTAAAAAGCCAATATCGATACGGTTATCATGAAGTGCATGAACTTGATCTGGTGTTGACAATTCATGTAATGCAACAGACACTCTCGGAAATTTCTTTCTATATTCCCTAACAATTGATGGTAAAATATCATATATCGCCGCACCTACAAAACCAATTGAAAGTGATCCTACTTCTCCCCTTTGTGCACTTTGTGCAACTTCTACTGCTTTTTCAATTTGTTCAAACGCTTTTTTTACTTCTTTTAAAAACATTTCTCCTGCTTCTGTTAGTTCAACCTTTCTTTTCGTTCTTGAAAATAATGTAACTCCCATTTCTTTTTCTAATTGCTGTATTTGTTGACTAAGTGGTGGTTGTGTCATTTGTAAACGAGCAGCTGCCCGTCCAAAGTGTAACTCTTCTGCCACAACAACAAAATATTGCAAATGCCGTAATTCCATTTTTGGACACCCTTTTCACTTTCGATTAATACGTCTAATATATTAATACCATATAATTTATATATTAGACAAATATTTCGAATGAACGTATAGTAGAAATTGTTAATTCTTTTTTACAATTTTTATGTAAAAAAAGAAAGAGGTGGTTACTGTATGAAATGGTGGAAGTTAAGCGGACAAATTTTATTACTATTTTCTTTCGCTTGGACAGGTGAATGGATTGCAAAACAGGCACACCTCCCAGTTCCAGGAAGTATAATCGGTATTTTTTTATTATTAATTTCATTAAAATTTAACCTAGTTAAAAAAGAATGGATACAGGACGGAGCAGATTTTTTATTAAAAGAACTTATTTTATTTTTCATCCCTTCTGCAGTCGCTGTCATACGTTACAGAGATACACTAACACAATATGGAATCGATCTCATTTTAATTATTATGATTAGCACTCTTTGCGTTACCTTAGTTACAGGACTTTTAACAGAATTGCTACTAAAGCGGAAAGGATCAACGCAATGATCGGATTTCTTTGTTTACTATTAACACTATTCACATATTGGATATCAAAAAAAATGTATCAACGTTGGAATTGGAGTCTACTTTCTCCTCTTCTCGTCTGTCCCATTATTTTAATTGCTTTATTGCTCGGATTAAATACACCTTATGAAACATATGAATCTGGTGGTCACTGGTTAACTGAATTATTAAAACCCGCAACAGTTGCTTTTGCATGGCCAATCTATAAATACTTTGATTTATTAAAGAAACATGGAATGGCTATCTTACTTAATGTCATTGTCGGTTCGTTTTTATCAGTCATTACTTCAGCACTACTAGCAAATTATTTTCAAATTGATTCATCACTAGAACATAGTTTAGCTCCACATATCGTAACAACACCAATCGCAATGGCTATTTCAGAAATGATTGGTGGCATGTCACAATTAACTGCTGTATTTGTCGTTTTAACTGCCTTAACAGGAGCATTGCTCGGTCCTTCTCTCATACGTATTTGCCGTATTAAAACAGCAATCGCAAAAGGTATTATGTTAGGAACAAGCGCAAATGGAACCGGTACATCAAAAGCATTCGAAATCGGTCCTGTGGAAGGAACGATTGCAAGTTTATCTATGCTTTTAACAGCAGGCGCTAGTTTAGTTATCGTTCCGCTTTTCTTGTCTTGGATACATTAAAGAAGCAAGTATTTACATACTTGCTTCTTTATCTATATATTGGCACAGCAATTCATAATCCTCTGGAAAAGCTAAACACAATTGTTCAACTTCATGTATCCCTTTCCAAGCAATTTCATGTATTAACTCATCAGGATCTTGGATTTTCATATTACCGCCTATTTGTTTAACAAAATAATAATGGACATACACTGGAACACCGTATGTAATACCCTCTTTTTCATATATTTTATTTACAACTTCCACATTGTAACCTGTTTCTTCCCAAACTTCCCTAATACAACATTCTTCTAGTGTCTCTCCCTTTTCAAGTCCTCCACTTGGGACAGACCACCTTTTTTCTTCTCCCTCTTTTCCCTGCAGTACCATTAAAACTTCATTTCTTTCATTTACACATACCGCTGCACTACCTATCCATCTCTCCATAAACATCCCTCCCCTACTAAAATTCGCCCTCTTTTTTATTTTCCCCTTGAAAAAAAGAGGAAAATAATAAAACAATGACGAAAAATTACATCAACTTCATAGACAATCCCTTTTTAGAAATTAAAACTGGAAGGATGAAAATATGATTTCTAATTATGTTGTGGAATGTGTCTTTTGTGAAAAAAATCGAAAGCCTCGCCAAGCTATTGTCACCGTTCCCGCCACTACTCAGCTACTAGCCATTGAAAAAGTGCGTGCAGAATGTAAACGTCGTTTCGGAAAAGCTTTATTATTACAAACAGAAATTAAAGAAGAAATAGTTTTTGAACAAAAAGAAAGCTGACCATCAATTGGTCAGCTTTCTTATCCGATCATATTTCACATGAAGATTAGGGGCATCCTCTTTAAGGATCGGGATTTTCCCATTATGTACGTTCCATAATGGTCATCGAACAATATATTTCTATGCAATTAACTATTGAATAGAATAGGGCAAAACTTGTTCGCATTTTTAGAAAAGGGATAGGGATATAATTCAAGTAGTACTTCGAATACTCGAACTTTACACTCATAATATTAAAACAAATCCTTTTATATGGGAAATATGAATTACCTACATAATTCATTCGTAAAATATATTAATAGTTTGCTATATTAATTTTATCCCGCTATTTGTAAGCAGTCCCCCCTACTTATTATAATTTCACTTTATTCCATCAATAGCATACATCCAGCTAAAACCGGTGTCATAATCATCGAAAACCTCAAAAGCATTCGCGGTGCATAATTTGTAAACTTCGCGCCAATATATGCCCCTAACATGGTCCCAATTAATACTTGCAATAACAATATATAATCTAAATATCCTTCCGAACTATATCCTAGCCCGCCTCCAATTGCAATCGGTAATATAACAAGCATCGTTGTCCCTACAGATTGCTGAATCGTTAGTCCCAATAGAACCATTAATCCAAGTTGAATAAACGGTGCAGAACCAATCCCAAATGAACCAGCCATCATTCCAGTAACTAATCCAAGGCATATACATTTCAACAAGTAGTTAACGGGAAACTCTTTATGTTTATATAAAGACGACTGTTCTTTGTTTTGGAACATAATTAATTTAATAAACATAAAAATTGCCGATAAAAATAACATCCCAGCTGTAAACCAATGAAGAAGATGAGCTGGTATAAGTGAACCAAATTTAGAACCAATATAAGAGCCAATTGCGCCAAATCCCCCAACAATCCCGCCTATAATAAGTGCTACATTGCCTTCACGGTAATGACTGACAACACCTGATAATGTCGTAAACGCCATTGCGGTTAAAGATGTTGCAAGAGCAACATGAATAGGAATATGGAATACTAAAGTGAGTATCGCGATAATAAACCCAGCTCCTCCAGCTCCAACAAATCCTAATAAAATACCCATTACTAACATTGTTATAATAATTGCCACAGACTTTCCCTCCAGTAACACAATTATCCATCATATTTATCCTTACATACAAATAAAAAGCATCCTAAACGGATGCTTTTTATTTCAATGATATGTACTTAATCTTGATTAATCAAAATAACCGCTGGACCAGCGACTACTACTCCAGCTACTTCTATCTTTTCAAATTCCTTTACTGTAATAGATATAACTCCTTCTCTTTCCATCAATTCTTTACTCAGGACATCAGTCGGGATTGCTTTCACCGTCTTACCTCCTTTTCATTTATACAATATGATAAAGTGAAACTTTCATCAGTGGGTTTTTTGTCCGTACTTATTGATTATTAACCCTCAGCAATCGGGCGAATAATCACCCAATGCATCTATATATATGCATCACCTCCGCTTTCATTCCTTATTCCACTCAAAAACCTTCTCCCCCTTCCGTGACATATTGAAAAATAAAAAAGAAGCTATAACATATAGCTTCCCTCCACGTTTCTTTAATCTTTATACACCGTATATTCCATAACTTTACCATCTCTATTAAATTGTAAAACAAGCTGTTCGCTATCTATTGGAATAAAGCCACGTTCAGTCCCAAGATAATACAAAGTGATAACTCCTTCTTCCCCACTTCTCGTTTCCGTTGGGGCTCCTAACAATTGTGTAATTTCTTCATTTGATTTCCCTATTAATTTATATTTTTGTAATAGATCATCTACCATATGTACCCGCTTATCTGCATGATTTAACCATCTATTCTGATTAAACTTTGATGTATATTCATTTACACTTAATTGTACAGTGCACACTATTAATGGTATGAGTGCTACTATTAAAACCCCCAACATTTGCTTCTTTTCTTCATTACGATTTTTAGAAACATATAAAATAACCCTTTGAATCATGACTAATAAAACAAATGGTATGAATACTACAAAAATGCTCCTTACCCTTAAGGGTATATGGACCATATCAATGAAGAATATAAATACAATGTACATTACTATATACAAACAAAAATAGCCATACAAAATACTACGCAGCATATCGTTCAGAAAGATCTCCCCTTTTAACTCACTATATAGTTCATCCGGCTAATCATTTCTCGAATCTGTTCTAATTCTTGCTCTGTATATACTACTGTCCCTGTTAAGATTTCATTTCTGAAGAACGTTACAATTTGCTCCCGATCTTTTAATCTAGGTGTTTCCTCACTAGAAAGGTCTACTATTGCTTTTCCATTTTTATTATAAAAATATACAACTGGTTTTACCTTTTCTTTTATACTATTAGCCTGCATTTCATTCAAACAATTGTATAAAATTTTAGATAGTTTCTTCGCCTTATATACTGGATTCCCTTCATTTTTCACTTGTATAGTTGACGAATCTTTACCTACTATATATTCAAATGTCTCTTCTTTATCAACTTCTTGTTGATACTTACCCATTTCATCAATCATAAATGAATATATACCAGCATTTTCTTTCGTTAAACCATGAATTAATTTCTCGTTCCATTCTTTCGTCTCCAGTAGATAAATACCAGTTTTGCACAAGATGAGATGATGGATTCTATTATCGTTTATTTCACTATTATTTTTAATAAAAACATTCGGCATGACTTGAATTTCAGCATCTAATATGATACCTTGCTCTATGAATCCTCGCTTCATATAATGTAATGTTTCGTACGTATTCATTTCAGCACCGTTTTTAGTATATTCTCGTAAATTTGCAATTAATTTTTGAAACATATGTATTTCGTTATTATGTTTATTTTGCATTTCACTACGTTCTTTACTATGCTGCATAGCTAATTGATTTTTCATCATACGCATATTTTCAATTTCTCTATTTGCACTTACTTGTAAATCATTGTATTTTTTCTGTTCCATATTTTTTAAATTATTTTGTTGTTCTTTATGCTCTATCACTGTAGCTGCAATTTCATTTTTATACGTTTCAATCGCTTGTTTCTTTTCAAATTCTACTTGCTGACTCTCTGATTCTAACTGTTTATTTTTATAAAACAGCACAAATGCTACAGCTAATAATATTAAAATCGCACCTATTAGCACATAATTCATACTTTTACTCCTTTATTTCATTTTCGATTATTTTTTATAAATATATCTACTATAGTATACTATGGTTTCGATATAGACTTTGTAAAAGTTGTATATTTTTAATAAAAGGCACCTCTGACGGGGCACCTTTTATTTTCACTCTATTGTACACCATACTGAATATAACTCGGATCGTAGTATATCCATTGATTTGTCCCTAAGCAAAGCCATCCATCTTGCTTACTCCATACTCGATACGATTCACCCTGATGTAACTGTCTTATAACATTTCCATTTAATGATGGAGCATCACGCAAATTTACATTATCACCAGTAATAGTCGCCACATAATGTTTATACTGAATATAACTCGGATCATTATATACCCACTGATTTGTCCCTAAACAAAGCCATCCATCTTGTTCTCCCCAAACTTCATATGTTTCGCCACGATTCAATTGGCGAATTACACTAGACTGTAAAGATGGTCCACTTCTCAAATTCACATTATCTCCATTAATTATAGCAACCCCGTACACTGGAGTTGCATTATTAGGCGGGGAAACATTACCTCCACCACTTGCTCCATTCCCTTTTAAAGCTTCTAATGAAACTGCAGCTGATACATCACAATTTCCTACGCCTGAAATTTGTCCAGAATCTGTGTACTGCCACGCTGTCCATCCACCAGCATCAGCAGGCGGTGTACTCGAGTATTTAGCAATCCAAAGCGGTATATCACTTAATCCGCTAATTCTGAACTCATTAATATACCAAACTCCTGTATATAACATTACATCTTTTCCAGTAGCCTGTTTCACATAATTTATGAAGCTTCTTGCCCAATTCGATATAGCGTTACCAGTTAAATTACTGTTGCTCGGATCTGTTGGTGATTCTAAATCCAGAACTGGCATTAAGTCTGTCTGGTTACTTTGTAATATACTCACAAAATATTTCGCCTCTGAAATTGCATCATTTTGTTCTGGACGTGCAAAATGGTATGCACCAATTAATACATTCGCACTTCGGGCTGCTTGTACATTTTTAGTAAAAGTAGGATCAATGTAGTTTACACCTTCTGTCGCTTTTGCATACGCTGCTGGAATTCCAGATGCCTTCACTGCATTCCAATCAATATTCCCTTCCCAATGAGACACATCAATAAACGTAACATTTGAACTTGATCTGTTTTACATATAAAATCTCCTATCAATTTTTTTACTTCGTATACATACAATATGTACAAGTTTCATAAGAGGACACGACATTTATGCTATAGAAACAAAGAGTAAACATATTTTGTATACAAAATAAAAAAGACCTTGTGTTACAAGGCCTTTTGCAAACTCACTTTATTTTGTAGCAAGTACATATTATAATACAAACCTTGCTCACTTAGTAATTCTTGATGTGTTCCTCTTTCTACTATCTCCCCATCATGCATCACAAAAATTTGATCTGCATCTTGAATTGTAGATAACCTATGCGCAATGGCTATCGTCGTTCTACCTTTTCGCATTTGTTGCAACGCTGTTTGAATAGCCTCTTCTGTTTCTGTATCGATATTAGCTGTTGCTTCATCTAATACTAATACTTTCGGATTCGTTGCTATCGTTCTAGCAAAAGCAATTAATTGTCGTTGACCGCTTGAAAATGCTGCACCTCTTTCTACTACTTCTGTTTCATACTGTTTTGGTAACTTTTCAATAAACGTATTCGCTTGCACAAATCGAGCAGCTTCTTTTACTTCTTCATCCGTAATTTCTTCATTATACATACGAATATTTTGCTTTACATTACCAGCAAATAAAAATGCATCTTGCAATACGAGTCCTATTTTCTTTCTAATTTCTCGTTCTTCAAATTTTTCTAAATCTACACCGTCTATTACAATATTTCCTGACTTAATATTATAAAATCGCATTAACAAATTCATAATCGTACTTTTTCCGCTACCAGTATGCCCAACAAAAGCAACCGTTTGCCCTTGTTTCACGTGAAATGATACATTTTTTAAAACGTCACGCTTTCCATCATATGAAAAAGTAACATTTTTAAATTCAATATCTCCATCCACGACTTGAGGATTCTCATTGCCTTTTTGAACCGGTGCTAAATCTTTCTCGTCCATTAAATGAAATACACGTGATGACGAAACAAGTGCCTGTTGGAAAAAGGACAATTTCATCATCATCTCATTTACAGGTTGGAAGAAACGATGTATATAGTTAACAAAAGCATATAAAACTCCTACTTCAACAGGGCTCTTTAAAGCATCAATCCCAAATAAACCTAGTACTAACGCAATAGCTACAATATGCACTAAATCCGTAGCTGGTCGTAAAAGTAATGCGTCTAACTTCAAAGTACGTCGCCCTGCACTATAATGTTTATTATTCACTTCTTCAAACTCTTTTCTCATACGTTTTTCTTGTCTGAAAACTTGAACAATATTCATTCCTTGTATGGACTCGTTCAACTTTGCATTTAACACGCTTAGTTGATTACGTACTTCTAAATAAAAAGCTGCACTTTTCCGGCGATATAATACCATAATCGCAAACATTATCGGAATTAATACGAGAGAAAATAGCGCTAATTTTACATCTAATAAAAACATCGCTACTAAAATGCCTACTAAAAAGACTACATTTTTCACAAATGTTGATAATACACTGACATAAAAATCTTTAATCGCTTCCGTATCATTCGTTATACGAGATACGAGCGTACCAATTGGCGTACGATCAAAGAAACTTAATGACAGCTTTTGAACATGTTCATATACTTCAACTCGCATATCTTGAACAATCTTAAAAGCAATGTTCTGAAAGTACAATAGATTTAAATACGTAAATAATACTTTTAATAAATGAGCAACTATGTAAATTACAAATAAAGTAACGAGCGCTGATCGTTCAAAATCCCGCGGTACTAGGTGTTCATCGAGGAATTGTTTAATTAAAAAAGGACCCATCATTTCCGTTACTGTCGCACCAACTAAAAAGATAAATGCTAAAGATAGCAACCCTTTATATGGCTTCATATAGGAAAGCAATCTACTTAAATCACTTCGCTTCTTCTCTACCATCATACGCCTCCTTTCTCGACTAAAGCTTCTAATTGCTGGCTTTCATACATTTCCTTATACCAGCCGTTTTCCTTCATTAATTCCTCATGTGTACCTCTTTGTACAATTCTACCTTCATCAACAACAAGAATAAGATTGGCATGCTGAATTGCACTTAATCGGTGTGCAGTAATAATCGTCGTTTTCCCTGCTCTTTCCCTCTTTAAGGCACTTAAAATCGTCTCTTCTGTTTTTGCATCTACTGCTGATAAACAATCATCCAAAATTAAAATTTCAGCATTTGTTAATAAAGCACGAGCAATAGAGATTCGCTGTTTTTGACCACCAGATAACGAAACACCTCTTTCCCCTACTACTGTTTCATATCCTTCTGAAAATTGGAGGATGTCATTATGAATACAAGCAATCTCTGCAGCTTCGGTAATTTCATTATATGTAGCATCCGCCTTTCCAAAGGCAATATTCTCACCAATACTTGCTGAAAATAAAAAATGATCTTGCGGCACGTATGAAATGGCAGAACGGACACCATGAAGTGTTATATCTCGAATATCTCGCTTCCCAATTTTTAATTCACCATTAAAATGATCATACTCACGGATTAAACATTTTAATAAAGTCGTTTTCCCTGCGCCTGTACGTCCTACAACTCCTAGTGTTTCACCCTTCTTCAAATCAAAGTGAATATCGGTTAAATGTAACAATTCATTTTTCTTATACGAAAATGAATCAACGGCAAACGAAACATTACCGCTCGCTATTGTATGTACAGCATTTTCGCTATTTACTACATCTGATTTTTGTGAAAGAATTTTTTCTACACGGTCATATGATGCACGCCCACGCTCCATAATATTGAACAACCACCCAAACGCTAACATTGGCCAAACGAGGGTACCTAAATACGTCGTAAATGTAACGAGATCACCTACTGTTAATTCACCTCTTACAACTAATACCGATCCATAACATACTGCGATTAAAAAAGAAAATCCAACGATAAGAGAGATTGTCGGATCAAATAACGAATCAATACGTGCAACTAACACATTTTTATGTACAACATCTTCTGATTTTTTTCGAAACGCCTGCAAATCTTCTTTCTCTTGTCCAAGAGACCGGATTACCTTCATCCCACTCATACTCTCTTGCACTTTATCATTGATTTCCGAAAACGATTGCTGTGCTTTATGAAACCTTTTATGTAATAACGTTCCATAATAATTTGTCGAAATGGCTACAATCGGCATTGGAATTAAACTTAATAATGTTAACTTCCAACTAATTGTAAAACCCATCGCTACGAGTACACATCCTCCGACAGCTAATGAGTCAACAAGCGTCAAAACACCCGCTCCAGCAGTTTGCTGGATCGCTTGAATATCATTGGTCGCATGTGCCATTAAATCACCTGTTCGATTTGACTGATAGAAAGATGGACTCATCTTTGTAAAATGTTCATATAAATTTTTTCGTAATTGGCGAGCTAATTTTAATGAAGACCCGAAAATCATAATACGCCATATGTAACGTAATATGTACATCGTAATACCTACAATTACTAATAATACAACCCATTTTAGTAACTTATCGGTCGTCAATGTTCCATCATTAATTTCATCTACAACGATTCCAATTACTTTTGGTGCTACAAGTTCTAGAAGTGCAACGCCAAACAATAAAATAATTCCAGTTATGTACGCTCGTTTTTCTTGTTTAAAAAACCACGCTAAATTCATAAATACTTTCATTTTTTTCCTCCTCCCTTAAAATGAGCGATGTTTTCAGTTTACCAAAAATACAGAATTTTTAAAAGTTTTAAAACTATAACTAACAAAAAGAAAGACACTCTTAGCGAGTGTCTTTTAGCGCTTATTTCATTTGTTGCTTGTTCATCGCGCTCATCATTTGATTGATTTTCTTTTGGGAAGGTTTTTGTCCCATTTGCATCATCATCATTTTTAACATTTGTTCGTTAATTGGTGGATTTTTTTGTAAGTAATTCATCATGTATTTGCGGGCAATGAAAAATCCTAACGCCACGCCTGCTACTAGTGCTACTACGCCCACTAGAATACCTAACCAAATTGGCATATATTTTCCTCCTTCATGTTGTCTACCTTACAGTGTACTAAAACCTTTTCAATAAGACAAGATACAATTCGACATTTTTTACACATATGTTCGTACTTGTTTTAGAGGATTCAGCCATCCGTACTTTGTATTTTCATAATCCATTGCTAAAAATGTTAATTCACACTTTCTTAACACCTCAAAGAATGTCGTTTCCATAGAGACATTTCCAGAGGTATTCATACGAATATAGTGCGGTTTCACCATTATTTCGCCGTACTCCGCTCCCGTATAAAGTGTATGTGTATGATGTGTTCTATCATATTTACCAAGAACGCGCAAAGCTTGTTCTAATTTATGATGAATTTTCATTACTTGCAATGGCATCGTTATATACATCATTTGCTTATATAACACTTTTTTCTCCGAAAGGGACCCAGATTCTGAAAATCGAGCAAATAAATCAAAAAACAAATATTCACGACCAAAATAAGCTTTCGCAATATCCTCTTGAATTAAATACAATTCATACGTTTTCATTTTTCCACTCCCAATCTGGACAACCTTTTCTCTTCATTATATATAAGAAAGTTTGCAATGATTGTCTGACTGCGGAGAGATAAAAAACTTTTTCTGTCGAAAAAACTCATTTACATAGAAAAACCTCTCCATGCCGGAGAGATTTTTCTGAAATCATTAAAGCATTTCTTTTACTTTACGAACAACGTTCTCTACAGTAAATCCATACTCTTCCATAATCTTCTCACCAGGAGCAGAAGCACCGAATGTATCGATACCTAACACATCTCCTTCAAGACCTACGTAACGGTGCCATCCGAATGTAGCACCCATTTCAATTGCGAAACGTTTTGTTACTGCTTTTGGTAATACAGATTCTTTGTACTCTGCAGTTTGAGCTTCGAAGCGATCCATAGATGGCATGCTGACAACAGCTGCGTCAACGCCGTCTACTGCTAATGCTTTTTGAGCTTCAACAGCTAGGCTTACTTCAGATCCAGTTGCAAGTAAGATTACATCAGCCGTTTCTTTCTTGCTTGCCGAAACTACATATGCACCTTTTGCTACTTTTTCATACGTATCTTCTTTTGCACCTTCTAATGTTGGAAGGTCTTGACGAGTTAATACTAAAGCAGTTGGTTTGTTTGTAGATTCTAAAGCTAGTCTCCAAGCTGCAACAGATTCGTTACCATCAGCAGGACGGATAACAGAAACATTTGGCATTGCACGAAGCGCTGCTAATTGCTCGATTGGTTCATGCGTTGGACCATCTTCACCAACAGCGATACTGTCATGTGTGAATACATACGTTACTGGCAATTGCATTAATGCTGCAAGGCGAATTGCTGGGCGTAAGTAATCAGAGAATACGAAGAACGTACCACCGTAAGTTTTTAAACCGCCATGTAGTGCAATACCGTTCATTGCTGCACCCATTGCGAACTCACGTACACCGTACCAAATGTTTTTACCGCTGTAATCATCTCTTGTAAAGTCTTTTTCGTTATTCATGTATGTCTTGTTAGAACCAGCAAGGTCAGCAGATCCACCGAAGAATGATGGTACAGACTCTGCAATTGCATTAATTACAGCACCAGAAGAATTACGAGTTGCTACTTTTGATCCTAATTCATAAGTTGGTAAGTTTTGCTCCCAACCTTCTGGAAGTTGACCGTTCATTGCTGCTTGGAATTCGTTTGCTAATTCTGGGTATGCTTGCGCATATTCACCTAGCATCGTGTTCCACTCAGCTTGCGCAGTTTCGCCAACATCTTGTACTGTTTTACGGAAGTTGTCATATACTTCTTCTGCTACATGGAAGTCTTGCTCAGCAGTCCAAGCATATGCTTCTTTCGTTAATTTTGTTTCTTCTACACCAAGTGGAGAACCATGTGAAGCTGATTTTCCTGATTTGTTTGGAGAACCGAAACCAATTGTCGTTCTTACTTCAATTAGCGTTGGGCGTTTTTCGTCAGCTTTCGCTTCTTCAATTGCTTTCGCGATTGCTTCAATATCGTTTCCATCCTCAACACGGATTACTTGCCATCCGTATGCTTTGTAACGATCTTCTACACTTTCAGAGAATGAACGATTTAAATCGCCATCTAATGAAATATCGTTTGAATCGTAAAGCACAACAAGACGACCTAATTGTAAATGAGCAGCTAATGAAGATGCTTCAGCAGAAACGCCTTCCATTAAATCTCCATCACCACAAATAGCGTATGTATAATGATCTACTACATTATACACATCACGGTTATATTTAGCAGCTAAATGTCTTTCTGCCATTGCCATACCTACAGCAGTTGCAATACCTTGTCCAAGTGGACCAGTCGTTGCATCTACACCAGCTGTATGACCATACTCAGGATGTCCTGGAGTTTTGCTTCCCCATTGACGGAAGTTCTTTAAGTCATCCATTGTTACATCATAACCAGATAGGTGAAGTAGGCTGTATAATAACATTGAACCATGACCTGCAGATAATACGAAACGATCACGGTTAAACCACGTTGGGTTATTTGGATTGTGTTTCATAAATTGAGTCCATAATGTATAAGCCATTGGTGCTGCACCCATTGGCATTCCTGGGTGACCAGAGTTTGCTTTTTCAATCGCATCGATGGATAATGTGCGAATCGTGTTGATAGAAAGTTGTTCGATTGAATGTGACATGCTATTCTTCCCTTCGCTTATATTAGTAAACGTTTTATACATTTATATGATAGCTTCCCACGCAAGATTATACAACATGTATCGACAAATATGTTGATGTTTTTTTGATTTTTTATAAAAAAATCAATGATTCCGGGAATGTATGGGTATTCAATATGACATACTTTTTCATTATTTTTATTTTAAAAAGAAAGGGAATTATCTGTATATTTATACAAATTTCTTCTATACTTACGTTTTTAAAAACATAAAAAAGCATCTAACTTCGATGCTTTTCAAATAAGTTAAACAATCCTTTTCCGAATCGAACTTGAAATCCAATCAATTATAATTACCATTAAAATGATACCTAATAAAATAATCCCAACACGAGACCAATTGCGTGAACTCAGCGCAAAAATTAGAGGCGTACCAATACCACCTGCTCCAATAACACCTAAAATGGCAGCAGATCGTACATTAATTTCGAACCTGTATAACGTATACGATAAAAAATCTGGTAATACTTGTGGCAATACTGCATACCAAAGTATTTGAAAACGGTTTGCTCCTGTTGCTAGTAACGCTTCCGTCGGTCCATTATCTATGTTTTCAATTCCTTCTGAATATAGTTTTCCTAACATTCCAATAGAATGTAATCCTAAGGCCAATACTCCTGCAAAAGAGCCTGGACCAACAGCTTTTATAAATAAAAGAGCCATAACTAATTCAGGAAACGTACGAACAAAACTAAGTACAAATTTCCCAGATCCTGAAGTTAATTTTCCACTACTCATATTCGTTGCCGCCCAAAAGGCAAACGGAACAGATAAAAATGCAGAAATAAATGTACCTAATATCGCAATTGCCAACGTATCAATTAATCCATGTAATAAATCTTCACCATCTGGCAAAGATACATACGACCAGTCTGGATTCAATATCCCTGTCATAATTGCTTTCGTGATTTCACCTGCTGTGTCCTTTATCCCCTCTAATGGCACTCCTGAAAAGGCCCATACATATACAACTGTAAGTGCTATTAAAATAATCCAGCGATATATACTCGGTTTCTTCGGTTTTGGCACAATCATCGTCGTTCTATTCATTATAGTTTCTCCCGCAACAATGTACTAATGTAGTCAATTAACAAAACAACAATAAGGGTATAAATAATTATAGATGCAGTTTGTTGATATTGTAAAAATCCAAGTGTACGATCATAATATAATCCAATACCACCCGCTCCTACTAAACCTAAGACAGCTGCTGCACGTACGTTCACCTCAAATGTATACAGAACATAGGAGACAAAATGTGCTTTCACTTGCGGAATTACCCCATAAACAATCCATTGCACTTTATTTGCTCCTACTGCTGTCATCGCTTCTAATGGACCTGGATCAATTGATTCAATTGACTCGTACAATAATTTTGCCACAAGCCCAATTGAGAAAAAAGTAAGAGCCAAAATACCTGGAAGTGGTCCTATTCCAAAAATAGCTACGAAAATTGCCGCTAATAATAAATCTGGTATCGTTCGAATAAAATTTAAAATCAATCGAGCTGGACTGTATAAAAATGTACTAGTAAACACATTACTTGCCGCAAACAGTGCCAGTGGAATAGCTAAAATCGACCCTAAAGTCGTCCCAATAATCGCCATACGTATTGTATCTAACATCACTGTTGTAATAACTTGAAAATAACTCCAATCAGGTGGCACCATTTCTTTCAATAGATCTACCATATTTGGAAAACCATCTACCAGTTTTGAAAATGATGCATCTACCTGTACACTACTACTCCACAGCATTAAAATAACTAAAATAAACGTTAACATATGTTTCAATTTACTCGGCGGCTTCGGTATTTCATTTGAATATATCGTCACGTCATTCATTTTACTGCCACCTCTAATAATTCGCTTTTCTGAGCTACGTCCCCATAAATTTCAGCAAACTTTTCATCAGTTGCCTCTTCTACTAAACCATCAAAAACAATTTCGCCTGCATGTAATCCAATAATACGCGTCGCATATTGCCTAGCTAAATCAATAGAATGTAAGTTTACAATTGTTGTAATTCCAAAATCTTCATTAATTTTCTTTAAGTCATCTAATACTTGCTTTGTCGTAAGTGGATCTAACGACGCAACAGGTTCATCTGCCAATATGATTTTCGCTTCTTGCGCCAATGCTCTAGCAATCGATACACGTTGTTGTTGTCCTCCTGATAATTCATCAGCACGTGCATATGCTTTTTCTAAAATATTCACTCTTTTTAACGCTTGAAATGCGAGCTCCACATCCTCTTTCGGAAACAAACCTAACGTTGTACGCAATGTGGAATGATATCCAACACGACCAGCTAATACATTTTTTAATACTGTTGATCGCTTTACAAGATTAAAACTTTGAAAGATCATACCAATATCCCGACGCATACGTCGTAAATCTGTTCCTTTTGCAGCAGTAATAGACTCACCTTCAATCATGATTTCGCCTTCGGTAATCTCATGAAGACGATTTATGGACCTGAGAAGTGTAGATTTTCCAGCTCCAGATAATCCGACCATTACAATAAACTCACCTTTTTGAATCTTTAAATTTATATTATTCAATCCCTTTGTGCCATTCGGATACATTTTGGAAACATTTCGAAACTCTATCACACATCTTACCTACTTTCTATGTATTCAAAACGGCAAACTAACTGAAAACATCCCCTTTCAGCTAGCTGCCATTTCCATATGTATTATTGCGTTTTTACTTTCTTCCCATATTCACGAACGATATCAAATTTACTATCATCAGATTTAACATATCCTTCATGTGAATATACTTCTTTAATGATTTTGTGACCTTCCTCATTCTTTCCAATTTCAATGAAAGCATCTTGTAATTTCTTGCTCCACTCTGCATCTAAATCAGATCGTACAGAAATTGTATCGTTCGGAATTTTCTCAGTAAATTTCACTATTTTCGTTTGATCAAATATATTCGGATAATCTTTTTTTACAATATTACGAGCATCTTGGAATACAACAGCCGCATCTACGTCACCATTTAAAAGAGCAATAAGCGACTGATCGTGACCTTTTAATGTAACAGGTTTCACATCTTTTAACGGATCAATTCCCTCTTTTAATAGAACAGCTGCAGGCCATACATACCCTGCTGATGATGTTACATCTTGATAACCAATCTTTTTACCTTTTAAATCTTTTACACTATTTATATTAGAGTCTTTTTTAACAACAAACTCAGATTTATAAAAGTCTACTAAATCCTTTGTAGGGGCTCCCGTTTCATCATCTACTCCAAAACGTTGTGCTTGTAAAATTACATTTGCAGCCTTCTTTTCATGTGCTAATACGTACGCTGTTGGCGGTAAAAATCCTACATCTACTTGTTTAGATGCCATCGCTTCTACAATTGTATTGTAGTTCGTTGAAATACTAACTTTTACTGGAATATTCAACTTATCACTTAATAGCTTCTCAAGCGGTTTTGCCTTCGCCTCTAACGTATCCGCATTTTGAGAAGGAACAAATTGAACATTTAAAGTCTTCGGTACATACCCTTTTTTCGTATCTTCATTTTTACTTGCACTTGACTCTTCCGTCCCGCAGCCACTTAATAATCCCGCTGCTAGTACAACTGTTGTGCCCATTGCAAAAACTTTTTTCAACATGTTAATGCCTCCATTTTTCATTGTTATAAAATAACCTTTCATAAACATGAAGAAATATATCACATATTTTTACAAATAATTGATTATTTACAGAATCTTTACACATTCTATACACTCACATTAAAATTCTCTTCACATATTTGATATGATGAATTGGAAGATAACAATAGAAAAGGTGAGTCATATTGGAACAAAATCAAACTGTAACTTTAAACATCTTATTAACAAGCGATATACATGGCACTGTTTATCCTATTCACTACCAAGATAACTCCCCAGCAGAACTTGGTTTAGCTAAAATTTCTACTCTTATAAAAAAAGAACGTTCCCAAAATACAAACGTTCTTTTAATTGATAATGGCGACTTTATTCAAGGCACACCATTTACTTATCATTATGTTACATACGAAAAAAACAAAAAAAACCCAATGTCCTTATTAGCGAATTACTTACAGTATGACGCTGCAATTATCGGCAATCATGAATTTAATTACGGGATGGATATATTAAATAATGCTGTGACTACTGCGAACTTCCCGTACCTATCAGCAAACATTTTAGATAAAAACAGTAAAAAACCTTATTTCGGGAAACCATATGTAATAAAACATATTGAATCAAATATAAAAATTGCTATTTTAGGGGTGACAACGCATTACATTCCCAATTGGGAACAACCCCATCACATTAAAGATTTACTATTTGAAGATGCATTAAAGACTACAAAAGAATGGGTTTCTTACATTCGCAAACATGAGAAACCAGATTTACTAGTCGTAGCGTATCACGGGGGAGTTGAACGAGATTTACAAACCGGGGTACCGACTGAAGTGTTAACAGGAGAAAACCAAGGATATGCAATGTGCCATGAAATTGAAGGTATAGATCTTTTACTAACAGGTCATCAACACCGAGAAATTTCTCATACGATGGCTAACGGTGTAACAATTTTACAGACTGGATGCAATGGACACTCAGTTGGAAAAGTAAAAATAACATTCGAAAAAACAAAACATAAATGGGTGAAAAAAGAGAGTTCTTCTGAATTATTATCTGTACAAGGAGTTGAGGCGGACCAAGATGTACTTTCATTGGTAGCCGATTACGAAGAGAAAACACAAAAGTGGCTTGATCAACCTATTGGAATCATTCAGGGGGACATGCAAATTTCAGATGCTATGCAAACTCGTTTGCATGATCATCCTTTTATCGAATTCATAAATAAAATACAGATGAATATAGCTAATGTATCAATTTCTTGTACAAGTTTGTTCCATAATACATCTCCAGGTTTCCCTGAACATGTAACAATGCGTGATATCGTTTCTAATTATATTTATCCAAACACATTAAAAGTAATTAGAATAACTGGAGCAGATATAAAAGATGCTCTTGAACTCTCTGCTTCTTATTTCACATTAAAAACAGATGGATCAATCACCGTAAGTCCTATCTACATAGAACCAAAGCCACAACATTATAATTATGATATGTGGGAAGGGATTTCATACGTATTAAACATTTCAAAACCAATTGGTGAAAGAGTAGAATCTTTACAGCATAACAGTGCTCCTCTTAATATGAATGAAGAATATGACGTTGTAATGAATAATTATCGTGCAAGTGGCGGGGGAAATTTTTTTATGTTTCAAAACAAACCGGTAGTAAAAGATATACCCACAGATATGTCTGAACTTATCGCTAATTATATATTGGAACATAAAACGATAGAAGCAACTGTTAATAACAACTGGAAAGTTATTAAATAACGATTTTTACAAATAAAAAAGATGGGCTTCGCCCATCTTTTAATTTAATTTTGCATTATCTTGCTTTTTTAAAGCTTTTAATTTCGTCGGTGTAACATCTGTACCTTCTTCGTTAACAACTTTAATACCTTTAAGTTCGTTTAACATATTTTGACGAAATCCTTTTAAATATTGTTCACGTAGCGATTGACGCTCACGTTGCTCTTCTTCAGTTAAACCTTCAGCTTTTGCTTTTTTCGCTAAGAAGTTAATGCGTTCAACGAGTTCGTGATTAATCATCTCGAATCCCCCTTCTAATCAAAACTGATTATTATCATACAATAGTTACTCTTCTTTATCAAGCAATTGCTTCGTATACTCTACATATCTACGATGTACAGTCGCCTTTGAAACATTATGACCAAATCCACGTAATGTTGCTGCGATTTCTTCAAACGTGAGTTCACTTTTTCGCAAACGTACAATTTCCTCAATTGGCACTTCTTTTTTCTCTCTTCCTACACTTAAATGACGATTTTTTAAATTATTTTCTGGACGATAACCTTTTTCTACTGCACGTTGCATGCCTCGTTTAATTTTCAAGTTATGAATCTTTCTTTGATATTCTTCAACAATACCAATAATATCTAATACCATCGAATCAGAATCCGATAATTGTAATTCACCATTATGTGTATGCGTATATACTTTTATGCCTTCTTTATGTAAGCAATGCATTAATGCGATCTTCGCATTTCCTCTACCAAGGCGCGTTTCATCTTGTATAAGTAACACATCAATTTGTTCGTCTCGAATTGTATCCAACACCTCTAATATACCGTCACGTTCAATTGTATATCCACTAGCCTGCTCTTCAATCACCTTAGTAACATTCATTTGATAGCGCTCAGCTAAATGCAATAATTCATCTTTTTGACGTAACAATGATGTTTCTTGCGCTTCTTTCGTTGTACTCACACGTGCATAAATAATTGCATTCATTTTGAACCCCCTCTTTCTCCCTATTATTTCCCTATAGTGTAACATAAATCCGCCATTTGTTCGAACTTATGTTTGTAGAATGTTTTTTCACATGTTATACTTATTAATAAGAAAAATGAAAGAAAACGAGGTGTTAGAAAACATGGAAAAGTTAACGAAACGCCAGCAAGACATTCTCGACTTTATTAAGCTAAAAGTACAAGAAAAAGGATATCCACCTTCCGTACGTGAAATTGGTCAAGCAGTCGGCCTCGCTTCTAGTTCTACAGTGCACGGACATTTATCACGATTAGAAGAAAAAGGATACATTCGACGCGATCCAACAAAACCACGTGCCATTGAAATTTTAGGCGAAGACCGAATGGATACGGAAACACAATCTGTTATTCAAGTTCCAATTGTCGGAAAAGTTACTGCTGGTTTACCAATTACGGCGGTCGAAAGCGTAGAGGAACATTTCCCACTTCCAGCTAGTATTGTTGCTGGAGCAGACCAAGTGTTCATGTTACGTATTTCTGGAGATAGTATGATTGAAGCTGGTATTTTCGATGGAGATTTAGTTGTTGTTCGCCAACAACAGTCTGCATATAATGGTGAAATTGTAGTCGCTTTAACAGAAGATAACGAAGCAACTGTTAAACGTTTCTATAAAGAAAAAGACCATTTCCGTCTACAACCAGAAAATTCTTCGTTAGAACCTATCATTTTAAAACAAGTGTCAGTTATCGGGAAAGTAATTGGCGTATATCGTGATTTACATTAAAAATAATAAAAAGAAGATAATTACCTTATTTACATACGGTAATTATCTTCTTTTTGTATTTTGATAGATTTCCATGCATTCTATTTCTTATTAACGAGTTTCAATTGTCACATCTCCAGCAGCCGTTTTACCGCTAATCTTTTTACTACCATTTCCAATTGTTACATTTTTATTTTCTTCATTAAAAATTGTTACATCTCCCGCAGCACTTTGCCCAGTAATTACCGCATCTTGTGGTTTTTCCGATAAAGTAATATCTATATCTCCCGCAGTTGAACTTGCTTCTAGATTATACTTAGAATCATGATCTTGAATATTTATTTCCCCACTTGTTGTTTTTGCGGTCACTTTCCCTAATACCTTCTTAAAGTTCACCTCACCAGCTTTTGTCGATCCCTCCACATTCTTAGCCGTTACTTGTTTCAACTCTACTTCTCCAGCAAGTGTTCTAACACTTACGCTATCACTTTTCACATCACTCATTTCGATTTGTCCAGCAGATGAATTTACTTTTACATCTTGGTAAGAGCGTTCGGGCACAAGGAGAGTCAATTTAGACGTTTGAAACCTAAAATCGTAAAAAGAAAAATCAAATGAAGCACCTTTTTCTCTTTCCCCAATAACTTTTAATGTGTCACCATCTTCTGCGATACGAATCTCTTGTTTACGTACATCTCCCGATTGCTTTACATAAAAAGAAGAGTCAGGAGATTTTTGGACAATAATATCCCCGGCATCTAACTTAACTTCTATATTTTTTAATGTTTCGTTTTTAATTACATTTTCTTTATCGCCTTTTTCAGCAGTCTGTACTGCTTTTTCATATGTTTGGGAAATTCCTATTACTCCAATAATGATACAAGCGATAGCGATTAAAAATAGTTTTTTCATCATTTACTCTCCTTTTATCATTTTGAAGTTCCATATTACATATCGTACACACAATCTCTTAAACCACTTTGTACTATAAAAAGCGATAATACATAACAATAAACCTACTCCAACAAACGTTATACTAACGAAAAGATCCAACCATATAAAAGTACCCATAAATACTTTTCCAATAACGAAAAATGGTGTTACTACACTAGCAATACCACCGATCCAAAAAGAAAATATAAAAGCAATAATTGCGACTAACGGGCCTAACACAATAATAAAATTAAACAAACTAAGTCCAATCGCTGCCATAACAGCTCTTGTCACATTTGAAGTCGATGGATTTTTTTTCATTTCATCAAAGCGATACATCGCAAGTAATTCTTTCGCGATTACTTTCGGAGAACCAAGGCCCTGTATTATTTCCGATTCAGTTTTCCCTTCTTCTAGTCCAAACTGAAAGTGCTCTTCATAATCCAATAAAATATCTTGCCTCTCTTCCTCTGGTAACTTTCTAAGATAACTTGATAATTCTTTAAGAAACCCTTCTTTACTCATCCCATTCCACCCCTTCAATAATTTCTTGTACCCCTTTCGCAAAATCACGCCATTCTGTTACTAACAAATGAAATTGCGTCTCCCCTTGCTCTGTTAATTGATAATATTTACGAGGTGGCCCTTCCGTAGATTCCTTTAAATACGTTTGAAAATACCCTTCCTTCGTCAAACGACGTAATAAAGGGTATACTGACCCTTCCGATATTAAAAATTTATTAGAAATTTGCTGAACAAGTTCATAACCGTAACTATCTTTACGTTTTACAAGTGCTAATACACAAAGTTCAAGCACACCTTTTTTAAACTGAACGTTCAAGTGCCATCCTCCTTTCCTATCTTAGTACTGTTCAATACACGGTACCCGTTTTATCCATAATATACCACTTAGTATTATTTATTGCAAGGTACTAAACTATATTTATTCCCTAAATTTAGAAAATGAACTAACGAAATTCTGAATAAGACTGCGTTATAACTGAGCAGCATTCAAGGTTTCATTTCATTTACATTAAACTTCATTCACTCTTTCCTCTTGAAGAATCCACCACACCTTATTCACTATAGCTAATGAGAAAAAGCCCCAATACTTATCGGTATTAGGGCTTTTTCTCATTATTATATATTAATCGAATTCCTATTTGAGAACCTGCATACGTGACAAATACTTTAATACCATATTTTATTTCTCATCATCGTTCCCCAAGATTTTTCGCTTAACATCTGATAAATCCTTCGACAACGAACTAAATGCTTTTGCTTGTTCTTCAATGACCTGTTGATTTTTTTCAATAACTTTTTGATATTGTTCTTCGCGCTGTTCATTCTTTTTTTGCGTAGTAAACAGCATCCATACAAATAAAGCTGCGAATGCTCCTTGTTGAATCATTGAATTGAAGATTTGTTCTTCCATCGTTCTCATCTCCTTTTCAAAAATTAAAGAGAATCATACGAGTGATCCTACTCTCATATCCTTATCTCACATTAAAATGTTCTTCTTTTACCCATGTGTTTTGCCCAATATCGATATAACCATCTTTTCTTGCAAAAATCCCATATGGATAAGATCCATCCACATTTCCTTTATAATTTCCATTTGGACCATCATATGTGTTAATGCCATAACCTGCGGGATATTTTGAGTAAGCATGGAACCACTCTACTTCAAAGTGCTCTTCTTTCGCCCACGCTTCCCAACCTAGACATAACATATTTTCATTCCCACCATACCAAGCAGCATCTATAATTAAATATGGCATTTTTGTATTAATGACATGACCTGTGAACCAAGCATCTTTTCCAGGACCACTATATAAATTGATGCCCCATCCTTCTGGGTATTTAGACGTTGCAATCCCCAGTCCTTTTGGTTGTAGTGGTTTATTATTATCTTCATTAAATGCTTTGTTTATCTTCTCAATGAATTGATCCACTCTTCCTTCATCGAGCATTCGATGTGGGCAATGCTTTCCACTCCACGATTTATGTGTACGTACATTACTAATCGGTATATTGAATTGTTTCATTAACTGAGCGATAACAATTGCTGCATTATCCTCCGCCTTGTAATATCTATCCCCACCGCTTAGAGAATAGCAAATTTCCACTCCGATAGATTTACGATTACCATTTCCGTTACCATCACCTGCATGCCAAGCATTACGATCAAACGGAATACCTTGTACTGCTTCTTTGTCATCTACTGCAACATGAAACGACACTGAATTATTATTCCCAATCATATACGATATCTCATTTTCTGCTGATGCATCATTGTACGTATTATGTACTGTGATGAATTCTGGTGTCATTGTATTGGGACACTTTATACCATATTTACTTGGATCCACTAATTTTTTTCTAATTTCCATTACTGATTATCTCCTTTTTTATTTTTTATCATTTAAAATTCCACTGAATTATTAAGTACATCTAGAAACTAAATGCTCAGACAGGCCATATTCTATATAATGGGTTATGGTCCTCACATTCAAAAAAAGAAAAAGAGCAACTTTTACATCAGTTGCTCTTTCAAAAATTCCACTCTATATTCTGCACAGCATTTTACAGATATTACTCTCACCTCAAGAGGTATGATAACAAGTTTTTTCATCCTACTTAATACATGCTGATTTAAAGATATTATCTTACATGAAAATGCTCTTCTTTTACCCATGTGTTTTGTCCAATATCAATGTAGCCATCTTTTCTCGCAAAAACACCATATGGATAAGATCCATCCACATTTCCTTTATAATTTCCATTTGGACCATCATATGTGTTAATGCCATAACCTGCTGGATATTTTGAGTAAGCATGGAACCACTGCACTTCAAAGTGTTCTTCTTTTGCCCAGGCTTCCCAACCTAAGCAAAGCATATTTTCATTCCCGCCATACCAAGCAGCATCTATAATTAAATATGGCATTTTTGTATTAATGACATGACCTGTGAACCAAGCATCTTTTCCAGGACCACTATATAAATTGATGCCCCATCCTTCTGGGTATTTAGACGTTGCAATTCCCAGTCCTTTTGGTTGTAGCGGTTTATTAGAAGGATCAGTTGTACCACCACCGTCTCCTTTTCCTAAGTAGTCTAATGGATTCACAGCATTACTCTTATTGATGTTCCAAGACCCTTTATGCAATTCGAAATGCAAGTGTTGACCACTAGAATCCCCTGTGTTCCCCATAACCCCAATAGTTTGTCCTTGTGTAACATAATCACCTTCTTTTACTGTTCGAGAACCGCTACGCATATGGGCATATACTGTTTCCCATGTAACCCCATCAATAGTGTGCACAATCATAATACATTCACCATAACTGGATGAAATATAAGAACGACTAACTCGTCCGCTAGCTGCTGCATAAATTGGATGATAGCCCGATTCAGCAAGATCTATCCCATGATGATCTGGTCTGCTCCCCCGAAATCCACTTGTTACTCTCGTTGTATCTGTTGGATAAATAAATTTTGCCATAATAATCTTCCTTTCTATTCATACGTAATATAAAAAGGCACTTAAAAAAGCACCCTTTTATATTTTTTCTATATATTAAAATTTATAATTTAAAATCAAATAATAAAAAAACTTTGTTATTACCTTACATTAAAATGTTCTTCTTTTACCCATGTGTTTTGTCCAATATCAATGTAACCATCTTTTCTCGCAAAAACACCATATGGATAAGATCCATCCACATTTCCTTTATAATTTCCATTTGGACCATCATATGTGTTAATGCCATAACCTGCTGGATATTTTGAGTAAGCATGGAACCACTGCACTTCAAAGTGTTCTTCTTTTGCCCAGGCTTCCCAACCTAAGCAAAGCATATTTTCATTCCCGCCATACCAAGCAGCATCTATAATTAAATATGGCATTTTTGTATTAATGACATGACCTGTAAACCAAGCATCTTTTCCAGGACCACTATATAAATTGATGCCCCATCCTTCTGGGTATTTAGACGTTGCAATTCCCAGTCCTTTTGGTTGTAACGGCTTATTGTCACCACCACCAGTTCCTCCATCAAAATCTACATATTGTTTAACAATTTCAGAGTAGAAGAAATTCCCTCCGTTTTTATATCGATAACCACCATTGTAAGCAACAGCGATAGGGTTACTATATTTCACCATAGCACCGGTCGTATTTCCAAGTGACGGCGCAACAACCGTTTTAGAATACAAATCTGCTACCGGTAATGAATGCTGTTTATTGTTAGAAGCTAACCAGCGAAGGTAAGCTCGTCCAAAATTATACGATTGAACAATGGCACTTAAATCTGTAATGCCATTTTTCTTCGCATCATCAAAAGCACCCTTTAAATGCTTCACTCCGTAATAAATTGAATCTTTTGGGTTTTTAATTGTATTCATTGCCCACCCTTGTGATTCACTAGACTGCATAATATCAGGTGTCGTTTCAGAATTCCCTCCACTTTCCACCATAATAATTCCAAGCACATAAGGAACTAACTCCGGTACACCTTGTGCAGAACATTCGCTTTCTACCATTGATTGCCAACGTAACACCTGTTGTGGCAGATTCTTTGTTTTGACTGAAGCAGCTAATAAACTCATCATTAAACATCTCCTTATTTTTCTATTATTTTCGCCTGTAAAACTACTACTTTACTAAATATAACTAGAAGCTAAAGACCCATTAATCCATCAAATCACTTCATGTTACTCACCTTCTTTCACAACAAAAAGAGCAACCATAAAAATAGTTGCCCTTTCGTCGAAATCTTATATTACTACTATAAATCACTTTTTCAATACTTTCTGTACACTGCATGTATCCTACAAAAAGGTAACACTAAAATCCATCTAAAAACTTGACAATCTTCCTTATTTCAGCGTGTTTTCGGCGTATATAGCCTGTACTATAATGTAATTCAAACGCAATTTGTTCTAAAGTCATCCCATCAACATATTTCATTTTAAGTATTTGATGATCCAGTCCTGTAAACTTATTAATCAAAAGCCTTAAATCATACTCTTCATTCATCTTATAAGCTAATTCATATTCAATTGCCTCAATCCGTCCTTCTACCTTAGCCCCTTCCGATTCAGCGGTTAATCGTACATTTTGCAAATCACCGCTAATCCAACGCTTCAATTCGGCTTTTGATTTGTCTAAGTTGTATTCTAAATAAGCAATTTCTTCTTCTAACTTCTTATAATCTTTGAGCCACTCGAACACTTACTGATTCACCCACTTCCATTCCTTTTACAAAGTCTCTTAATACTAATTTAATAGAATGAATATGCTTATTAGCTTTTTCAATCTTTATTACTTGTAAATCATCTTTCATTTTATAAACACAACCCTTCCCTAACATTTTTTATCCCCTATTGATCAGTTCATTATCTTTAGAATTTCGATATTTTTAATTAATTCTTGAATCCTATTGAAAAGACTTCTAACAGTCCCCATAGAAATTTAAGAAATAAACTGAAATTACAAATCGTTCATAATTGATCCAAGCATTCACTACTATTTTTATAATACTGTTCACTATGCATCGGGAATCTTTGAAGAATATAAATGCATTATTTTTTTATTAAGATAATATATTTTAAAATAACAAAATCATCTAACGGTTTTCCTTATGACTTATATTTATTTAACACTTCTTGTAATCTCTCACGCTCTTCATCAATAGACTGTACAGTTTTTCTTTCCTCTTCTAGATTTGTTGATTCATCATCTTTATATAACCAATTGGGTACAATCTCTTTTCTATTTGAATACTTCCTACCTGTCCCTTTATATTTCTTTTTCTTACTCATTTCGAAACACCTATCTAGTATGGCCACATCAACTAATGTTTTAACTTCTTGCTCCTTCCAATTCCTCAATATAGCCTTAATGTAGTTCCATCTTGGTGCATTCTCATCAACAGCTTTATTAATTGCATGCTGAATTAACTCATCACTAAACAAATTACAAAAACCCCCCAACTCTGCAATTGCAATTTCACTTAACGGAATGCCCATCCCCTTAATAAAGTTACAACTTACTTTAACCCTCTCATTGATGAATACACGAGATTCTAATTTATCCATATCATCATAATGATTAGTATTTTGTATATTTGTATTTCGTTTATTAGTAGTTAGTCTATTAGTATTTAGTAGTTTCTGATTTTCCACATATGGCTTTACCACATCTTGGTTTTCCACTTGTGGCATGTTCCTTTGTGGCGTTTCGTAAATTTCCGTATCCCACTTTGTAATTTTTTTCGTATTCCCGTCACGAACAGGATAACGTTTTACATAACCTAATTCTTTTAATTCCTTAAAACCTGTACGGAGCGAATCTTCTCCATCCTTAGCATGTCGAGCTAATTCGCTAATATGAAAAGTCCAATCGTCTGGTAATGTAAGCGCATAGGCTAAGATCCCTTTCGCTTTCCATGACAACCTTTCATCTTTTAAACCAGTATTATTTATAACGGAATAATTACTATCTTTTTTCACTCGAATAATCCCCATACTAGCCACCTCATAAATTCTCAAAAACGGTATTCAATGTTATACTTATCTAGAGATATTTTTTCTTATAGAATCCGCTGCAACGGATTCTTTTCTTATGCATTCATTCAAAACAATCATGCTATCCATATCTATTTTCTTCTAAACCTCTCTTATTCCTCAAATTCAACATCCACTTGAATTTCGATATTCATAGGAATTTCTTGTGTTATACGAATCACATTTTGACTCATTCCTTTTTGAATAAGCTTTCTAACCTGCTCTTTTGCATCTTCTTTTGTTTTAAATTCACTGACAGTTGGTAACCCTGCTAAACTACTAGTAATTACTAAAATCTTTCTTTGCATGTTCTTTCCTCCTACTGAATGTCTGCCATATTTATTTGTGAGTTTTTAACTGTAATTTCTTCATTTAAAACAGTTGGAATTGAATATTCTTCATTAATAATTTGTATTGCTCTATCCAAATGATAACGTTTAATAGCTTTATAACTATTCACACCAAATTCCCGATGTAACTGACTATAAATATCTCTATATAACTTCCTTCTAAGACCGATATCCTGATAAGAATTTGAATTTTTACCTCCCAATAACATAATACCTAACCTTTTTACAGCCCTTGTTATCTCTTCACACTCGATAGCATAAAGCGGAGTATTTTCTCGCAACCCCTTCACCTCAGACTTTATTTCTTGTATCTCCTGAGTATGTCCTTCTAACGCAGCAAATGTTAACTTTAAAACCCCCATTGGATCCTTTGGCACATTTTGTTGATTTTGTATATACTGCTTCATTCGTTTGAACTCTTTCATAAATTTAATTTTCATTCCAACCGCTTCTCTACTGTTATATCCCATAACAAGTAACGTGAATGCTTCTTCTGTTAAATCATATTTAGAGGTTCGCCTGTTCTTTGAATTAACATAAGTGGACTCGTGAAAATTTTCTCCCCCAAACTCTTCACCTACATATACAATTTGTTTTCGAACTTCCTTCAAAACGTCGAAGTGATTTTTTTTGAATATCTTCGCAATTACCAAACTATCCGTTACTACTTTTCCATTAACTTCAAATACTAATGAACTATGTACTGATGAGTCAGTTAATTGCCCCATCCTCATCTCCTCCTCACTACTAATTTTGAACTATCTTTATTGCATTGAGATAATTTAGCACTACACATAATTCGTTACTTTCTTTTTACAGATTAACTAATTATCGTAATTTAAATTAAATACTTTGATATGAACCCTCTTATTAAATTATCATTCAATAATTCGGTTATAGCATTACATTTTAAGTAAATCTCCTCCAATTTCAATTCGCTTCGTTTTCTTCAAATTCAAAAAGATATTCCAAACTATGTTCTGGAAAAAAAGTTTTCTTAATTTCAAAAGCTTCATCATAATAAAAACGAAATTTACCATTTATTTTGTCGCTCACTGTTGCGTGGCGAAGTTTCAGATGCGAAGAAATTTGTGTAATCATAATTCTTTTTCTCGCCATCTCTGCACGCAAATTCGGATACATTGACTCACCACCTGTTTTTGTACGATATTGCGTTCATTTCCATTTAAATATAAACTCAATTTCGTATTTAGTCAACAAAAAAACGCAATTAAATACTCAATTTCGTATATTGTTCTATTTACTAACAAATTTAGTTAGGTTATGATATATACAGGAATACGCAATATCGTATACATTTTAATACGAAAGATGGTGAAAGTAATGAAAAAAGCAGAGGTTGTAACACGCCTAATAAAAGAAGCTGGCTATAGTAAAAGAGCCTTCGCCGAAAAAATAGGTCTCCCCCCCACAACACTGCAATCCATGTTATCAAGAGGGATTGGTAAAGCATCTGTTGATAATGTCATAAAAGTTTGTAAGGGATTAGGAATCACTACTGATGATTTAGAAAGACTCGCAACACAAGAGGGCAATACTGTTAAAGAAGAAGTTTCTATTTATGAAACCATCCAAAACGATCAATCAAACATTATTTACATTCCTATCATTGGTTCTGTAGCAGCCGGTACACCAATACTCGCTGAAGAAAATATCGAAGGCTATTTACCCATGCTAAGTACATTTTTAAACAAGCGTAAAAAGTATTTTTATCTTACTGTAAAAGGCACTAGCATGAATCTCGAATTCCCTGATGGTTCTTATGTTTTAGTAGAGGAAACTCCTTATGTTGAAAACGGACAAATTGCTGTTGTAAAAGTCAATGGTTATGATGCTACCGTGAAAAAGATTTCAAAATCTGGAAGCATCATTACTTTAATACCATTGAGTAATGACCCTATCCACGAACCAAAAACTTACGACCTTTCAGCTGAAGATGTAAAAATCATTGGTCGCGTTGTACAGGCAGTAAAGAATTATTAAGTTATAGCACAAGTGATTTAAAAAAAGATAAAATCAATTCTTTTGAAAAGATTTTCTTAGTAACATGATTTAAAATAACCAAAAACAATCCATTATCTAGTAGTTAATATATCCAATAACTTCACTAAAAAAGCCCTGATACCGTAGTATCAAGGCTTTTTTATTTCACAAATTATATAAAACTTACGTTTATCTGATAATGTTTTTCTATGATATCACTACTTGTTATTAATTCGTGGCTTTTATGTGGCTGTTTTTCATTTTATAACCACATAAAAGTGTAATAATTGGGAATTAAAAAACCCTTGATACGAGTTGTATCAAGGGTTTAATCCTCTTAGTATAGAGACATATATTGATCGCGTTCCCATTGGTGAACTTGCGTTCTAAATATATCCTCTGGATTCATCAAGTTTTAAATCGTGCCGAAAACGTTGATTTATCAAGGTTTTATAAAAGTGATGTTTCATAGTGATTCATCACTTTTTTTACTTTTGTGGGTGAATTGTGGGTGGGGTTGTGGGTGAAGTATAACTTCAAACCTTAGCATATTCTCCATATAATTTATGATTATTTTAGATTAAAATATATTCAAAAAAGCGATGTCTCATATCGATCCATCACTTTTCCGAATACATAAGATTATTAGACTAATTAAATATAATTACAATAAAATATTATATTTCATCATCATCATCATCAATTTCTAATTCAAACTCTTCTTCATCTAAGATTTCTTCTACAATTTGCGGGTTCGCATTTTCAAGTTCAATATTTTCTAATACACTGTCTACCTCATCCCTAATCATGGTACCTAACCTTCGTACGAAATCAACCTTTAATTGTGGTGACCATTGATTATGTCTTTTGTTTTCTTCATAGCACGCAATCAATAAGGGAATTATTTTAGAAAAAATAAATATTGCAATTGCATTTTCTTTTCTTTGGCCAGTTAAAGCTCTAAAGTGTTGTCCGCGATATGATTTAGACCATGTTTTAAAGGTTCCTGTTAATCCTATTTCTAATAAAACTCTTTCGTTACCATACTGAATTGCTGGACGAATGGCTTTTAAGTTTTCGTTATTGAATAAAAATGCTAATGTACCGAGAATTGTGGATATTCTACTCCCTTCTCCCCTCATCGCATTTACATTATCTCTAGTTTTACCCATATAACTTTCTAACGCTGTTACAAATACTTGATCATTTGTTGACAATGATTCTCTTGGAGTATCAATATAACGTTTAAATATCCAATACAACAGATCCTCTGTAACTTCAATTTCAACTGGCTCAACATTTCCCCATGTCTCATTTGTAAAAGTATCTTTTACTATTGCTTTAGCCCTATTAATACCTGAAAAAACAATTCCATATATACTTTCATTTAGTTGAAATATTAGAACATAGGATTGATATGAATTTATCCGTTCCTCTCTATCTTCCTTCAAACTACCATTAGGATTATACCAATATTCCTGGTTCTTCTTTCTTTCTGTATAAGCTTCAAAAAATATGTATTGGATAGGGTCATTTTCAATTTGAATAGTTTCGTGTTCAAACAAGTTGAACCCATTTACTTCTCTCACTTCGGACCTTAATGCATCCGTCTCCCATCCCCTAACATTTCTTATAACTTCGCGATTCCCTCTTAGCGTTTCAATAAATCCATCTAAACTCACATAATTGTGGAATCTAAATATTGAAAAACTCATCACTATTATCCCCTCCTAATATATATCATTTCTAGATTCAATTTTATAATTAGTAATGTTAATATCAAAAAACAATAACATTATTATATAAAGAAAAAATCTTTTACACTTTGAATCTGATTTTAATTGAATACTTGGTACGATATATCCCTTATTCACATCAAACGCATTAGACATTATAGATATTTTCACATATAAAGATGAATCAATAATGTTTTTCTGTAGCGCCTCTCCGATGTCTATACGGAACTCTTCTTTTTCTTCTACTAGCACATTAGTTTTCAAATCCTTCTGATTCTCAACCCTATAATCAATCCAATGCGGAAAATTACATTGTAGAGTTAGTCCACCGAGAATGTTAACAAGCCAATGTAATAGCTTATTTTTAAATTTAAATTCACAATCCATATGAACATTTATAGGTCTATGGTCACTCCTAATATCAAAGTAACTATCTTCTTTTCTACTATTATTTTTTATTTTTATAACAAATTCGCCAGGATATTTTAGCCATTCAATAACAGCACTTATTATAATAACAACAATAGCAGAGTTCATCGTAAAGCTTAATGTTGGTTTATTTTGCAATTCAGTAGAAAGAGTTGGTGACAACTTAGAAATATACCCTGCAAAATCTATTCCAAATATATATACACAAAATATTGTTATTAGGGGGCTAAATATAGTTAGAAATTTTAACGATCTTTTTCTCCACTCAACCAATGATTTTATCATAATTATTATCCTTATTAAAAAATATTATTTAGTAAATCTTTTACATTTTCAATAACATGTTCATCATTTATCAATAAAACACCATTATTATACAACTCAACATCTATATATATAGGAGAATCAACCCCTTGCATCTGAATTGAAATAGACTTTACATCTATACATTCATCAAAGGTAATCCAATCGATTTCTTTAAACAACTTTACTTTTAATGCTCTCTTCTCTGATCCAGATGCTGCATTAATTTTTTCAAGATAATCGTCTACATACTCAATATTTTCTTTTGGAACGGGATAAATAAATTTAATATTATTTATAAATAAATCTTCCTTCACACAAAAATCAATCATATTTATAAATGAAGATGATGTAACAATCAATTGTCTTAAATTTAATCCCCTTACCTTCTGTAACACACCAATATAACTATTTACGCCATAGTCATAATTGATTCCAATGATTTTATCTGAAAAAGAAACAACAGATTCACGCCCAAAAATTCCCAATAATTTGTTTAGGGTTTCTTCGTTATCCAATAGTTCAAATAGTTTTAATTGCATCATTAGAATCACTCCTTTCAAAATAAAAAAACTTGTATATTAAGTATTCTCTTATATTAAACATATTAATCCATTTCATATACAATGTCACTTCTTTACTTTTATATAATTCATATTAGATGAATACTAAATTCTATTGAATAGTTCTTCTTATATACAATAGAATCAAACTTGTTCATTATTAATTTTTGTTTACTCATTAAAAGGTACTATAAAACATAAGCAGTTTTTACGAATTATAGTACCTTTTACTTTTTATTTTCATAAAAACTATAACCTCTTCACTTTTTCATCCGCTCTTTCCTATTTAGGATATCATTTTTAAAAAACAACCTATCTCGAACCATCTCTTTAATCGGCACTAACGTCCCCGACTTCACCAACTTATTTAAATTCTGCCTCGAACACTCTAAAATCTCCAATGCCTCTGAAGTATTCACAATTTCATCATTTACGAATTTTATTAGTTCTTCCTTAGATTCAAAGTTATACATTTTTCTTCTCCTTTATATAGAGAGTAATTATATTTACTATCATTAGCAAAAACGATATTATGCTAAATACTATTAAGACATAGCCCCATGTGTTTAAATTATCATAATCCAGTATTGCTAAGATAAATCCTAAAATCAAAATTACGGGAATATTCGTCCAAATAAACTTTTTCATCATATTATATGGAATGTGTTATAATCTTAGTTACAAGGGAGATTGCTCTCCCCTGTGGTGTTATTCGGAGTCGACTTCTTGGCGGGAGCGACTCTTTTCTTTTTCCTCTTTGATTTTGTAGTATGTATCTACGCTGTTTTTAACAACTGTTGATACTTGGGAAAAGAATGTTGCGATTGCTGTTAGCGTTCCTAAGATTATTAACCAATCCACTTTGTTCACCTCCTGTTCTTTATACTCTTATTATACACCTTAGGTTGACTTAAGTCAACTATATTTAAGAATATTTTCCCTGTAAATCTAATTTTATCCTATAAAACCAACGTACATCTGTTATACTTAATATCGCAATATATTTTAGGAGGAACTAATTTGAAAAAGTATCTATTATTACTTGTCTCTGTATTTTTCTCCCTAGCACTTGTGGCTTGTGGCTCAGAAGAAAAAACAGAAGAAAAGAGTGCACCTACTGCCTCAAACCAAAAAGGTATTAAAGAAAGCAATTCGAAAACTAACGAAAAAACAGTACTAACTAAAGTTGGAGAAAAGCAAAAATACAATGCTCAAGGCGGAGTTATTGAGCTAATGAAAATTAAAGAAATTAATCAAACTATTGATGTAGCTCCAATTAAAATGACTGTTCAAAACATCAAGCTATTTCAACTATCTGACCTTCCAGAACAAATGTTGACTGAGGCTAAAGAAGTCTATCAAACAACACCCACTAACGATGGAAAACTAAATTATATTCAAGTTATTTACACAGTGGAAAATACCTCAGATGAAAATATTAACTTCCTTAATTTTGATAAGGTAGTACTAAATAATGGTGAACAGTTAGAAGCAAATCGCAATTTTATTACAGAAAAAAACACTTCCTTTGAATACTTTGGAAAAGTTAAACAAGAACGTGTCCTAGGTTTGTTCTTTAATGGAGATCCAAAAGATATTACTAATGTCAAATTCATTACAAGTTCAACATACCAACAAAAGTCGTATGATACGATTACTGATGGTCAACAAGTTCAATTTGATTTATAAAATAGCAAAGCCCTCTCATTCGAGAAGGGCTTTTTATTTTACGGTACCTCTACATATGTTCAACTAGCTTTAATATAGAAGACAATAATTTTTGAGTTTTTCACTTTATATTGCGGTGAACCATCCACTAATACTTTATCAATAATTGACTTATGAAATTTATGTGGAGGGAAAACATAAATTCGAACTGAATATTGATAAATAATACCAACATCTCAAATGTTTGATATAATGATTTTATTACTTATCGGGAGGTTATGTCATGAGTTATGATACAGTCGCATCCTTACAACGTATGCAACAATTACAACAATCTGAAGCCGCTGCTGGGGATAGATTAATTTTAAAAAGAGCTGATTCAAAAGCAGAACTTATAATAACTGTTTCTGCAATAGTATTAATTCCTTTCACATTAGGAATATCCCTTGTATTATTCGCAATTTGGTTCTTAATAAAAGAACTTACAGCTAAAACGTATTTAGTAAAAAATGTAGCTACTGGTGAGAAGTTTAGAGTCGACCGGAATGACTTTAAACAATATAAAAAGGACTTTAAAGCCAAAGAAAAAGAAGTAAAGAAAATCTCAGACTTATAAGGTATGAGAATGAGGGGACGTTAATCTTATGAAAGTTATTCGTTCAATCTTTAACGCATTTCGTTTATTGAGTAAAATTATAAACCCTATATTAAAAGCATTATCTAAAAGTAAATTCTAGCTACATAACAACCAAAAAGCCGACTCATAAAAGAGTTGGCTTTCAAATTATTCATATGGTCGATATTTTTCTCTTAATTGCCCTAATTCTTCAGCCAGTTTTTCTACATCTTCACGAAAGTACAACGAAACCCTATCAACTACTTTAATAGGAACAATTCGCCCTTGTTTTACAAGTACATGTAATCTTTGGGTTGTGACACCTAATAAATTTACGGTTTCATTTGCTGTTAAAACTACTTGGTTAACTAACTTTTCTATTTCTTCACGACTTATTTTATAGTCCATACTCATTTTTCGTCCCTACCTTTTTTCCATAAAGAAATTAAATTAATAACAAGCGCTATAGCTAAAATTATTGTAGAAGCAATTCCTAGGTAGTCACTTACTTCAGGATTCTTATAGTTTGTTACTGTAACCACTAATATTAAAAATAATACTAATACCAAAGTGTTTCGATCTAACTTCATTTTTACATGGATTGGATTTTGTGTAATTTTGTAATTATGTTATAATATTTTTAAGGTTGGGGGAATTTCTTCCCCCGTTGTGTTATTTGCGTCTAGTCTTGCGGGCTAGGCGTTTTTCTATTTCTTCTTCCTTTTTCTTCTCCTTTCTATCTTTCATATCGTTTAGGTTTTTCTTTGCTGTTATGATTCCTACCCCCATGCCTACTATGTAAGCTAGATTTTTAAGAACCTTTTCTGTTAAGTCCCAATCCATGTTTCTCACCTCCCTTACATATATAATTATACCATACCTGTTTATTTGAATCAATAGATAATAGTTAAATAATTGCTATAAAATAAAAAAAGCCGTCATTATGACGGCTCTTACTTTAATCTTCAAACTTCACATATTCACCTGAAACCCATTGGTCTCCACCCACATTATACCAACCATCTCTATATCCCCACGACTGATACTGTTCTCCTTGATACACATTTTTTACAATGCCATAATTAGTTCCTGGACCTCTACGAACACGCAATACATCTGCTGTAATAGTAACTATTCCTACACCATTATTGACTGATTGCGAACTTGTCGGTGTGCTTTCTCCTGTATAACGAATGTATGATGAATCATTATAAATCCACTGATTGCCACCAAGGTTTAACCATCCATTTGATTGTCCCCATACTTCGTAGGACTCACCTTTACCTAATTGACGAATAACCCCGTATCCAGTGCCTGGACCTTTACGAAGGTTGATGCCATTCCCCTCAATATACGCAATACCTGTCCCGTTAGTTGACGGTGGAATAAGTGTAGGAGTTACTTTACCATCTCCATTGTATGCATTTTGAACTCTTTCAATAAAATTATTCCAACGTCCTTCTGCCAACATACGATGAGGACAGTACTTCCCACTCCATGATTGATGTGTACGGACTTTGTTAATTGGAATATTGTACTGTTTCATTAGTTGAGCTACAACGATAGCTGCATTGTCTTCCGCTTTATAGTATCTATCTCCACCGCTTAAAGAGTAGCAAATTTCAACGCCGATAGATTTACGATTACCGTTCCCGTTTCCGTCGCCAGTATGCCAGGCGTTACGCTCTAAAGGGATTCCTTGTACTGCTTCTTTATCATCTACTGCAATATGAAATGAAACCTGATTATCATTACGAATCATATAAGCTACTTCGTTTTCTGCTGTAGCATCGTTGTAAGTATTGTGAACTGTAATGAATTCCGGATTCATTGTATAAGGACACTTTATACAATATTTACTTGGGTCAACTAATTTTTTTCTAATTTCCATTATAGAACATCTCCCTTTTTCTCTTCTTGTTTTTGTTTACCACCTAAAATTTCAACTGCATTTGTTAAAGCTTGTGGCAACGGAATGCCCATTCGACCAGCATTTTCTAAAAGTGAAAGTAATTCATTACCCATGAAGAAGAAAATAGTCGCTTCACGAATTGCACTGTTACTTCCAAGCGCTGAATCTAGTTGTGCAGCCGCTCCGACCAAAAGAAAAAGCACCACCTTTTTGGCGATGCCTTTGAAACCAACTTTACTTTTTAATTCTCCGTTATACCCTGCTGCAATCATGCCAGTTAAATAATCAATAACTGCCATCGTCACTAGGATTTTCAATGTTGCATCCCATCCTCCCAAGAAATACCCACAGAAGCCACCGAAAGTGGCAATAAAGGTTTTTAATAACACATCAATACGATCCATCTTTTCCTCTCCTTTTTTAGACAATAAAAAAAGAACAGCTTATGACTGCTCTGGTTTCTTATCAATTAATTGTTGTAGCAATTCTTCTAGACGTGCAATTCTGTCCTCTTGTCTCGCTAACTGATTAGCTTGCTCTTTCACAATTTCCTCTAAAGCCAAATGCTTCTTGTAAACTTCCTGAGTCCCTGCAATACCGATAGTCATTAAAGGATACGTAGAAACAGTTTTCCTGTCTTCAGTTGCTAAGCATTCTGGTAATTCCTCTGCAATGAAACCATACTCTAAAGGAACGTCTTTAATTGTAGGCATTGGCTCTTGGTACCCACCTGCTACAATCTTCTCACGTTTTTCATAGAGTTTTTGCATTTCAGACTTACGATAGTACTGCTTAGGCTGTAGTTGCATTAATATTTCTAAAGGATCTACTTCGATTCCCTTGATAGCCGTTTTAACCTGTCTAGTCGATTCCCACATGTTTTGCGTTAAGTAGACTTTATCAACATGGATATTACTTAAGCTATTACCGTCACCCTTTTTAACTTGCAGCCCGTACTTAGTATAGTCAGGGTGTTGTGGAATACGTAAAGTAACCAGGTGTCCCATTCTAAAATCTACGTCAGCCTGAGTGTTACCTCCAGAGCGTTTATCGTTAATGTATAACGTTCTTATTCTCCATTCGTCAGCGCCTTTACTGCTAGAACTATTTAGGAACCAACTACCATTGTAAGCATCTAAAGACATGCTAGTACCTGATACAAGTTGAATATCATTTAAGCCTTTACCGCCCCTAGTAGTGTTCATACGGATATGCCCTTTAGCGTTTAGGTCGATGTCGCTATCTTCTGAGCGCATTTCAATACTACCCATGTATCCCATTTTTATAGACGATTTCATGTTTATAGATCCGTCTGAGTTACGGCTTCTAGCCATACCGATACGACAATTTGATAAATCGTAGTTATTCCATTTTGGTGTTTGTTGCTCCAGAAATAAGGAACCATTAACCTCTAGTCTGTTAGCATTATCGTAGTTGTTTCCAAGCACTAGAGCTGTACGAACTGTATTATCTGGTAAGTTAGGCATGAAACCTAAATATCCTCGTGTGATTGGTCCCGTGTTACCTACATTGGATTTAAGAGAAATATTTTGCTGATTCATTTCAACAAAATAACCTGTAGAGTTTGTACTAGTTGAGATAGTTACACCTGCTAGTCTACCAGATTCTATAGACTTAGCAGTTACAGCTCCGTCCAAGTTAATCTTACTAGCTTGAATCAATACGGATTGAGCTGTTTGGTTAATTGTTGATGCAATATCACCTTTTTTGACTCGCAAGTTAATCTCATTACTCATTACAGATAACTGAGAAGTATGCGAATCTACAATAGTTTTACTTCCAAAGCGTCCATCGGAATCTGTTTTTGAGTAAACCTCTTTTTTTTCTGCCTTTAAGTCAATTCGGCTGGATTGCTGATTTATGCTTGTCTCAAGGGTTGATACCTTAGAGTTAAAGTCTGTGGTAGCTACTTTCTTAGCAATTTCTCCTACAAGTTGATCATAGTTAGCATAGTCTTTCGGGTTTTCCATAAATGCCGAAGGTGTAGCACCTTGTTGAAATTGTGGTTGAGACACCCAGATAAGTCCGTTTCTACGTATCCATATATAAGCCTCTACATGAGTAACAGCTTTTGAAGGAACCTCAGCAGTAACAGAAACAAGTGTCCATGCACCGTTATTCAACTTATCTTTTAGGTCTACACTACTAGTTGTAACTGTAGTTGAACCATTTAGGAACTTAATCTCCAAAGCTCCACCTTGATCTAAACCGTCCTTGTTATATGTAAAAACCCATGCAGATAATACTAGTTTTCCTGAGCTAGATGTAACAGGGAATAATTGACTAATACCTGTCCAAGCATTTACAGTTAGCCCCGTTGCTTGAATCTGAGCCGAATTATACCCATCATGTTGCCTTGCTGTTGTAGGCGTAACAGCTGATCCTGATACAGCAGCTACTATTTTCCATTTGCTAAGGCTCGGAGTTCTAGAAGTAACAATACCAGAGCTAGGAGTAATTATCCTATCTTCAAAAGCGGAGTTCATATATAAGTTTGTACTACCCAGCCCGCCCACATAATCTTGCATTTGGGTATCAGAGACTTTAGAGCTAATCTGATTGTTCAACTGGGTAATCTCACTCGTATTCTTTTGAATTTGTGTGGTGTGATTCCCTTGCGTTGTACTAAGAGAAGTAATTGTAGCTTGATTGCTATCCACGGTTTGTTTAATCGCGTTAGTTTTCACTGTCAGATCATTAAGTCCATGCTGAGTAGAGAAGTCACTGGTAGATAAGTTCCACCCTGTAACACGGTCTCCCAATTCCACCTGAGGCATTCTATAGTATATGTCCCCATTATGGAATAAAGCTAAACGGAATCCACCTGTGACGATACCTGCTGTCTTTGGCTTAATAGTTCTGATTATACGAGTCCACTTACCGGTAGTGATGTCTGCTAACTCTGCATTTGTAAGCTGTACATCTTGGAATTGTACTCGCACACCTGCCTCATTGAAAAACTCTATGATATAAGCATATTTAAACTTAAAAGTAGCTACGTTAGGAACTTTCATGTAGGCACTGAACGTGTACTCTTGGTTTAATGTTACAGAAAATTTTGTTGAGAACCCACTTATGATGCTATTAGGGACTGTTTCCACTAGGTTAGTACGATTGAAGCGAATTACTCCTGCTCGCTTATCGTCATCCCATGGCATTTGAAAGCTCGTCACATCAGGATGAGGAAATTCCCAACCTACAGGTAATCCTGTATCTCTTTGTAGAAAGCTTGAGTTGTAAACTAAATTTGTCCCTACTATGCCCTTACCCTCGATAGCTGTAATAGTACTTTTCACACCATCCACACTTTTTTCAATCTCGTTTGTTTTCGATTGAAAGGCTCCTTGTGGTACTCCATCCTCAGGAGCAAGATTCCAAGATTCAAGTAAGTCTCCTAATGTAACCATTATCCCTGTAAATGTTGCATCTACAGTAGTTGTATTACCAGTAGCGATATTTACACGTACTTCTTTTAAATTACCTGTGTAATTCGTTGTATCGAAAGGAATGGAAATTCGATTCCAACCGTTTGTTACTACTTTTTGCTGAATAATAGCATAATAATGTTGATCTTTCCCATTCTGATCATACGTGAATCTCATATATAGGCGCGGATATTCTGTTGTGGATGTTACAGCCTTTACATCAACATAACAGGATGCCATCCCCTTTTTCTTTATAAACTGATCTGGGCTTAAATTTTGGTAGATATAAGCTGCATTGCTTGTTATTTGTAATCCTTTCTTAATACCTGATGCATCTGATATATTAACGTCAATAAATTTGAAAGTTGTTGAATTAGTAATACCATTCCATAAATTTTTTTCATTAGAAAAATCTGAGTTAATTACATAGTTTCGAACACTTACTTCTCGTTTTTCTATATTAGAGAGTTTTTCGGTAATCTTACCTGCTTCCTCTCTAATTTCAGTTGTCGTTTTTTTGAGTGACTTTGTATCAGATTGTATATCCGAAATCGTCTTTTTCGTGCCCTCCAGAGTTGATTCGACCGTATTTAATTTATTATTAATTTCACTATCTTTTTTTGTTAACGATTCAATGGATTGTTTAAACCCATCTGCAGTTTGTTCTGATTTAGTAACTCGTTCTGTAAGCTTTCCTTGTTCGTTTTGTACATTTGATACAGAAGTATTTATTCCTTTAATAGTAGTCTCAATTTCTACTGTTTTTTTAGTGAAATCAGTTGTGGATACTTGGTCTTCTGGCGCTGGTGTCCACGCAGTTGATATTGTGCCAATTTCTAATTTAAGCTTTTCAATTAACACATCCCCCGTGAAATCACGTGCTAAAGCGTAAACTGAAATTTCTTTAATTGGCTTATCCATTACTACAGCACTCGCTGTGAATCTTTCCTGGTTATACTGTTTACCTAGTGTTAGGCGATTTTCTACGCGACAACTCGGATAATAAAATGTATTGTCTGTGAAAGTAATCTTTACTTCGAAACCAGCCCATTTATTCGTTGTTCCCCATGCAGTAACTTTGCCTGTAAACAGGAAACTCATAGCAAGATTCTTATCCTGCATTAAAGTAGCTGCATCCTTTGCTAAATCAAAGTAGGTATGCTGCTTGTTTTCTCCAGTCTTCACTGAATGTGATTTAGTAGCTGTTTCTAGTAATAGATTTCGCCCACCAACTTGAATATTATCAACTTGAGTTTTCAGATTAGAAATTGTCTGCTTCGTTCCATCTGCCGTTGATATAATCTCATTCGTTTTACTTTCAAGCTGGGACAAACCATCATTAATTTTCGTTATCTCCGACTTCTCTGCTTTTTGTTTAAGAGCTTCATTTGTTTGACTAATAGATGTATTAATATCTTGGAACTTCTTAACGTTACCATTCTTATCCGTTTCATAGATTTGTTTTCCTATAAAACCATCTTTAATTTCATCTTTCGTATAAACACCGGATTTATCAGCCTTATCTTTTAATTGATTATTAATCCACGTTTGATCAACTTTGTCATTAACCTGCTTTTGAACACCGGCTATTTGTCCAGCTATTTCTTGCGCTTTACCTTCCACACTTAGAACCTTTTGATTTAATTCCGTTTTAGCTGTTTCAATATCTTTCTTAACATCTTTAATACTTTGTTGTAATGGAGCCGTATCTGGAACAACTGATTCCCATGCTGTACCTGTCCATATTTTTAAAATACCAGGCTTACCATTACTAATATCACGCCAGAGTGTTTTATTTGCTTTGAGATCAGTAGTAGGTGGTTTAACACTTTCTATAATATCTACAAGATTTTTCTCCATGTAATCTTGAGTTGCTTCTGCTAAGTCTTTAGCCGTTTTACTTTCCTGTTGAGCTTGTTTTGACTTGTTGATAGCATCTTGAATGTCTAGACCTTGATCTTTTACTTTGTCCTTTAAAGCATCAAACCACCCTTGAGGTACTTTATCTTGTAATGATGCTAAAATTTTTTGGTACATTCTACGTAGCTCTTCATTCGAATCAACAATTTCACGATAATCACCAAATACATACTTATCTTGTGTGGGGTCTTTAAAAGATTCATCACCAGCGATAGCACGTGCTTCAAGGTATAACTTAGGTGTGAACCCTCTGTCTATGATTCTGATTGTATCGCCTTCATTAATTAATTCATGTGCTAATCCAAATACTTGCCCTATACTTTGTGCTTGAACTTCGTAAGAAACAGAAGTATTTACACGTTTTTCTATTTCTGTTTTCATAAGAGTTTTAAGTCGTTCCGGAGTCATATCTTGATTCTCTGTCTCTGGGCTATAGAAGCCGAATTTATGTTGTCCTTTTTCATTCCAGCGCTGAAATGCACCGTCATCCACAAGGTAAGGTATGCCGTTATTTATTTCCGCAATAGTAATAAATTCTCCGCCTTCTTTTTTAACGAAGCCCAATAAGGCTGTACAAATGTTTTGAGAGTTCTCAATACGCTTAATTCCCATTAAATCTTTACCAAGAGTTACTTCTTTTTTTGTATCTCGTCCTCGCTTCTTAACCATATCCACATATCGGCCAACGATTTGAGATCCTACAACTTCAGCACGATATTGAATTTCTAATTCAAATGAAGAAGCAATCTGTTTAAGAAATGTCAGTGGATCAGTAAATTCATCAATCGTCATAGAGTGTGATCCATTATGCTCCGTTTTACCTATTTTCCACTTCGTACCTGCGAGAGCTATTCTCATGCATTCATTCAACGTTTTACCTTCAATTTTTTGCGGATTAATAATCCCTGCTTTAGCAAGCTGAATCCATTCACCAGATGCATAAGCAACCACTGATCTATCTTTAGAGTCTTTTTCTGCTTCAGTAATTACATATGGAACAATTCGACCATCACGCACTTCTTTTAACACTAAATTTTGTTGTAAAAGCGTTGTTGCATGTTCTGTATTATCAAACACCCTAAACTCTAATGTATCTATATTATTCTTGATTTCCCAATGGCGTTTATCATCCCAATAATCTTTTGGTTGTATAGCTGAAACGATTTGATTAGTTTTAAAATCAACAATATGTAAGATTCCACTTGGTGTTCTCATCTAAATCGCTCCCTATAACTTAATTTTGCTATTCCTATATTGGCTGGACGTACTATAATTTCATTCAGTCCTCTTTTTACAATAGGAAACGAACTGAATATGTCTTTCAATCCAATCACATTTTTTCCGTTAATTGTTACTAATGATCTTTCTGTATCTATTTGTATTTTGTCTCCTATATCAAAAATATAAGGAGTCTCATCTATAGTTAAGGTATTTATCTTCCAAAACTTAACATCTTCAATAAATGCAATATCAACTGGTGGATGAGAACCATAAACAATACACCCTACAGCTATCTTTGCTACTGGCCTAGCTGTCATAGGATTACTGTCAGACTCATCTCTCCATGTACGGACAAAACTAGCATCATCTATCTCCGTATTCTTTCGATATTTAGCAAAATAGAAACTCCATTCTTTGCCCCTGCGAGCTACTGCAACATGTCCTCTGAAGTCGTTAAATGTATCAGAGTACATTCCCATTTCGTCAGAGATCCACTTTCTAGACCCTCCTGAATCAATAATTGCTTGTGCTGTTGTCATTTCATGGCTCATATAATCATCAGCCAACGCTAGTTCCACTACTATGTTATCATTAGCATCTAAGAGCATAACTACAGTTTTCCCCATTCTGTTCCAGTGTTCAGACTGAAAACTCATTTGCACATCAAGTCTAAAATCTTGGATAACACCGCCTGTATTAGGAATAGTTCTCTTCATAAAAGGACCATGCCACTCGGTATCTGTTCCCGTTCCGTATGAGTCAGGTGTAAAGGCGTACCCTTGCCAAACCTTCATGGCCCCTGAACTTTTATAAATTCCTATTTGACCAGTTACAGCATTCCAAGTAGTTAAACTCTTCATTTCATCCCATATGAGACGCTCATTTTGTTTCACAACACGAGTTTTAACACCTGTGGGATAACCTAACCTAAAGTATTCATCACCATTCCATACATCAAGGAAAGGGCTCTGTGCTCCCACAGTTATATCAATAATGGGATTAGACTCTACAGAACCATTGTTACGTAATGAAGCTTTTAAGTCCCCCTTCTCAATAGCCAGTATTTTCTCTTGTATCGCTCCCAACTTATAAGGCATTGGACAAATAAATTTAATTGTTCCTGTACCAAGGGCTACAAATTCATCTGGATCAAAGCTATCATCTACAATTGCTAAATATGTTCTATTTGGTTCTATATCAAAAATAAGTTCTGCCGGTTGATCTGTTATTAACCACCCTGCAATTTCTTCTTTCAGCGTTTCTAAATCAGATCCATCAGGAACTATAATTCCCACAGGAATAGAAAGAACCCGTATTTCAGTTTGTGTGTTTAATAGTCTTGCACCAGGATACCCTTGAATACTTAATAAATTTCTTTTCAATGGTGCCCAAGTAGGTCTTTTGAAGCCTTTTGCAATTTGGACAAATTCTTTACGTTCGTTGTTAAATGTAAAAGAGCTCATTTCGACACCCCATTTCTCTATAAAATAAAAGAAACTCAAACCTAAAAGGCTGAGTTTCTTTGCTCTTCTCTTTCTTGGTATTCTTTTGTATATCGATAAGTACCGCGTGCTAAGTCTCTACCATCTAAAATAACTGGTACTTCAATTACTAAATCGCCACTTTGTGCTGAAATTACTTCATTACCACCAGTTTGCCCTGATGAATAATTGAATATTTGATTCGCGATATTACCAGCCATGGCTTGTCTACTATTTGACATACTTCCATATACACCATTCATAACAGACTTTAATCCTGCTAATTGACTCATAGAACTAGCCATCATCCGACTCATATCACCCATTAATTGATTCATAGTCCCAGTAATACCGAGTGATTTTTCTTTCGATGATAAAGGTGTAACTGTAATTGAATTACCCTTCTTCGTAAATAACTCTGGTCCGGCTTCTCCTGTGATAAATGAACCATCACCTACAGGCTTTCCACCTTTAGCAAGCATCGGTACATGCGGAATAGTTGGTGCACTAACTCCTGGAATTTCATTTAACAATTCTGCTGGTGTATTAAAACCATCTATGAACTTATTAATAATACGTATGATTCCGTTGATAGCTGTACGAATACCACTCTTAATTCCATCCCACACACCTAATACTGCTGATTTCATTCCATTAAATGCCCCACTAACAGCACTTGTTACCCAACGAACAGGAGTCATAATGGCATCTTTCAAACCATTCCACACTGAAGATGCTGTAGATTTAATACCATTCCAGATACTTGAAAGTGTAGACTTAATACCATTCCATACGCTACTACTTGCACTACTAATCATATTCCAAACAGTTGAAATAGCTGATTTAATGCTATTAAAAATTGAGCTTGCTGTGGAAACAATTGAATTCCATAAGCTAGAAAGATAGCTTTTAATCGCGTTCCATACAGCACTCGTAGTGGAACTAATAGTATTCCAGACATTCACAATCCAGTTTTTTATTGCATCAAAAATTGGTGTTACAATTGATACTAATCCATTCCAGCATGCTTGCAAGAAATTCTTAACCGTATTCCAGACAGCCATCGTGGCTGAACTGATTGTATCCCACACACTAATAATCCAAGATTTGATTTTTTCAAAGATTGGCGTTACAAATGACACAAGTCCATTCCAACAAGAAACCAAGAAATTCTTAATTGTTTCCCATACTAGGCTTGTAGTAGAACTAATTTTATTCCAACATTCAGAAATGAAATTCTTGATACTTTCAAATAGTGGAGTAGCAAAGTATAAAATAGCCGTCCAAATTGCTTGTAAGTATTGAGTAATAAAATTCCATACAGTTTGGATCACTGTAGAAATACCATTCCAAATCATAGAGAAGAAATCAGCAATCCCTTGTAAAACAGGAGTTATAAAAGCGACTAATCCATTCCAAGTCTCTTGAAAGAAAGTAGAAATAGAGGTCCATATTTCTGTAAAGAACGTCGCTATTCCCTGCAAAACTGAAGTTAAATATTCAACTATCCCATTCCAAATTTCCATACAGAAATTAAAAATGGATGTCCAAATACCAACGTACGTTTCTAGAATAGCGGTTCCCCAGGTTACAACAAACTCTACAATGCCATTCCATATACCTATTAAAAATTCCTTAATTGAGTTCCAAATTGCTGATGTAGATTCACTAATGCTATTCCACGCTTCACTTGCCCATTGCACAATCCCATCCCATATTCCTACTAAGAACTCTCCAATTGCATTCCAAGCATCAATGGTCCATTGTTTTATAGAATCCCAATTTTGATAAATTAGTACGCCTAAGGCAACTACAGCGGCTACAACCACAGCGATTAACGCTACCCACCCCATCATTGCAGCCCCTATACCTGATATGACGACAACTATTGGTGCTAAAGCCATAAATGCTCCTGCAATTACACCAATAGCTACTGCTATAGTTGCCAAAGTAGCTGCTAGTTTTGGATTATTAGAAATCCAATCGGCTATTTTAGCAACAACATCAGCTATAACTCCAAGAACAGGTTTGAGAGCCATTTGTAAATCTTGCATTGCTTTTTGAAATTTAACTGCTGGATTTGCATCCATTTTTTTAATAGAACCATTCAATTGTTCTTGATTCTTTTGGAAATCAACCGTTTTTTCTTTCGCACCCAGCAAAGTATTAATAATGTTTTGCCCTTGATCTTCATACATTGTTCCGAAAAATTTAACACCTAATTCATTACGCTTTGTTTCATCATCAACTTGCGATAGAGCTTGTGCAATCTCGGTCATTGCTGCTGAACCTTCTTTACCGCCATTAGCTACAGCTTGACCCCATTTTTCAACTTGTTCCGCTGAAATGTTAGTGCCTTCAAGAGCTTCTTTCATAGCTTTATCAACGCCTTGACCAAATTCAGCTGCTTTAATACGCCCTTCTTTTAATCCATCTAACAGGTTATCAATCATGAATATTCAACGTGATTCGTAAAGTCACGCCCGTTCCGTTACGAACTGCTATACGTCACCGCATAGATTAGACTATATCTTCAACTCTTTGAGTTGCCCCCTGTTTCGAGTGTCATTTACTTACACCCTACGTCTCTCGACTAGTCGTTGCACGTTCCTTTATTAAAGGCTTCGCTCAGCATTGTCTCTTTTGAGAGTTTCACTGAATTAAAGGGGTTTTGCATTGTATGTCACCATACAAGGGAACTATAAATTAATTCCAAGTACCTGTTTCAACACCAGCCTCCATAATTGCCTGCACTTCTTCAGCACTATATCCAGCTCTTGTTAACTGTCCTCCATATTCAGCAATAATATCTAATTGTTCAGGTGGAAATCCCATTTTTAGCAAAGCGTTTGTTAAACCAAGTGCACCATCTTGCGAAATCCCTAATTCGTTTCCAATTTCATTCGTTTCTTGAATTAATTCCGTAAAATCTATTCCTTCATAGGATTGCGCAATTGCCGCTGCTCCTTTAACAATAGCTGCATTCGCCTCATCACTTACATTCTTATTTAAAGCCCACTGTCTACGTACACCTTCTAATGATGCCTCTGCATCCACACCATAAGCGGTTACCCCTCTTACAGCCGCCTCTACTGATTGCTTCGAGGATTCTGGAACATCAAAAGTTATATCAATTTTCGTTTGCAACTTTGACATATCCATTGCTTTTTCAACCGCACTAGCAATACCGCCACCTGCTGCCATACCACCTATGACGTTTTCAAGCCCTATCTTTAGCCCTTCAAACTTCTTCTCCGTTCTTCCGGCTTCTTGCTGTAAATCTCTTAATTCATTTCGCACTTGTTGTATTGAGTTTCCAGCATCCACCGATCGAAGAGCTCGTTGTAATTTCTCTATATCTGTTTCTGCTCCTAATGCTTCCCGGCCGATAATTCCAATTGCTTGTTCCAATTGCCGACTTGTAGCCGTACCACTTTTAATTGCATTCACAAGACGATTTCCTAATGCTCCCGCAAAATCATCAACACTTTTCCCAGTAGCACTAAACAATGTTTCTAATTGTCTTGTTGAACTTGCTACACTATCTTGCTCAGCCTTCATATTTCCAAGCTTATTTTTTAGGCCATTAAGCGATCCTTCTGTAAATTCAATTTCACGCCTGAATGCGCGGTATTGTTCTTCGGAAATTTTTCCGTTTTGAAATTGTGCTTGGACTTGTTGCTCCGCTGCCTTTAATTTATCTAACTTTTGTGTGGTGTTTTCAATTTGCTGAGTCAGTAACTGTTGCTTTTGGGCTAAAGCTTCAATATTACCTGGATCAAATTTTAATAATCGCTCAACATCTTTAAGTTCTTTGGTTAAATCATTACTACGCTTATTAACATCTTTTAACGCATTTTGAAGTCCCGTGGTTTCACCATCAATGGAAATACTAATTCCTTTAATTCTTCCTCCTGCCATCATCTCACCCCTTTCTTAGAATGAATCGAAGTCTTTTTGATTTGCTTTACGGGTTTTCTCTTTGTCTGGATTCTCCATTTCTGCAAATTCAGCAATATAATCAAAGCAATCACCGATTGTCATTACTTCTAAATCCCAGCTCGTTAATTTAGCTTTATAACAAAGAGCAAGGAACAAATCAGTGGTGAATTCTTCATCACTGAAAGTCCCTTGCTCTTCATTACTTTTCTTTAGTTTTTTTTTGCTCCCATTGTACTTTGAATCATATCGTTAATCTCTGGAATGATTTCATAAATAGGAAACTCTTCAAATCCATCTAACCATGTAATTGGATCCGGAAGATTCGGATCAGCGGTTTTAGCATATAACCAAACTAAATCATAAATAACTTCAAAATCTATTTTCTTTAAATCTACATTTGAGAGGTCAATAGAAGGCTGAGAACCATCTTGTGGTGTAAACGTACCAATAGCTCCTAAAGCCATCATATCAGCAAACAAATCACGTCTAAATTGCGCTTTGTAACGCTTAACAGTTGCTGCTGTACTTTTTAGTCGAACTTGCTTACCATCTATTACAATTGTTTTTTCCATTTGATTACGCTCCTTTTGGTGCTGGTGGTGTTTTTACATAGACCTTTTTGTACCAATTATCATGGATTGCCGGTGTAGTTTTAGAAGTTGTCTTTGTCTTAACCATCGGTCTACCACCAGTTGCTAGAATAATTGGGCTTGCGACGAATTTAAGCTCGTTTGTATTCGGTTCAGCTGAATTCGTTTTTGATTTCGATGAAATATTAGGACGACTTGCTGAACAGTTATACATAACATGACGAGTTGCTTTCACATCACCATCAAACTCAAATAACAGCGCGAATGGTTTCCCTTTTGCATCAGCTAACTCATTTAATACACCATCTGTCTCATCTAATTGTTCGCCTAACGCATCAATTACAAATTGCTCCGGAAGGAGTGCAATATTTAACGTTCCTTCATAACCTTGGTTATTATCCGCTGAGTAATAAAGCATATCGTCCGCATAGAATTCAATTAAATCACCGCGTGGTTCATTTGTTAGTTCAACCGCACCAGGCATTGGAATTGGTGTTCCAAATGTAACTACCCCATCTTTTGTTTCATATGTTGCATAATAGACATTTTTCAATCCAAAACTTACTTTGTTCTCACTCATTTATATCAACCTCGTTTCATAATTTTTTTGAAATAGGTTTTCAGTTTCAATAAAAACCTCATAGGATTCATAAGGAATCTCATAATTATCTAAGATTTTTTCAAGAGTTGCTTCAGCAACTAAATCTTTTTTATTTGTATAAAGCTCGATACTTAAGTTATTTATCTTGTGATATACCTTGTTATCAGCCATTAAATTCGCTGATCCGTCCACAAGAAAGCAAATATAAGGTGGCGCTGGAACTGGATTAGTTGGCGTTGCTGTGAAATGTGAATAAGCCACAGGATAACCTGTAGCATCAAGAATTTTCTTTAATTCACCTAATGTCATTGTTGAATCGCCCTTTCGACACGTTCAATTAGTTCATTTATTGCTTTTTCTTCTGCCGGAGCAATGTGAACCTTAGCTGCTACACGGCCACCATTTGCTTTAGCATGTCCCTTTTCCAATAAATGTGTAAGTTGTGGTTTCAATGCATTATAAACAATGATTGCACTGCCATCCTTCTTTTTCCGCCAGCCTTTACCATACTTCCCTGTTTTCTTAGGACTTTTTTGTTTCAATTCATTCACAAGATTGGTCGCAACCTTTTCTTTCGCATCTTCTATATCTTCTTCTACTAGGTTAGCGTATCTTTGCAATTCCCTAGCAATATCACTTGCAAGAGTATCAATATTAGACACCGGCTTTCACCTCACAATAAAGTTCGATCTTTTCATCGTCTCTTTCATACGTGCGGTAAATGCTATATTCTTTATCTTGATACTTCACTTTTCGTTCATCTTGGTAATCCCAGACATGAACAATCAATATATGACTAGCCTTGATGTTACTTTGTCCAGCTTGAAAGAATTCTGATTGAGGAACTGACTTTTTCTTGCAAAATACCTGTTTACTAAATACTTCATTTTCCTCAACTTGTCCTAGTTCATCTTTAGTAATTGTTATTACTGGGAATAGTAAAATATCATTCATTTATAGTCACCCGCTAAAGTTAGATGATTCTTAAGCATGTTATAAGATGCTAAAAAACGTTCTGCCTCTTTTGCGTCTGAAATAAAATTAGCTTTTACATACGTAATAATTGCTCTTTTAATTAGAGGATCATTATCATCATTTGTCTTAAGGTGAGAAACGCCAGATAACTTCAAATCATATCGAGATGCTTCAATTAAATCTTCAAGTTCATCATCAAGAGCGTTATGTGAGACACGTACCGCTTTCTTCACAACATCAAGCATCATATTCATTCACCAACTTGCTCTAGCTGTTTTAAAGCTTCCAGAGCGGCATCTTTACCCTTAATCTTTTCCCCATTTGGAAGTTCGTAATATCCTCCTCCAACATGAACTGGTCCTTTTGAACCTTCTTTTTTATCTATAATTCTTTCTTTATTCAAGAAACCCTCATCTTGTAGATACATTACACGTTCTGCATCATTTGATTCATATGAATCTGCAACACTATAATGAGCAAAAGTGAATTTATCTCGAAAAGCTCTTTTTACAACATATTTATTCAACGGTTTCCCACTCACTGTTAAACCTCCTTATACCATAAAGAAAAGCGACTATTATACAGTAGCCGCTTTCTTCACTCGTAAGAATCCATTTTTAGAAATTACGTTACCACCTGCAAAAACAGAACCTCTATGTGCAATCATACCTTGCTTGAATTTAAAGTCTGTAGATCGTTGAACGTCCATATCTGAGAAAATAGTAAGTTGATAGTTTGATAACGGACCATACGCCATGCTATATTGTCCAGCTGTTGTTTTAGCATCAGAAACAGCCTTACAAGCACTATTAATAATGAATGGTACCCCATCAATTGTTCCAGAATTACCTTGTGATACTACGTTATATACCTTTTTACCATCAGAAGTACGAAGCTTAGCAAATGCTTTTAAATCTAGTTTATTTAAAACCAATACTGCCGCATCTTCTACGTCTTCATCCCCACCATAGCTATAGATAATCTCATCCAATGTAGATGCATCAATTGCTGAAATTTCTAAATCTGTTTCTGAATCAATTGCCGTAGCTGCTGCTGAGAAAATACCAACAAGTCGATTCGTAGCACCTGTCCCAATTAAAATTTCACGAGTTAACTTTTTACGAGTAGCTACCATGATCCCCTTCATTACTTCAGCATCGTAATCAGCTGCTGGTAATTTTTGAAGCTCTTCTGTGTCCTCTGAATAAGCTGTAACTTTTGCTTTTGTGATATCTGCATATCCAAACGTTGTTTCTGATGTATTATAGTCATTACCCTCAGTTGTGTAATCACCTTCTCCATAACTTTTAATATATGGCTGTTGGTAACTCTCTCCACCTTTTAAAGTTTTAGAAGAAACACGATCAATCAGTGTAGACACTTCATTGAAAGTCGGACGAATATCTGTTGCACTATGCTTAGGCAAAACTACATTTCCGCTTCCAACTGTAACAGCACGGTTTTCCATCAGAGCCTGTCCACGCTTTTCAGAAGTCTCTAATTCTACGTCTTGTTTTTGAGGTTCATTGTTAAATGTTTCAACTGTACGCATTTCAGGCATTTGATTATTATTAATCTCCTCTGCTTCTTTTAATAATCTTTGTCGTGTTTCAATTTGTTTTTGTGTTTCTTCAAGTTCTCGTAATTCTGTTTCTAATGCTGCTAAATCTACTTCCTTATCGCTTTGTAACATTGAGCGAATTTCTGATTTCCTAGTTAAAATTTCTTGTAATGTTTTCAAATGAATCTCTCCCTTATAAATATGTTTTTAAAATTAGTTTTTTACGTAATTCTTTTTGATTGCGTTCCTTCACAAATTGTTTATATGGGTCATGACTTCTAGCTGAAACTTGCGAATCAGGATAAGCTGGGAAAGCTACTGGACTAATCTCTAGTAACTTAGCTTTTGTTACACTACGAACTACATTGTCCGGATCTGATTCATCCCATTCTTCTTTGACCATTTGGAACCCAAAGGAAACACCGTCTACATCACCGCGCTTAATCGTCTCATATGTGTCATTTCCGAGTGTTGTATTGGCTAAGTCTAGTTCAAACCTTAGTCCAATCTCATCTTCAAATAAACGAAGAGTACCATTTTTAGTTCTTCCTAACACTTGTGATGTATCATGGCTCCATAAAGCTAATTGATCATCTTGAGTCAAGGACTCTGTGAAAGCTCCTTTTTTAAACTGCTCTTTAAATCGTTGCCAATAGCCCATTGTTACAGATTTCATTTCCCATTTAACTGCATAACCAGAAATTGTTCGAAGGCCATTTTCTAATTCCCTAATTTCAAGAGCACTACTCAGTAGTTCCCTCTTTTCCGTCTTGTTCATTGTCATCACCTCCTTCATCAGTGACATTTCCTTCTTTAACTAAAGCTGTATCTAATCTTCTAATCGGCTTAGATCCACCTTCAATTGGTCCAAGTGAAAGAATTGAACGCCATTCATTTGGTGTCATAGCTCCTCTATCAACCATTTGAACTAAGTCCATCTTTGTACTTAAAGAAGCGTATTGAAGTGAAGAGGATTCAAAGATAATCTTGTTACCAAATCCCCTTTCCCGACGTGAAAAAAGCTTCCTGGTATATTCTCCAGCAAGCTGCATTGCAAATGGCTCAATTTCCGATTCATAATAAGCTGTCCATTCATCCTCGTTGTATTTACTTTGGATAATCTTTTCGTTTGTATTAAAGAAATTATAAATACGTTGTACTGTTTCTTGCATCTGCTTGGAATCAGGTACAAACGCTTCAGGTTTCACTTGTTCTAAATCATACCTCGGATCAGAAGAAGCTGCTCCACCATCATTCGAGATATTCAAATAGTTATTCACAAAGTTTTTAACCTGACTATCAATATCTTCTTGTTTTAATACTGACTTAAACTTAAGAATCCACTTTACTACTGCACTATTTTTAATAGCTTTAACAATACCTTGATCAGTAGTTGTAACAATCTCCATTAACTGAGCTAATGCATTACCAGGATGTTCTCCGAAAAAGTCATTATCATTAAAGTCTTTACGCAAATGAATGATATCTGTATACGGAATCGTCATCTGCTTGCCATTTTTAAAATAAAACTTTAAAAAGATGTCTCCCTGTGCACCTTCTACAACTTCAACTGTTGTACATGGAATAGGATAAATCTCAGTAGGATAACCAAAATCATCACGCTTAATATAAGCGAATGCATTATGATTCAACTCTAATTGAACAGCCATTTTCTCTTGAAACATTTGTCCTGTCATCAATGGATTTGGCTCTTCCAGTAAAAATCTCATATAGGAATCTGGATTCACCTTAAATTCAGTAGAGTTATCTCGGATATGCTTGGCTATCAGCTTACCGACTGCTTTCGCTTTAGGACGTATACAAGCTCGTATAATGTCACTTTGATAGATGTCCCCATTCCACGCAAAAAAACCTCCACCATTATCGTTTATCATTTCAAAACGAGTTGTAGTAGGAGCCTGTTTCTTTCCAAATATCTTATCAAATAACCCCAAATTCTCACCTCCTTCTTATATCATGTTGAGGTAGTCATTTCGTTTTTCTTGAAGAACTACATATGCATTTAAAAGTGCTGCTGTGCCATCAATACGACGTCTTTGGTTCTTTGTTTTATTTGGTTGTATATTTAAATTTTTATCAACGTCTATTGCTGTGTTAGAAAGACACCACTTGTCAATTGTGTGGTTATTATAGTTTATTAGCTTAGATTCCAAGTCAGCTCCTAAAAGTTTCATCGGGCTAGAAAGGGTCTGTTTACCTTGTGCAACCGGAATCATAGCTTCCTTCCCGAAATACCCTTGCATGTCCTCAACCCAGTAATTCGCTGACCATTTATCGTAGCCAATCCAAGGTAGATAAATGCCATATTTATCTCGTATTTCTAAAAACCATTTCGTGACAAATTTATAATGAACGGAATTTCCCGGTGTTGTTCTTAATATTCCTTGCTCGTGCCATAAATTATATGGAATTTTATCTTCTTTACTTCGCTGCTCCAATAAATCTTCAGGAAGCCAATACATCTGCTTCACATAAATATGCGGGTCTTCTGGGACCATAAAAATAACCTTCGCTGCTGTTAAATCGGTGGTTGAAGATAAATCGCATCCACCAATTCCATAGGAAGGCTTTAACTTCTCTATATCGAAAGTAGCAGGATTATTTAGTTGTTCAAAAGTCAGCCATGCCTCTGTTGATGTTTCTCTTATATTAAAATCTTTTGTGAGTAAGTTCTTTACTAACAAAGAATTTGCTTTCGCCTTGTTTACTTTTGTTTCAAGTTGGTCTACCTTTTTTATCGTTCCTAGCCCTGGATTTGCCTTTGCCCATTTTGAAGGGTCTGTCCACTCTTCTCGTTTATCCAACTCATAGATTATAGGTAAAAAACGATCATCTTTATATCCATCCGGATCATCAAGTCCATTTAACAACATTTCTGCTTCTTCATACTTCATATCATACACTGACTCTCGGACAGTTCCTGCTGTTGTAATCATAAATATCATTGGCTGTTCTCGTGAAGAAGTACCATCTACAATAACATCATATAAATTTTTATCTTTCCAAGCATGAATTTCATCCATCATAGCACCGTGTACGTTAAGTCCATCTAAAGTTTCACTATCAGAACCAAGTGGTTTAAATGTACTATCATTCCATTCAGAAACCATTTCAGATACTAAAGGTTTAATACGCTTTAATAGTGCTGGTGACTTCTTTACCATTCGCTTTGATTCTAACCAAACTAATTTCGCTTGGTCTTTCTTAGTTGCTACTGCATAAACTTCTGAACCTGGTTCCCCATCTGCTATTTGCAAATACAATCCAATCCCTGAACCAACAGTAGATTTTCCGTTTTTACGAGCAACTACAAGTAATACTTCCCTGTATTTTCTTGTGCCATCTATTCCATGTACAAAGCCAAATGCCGCTGCAATAAATGCCTTTTGCCATACTTCTAAAACAATTGGTTTTCCGCCCCATTTTCCCTTTGAGTGCTTACAAAAGTTTTCGATGAACTCAATGGCATGGTTCGCTTTCTTTGAGTCGTATTCATATATACTTTCTTTATCACCAATATCACTTACTAATTTCTTATATATTCTACGGACTTTTTCACTAACAATTTCTTTTCCCGATTCAATAAGGCTGTAATATTCAATGATTGGGTTATAAGACAAAGGATATTGTATCCTCATTTATTCATCACGAAGTCATCAAACCCATCATCCTTCTCCTTACTTTCAACTGTTTTTTTAGGTATGTAATCACCCAACTGCTTCATTATCGTTTGATAACTTTTATTCATAGCTATATATCTTCTTGCCGCTGGTCTTTCTCTTTCATAAGGCTCTTGATTCTCTGATTGCGAAAACATTTCATCGTAACCATTTTCATCAAGATCTTTACGTACATCTTCTAGTCGAACACGCAAGTCTGCCGCTTCAACAATTAGCCCCTCTACTACCAAGAGGGTATCTTTTGGCATTTCTTTATATATCCGTTTAAGTCTGGTTATCTCTTTATTAACCCGCTCTTCTTTTGTTAATTCTTTCTTTATCGCCATAAATAACACCTCATCTCTTCTGCATTTTGGGTAGGGGGGTCACGCGAAATGACCTGTATATTACGTGAAGGTACCTCATCGGTCCTTCGAGAACTCGAAAAAGATTTTGAAATGGGGGGGCTTTTATTTCTTTGGAAATATCAGCGTTCATTTTTTATTTTGATTTTTATTCTTTTTGTATTAAATCCCCATTCTCATCAAACATTACTCCTTCAACAACTGGACTATTTTTCTCATGATGTTCACGGTTGTGGCAATCCTGACATAAAAGTTCTAAGTTATGAAAGCTCAATGTAATCTCTGGATTGTTTATATTCTCTGGTGTTATGTAATCCTTATGATGAACAATCTTCCCTGTCCCCTTACACCTTTCACATAATCCATATCTAAATTTAAAATATGAATCCCTACACTTCTTCCATGCTGTGGATTTATAAAATCTCTTTGCATATTTTTTTGCCATGCATCCACCTCAAAACAAATAACCGCTCAATGTTGAACGGTTATCCTTTATATAAAGTTATATGAAACCCAATACGGTAAATGAAGTTTTATATAACATAATTGTCATTAATACCTATCTATTATTAGGTGGCTTTTGTACGACAAAATAAAGCTTTTATCTCTTATTGGACAGACTTATATTGAATGCAAATACTCTCAATAACTTCATTTTCAATATTTTATATCCTTATATTATTTTATAAAAAAATATGAATTAATTAACCAAATTACCTTTACACGTATTATAATACGTGTTATAATAAGAGTATAGAAAGGAGGGAATAAGGGAGATGGACATTCTAGATATGTTAGACAAAGTAAGCGGGATTTCTTCTTTCATCTTAGCGATTTACATACTTCTCAAAGAAAGCAAAGAAGAAAAAAATAAGCGTCCTCAACGCAAAGGTTCAAGCCGACCAAGCGCAAAACCTAAGCGAAGAAAACGCAAATAACCCATTGGGAAACTCAACCAACTGGTTGGGTTTCTCAAAAAAATATTATCATCTCCCATATCTATATGTCAAAAACTTCATTGATTTTAAATACTATTTGTTTATTTTTAACAATTCGTTTCTTTATTGTTACCGACTTTTCTAATTTACAAATGTTAGACACTATCTACTTAATAGTGATTATTTTATGGATTCTGGTCTTCACCATTTCGATTATCAAGAAATTGAAGAAGTAAATCCATTACACTATATTTAGCAGGAGGAAAAGCTAATGAGCACTTACCAAGATCGCTACATCTACCCATCTATTTTTGATTTTTCTAATGAGCAAGTTACTGTTACATTTCCTGACTTAGCAAATTGTCATGCTAATGGTACTAACTATGAAGATGCATTTGAAATGGCTAAAAAGACGTTGGCAACTCATCTATACGAAATAGAAGAAAATAAAGGCACTATTCCGCCCGCTTCTAATCCAACTTCTATTCAAACTACAGACAATCAAGTTATTGGCTTAATGGAAGTATGGATGCCACCATTCCGTAGTGAAATTGAAAATAAAGCAGTAAAGAAAACATTAACTATTCCTCATTGGCTTGATAAAATGGGAAAAGCTAATAATGTAAACTACTCACAAGTGTTACAAGATGCACTAAAAAAACATTTAGGTGTTAATGAAAATAAGAACGTATAAAAGAGATGAATTATCTTCATCTCTTTTTTCTATGTCCATAATAAAAGAAATAACCCTCTATATTAGGATTATTTCTTCAAATAATTTTATTCGAATGCCTTTTTAATAATTTTATGAGTTCCAATTAAAGAAAGACCTAACAAAACTGTTCCCAAAAGAAAATAAACTATAAAAATAAAATAATACATATACTTGTTAGAATCTATCGGTAAATATGGAAACCAAAAAATAATTAGTAAAAAGAGTAGTGCAATAAGCATTAACGTCAAATAATTCATATAAAAGTTTTTGTTCTCTTTTCTAGCTTCTAGACTTTGAAAAGCTATACAAGCAATTGCAATCCCAATTAAACCTATTATTATGCTTATCCCTAACTTAGAAGTCTCCTGAATCATCCCTACTAACATTTCCATATTTCCTATAGCATTAAATACTACAGATAATAATGTAAATACCGCCAAAAATATAACTAATTGGGCGATTACTTTAATGTCTTTACGCAATTTTCTCATACAAATCAACCTCCTCTATACAAGAATAAAAGGAGGTTGAAATAAAATCAATAAAACTTAATATAAAGTTAAAATACTTTACTGTAATACCTATCTTAATTAGGCTTTCTACAAAAATAACTATTCCTCTTCATATGGTCTATATTTACTACGCAGGACTTCTAGTTCTTTCTTCTTCTCTTCAATGTCTTCACGTAGAAATAAACTCACTCGTTCCATCTTCTTAAATGGTACAAGTTTACCATCTTTAATCATTTTACTAATTCTCGCTTTACTAATGCCTAAAACATCCATTACCTCTGGTGTCGTTAATACCTCATCATGTAAAAAAGAAAGTAATTCCTCTTTATCCTCAAACTTGTACACTTTATTCACCTCTTTTTTCTTTAAAAATCCCATAAAGTCGTAATGACGTATTTATTATATAAAGGACTAAAAGAATGATTAATACGATATCCAAAACAGTTTTAAATATACTCGCTTCGACTGAATCTCGAAAATACGCAAAGTAAAACAGTGTAACGAAAATAATTAAGAAGTTCGATGAATTACTTGTTTTCTTCATATTGTTTACAAATTGGCAAGTTGTTATAATGTGTATAGAAGAGAGAAGGTGCGCTTCTCTCTTCCGCTCAAAATCATTTTCGTTTACGTCTGGCTGGGCGTTTTCGTTTGGTTTTGAGCTTTTTTACTTTTTCGTGGATGACTAGGACTTTTTCGATGATTGTTAGTGCTGTAAGTATCATCCCTAGTATCAGTGCTAACTTTGCCAATTTGTTTCCCCCCTTTCGTTCTTTCTATATTTATTATATCATATCTGTTTACCTAAGTAAATAGATTAATCCAATTAAATTACACTATTATCCTAACAATTGATATAACCGCTACTAGAAATGAAAATAAAAAAAGCATCCTAATAGGAATGCTTTTTTTAACATATGACTTCAAATTATCTAAATAACAAAAAAGTAATTCATATATTTTAAATTTCCGAAATACGGACATTTCACTTAATTAATCTTGATTTTCTTTTCTCCAATCAGCCTTTTCAAAACTATTCATCTTATCTTGGAAGCCTAAATAGGTCGCAATTGATAACACTATAAGATTTATACATAAAAATACTTGTGAAGTATGAATCATTTTCCCTAGAGTGGTCAAGTTTTTTGTATCAAACGAGATATTAAAAGCAGATACTGATGCACTATATAGCACAAAATCCATGTAATTTGTTAGTCCAGAAAGGGCATCCCTATTTATCCAAATTGGCTCTAAAAAATATAAAATTGAAAATAATATTACAAATTCTAAATATGTATGTACAACTAAAGAAATTCTATGTCCTCTTTTCAAGTTTGTAGATCGTTCCCCGATTGACAAATCACGAGTCATCTTTGTTCTTACTACATCACTATAAAAAGCAATTGCTACTTCAATAGCTCTCGATATTAGACGTACAGTTACAAATATAAATGCAAATTTAATATATCCATTTGTATCTTCACTTTCTAAGTACAAATCCAAAATCATACAGACTATAAACAGAATACAAGCAGATAATACATTTACCCAATTTGAATATATTACAAACTTTTGCAATCTCTTTTTTTCTTGATGTTTTTCGCAATCATATCTATCTTCCTTTAGATTATATTCACATATAACTTTTCCACCTAAATACGAATGTTTATGCTTTGCCCCTGGTATTCCTTCACATTTGCTTTTTGTTCTATAAAAGGCTCTATTTGGACATATCTTATTATAACTATTATTATTTTCTAGTGAATATTTAAAAACTCGCGCATAGAAATAATCTGGTGAGAACACATTAAAAATAATTTCTTTCACGAAACTCAGAACTGTTTTTTCTTTTTTAGATTTTATATAGCTTACATAGTTCTTGAAGCAATTCACTAATACTTTTATTCCCTTCATTTTCTCATCTGTTTTATTTTCACTTTCCTTCTTTAAAGTATACTTACGAAACACCCCTATAAATATTAAATAATGAAAAATTACAGACCATATGTAAGAAAAAAATAAACTTCTAAGTAAAAAAACACCTATATAACCCCAAAGATACTTAAAATAATCAAGCCTATAAAGACATACTAGCATTAGTATACTTAAACTAATCCCAACGATTAAAGTTTTCCACATCCAAAATCTATTATCTAAAATTTTATTTTCCTTCACGATAAACTTCTTTCCTCTCTTAAAACACACTAAACGTTTAAAACCTTGTATAAACTCATTTTACACTCTTTAAACAATAATTCTAAAAAGCTATTTACATTCTTTATTAGTAAACTTACAATTATTAAATCTGATAAGTTGTATATTTTAATAAAAAATGAAAGGTGTTTTCTTATGAACTTCTTTAAAACATTAAAAGCAGACTTTAATAAAGGCTCTGCTGCTGATAAATTAAGCATCATTAGTAGTATTGTGACGATAATAGGAGCCTTTAGTATTCCCTCTCTAATATACTTACAATACGCTCCAAACCTTCTATTTTCCGTTTTTTTGATTTGCTTATTCTTTGTATTTTCTTTAATGATAATTTACCTTGCATTTTTAATCTTACAATTTGTATGGAGGCATGTTGAAGAAACCGTCCCAAGAATAATTGTTCTTCTTGTTGTTCTAGCTGTTACCTTTTTATTATTTTCAATATTGTTTCAATTTCTAACAATCGCATATCGAGATGTATTTTCAAAAATCACACAATTATAGTTCTTAATCCTAAAGTACAGATTCATAAACATCTTTACTTTAATTTTATTAGTGAAAAACACTATTTTATATAGTAAAATCTTAATGTTATCACATCATAATTTCATCAACAACATTTACATAGTTATGGGGGCAATTTCATGAACGATAAAGAAACACAACCAAGTTACTTTAAGTCAAATTGGTTCAAAATAATACTTACAATATTTTTAGCGATTTTACTAGTATTACTCTTTTATAAAATCATTAACATGAATCTCGAACTTAAAGTAACAGACTTTCTATCTATTACCCTTGCATTATTCTCGATAGGATTATCTGCTGCATTTTACTTTAAATCAACTGAACAGAGTAATAAATTTTATGATGATACAGTAAAATTCACGAGAGACATTGGTACCACATTAGGTAGAATCCAATCTGGATTTGGTCAAACACTCAAGCATTTGGAAAAAGGAAACACAAAATTACATGATAAAATTGAAGGATTAGCTAATAATATATCACAAAAACAAAATCGTATAGTAGAAAATACAGAAGTTGTTCAAACCCTTCAAGAATTACAACCATTTTTAAATGACATGAAAGATAATTTAGATAAAGGACAGGAAGAGGAATATCAAAAACATATACAAAAATTAAAAAGTCTAGTGATAACTAAAGAAAAAGAAATAATGAATTTACAAGATGAAGTTTCTAAACTATCTGATGTTAAAGAAAATATAATTACCAATGTAGGCGTTACACCATATGGGTGTTATGCATGCAAACAAATCATTCCGCTTACAGAAAAATATATAGAAGAAAACTCAATACACACATTAAATGGAATAAAAGTTCCTTGTCCTGATTGTGGTACCCTAATGCTTGAGCAATAGTAAAAAAATCGCCTTCGCGCGATTTTTTTACTATTCAAACATTTTACAGATTAAGCTTATCATATTAATGTCAGGATGATTAAGCGCCGGTATATTTACCTCGGATAAACTAAAATTAATTACATCTTTAACCATATTTCCACTTCCTTAACCAAACAAATATGCCGTACAATTTCACAAACCATATTTCACCTTAATTTCTCAAAGATAACCATTTACTATAATAAATATCCCTAAAAAATAAGAACCTCATCCACAATTGCAGAAGAGGCTCTCATTTACCTGTCTTGCTATTTTCTTTTCAGCACGTTCTATCATAGATTGTACCGTACTACATGTAATATCTAAGTATCTAGCAATCTCCCTATATGTTAAACAATATCCTCGAGACATTAAATACACTTCTTTCTCCCGCTCCGTTAACAATGATAAAGCATCTTCTAATCTAATTTTGTCCCATTCACCAATTACATGTTCTTGTTGATGACTGTCCCACTCATATAAGTTATCATCCATGCTACGAAAATGAGGTGGTACAGTAAAACTGGAACACAGTATAGAGATAAATTATTCTATATAAGAGGTGTTTCAGATGAAAAAACAGTATGATGAAACGTTTAAAAAACAATGTGTTGAATTGGTAATCAAAGAAGGGCGTACAATTTCCAGTATTCAAAGAGAATTTGATCTAGGACATGGGACTCTTAATTCATGGATAAAAAAATATTCTTCTCCACTTTTAGATAGTAAGGGAACTGATATGGCAGAACTACGTTCTTTACGAAGAGAAATCCAGGCATTAAAAAAGGAAAATGAATTTTTAAAAAAGGCGGCAACCTTCTTTGCCAAAAACCAAAACTAACACGTTTTCAGTTTATCAAACAATATCACCACATATTTGGAGTGCGCTGGCTTTGCTATCGATTACAAGTGTCTGCGAGTGGTTTTTACGACTATTTTCATCGTAAAGCCACTGAAGGTCAGAAAAAACGTAAAAAGACAGCGGCTTATATTGTCATGCAATTTAAACGTTTAAAAGGTAGAATGGGATATCGAAAACTGTACCGTTATCTTATAAATAGAGATGTTATGGTGAGCTTATCTCAAGTAAGACAAGCTTTATGTCGAGCTGGATTAAAGTCAAAAGTTGTCACGTATTATAAAAAAAGAAAGCAAGACCATTATACATTCCCAAATGTACTAGAGCGCTCCTTTAAACCTGGTAAGAAAGACGTTCCAACAGTTGTATGTGATATTACAGAATTTCGTTTAGTAAATGGATTGAAAGTGTATTTTTGTGCTGCATTAGACATTAGCACCCGGCGGGTGCTTGGTTACTCTTTGGATACTCACCAAGATGCGCAATTAGTAAAGGACACAATTCAGCAAGTTAAAAATGTTTATGGAAGTCACAAAAAGATTTTATTTCATAGTGATCAAGGATCCCAGTTTGCCAGTTATACAGTTACTGATTTTTGTAAGCAACAAAAGATTCAACAAAGTATGTCCCGCAAGGGGAACTGTTGGGATAACGCTGTGATCGAATCATTTTTTAGCATCTTTAAACGTGAATGTTTGCATGGAGAAAAACTGATTTCTCTCGCTCAAGTAACTCAGTTAGTAGCTGAATTTATTTATATGTATTACCATTCCATTCGTCCGCACTCATCATTAAATGGAATGACTCCGTATCAGTATTCAAAATCAATTGCATAATCTATTTCATGTTCCAGTTTTTCTTGACCAGGTCAATACGACTCAATAATCCATAGGTGGTTCTATTCCTGTAATAATAATCATTGTTTCTACCCCCTTTCTACGTACTCTGCTAACATTAATGTAATAAATCTAGTAACTCACCAAGATCTTGAATAATCATAATTAATTCACCTCACAGTATAAGTAGGTCATAAGGTACTTTATTGTTTATAGTCATTCAAGCACCCAGAGACATCCTAAAAATCATTCATTTCCTTTAAATTACATCCATAAAAACATATTACTCTTGAAAAATGGTTTGCGAGATTTTCTCTTCTCCACTTTCCTCAATAAACATACTTTTATATTAATCTGTATAAATAATCGCTTTAACATTTACAGATGAATGTATAGGTAATTCGATAAAACCTAAATGTCTCTTCCTTTTTATCGTGTTGAGACTTTCCCAATTCCAACTTTCTTTCATCAAAAATAAATTAAAACGACTCTTAGTACTGAAAATCTGTTGGAAAATTTCCTTGTGGTTCATTAAAGATAATAATCATTTAGCATCTCCCTACTTTGAAATAATCTATTCTTTTATGTATCATCCAAATAAATTCGTGCACATTTGAATGATACGATTATTATGGCATGAAATTTAATATCCTTATATAATTAAAAAGGGGTTTGACAAACGACATAACTATTAATGAAGATGTGCTGATATACTAATACCAAAATATTTTAACGTATTCCCCGAAAGAATTCTTCTTCCTCAAGCGTGTGAAGGGCGTAGCCAAAAGGCTTTGCTTTTTATTTTTCCTCTGACAGAGTCAGTCTTATAAAGAATAAATATTAGTATATCAATGAAATTAGATAATAATAATCATTCGGTGTTCTTGCTATAGTATCACCTTGTATTGGTTGTAAAATTCAGAAGAAATGTGTTCAATGATGATATATCAGACTATGCAAAAGACATGTTTGTCAGATTATCTGAGAATTACAACATAACATTGGTAGAGTGGCATCATGATGTAGATCATGTTCATATTTTGTTCAAGGCTCATCCGAATACAGAAATGACAAAATTTATTAATGCTTATAAAAGTGCAAGTTCTCGACTCATCAAGAGAGATTTTCCACGAGTGAAAACGAAACTTTGGAAAGAGATGTTTTGGTCAAGAAGTTTTTGCTTATTAACTACTGGCGCTTCTCCAATAGACGTAGTAAAGAAATATATTGAAAATCAAGGTGAAAGGTGAGGTGAAATGATATGACAAAGCACAATAAAGCATATACATTCCGTTTGTATCCAACAGAAGAACAAGCATATCTTATGCGTAAAACCTTCGGTTGTGTACGTTTCGTGTATAATAGAATGTTAGCTGAACGAAAAGAAGCGTACGAAAAATATAAAGATGATAAGGAACAACTAAAGAAACAAAAGCCTCCAACTCCCGCGAAATATAAAGCAGAATTTGAGTGATTAAAAGAAGTGGATTCATTAGCTTTGGCAAATGCTCAACTAAACTTGCAAACTGCCTATAAGAATTTCTTTAGTGGTCAAAATGACTTCCTAACATGCAAAAGTAAAAGACAGAAAGTCTTATACAACGAATGCAGTAAACGGAAATATTATGTTGCTGAATGGTCATATCAAATTGCCAAAACTGAAAATGGTACGTATCAAACAACATAGAGAAATGCTACAAGATTATAGAATCCAATCATGTACGATTTCTATGACTCCTACGGGTAAATACTATGTGTCTATCTTGACTGAATATGAAAAAGAAATTATACAAAAAGAAGTAGAAACAGTTGTGAGGTTAGACTTTACGATGGATGGATTATACGTTAGTTCTGAGGATGAGAAAGCCAATTATCCTAATTTCTATCGTAACATGTTAGAACGATTAACAAAGGCACAACGAGTATTATCAAAGTGACCTGGTCAAGAAAAACTGGAACATGAAATAGATTATGCAATTGATTTTGAATACTGATACGGAGTCATTCCATTTAATGATGAGTGCGGACGAATGGAATGGTAATACATATAAATAAATTCAGCTACTAACTGAGTTACTTGAGCGAGAGAAATCAGTTTTTCTCCATGCAAACATTCACGTTTAAAGATGCTAAAAAATGATTCGATCACAGCGTTATCCCAACAGTTCCCCTTGCGGGACATACTTTGTTGAATCTTTTGTTGCTTACAAAAATCAGTAACTGTATAACTGGCAAACTGGGATCCTTGATCACTATGAAATAAAATCTTTTTGTGACTTCCATAAACATTTTTAACTTGCTGAATTGTGTCCTTTACTAATTGCGCATCTTGGTGAGTATCCAAAGAGTAACCAAGCACCCGCCGGGTGCTAATGTCTAATGCAGCACAAAAATACACTTTCAATCCATTTACTAAACGAAATTCTGTAATATCACATACAACTGTTGGAACGTCTTTCTTACCAGGTTTAAAGGAGCGCTCTAGTACATTTGGGAATGTATAATGGTCTTGCTTTCTTTTTTTATAATACGTGACAACTTTTGACTTTAATCCAGCTCGACATAAAGCTTGTCTTACTTGAGATAAGCTCACCATAACATCTCTATTTATAAGATAACGGTACAGTTTTCGATACCCCATTCTACCTTTTAAACGTTTAAATTGCATGACAATATAAGCCGCTGTCTTTTTACGTTGTTTCTGACCTTCAGTGGCTTTACGATGAAAATAGTCGTAAAAACCACTCGCAGACACTTGTAATCGATAGCAAAGCCAGCGCACTCCAAATATGTGGTGATATTGTTTGATAAACTGAAAACGTGTTAGTTTTGGTTTTTGGCAAAGAAGGTTGCCGCCTTTTTTAAAAATTCATTTTCCTTTTTTAATGCCTGGATTTCTCTTCGTAAAGAACGTAGTTCTGCCATATCAGTTCCCTTACTATCTAAAAGTGGAGAAGAATATTTTTTTATCCATGAATTAAGAGTCCCATGTCCTAGATCAAATTCTCTTTGAATACTGGAAATTGTACGCCCTTCTTTGATTACCAATTCAACACATTGTTTTTTAAACGTTTCATCATACTGTTTTTTCATCTGAAACACCTTTTATATAGAATAATTTATCTCTATACTGTGTTCCAGTTTTACTGTACCACCTCACTTTGTATGCGTGATCCTATAGAGATGGGAAATGGTTAAATCCCAAATGTAGTGTAACGTTGTAATTAACTTCCTGTTTTTTGTCTATTATGAAAACATTCGTGATTTACATCACAATTAAAGTTTAAGCATATATTCTACTTTTTTGAATCGATGTCTTCAGTTTCAAGAATATGCGACTTGTTTTAATTAAAGCAGTAATTTAAATGTTAAATTTTATTATTAAATATAATGAATATGAATAATAGAGGGTTATTCCGCATAGACCCTAAATAAAAATGTATGGGAGGAATCAATATGATTTCTATTAGCCTATGTTTGATTGTCAAAAATGAGGAACATAACCTAGAAAATTGTTTATTGTCTGTGAAGGGAATTCCAGATGAAATCATTATTGTAGATACGGGTTCTACTGACCGAACGCAGGAGATTGCGAAAAAATGGACATCACATGTATATTCTTTTGAATGGATTGATGATTTTTCTGCTGCCAGAAATGCTTCTTTTCAATATGCAACAAAAGATTATATTTTCTGGTTAGATGCAGATGATATTTTGGAACCAGAGCAAAGTAACAAATTAAAACGATTAAAAGAATCTCTTTCAGAGGATGTGGATGCAGTTTCCATGAAATACTTAATGCTTCACGAAGACAAGAAAAAAGTGGTGTCTTATACGAAACGGTTACGACTAGTAAAACGCAGTAAAGGCTTTACGTGGAAAGGTATTGTGCATGAAGATTTATCTATAGGTGATTCTTATACATGTGTTAACTCGGATATTTGTGTTACACATACTAAAGTAGGAAATGCTCATGCATCACCTGCACGTAGAAATATACAAATTTATGAACGTCATTTGGAAAAAGGCTATAAATTGAATATATCTGATATGTATCATTATGCAAGAGAATGTAAAGTACACAAAGAATATGATAAGGCAATTCAATATTTTGAACAATGTAAAGAGCATCCTGAGATTTCATTAGAAAATAAAATGTTTATTTATCATCAATTAGCTACCTGTTATGTAATGATGAAACAACCAGAAAAAGAGTTAGAATTCACATTACAATCACTGGCGTTAGATGTCCCTTATCCAGCATTTAGTTGTCGTATGGGGGAACATTTTTTAAGAAAAGGACATGTGGAAGCAGCTATTTTTTGGTATAAAACGGCTTATATGCAACCTTCACCAGATCGGTATGCTTGGTCTGTGGCAGAACAGGCATATCACACATGGCTTCCCCATCAACAGTTGGCTATTTGTTATCAATTACTGGGTGATAAGGAAAAAACTCTTTTTCATGAAAAGCAGGCGGAATTTTACCAAAACGGAACGGAAAAACAGAATTAATCCCTTTATTCTTTAGAGTGATACTGGAGTTAACAACCCGCTCTATCATGGTATATACGGAAAGAAGGACATCCTCATTTACGCAGGTTTAGATCTAATAACGTGGTTGCTTCGATATCAACAATAAGAATATAATTGACTGGAAGTAAATGTTTTCGATACAACAGTGACTGGTTTTTCGTACATTTTACTTTATATTTCAAATGATTTTGAAACTGTGACCATGATACGTCACTACTTGCTTTTGATAACTTATGATTCTGGAATATATTCAATATTTGTAAATCTTCTATACCGATGACATCGTGTTTGTTGATATTTTGTTCAAGTAATCTTTTCTAGCGTTTGCCCTGTATGTATACATTCTAGCTACCTTTACGCGCTGTTTATTCCAATGAAAAAATTTTTGGTTTGTCTAGGTTTTTCCATCTGAAAAATTGTTGAAATCTTTTAGTCCTACATCCACTCCCATGTAAAAAGGTGTTTTCGGAAGCGCTTGTACTTTTGTTTCAACTAATAATGACATAATATCAAAAAGATTCTGTCTAATTGTATCATGTAAAATACCCCCTTTGCTTCACGAATTTTGACAAATTATTAAACAAGACCTAGTTTTGCCCATTTTATTTCTTAAAACGGAAATGTTTTCATTTGTTTTTTGTAGTATAGGATTGCATGTTGTTGGCCTTAAATTTGACACGTGAGGCATTGTTTTGTTTTTTAATGTGTATAAGCATTCCAAAGGTTGCGAAAAGCTGACTAACTCGTAATACTATCTACGGTTGTTAACCAAACAAAATCTTTATTCATGGCAGTAAATTTGGCAGAGTGTGTACCATATGTCAACCTTTTATATACTATCCCATTTATTGAACATTAAGAGAGCCTAGCCTATCACTTTATGAATTAGGCTCCTTTGCCCGAAGCTAATTATTTCGCTTTTATTGAGGAAGAAATTCCAAATAACATATAAAATAAAAGAAATATAGTCTACCATTATTCCTGTACACTTTTTAGAAGAAACTAAGGAAAAATTAGAATTAAAACGATGAATAGGAAATTGCAGAATAAATGTTAATAAGAGCATCGTATTTGTTTCAGAGGATAGCTCGGATATTTTTTTGAAAAAATAAGGGGAAATTTAGATTTAAAAATTACAAAGAACGCTGTTAAAACTTTATTTTGCAGTCAGAAAAACATCCTCTTTTTTATACAATATAAAATGCTTTTTGGATGTACCAAACCGAACTATATCCCCTATCTATTTGGTAAATATTATTGATAATAGCGCAGACAAAATAGATATTATCTATGTGAAAAATATAAGAATAACAATAAAAAGGCATAAATTAAAAATATAGAAATACTAAATAGTATGAAAGGCTAATTTATGTAAGATTAAAAAAACATGCCATTAAAAGGAAAGTGAGGGTATCTAATTATGGAAGACGTTATACAGGATTTTAACGGTCCGGATTCGATAATGAAGAAGACACAACAGTCAACTGTGCCATTTCAATGTGTAGTAGAAATTCCTCGTGGATATCGAGTTGTGTCTCATGGTTTAACACAGTTTATGTATGATGTGAGCGGATTATCCATAGCACAAGATACTGGAAAGAAAACCATTAATGTAGAAGATTATGGGCAAATTGAAATCGATTTATACACTTTAACTATGCGGGGCTGTATTTCTATAGCAGCTAATATTGATATTAAACCCGAACAAAATACTCAAATTAATTTTGTGGGGAGTACATCAAATACAATTCAATTGTACTATACAGACACTATTTCAATCGATACCGTTTTAAAATATAGTGTGAAACCTTTTCCATATCATGCGGTGGATTGCAACCATGTGAAAATAGATAATATTCAACTGGAACCATTTGACATAGTAAATCCGCGAATATGGAAATTAACCGGTGTTTTTCAATTTAATTATTAATAATTACAAATGGTATTAAAGATTAAGTTATTTATGCCTTCCTTATAAACTGGTTCAAAATACTGTAGTATTTTGAAAAAAGGTAAAACAACCGCAGTGTTAAAAAATATATTTCTTTAAAACCAAAGTTTGAATCCAGACTTTGGTTTATTAGTTTATACATACGTTGTATATTGCGCCACTATGAACTTGAATTAGGAGATTTGAGAAATTCGAAACTTTTTGCTACGTATATTTATTAAGTTATACAGACTATACCTTCAGTTATAAGGATCTTGAATCATTAAAACACCCTTACTTTAAGTAAGCTAGTAAGAGGTACTAAGTGAGTGAGTTCACTAGCCACCCACATTTGTTGTTGTTTTAAAATGTATCTAAAATTCTAAAAGAATGAGGTGTATCGTTTCCCAAAATAAACAGTATGAATTGGGTTCATACATATTTCAATTTAATTTACATAATTTTCAAAAAATAAAATAGAGGAAGTATATATTAACTGAAAAAATAGTTTACAATAACCACATTGTGTTTTCAAGACATATAATGAATTACATCAAATGTTTATTACCGCTTAAACAGTAACTAAATTTCATAAAAGGGCATATGCCTTTTTAACTTTGCAACAGAACTGTTCATATTTGCACAAGTCAAAGGCCTTCATACTAACTATATAAACAAAACCAATATTATTCCCATGATAAACGTCTAAGCATATTTATATAAATACGCATATACAATAAGGAGTTATTAAAAAGGAGGCTCCAAAATGGCATACATTAACGGTGTGGACTTGTGTAAATATTATGGCATTACAGAAGGAGATAAAATTCGATTATTTTCAGGCGGGAATTTACTTGGAACCGGTGCATTTATTCGCGTTGAGGGAAATATAATAATTTGGATGGATCGAAATGCTAACATGAATTTTACTGATTTACGTGTAAGTAGTATTCAAAAAGTTACTGCTTGTTGTGATGAAAAAACAATTTATGATTCAGGATTATAATGAATCTATTGTTAAATAAAATATACTAAAAGTTATAATTGGTTTAAAAAATCTTAAGATTTGAATCTAATTAATATTTATTAGATTGTAATCAAATTTACACAAAATAATCCATATCATGATTAATTTAAATTTTTTAATTAATCATGATATGAATTTTTTACATAGCTTTCAATAGTTAATTTTTGATTTATAATATTCATTGAACTATTCTCAGTTAAATCGACTGGAGGCTCTGCTTATTTTCTATGAACATCGATGTATCCGTCTGTAATCTCCATACAGTAAAAATATGAATATTTTTTGATAATTTCGGTCGAGATTTTATCTAAATAATCTTTTTTAGCACTTGCTATGTATTCATGCATTCTAGATACCTTTAATAGCTGTTTATTCTAGTAAGAAGGTTCTTTTTGAAAGAATATGCTGTACTTTCGCAAATTTTTCTTCTAATGATCGAAAAAATTTCAGATTTTTATAGATTGTTTTATCTGACAAAATGGAAAAATCTTTTTGTCCTACATCCATCCCAATGTAAGATTTTGTTTTCGGACGTTCTTATACTTCTGTTTCAATTAACAATGATACAAAGTATCTGCCAGAAGGATTCTGTCCAACTGTAGCATGTAAAATACGTTCCGTTCTGGTTCTTTACTTTACAACTTTTGGCAATTTAATTTTAATTCAGCTCCTATCTGTTCGCACTTAGAGTTTCCTTAAGGAAAGAGTCTTTGGTTAAAATGATAAAGAAGGTATTATTTTGTAATTTTTGCAGTAATTTTTTTTATATTACTCAAGGTAAGGTCAGTAATATTCATATTCCCTCGTTTATCCAACCAAAAAATTAGATTATTTTCAAACTTCAAAAATGTACCTACCCCCATAAAATTCCCATTAGAAAATACTTTGATTAAATCACCTTCATGTATGTTGGAGAATATTGTAGGAAGTTCTTTTTTATTATTTTTACAAATTTCACATTGGCATTGCTGATTTATATGCATCATAATCTCCCTTCATAAGTCCTTTTGTTATTATATATATGAAAAATGTAACTACATTGGTGCAAATATAGTAACTAGTTATGGCACAAAATTCTCTAATAAAGTTACATAAAAAAAAGAAAACAGATATACAGCTAAAGTGATTTAATGAATTTTTCTTCATCTTATCAAAGTTGGATGGAAAAGTTCAGATACAAAAGAACAATTTATCACCAGAACTTTCTAGACTACTTTAATTCCACGGTGGAGGATTAAGAAATTTTGTTTTTGGGTGGACGGATTCTTTTTTTTAAAACGTATGACATTGCTTCTATACTATATAAAATAGCTTCAGCTGTTTGATACCATTTAAACATTAATATAAGAATGTTTAAGTTTTTTAATAAGAACATCCCTTTGTTATATAGGATTATTTTGTTTAGATGTCTACCAGCACTTTTTGGCTTCAATTTTCCGAAAACAATGGATAGATTAGATTTTTGTATTCGTATAACTTGTAGGGGCACGGCAACGATTAGTACTTTTTTGGGCCATTCACAGGTCTAATTACAAAAGAACTGTTCTTATCCGCTAAAAAGATATCTAAGAAATGTTAATTTTTCATGTGAATAAATAATTTAATAACATCTTATAAATTTATCCCAATAAGGTATACTCTATTGGAATAATAACTCAGTTATTGATTTTCTTAATTCTAAAGTGTCTCATATGACTTGTTTCAAATACTAGAATCATGATGAAATACTAAATTATGTTATATAAAATGGCCAGTGGCCCAAAAAAGAAGGAATCGTTGCCGTGCCCCTTGTAGAATTAATCAAATAAAAGTTAGTTGTGTTTTCTTTAGAATTAACAGCATGAATACAATGCTTGATGTAAAAATTTAGCTTATTCAATTTTAATTAAAAGATGTCTCAAGGAATCCAAACTAGACAAATCAAATATTTAAATTATATTAGTCATTCTGACCTGGTCAAGAAAAACTGGAACATGAAATAGATTATGCAATTGATTTTGAATACTGATACGGAGTCATTCCATTTAATGATGAGTGCGGACGAATGGAATGGTAATACATATAAATAAATTCAGCTACTAACTGAGTTACTTGAGCGAGAGAAATCAGTTTTTCTCCATGCAAACATTCACGTTTAAAGATGCTAAAAAATGATTCGATCACAGCGTTATCCCAACAGTTCCCCTTGCGGGACATACTTTGTTGAATCTTTTGTTGCTTACAAAAATCAGTAACTGTATAACTGGCAAACTGGGATCCTTGATCACTATGAAATAAAATCTTTTTGTGACTTCCATAAACATTTTTAACTTGCTGAATTGTGTCCTTTACTAATTGCGCATCTTGGTGAGTATCCAAAGAGTAACCAAGCACCCGCCGGGTGCTAATGTCTAATGCAGCACAAAAATACACTTTCAATCCATTTACTAAACGAAATTCTGTAATATCACATACAACTGTTGGAACGTCTTTCTTACCAGGTTTAAAGGAGCGCTCTAGTACATTTGGGAATGTATAATGGTCTTGCTTTCTTTTTTTATAATACGTGACAACTTTTGACTTTAATCCAGCTCGACATAAAGCTTGTCTTACTTGAGATAAGCTCACCATAACATCTCTATTTATAAGATAACGGTACAGTTTTCGATATCCCATTCTACCTTTTAAACGTTTAAATTGCATGACAATATAAGCCGCTGTCTTTTTACGTTTTTTCTGACCTTCAGTGGCTTTACGATGAAAATAGTCGTAAAAACCACTCGCAGACACTTGTAATCGATAGCAAAGCCAGCGCACTCCAAATATGTGGTGATATTGTTTGATAAACTGAAAACGTGTTAGTTTTGGTTTTTGGCAAAGAAGGTTGCCGCCTTTTTTAAAAATTCATTTTCCTTTTTTAATGCCTGGATTTCTCTTCGTAAAGAACGTAGTTCTGCCATATCAGTTCCCTTACTATCTAAAAGTGGAGAAGAATATTTTTTTATCCATGAATTAAGAGTCCCATGTCCTAGATCAAATTCTCTTTGAATACTGGAAATTGTACGCCCTTCTTTGATTACCAATTCAACACATTGTTTTTTAAATGTTTCATCATACTGTTTTTTCATCTGAAACACCTCTTATATAGAATAATTTATCTCTATACTGTGTTCCAGTTTTACTGTACCACCTCAAAATGAATAAAAGTAACGAACAGAAAAAGGGCGCTCATAAGAGCGTTTTTTCTGTTTGTAGAATTCTAAACATATTTTATTTTTCAATATACATAGAAAGTATAATTGTACATGTATATGGGTGTCCTGTTTTATTTATTCCTTTCACATCAATTATAAGATTGTATATATCCGATTGCTCTATATGCTGTAACGTAGCAGATAAAATATTTGTATCTACTTGTCGAAATCCATCAGATTATGAACTCAGTGTAGCTGTCCAATGAACAACGCGAATCATAATAGAGACCACCTCCGCTTCAACAGTTTTTTATCAAAAGATGGGATTTTTAATTTTGCTTTATTAGCGGGTATTTTCAAATGGAAAGGTGCTTATTGTTGATACCGTACCATCATTAAATAGGCATCTTTACCTTCCGTGTTCATACGTATCTGCCAGTCTCCCACTTTCATACTTTTTAGTTGAAACATATGAATGAAAACCCCTTTAAAAAGATATTATGACCCTTTGTTACTAATGTATCTTGTTTATTATAAACCTTCCCTGATGAGGAAATAAGTTGTATCTCTACCTGTTTACTCGTTATTAAAATTAATACGGTTCCTGTTTTTAACGTATCTACAGAAAACATTGTGCCATTTTCTTAATGGGGAATCAGTTCTACACCTAAAATCGTTTGGTTTTCTGTCGTTCCTAACTCTGTATAGGGCTCACTCATAGAAGGAAAGGAAGATGTTGACTGCACTTCCTTTCCGAATGGAATCATGGTCTAATGTAACATCAGAAAAAAGGTGGATAGCGTACGGCATAAGTAAAAAGCAAAAGCTTGATAGCCATTATTAATGTTTTTGAGGTTTTACCTAATATTGAAATCATTCAAGCCAATGGACACGATTCACAGTTTACACATAGTGATTATAATCCTATGAGTACTGTGTTTACGGGGATTCAAATCCATTGGAATTACATTAAAGGCTCAAACGAATCAATTGGAAAAAATGAGGTTTGTAGCAGTTGTTGATTCAGGTGTTCAGAGCACACATCCTAATTTAAAGATAAGATAAACCTCGGTTATGATTATGTACGAAATAATATGGTTGATGTTTAAATAATGTAATTCCTTTTACGTCGAAAAAGAGAAGTCTGGAATGTAAATTTCCCTTTTTTGACTCACATATACACATACTTTTACTTTTTGAACAATTTTGTCAGACTACGGAAAACATTGTAGTTTTTTATATAAAGAAAATAACAGGAATAAACAGAGTATTTCACGTATATCTTAAAATGGTGATAACAACCCAAAACATTCCATTCACACAAAAAAATATGTTTATAATACCAATAAAACATATAAAGCTCTGAGTTTCTTCACCGTCTCGAAAAGAGAGTATGCTATATCAAATCCATTTTTATAGGGGGGTATTTTATGAATTCATTACAAGAACAATCCATTATTCCTTATAATGTACTGGTAAGCCCGCCAAGGGGCACTGCAGGGAGTCAATTTGGTGATTTTGAGGACCTTATTACTTCCCTAAAAGAAGCATGGGTGGAATTTCAAAAAACAGGTAGTGACAAATTATTAACAACGGTTCTACAGAACGGATTCTCAGCAGCGAGTGGGGGAAGCTTCAATTATCTAGCAGTTTTACAAGCTGGTATAGGAATATTAGGAACAGTTTTAGGCGCTGAAATTCCTGGCGTTGCTGTTGCAGCACCAATTCTCAGCATGGTGATTGGTTGGTTGTGGCCACACAGTAGTAAAGATGATACTCAACAATTGATTAATTTGATTGATGCAGAAATTCAAAAACAGTTGAATCAAGCCTTATCTAATCAGGATAAAAATAATTGGCAGGGGTATTTGAATGCTATTTTTACATTAGCGAGCGAGGCAGCGGACACCGTAGTCGATGCGCAGTTTACTGGCGTACAAGGAGATCAAAACAGACAACCAAGACAACCAAGCCCTTCAGATTATGTAAATGTTTATAATGAACTTGTTGCGGCTAATTCCGCTTTTATTATCGCCCTAAGTCAAATGGTCACTGGAAATTTTGACACGCTTGCGATACCTTTCTTTGTTATAGGAGCAACTGTACAATTATCAACGTATCAATCTTTTATCCAGTTTGCAAATAAATGGATTAATGTAGTGTACCCAGATCAAACACAAGGTGATGGGCTTACACAAAAACAAAATCTAGTTAGAATAAAAGGAATCATGCGGACAGCTATTCATGACAACACACAAAAAGTGTTTGATGCTTTTAAATCGGGGATGCCTTCATTAGGATCTGATAAAGCTTCGATCAATGCCTACAATGTATATATTCGAGGAATGTTGTTAAACGGCTTAGATATGGTTGCAACATGGCCTTCCATGTATCCTGATGATTATACTTCTCAAACAGAATTAGAACAAACACGTGTTATTTTTTCAGATCTAGTAGGGCAAGATCAATCTCGTAATGGAAATGTAACGATTCGAAATATTCTCGACAATACAACTAGCTATCAACATGGGACAATAGATTTTAACTCTATTTTTTATTTCCCTGATGAATTACAGAAGGTGCAAACCAGAGTCTATAGTTATAATCACGGTTCCTATTGTGGTGATTGTTACTGCTGGCCATATGGAGTTATTCTAAACTATCCAAGTAACACGTATAGATATGGTGATAATGATCCAGGTACCTCAGGTGATCATTGGCAAAACGCTCCTATAACAAACATTAATGCTGCAACTCAACATACGACATATGTTGATGGGGAGAACATGTGGGGAGATGTTAGTAGTTTTTCAGGTTGTAATCTACCTGGATACTGTTCTGGAGACTGCTCACCAGGAGGCAGTTGTCCGAGTAATAATGGCTATTTTCAAAGTTGTAATAGTCAGCTACCAAATCAAAAAATAAATGCGCTATACCCTTTTACACAAACAAATGTGTCGGGAGCATCTGGGAAATTAGGAGTAATGGCGAGTTTCGTTCCCTATGGTCTAAGTCCAAACAATGTTTTTGGTACAATCGATCCTGATACACTAAATATCGTTGGAAAAGGGTTTCCGGCAGAAAAGGGATTTCTTACGAATGGGAACCGTCCTGTAGTGGTAAGAGAATGGGTGAATGGTGCGAATGCTGTAAACCTTACTCCGGGAAATACTTTGTTGATAACAGCAACAAACTTAACAGCGGGAAAATATAAAGTTCGTGTACGTTATGCAAACGCTGGTACAACTACTGCATCTTTAACGCAAAGTGTAGTAGCAAATGGTGGCCAGATTCAAGGTGGTGGATGGGGATTTAAAAGTACTACAAATGCCAATATACAAGCAAACTTCCCAAATCAAGTATATGTATCGGGACAACAAGGAAATTATGTAGTCCAAGACATCTCATGGCCTGCAGGTGGCGGATCTGGTGATCCTCTTACTTTACCTTCAGGAAATGTGGTAGTAGCACTTACCTTACAGCCACAGGAAACAAACACACAAGTATTTATCGATCGGATTGAGTTGGTTCCTGTTAGTCAACCTACTCAGTCATCCGATAATATTATAAATTATACAATTACAAGTCCGCTTTGGGCTTACTGGAATGAATCCGGGGTAGGACCAGATAATTTTCCAACAATCTGGACAGCTAGCTCTGGTGAAAATGGGGTTTCTGCTAGCATTAATGCAACAAACCTTGATAACAATGTAACTTTTATTGCTATGAATGGAGATGATTGGTCTTCGGCAGTTCCAATGCAAGATGCAACTGGGGATTATTCGATAAGTAATGGGGATTATATTTTAAAACCTTATGGAGACCAGCCGTTCACCGTAATAAAAATAGGTAGCTATTCTTCAAACTACGTTACACGAGGAACGATTACTGGTACAGTGAATATACCTCAAAACTAATATGTTCCATTATTAATTAGTAGAGCCAAAGAAATAGTATGTCCTATTAAAGATCTAAAGGAGTGATTATATGATGATAAATACAGATCAAATAACATCCGCTGTTAAATTCCCTTTCAACAATTTGGCACAAACACGTGTGATGACACAAAGTCTTTTTTCGACCGATAATCCGAATCAACTAGCTCCCGGTGTGACCGATTACTGGATTGATTATGTGCATCAACAAGTTCAATCTCTACCAAATAGTTATGCAATAGAAAAACGGGAATTAAATACACAAGTGAATCAGGCAAAACGTCTGAGTAAATCACAAAATGTATTGCGCAGTGGGAGTTTTACAGGTGAAGGGTGGCAACTTGGACGCAAGGTGTTCATCTCATCAGGAGACTCACAATACGCGGGGCAGCAACTGGTGTTACCTCCTTCTTCCCTTGTATATCCATCTTATGCCTATCAGACTGTACCGGAATCAGTATTAAAACCGTATACACGTTATTATCTATCCGTTTTTGTCTTACAAGCGGATTCTCTACAAATTATGGCTTCCCGCTATGGAAATGAAGTCAATCAAGTCGTGAATGTAGCCTATTCTACGTCTCTGCCAACTTCTGTAGAAGGTGTTAACAGTAGTCCAAACTTCTTTCAATATCCAATTGATGTAGGTGCATTACATCCAGAAGCGAATATAGGCATTACAGTTGGTTTTACCGTACCGTCGAATGGATTCGCAAAAATAAGTCAAGTTTCCTTGACAGAGGGACGCCCACTAACTGCGGCAGAAATAAGAAAAGCACAAAACCAAGAGGAACAATGGCTACAACCCTATTTGGCGCAACAGGCACAAATCACTGCGGGTTTACAGCAGGCTACAAATCAATTAAATGCCATGTACGATTCATCCAATTGGAGCGGAACGATCGGACCAAACGTAAGTTATACCGATATAGAGAACTTAACAGCACTTCAAAACAGTGCTCCTCAAGAAGGATCTATGCCAGGTATACCAATGCAAGATCGATATGCACAACAAAAAGCAGCAATCTATCAAGCCGCTCTTCGCGCTTGGAATCAACTACAAGCACGGAATATTGTTCAAAATGGTTTGTTTCTTCAACAAGCACAAAACTGGAATATAGCCGGTACAGTGAGTTTCCCACAAGACAGTAATCGGAAACCTGTCTTGACATTATCGAATTGGGATAGCACAGTTACTCAAATCATTACCTTACCAAGTGAGGGCGGCAACACAGAGTATCGTGTTCGCGTTCGTGCCAAAGGACAAGGAACGATTTCCATTGTGCCACCAGGAAATCAAAGACATATGTTATTCTTCACCCAACCTACTTTTATGACCCAAGAATTCTATTTCTATCCAGATGCGAATACGAGCCAAGTGGATTTGATTATTCAATCAGAGGGTGCAGAGTTTACGGTAGATTGGGTAGAAGTACAAGAAATGATATATGAAGAAATCACACCACATAGTGTTTCAGGTGGAGATACAGTAATAAATACCATTGGGGTTGCTACTCCACTCGCACAACCAGGAGCATCTATAATGGCAACGGACTCTTCTCTAGGAGCACAGACAAACGTATCTGCGAATAACGCGAATTGTCAGTGCGGGCAACCTTCAAATAATATGAAGTCGCCTTGCCAATGTAAATAATCTGTTGTATTTTGGCTGTTTTACTCCAGAGAGAAAGGGCCTGATAAAAGAGCACTCCTATGTGCCATAGGAGCAAATTAGCCCATAAAAACGGAGTTGGAGGTATATGGTATTACCCCCTATAGGTAGACAGTAAAAAAAGAGTCCATCTGATATGATGGACTCAATACTGTTTTATCTGGAGGGGATTTTTTTATGGCAAGAAAAGGACAATCATTTCAAAAATATACAGAAGAACTAAAGCGAGAAGCAGTTCGTCTTCGATTAGAAGAGAGAAAATCATTGCGAGAAATTCGTGAACAACTCGGTGTGAAGAGAGATGCTCAGATTATTGAGTGGGTAAAACGTGCGCAACAGGGGGAGTCCTTTGATGATCAACGTGGCGTCTGGAATCGAAAGAATTTTAATAGTCTAGAAGAAGAAAATGCTTATTTGGAGGCACAGGTTGAGTATTTAAAAAAGCGCAATCCAAATCTAAACGGGAAGGAATGGTCCTAAAGAAAGAACGATTTTCTCTTATCGATTCATTACGCCAAGCCTAGCCACTTCGATGGCTGTTTCAAATCGCGGAAGTTTCTAAGGCTGGCTACTATAAATGGCGGAAATATCATAACGTACAGCGTTTACGTCAGAAAAGGGATAGGTGGCATAAAGAACATATTTTATCTATTCATCGTCAGCACCCTTATTATGGGTATAAACGCATGACTCGTGCTTTAGCTCGAGAAGGAGTGGTAATGAATCATAAACTTGTTCGTCGTCTCATGAGAGAGCTGGATATTCAATCTATCATTCGAAAAAATGTCCGTTTTATGGAAGAAAAACATCTGTGATATTTAAAAATCATTTGAAGAAACTGTTTTGATAATGCGTGTATCGAATCATTCTTCTCACATTTAAAAACAGAGAAGTTGTATTTAGTGCGCCCAAAAACATATGAAATGGTCTATCGAGCAATTCAAGAATATATTCAATTCTATAATACAGAAAGGTTCCAAGAAAAACTTCACGGCCTTTCCCCGATAGAATATTGGGAAAAGGCCGTGGCATAATACTCTTTTTATTACTGTCTACTTGACAGGGAGATGACCAACAGTCGAATCTTTTTATTTTTCATATTCAAGGTGATTATGTCTTTTACAACCAAATAAATAGCAAGCCCCTATATAATCAGTTTCAAACTCTAATCCTGGAACGTATCCAGATTTGATACGTTCTACCAATGTTTTATAACAATTATTCTCTTCTGTATATTCCTCAATTAACTCTTTCTTATCATTTTCTGTCCAGTTTTCTTCTACTTCTTCATTCTGAACATCTTCTATTTCTGCTGTTTTCGCTTCGATAGATTCCCGTATAACTTCATTTATACGGGAGAAATTATTCGTTTTATATAGAGCATACACAAATCTACCAATCCAATTAGGACTTTTCCAGCATTCTTTATATCCCTTTTCGAACCATTCAATTGCTTCTTTATAGCAATTCAACTCAACATATAAATCTGCTACCTTAATTTCCCCTAAAAAATTATCAGATTCCCTGTTAAAAGTATCTAACTTCTCTTTTGCTTCTGTTATTCGTTCTAAATCAATTAAACATTTTACATAGCTATACATGATATAGTCCGAATCCCCTGCAACTCGCAAGAAAAATTCTGAAGCTTTTTCCAGCTCTCCAAGGTTATAATGTGCTACAGCTACATTATGATATGCTTCATCTGATGGTTGAATCGAAATAGACTTTTGTAATGCTTCTTTCGCTTCTGTCCATTTTTCTTGTTTCATGTTAATGTCCCCTAAGATGTTATAAGGAAAGTATGAAGAAGGATTCAACTTAACAACTTCTCTTATTAATTCAAGAGCTTTATCATCATTCTCTTCCTCATAAAAGTACATCCAAGCCAGATTATTGAGAGATTGTACGTCTCTAGATTCATGTACTGCTTGTTGAAACAGTTCCATTGCTTCCTCATATTTATTTTGTTCAAACATTTCAATTGCCTTCTCATTAATGTTCAAATAAATACCTCCGAAGTAAATGAATTCATCTATTCCCTATCATTATAGTAAAATGTAAAAATTATAATTTCTATAAAAAAATTTCTTTCTCTCGTCTACATTTCGATTGAAATAGAAGCTAAAACACACGAATTTACAACAATCAGTAAATTTTTCAATCTCCCTTAAATTGGATATACACCCTGTTTCAATTTACATATTATGGTACAATTAAAAGGGTACTAACTAAACATTTACGCTCCACACTAGTAATCTAGCAATACCAAAATCAAAATTCACATGGAATTGAGGGATGTTATGAAACAGAAATTAGCTGTTCTTCTATTCACCGGAATCATATTATCCGGATGTTCAGCTATTCCAGGAAATTCTTTAGAAACTGGAAACGGCAGTATGGAATTATTAACACCAACCATTACAACAAAAGATAATGAATTAGAAATTAAGACCGAGGGCATTGATGAAAATAAAGTGACCTTTATTTATGTTGCTAATAAAAAAGTGTTGGAACAAAAGCTAAAGAATGGTGAATCCTACAAGCTTAACATTAAAGATATCGAACACGCTCATAGGACAGACTACAAACCAAAAGTTCAACTTTTGCAAACGAACGATGATGATGATGGTGGAGAAATAGTAACCTTCAAACAAGTTAGATATACAGTTAAAAACTGATTTTAAAGTTGTTTCATTATAAATGTAACGAACGAAAATATACTTTTAACAGTAGATACATGTAAGGGGTGCTAACATGAAAAAACGATGGATTTCTTGGTGGATTGGTAACATATTTTGGATTATCGTTTTTGGAATATGGGCCACTATCATTTGGCTACGAGATTTTGATGGTGCTGGTGTTATTCAAACACCTGAAATTAAATCAATATCACTTATCGTTTTATTAATTACGTTTATCATACCGGTATTTTTTCAAATTATATGGCTAATCATTAATTTGAGAATGAGTAAAAAAAATAATTATACGATTTAGTTTTTTTGAATTAACAGATGAATATTTTTCATAAAAAAGAGAGGAATCTACATCAAAATAGATTCCTCCCTTTTACATTTGGACTTATACTGCGCTTTTACTGCAGCACTACTCCTCTTTTTTACGATGCATGTTCATCTTTCTTCTTCATTAACGCTCTTTTCTTCATCGCTTTCGTTAAATATCCACCTTTAAACGAACGAATTTCATACGAAGACATAAACGCTTTCGGTGCAATTTCATTAATAATTTCTAAAAGCTCTTTCTCTCTAGAACGCTTTGCGACGATATCTAAGCGATAACGTATAGAATTAATACCTTCGCCTTCAAATACTGTAACGCCAAATCCAGAGTGACGTAACTCATCTACTAATTCATTACAACGGTCTAGTAAACTAACTTGATACGTAATATAACCAATTGCTAATTTATTCTCTATATAACCGCCTAATAACAGTCCCGCACTAAAGCCAATGACATAGGCAACGATGTTCATCCAATTTGATAAATCTTGAAACACAATACCTAAACTGACAATGTAAATAGCTCCTTCTAACAATCCAACACCAGCAGCGGATCTTGTTTGATTCTTTACAAGCAAAATCGTACGAATTGTTAAAATTGGAACGTAAATAATTTGTAGCACAAAAATAAGTAGCGCTTGTAACATTGGTATCCACCTCTTTCAAAAAGTCTTTTGTCATAATAACATACATAACCTTTAGAAATCGATGGGTTTTTTAAAATTTTTTTATTATTTTTCATACTATTGAAAAACGCAAAAAAGAAGCGTATCATATTTGTCGTTAATTTGATTACTTGTATCATATCGCTAAACTAAAAAAGGAACCCAATTAGGTCCCTTTCATCATAGCTCTATGTTTTTCGAAGCACGTTCCCTTTGCTTCTCTTCTTCTTTCACTAACTGCATATTTGCATACGCTAAATTTGCAATCATTAAAAAGTGACCACCTAAAATACCTGTACCGAATGCCCAAATTTCCATTTCATGCTCAATTTCATACATGATTATAGCTCCTAAAATAGCAGCTGCAAATCGGTTTAAAACTCCTAATCCAGGAGACTTTTCCTTCATTACGATACTTTTTCCGAGTTTCTCCACTCTGCGAGCTAATAACCAAAGACAATAGGCGCTTACTGCTAATCCAATACCAAACCCTGTCACTTGTTTTCCAAACGGAGTAATCGTCCACATAAGTAGTAAACCACTAAAGATCACATACAATTGTAATCGATATACACGTAAGGCTTCTTGAATCAAAATATCCGCTCCTAAGTTCTCATTTTTTGTACTTTAGAAGAAAAGCAGCAACTTACACAGTTGCTGCTTTCTCTTCTTCTTGTTCTTGTTCCATCTTACGAATTTCAACACGTTTAATTTGGTACGCGTCTTTTTCTAACACTTTAAATTCATAACCTTCTGCCTCAACGTGTTGTCCTTCTTCGATTTCATGATTTTGCATCATAATCCATCCACCGATTGTATCCACATCATCTTCTTCGATGTGTAATCCAAATAAATCTTTCACTTCTGAGATAAGCACTTTTCCATCAACAATGATATGTTGCTCGTTCACATGTTGAATTGGTGGCGCTTCATCTTCATCATATTCGTCACGAATTTCGCCGACGATTTCCTCCAAGATATCTTCAAGCGTTACAATTCCGGCTGTTCCTCCGTACTCATCATATAAAACAGCCATCGGAATTCGCTTCTTCTGCATTTGAAGTAATAAATCGTGAATTGGAGTCGTTTCCATCACTTCAATAATCGGACGCATATACGAGCGAATAGATGATAAATCTTTTTGATCCTCGGTCATATATCGAATAAAGAAATCTTTTACGTTGACCATACCGATAATATCATCTTTATCCTCTCCAAAAATCGGATAACGTGTGTATCTCTCATTTTGGATCACTTTCATGTGTTCTTCTACTGAATCTTCCAGGTAGAAACCAACGATTTCTGTTCGCGGTACCATAATCTCTTTTGCAATACGATTATCAAATTCAAAAATGTTATTTACATACTTGTATTCGGCTTGATTAATTTCGCCACTTTCATAGCTATCTGAAAGAATAAGGCGTAATTCTTCTTCGGTATGAGCTACTTCATGTTCAGAAGCCGGTTTTAAACCGAATAAACCAGTTATCACACGAGCTGAACCATTCAATACCCAAATAAATGGATACATTACTTTATAGAACATCATTAGTGGAGCTGCAAATAATAATGTTACTTTTTCAGCCTTTTGAATTGCCATCGTTTTCGGAGCCAATTCCCCTACTACAACGTGTAAATACGTCATTAACATAAAAGCAAGACCAAATGTTAATACTGATGAAATAGAAGGATTTAAGTTCCATTTCTCAAATAATGGGTGTAATAACTTTTCAATTGTCGGTTCACCTAACCAACCTAATCCCATAGCTGTCACTGTAATACCTAATTGACAAGCAGATAAATATTCATCTAAATTTGTTGTTACCTTTTTCGCTGCTAAAGCACCGCGTTTTCCTTCTGCAACAAGCTGATCAATACGACTTGAACGTACTTTTACAATCGCAAACTCAGCTGCTACGAAAAATCCAGTAAATGCGATTAAAATCGCAACCATGACTAAATTAAATATTTCCAATGAATCCCCTTAGTTAAAAAACTAAGGTGTCCACCTCCTGTATACTATAATGTTTTCTTATTTGTTTCTTAGAAAACATAGCCCTATACAAAAATTAAAGAGGTCAGATTTCACTTTTTCTATAATAATAGAGCAAGTGTCTGTATTAAAGCTGTCGTTTGACCAGATAAAGATTTCGATATTTTTTCACGTTGTGAATCAGTCAATCCATCTAAAAGCGGCTTTAACTCTGTTAACTCTGCTTCTAATCGATGAATATGGTCTGTCACTTCATTCACTTGTTTCGAAACGTGTTCATTGATACCGAGCAGCTTCTTCTTCTCCTCGATTTTCTCTTTAATCTCACAAAGCGGCATATGCATTTCTTTGCACTTCTCAATAAATTGTAATGTCTCAAATGCTGTTTCGTCGTAATAGCGATAATTAGATTGAGATCGCTCCGCTTTTAAGATACCTAGATTCGTATAATAATCAATCGTTCGTTTCGACACGTGAGCCATGAGAGCCAACTGTCCGATTCGATACACCTTCCCAACGATCTTCCCCCCTTGTTTATATTACTTACATGATACAATACATAAACTGTACAGTCAAACGTGACGGTTTGTTATTCACAATTTATACCAAATTCCAAGCTCCACCCTACTATTATCCAATACAAATCACTCATACAATAAAATTACTAAACTATTACCTAATCACTACATTGTCTGTACCTTTTAACCTTTCTTATTTAAAAGCATATTCTACTAATAATGATTGCTTGTATAGGAGGGAATTAACATGAAAAAAACAATCATTTCTCATTTTTATAATGAAGAATACCTACTTCCATGGTGGCTTATGCATCACACGAAAATATTCGATCACGGCATTTTAATTAATAGAGGGTCTACAGATCGTTCCGTAGAGATTTGTAAACTATTAGCACCCCACTGGGAAGTACGAAATTCCAGATTTCTTGAGTTTGATCCAACTAATACTGATATTGAAGTGATGGAAATTGAAAGAGAAGTTTCAGGTTGGAAAATCGTTTTAAATACTACTGAATTCTTTTGTTGTAATAATACTGAAGATTTTTTTTCATCTCTTCATACACTAGGCCAAAACATGTATGCGATTAGAATGATTTTAATGATAGATAATCACAATTATAATTATTCAAAGCCTAGATATTCTATCCCCTTAGTAGAACAGCGATACCACGGTGTCTTCCCTTACAACCCACAACTCGGATGTGCTTGGAGATTTATTCACAATCATCTAGATGGTGCATATTTACCTGGTAGACATCATTCGCGGCACGGATATATAATTTATGACTATCCTTCATTTATTTTAAAATTTTATTTTAGCCCTTGGAATGAACAGTCAAAGGCAAGAAAATTACAAATTACACCTCCCCTTTCAAAAAGGGGTGTTCAAATGGGGCTTCAAACACATTACGGGCAATCTCCTGAAGTACTGGACATACGTTTTTTAGAGCTTAGTAACCTAACACAAGACCTCCGTCATAACCCTGAATACCAAGAATTATTCCCAAAATTCAAACCGTAATATTTTCTGCATCGTCATCGCCTCAAACATTTTCATTCGCTTAATCAAAAACAATCTCATTTGCATAAAACATGAATACTGTATAAATAATAAATTTTTATTTTAGGAGGAAAAAATGAAAGCTGTTATTCTTGCTGGTGGGTACGGTACAAGAATTGGGGAAGAAACACATTTAAAACCGAAACCTATGATTGAAATTGGAACAAAACCCATTCTATGGCACATTATGAGTTTGTATAGTCATTACGGGATTACTGAGTTTATTATTTGCTTAGGCTATAAAGGATATGCAATTAAAGAGTTCTTTCTAAATTACAACTTACACATGTCTGATTTCACAATACAGTTAAACGATAATACAATTACTAGCCATTCTCATCGTGTAGAACCGTGGAAAGTTACACTAATCGATACTGGTGTAAATACCGAAACGGGTGGCCGAGTGAAAAAGATTCAAAATTATGTCGGAGACGAACCTTTCTGCCTCACTTATGGTGATGGATTAAGTAATGTAAATATAAAAGAACTTATTACATTCCATAAAAAACATGGAAAAATGGCTACTGTTACTGCCGTACAACCTCCTGGTAGATTTGGTTCTCTCATATTAGATAAACAGTCTGTAACATCTTTTCAAGAAAAGCCATTAGGTGATGGCGGATGGGTTAACGGTGGATTTTTCGTTTTAAATCCTGAAGTTTTCAATTACATTAGTGGAGATAAGTCTGTTTTTGAAACAGACACTTTAGTTCAGTTAGTAAACAAAAACGAATTGGCCGCATATCAACATTCTGGTTTTTGGCATCCAATGGATACATTGCGGGATAAAAATAAATTAGTCGAGCTATGGGAAAGTAATAACGCTCCATGGAAGGTTTGGTAATATGGCTTCATCATCTTTTTGGAATAAGAAAAAAGTATTTATTACGGGACATACTGGATTTAAAGGCTCCTGGCTCACCCTTTTCTTAAGTTCTTTAGGGGCAGAAATAGTGGGCTTTTCTTCTCATCCCCCATCCATTCCTAATCTTTTTGAACAAGGTAACGTAGCAAAAGAGTGTATGACAATTCATGGCGATATTACTGATTACGACTCTTTATTCCACGCCCTAAAACAACATAATCCCGACATAATATTTCATTTAGCAGCTCAGCCAATCGTCACCACTTCATACAAAAATCCTATCGATACATTCAAAACGAATGTTTTAGGTACTGTCCACGTGCTAGAAGCAGCAAAGTCCGTCGAAAGCGTACGTGCCATTATTAATGTGACAAGCGATAAATGTTATGAGAATGACGGTAGTGGCGACCGAGCGTTCGTGGAAAATGACCGACTAGGAGGTTTCGACCCTTATAGCGCTAGCAAAGCTTGCGCTGAAATAGTGGCAACATCCTATCAAAAATCATTCTTCCGCACTAATACCCAGAAACTCGCCTCAGTCAGAGCTGGTAACGTCATCGGCGGTGGTGATTGGGCAGAAGATCGATTATTCCCTGATATCATTCGGGCATATTTGCACAATCATACTTTGTGTATTCGAAACAAATATGCCGTCCGTCCGTGGCAACATGTTTTAGATCCTCTACATGGCTATATCCTTCTAGCTGAGAAACTTTGGAATGATGCTAAATATGCAGAAGCATGGAATTTCGGACCGATTAATGAACCTAGCAGAACCGTAAATGATGTCATTCAATCCGTAACGAAATTATGGAATAAACGACTCACCATCCATTCTCCCTCTACGAAAACTCCTTATGAATCACCAATTTTAACACTCAACAGTACAAAAGCAGTAAACAAACTCGGCTGGACCCCTAAGTTATCAACAGATGATTCTATTGCTTGGACTGTTGATTGGTACAAAAAATATGCATCCGGTGAAAATATAGAATCTTTCACGCGACAACAAATCGATGCATTCAAAAATTTATAAGGGGACTATAAAATGGAACAGAAAAAATGCCGTTTTTGCCACTCATTACTAACCAACACTTTTTTAGATTTGGGCGTTTCTCCTCTTGCTAATTCATTTGTAGCTCCTGAAAATTCATATAAAATGGAACCATTTTATCCGCTGCACACATTTGTTTGTCACTCTTGTTTACTCGTGCAGCTAGATGAATTTGAATCTCCGCACAATATTTTTCATGACTACTTATACTTCAGCTCTTACTCCTCAAGCTGGCTGCTACACGCTAAACAATATGTAGAAATGGCGATTAAGCGTTTCAACTTAACGAAACATTCAAAAGTGATTGAAATCGCAAGTAACGATGGGTACTTATTACAATACTTTAAAAAAGAAAATATCGAGACATTGGGAATTGAACCCGCGAAAAACGTAGCAGAAATTGCTATCAAAAAAGGAATTCCTACTCATGTGAATTTTTTCAGTAATGACTTAGCAAAAAAATTGCCACAAGCTGATTTAATCGTCGCAAATAACGTATTAGCACACGTTCCGAACTTGCATGATTTTGTCGCTGGTTTAAAAACACTATTAAAACGTGATGGCACGATAACAATTGAATTCCCACACTTATTAAACCTCATATCCTTTAAACAGTTCGATACTATCTACCATGAGCACTTTTCCTACTTCTCACTTATAAGCCTTCAAAAAGTTTTAAGTTATCATCATTTACAAATTGTTGATGTAGAAGAACTTTCAACGCATGGTGGTTCCTTACGGATTTTTGTAAGCCATCTAAGTGCCCAATCAACTATCCATTCCAATGTTACAAAATTAATTCAAAAAGAAGTCGACCACGGGTTAGATACTTTAGATTGCTATCTCCTTTTTTCTAAACGCATCGAACAATTGAAAATAAATATTTTAAAGTTTTTTATTGAAGCGAAAGCTTTAAACAAACAAATTATCGGTTACGGTGCTCCAGCTAAAGGAAACACCCTTTTGAATTATTGCGGGATAGGTAAAGAATTTCTAGCTTATACAGTAGATAAAAATCCTCACAAACAAAATCTCCTTTTACCAGGAACTCGTATTCCAATAAAATCTCCAGCAGAAATTAAACGTACAAAACCAGATTACATTCTTATACTTCCTTGGAATTTGAAAGACGAAATTATGAAAGAATGCTCTTTCATTCGTGAATGGGGCGGTAAATTTTTAGTGACGGTTCCAGAAATTGAGGTGATCGAGCCATGAAGAAAGTTGTTGTAACAGGTGGTAGTGGCTGGATAGGTAAATATGTTGTACATTCACTTATACAAAAGGGATACGAAGTGCACGCCATGTATAATAAAAATAACCCCTCTCACCTCCCTTGCCATTGGCATAAAGTAAACTTGCTTCGCGATGACGAAGTAAAACAATTCATTTACGACGTTCAGCCTAGCCATCTCATTCACCTTGCTTGGGAAGCAGTGCCACCAGCATGCTATGTATCTATTAATAATTACTATTGGCTAAAGTCTAGTATTTCATTGATTCAACACTTTACAACATGCGGTGGAAAGCGTGTTGTCGTTGCAGGTACTGGCGCAGAGTACGAATGGTTTAACGGCGTATTATTTGAAGATTCACCGCTCCTTTCCTATAAAACCCCGTATTCTTTATGTAAAAATGCACTGCACTCCTGGCTAGAAACGTATGCACAACAAACAGGCCTCAGCATGTGTTGGGGCCGCATTTTTCATATGTATGGACCTCACGAACAAGGTAATCGGCTCGTTTCTAACATTATCACTTCCTTATTAAAAAACGAGGAAGCACTATGTACACATGGAAAACAATCGAGAGATTTCCTCCATGTGAGTGACGTCGCTGACGCTCTCGTAACAATATTAGAACACAGCGTTACAGGCACCATCAATATCGCTTCTGGTCAATCTGTACAAATTAAAGAGTTAGCTTCTATCATTGCTAAAAAGATAGGAAAAGAACATTTAATTAAACTAGGTGCAATCCCTTTCTCTAAAGATGAACCTTTATTTGTCGGGGTTAATGTAGAACGTTTAAAAACTGAAGTAAACTGGAAACCAACATACGATCTAAATACAGGAATTGAAGAAACAATTTTATGGTGGAAATCATTTATACAAAAACATAACGATATGCATCATTAAAACGTAAATCCTTCGTTCCTCTCGCTAATTCCTTATACCATCCTTCTAATCTTTCCGGCGTAACAATATGATGCGTCCCCATTCCCCCATGCTTACTAGCTTCAGAAAGAGTCGGACCAATTTGTAACTTTCTCTTTCTCATCGCATCGTTCCACGGACTAAACCCAAACCATAATATACAGGCAAGAGGTGGATAAATCATCGATTCATGCGCAGATAAATGTCTTCCAACCGTATAACTTCCATGCTCATGATTATGAATAAATCTACCTCTTCTCCATAACGGCCAATCTTCTGGTAAATAACCATGAAACCGCTGTTTCATTAAAGGTATTCCAAAGTTAAGGTCCGGATAGTTGTAGTTAGGATCATCAACCATAATAAGCCCGTCCAGCCAATACATCCTCCCCCCCAATTCATTTAGCGATTTCCAAAACTGATTTTTATCTTGCACGCAAAGAAACTCAGTCGTATTTAAAATCATTTTCCATCCTTGTGCTTCTTGTTCTATCCTCATCACTTCATGATCTGTCGCATATGCATCAAACTCTGGATTTACAGAATCTCGCACCTCCCAATGCGGTGCGAATTTTTTACAAATCTCAACCGAACGATCCTTAGAACCTTTATTAATTAAAATGCCATGATCAAACAGTTTCGTATGATGTATAAGCCACCACGGCAATAAATACTCTTCGTTATAAAAATGAGAAATAACAGTTGTAGTTATAACAATCTCCTCCTCTTTCTCTATTAATCTACTGTTTCATCCTACTCTTAATATACTTATCTGCTATGTCATTGGTTTCTCTTATTTTAAAAATATGTTTTTCTACCATATACTACACTTTCTTAGACAGCCACTATTTCCTAAAGAAACATCCCAATAAACTGAAAATTAAGTTATAATATCATTATAAAATATGAAGGAGGAATGCACCCATGTACTACAACACTTCATTCGAAAACGATCAACCTGTAGGCCGTCTATAAACTAAGGCGGGCTTGTAACACATACACTATGCCTCGTCTTAGGGAACTCATATTACCCTAAAAATAGACGGAGGTACTTCAAATGAAACAAACAATTTTAGGAGCTATATGCTTATCACTAGCAGCAAGTATATGGGGCGGTATGTATGTTGTTAGCAAATACGTACTCGATTTTATCCCACCACTAACACTCGTTTGGCTACGCTTTATTATCGCTTTTGTTGTTTTGTATGGCATTTTAAAACTAGCTGAGAAAAAGCAAAAGAAAAAAGTAACCATTCGCAAAAAAGATTGGCTCCTATTCGCTTGGATTGGATTTATCGGATATTTTATTTCAATCACATGTCAATTTATCGGAACAAAATTATCCGACGCTCATACAGGCTCATTAGTAACATCAGCTACACCTGCATTTATGGCTATATTTGCAGCGCTCATTTTGAAAGAAAAACTAACCGCTCGTAGACTTTTATCTACTATCATAGCGACAATCGGTGTCATTATCGTAATCGGGTGGGATATTGAAATTGGCTCCTATTTTATCGGAACAATCATTTTAGTTGGAGCCGCTATTACGTGGGCTTTACTATCTATTTATGTAAAAATCGCTTCAATCCAATTTTCATCCTTAGTTATTACAACGTATGCCATATTCTTTTCACTCTTTTTTATTACACCTTTTATGATAGGGGAACTACAAACATCCTCTATCGGAACAGTAAATACGTACGTCATATTAGGCGTATTATACTTAGGAATCGTCTCAACAGCAGGTGCCTTTTTCCTTTGGAATAAAGGATTAGACTTAATGGATGCAAGCATCGGTTCCTTATTTTTCTTCTTCCAACCTATCGTTGGATCATTACTTGGTTGGCTCTTATTAAATGAGACATTAAATAGTAACTTTTTCATTGGTGGTATGCTCATTATATGTAGCGTTTTCATTACTACTTTTGAAAAGAAATAACAAAACAGGCAGAGATTCTTAGTCTCTGCCTGTTCGCATAATTGGATCTTGGTCGTGAAAACCAATACAAATCGGTATATATCATAATACTTCGCTTCTATTTGCTCTACTGCTAACGAAAAGACATCCTCTTGCATCTCTTCTAAATACTGAAATATATCCACACTAAACACTCCTCACTCTTTACGCACTCCAATGCGATGGACGGGACAACAATTTCGGCAATTTCGTATGCTTATCCCCTTTCGCCGCATTAATTTGAACTTGCGTAAGAAAAATACAATTTGTAAAGTCTGCTCCGCGAATATCTGCATCTCGTAAATCTGCTCCAATGAGATCTGCCCCTCGTAAGTCTGCTCCATTTAAGTTTGCCGCAATTAAGTAAGCTCCTCTTAAATTTGCACCTTGTAAATTTTTCTTTTTCAGATTCGCTCCCATAAGGTCTGCTCCGCGGTGAATGATTCGTTTCTTACGCGCAGTATTCATTTCCTTCCATACTAATTCGCTCGTTTCTAAAAGAAGAATGTTCACCTCTGCCCTATGCATTGGAACATTTATTTTCATTAACTCACCTGGATTTAAATTCGAAAGTCGCTCTGTCTCCTCAATTGCGGTCTCCAGCTCTTTATGAATTGGCTGTGTTGCCTTTAAAAGAATCGCTTCATTCAAATACCAAAGCATTTCATGAAGTTGATGCATAACCGGAAAAGCATCGTACATTTTTCTTGCATGCTTTGCATCTTTCCTCCAATCAATCCCTTTAAACGTACCCTGAGAAATCTTCTGCCCAGCACCGAAACACTCAAATACTGTACAACCTTTATAACCTTTTCCTCTAAGATTTTTATGTATACTACATTTAAAATCTGATTGTAAGTTGGAACATGGTTTACCACCATCTTTATTCACTGCAAAATCTACCGATGCTGCGAACGGTAATGCAACGCAACATAGACCGAAGCATTTTTCGCAGTTTGCTTTTAAATGATCATTATGATTAGTCAAAATCTATACCCCCTGTTGTCTTTTGACTATTTCATAATATTCCAACTGTAATAAATAATCAATTTTAAAATAAACCGGCATCTTTCGTTTCAATTCATAACTTTATCATTCGATTTCCTTTCAATTGAAAAGGACTATTTCTATTCAATGAATTATAATTAAATTATAAATTTTCTAACTAAAAGGAGGCTTATTATGGCACTAGAAATGAAAACAAACTGTCAAATTTGTGATCAATCGCTCGAACAAGATTCTAAAGCATACATTTGTGTATATGAATGTACATTTTGCGCACCATGTACAGAAGAAAGACAAAACGTTTGTCCAAACTGCGGCGGCGAATTAGTACGTAGGCCGAAAAAGAAACAATAAAAAGCAAAGCGATATCGCTTTGCTTTTTATTGTTTTCTGAGTATATGAAATTATATCGAACACAACTTAAACATTTAAAAACTTCACACAAACAGGCTCTGGCACAGCAACATCAGATTGTAAAAGTGTTAACTTTCCTGTAGATTCATCTCTTGAAAATAGCACAAGATTATGTGACTTTTCATTTGTAGCAACAAGGAACTTTTCAGTAGGATCTAATACAAAGTCTCTTGGCCAATTTCCTTCTGTAGATGTGTGTTCAACAAATGTAAGCTGACCTGAATTTTGATCTACGCTATAAACAGCGATACTATTATGACCACGATTACCTGCATATACAAAACGGCCGTCAGAAGAAATATGAATCGCACTTCCTTGACTATTTTCATCAAATTGTTCTGGAAGAGTAGAAATATACTGTAATTCTGTAAAGGAGCCTTCTTCCGAGTTATATGTTAGCGCAATAACCTCTGAACTAAGCTCCGTCATTACATAAGCGTATTTTCCATTTGGATGAAAAGCAATGTGTCTTGGTCCACTTCCCGGATTCACAGACAGGCTATTCACTTCTATTAATGTACTATCTTTTATTTCATACGTAATTAATTTATCTATCCCTAAATCAACACCTATCACATATTTTTCATCAGGAGTGTACCCCGCGTAATGTGCATGTGGTTTTTCTTGTCTTTCTTTATTCGGACCTGAACCTTCATGTGCCATAATAGATGCAGCAGGATTTACAGTTCCATTTTCTTCATTTACTTCAAAAGACTCAATCGTTCCTTTATGGTAATTTGCTGTAACTACTGTATGATTTCCACTATCAACACTAATATGACAAGGAGAAGCCCCTTCTACTACTTGTCTATTTTTCGCTTTTAGTTCTCCAGTATGACTATCAATGGAATAAGCAGCTACACCGCCAGATTCGCCTTCCTTAACAACGGAATAGAGATATTCATTATTTCGGTTAATCGTTACATATGTAGGGTTATCCAACTTAGCGGCAAGTGTTACATTACCAATTTTTTTTGCTTCCGTGTCTAAAATAAACTTATATATTCCTTCACTATTTTCTTTCGTGTATGTTCCAACATATCCGATAAACTCTTTGTTATCCTTCATTTTCATAACCCTCTCTCCCTATATTTTTCATTCATCATACTTCTTAAAATATTTTATGTTGAAAGAGTATCCTAAAAAATCGGAGTACCTCTTTATACGTTACCATATTTTCTTGGTAAATAGCTTTTAAACCCACTTTTTTTGATACGCTGCTATACTTTCATATTCTTCTTCCAATTGACGGGACAAACGGATATAGATTGGCGTTAAATCTTTATATTTTTCCACACTTTCCATGTTTGGCTCATGATGAAAATCTGCACCTACCATTTCAGAAACTACATGTAACGTATCTACTTCACCTAAACTATATAAACCGAGGATGGCAGCTCCTAAGCAAGAGCTTTCGAAACTTTCAGGAACATATACGTCTTGATGGAAAATATCCGCCATCATCTGTCTCCAAAGTTCCGACCTTGCAAAACCGCCTGTCGCTTGAATTTTTTTCGGTTCGCCAATGAGTTCTTTTAAAGCGAGAAGAACTGTATATAAGTTATAAATTACTCCTTCTAAAACAGCACGTATCAGATGTTCTTTCTTATGATGCAATCCGAGTCCAAAGAAAGATCCTCGCGCATTTGCATTCCATAAAGGAGCTCTTTCCCCCGCTAAATACGGGTGAAATAATAAACCGTCAGATCCCGGATTCACTTTTGCTGCTATTTCAGTAAGCACCTCATATGGATCTTTTCCTAAGCGCTTCGCAAGTTCAATCTCTGAAGTGCCCAATTGGTCACGAGCCCACCTGAAAATCATACCGCCGTTATTAACTGGTCCACCGATTACCCAATGGTCTTCAGTTAATGCATAACAAAAAATTCTACCTTTTGGATCTGTTACAGGACGATTTGTTACAGCACGTATCGCACCGCTTGTACCAATTGTAACAGCCACAACGCCAGGATCTATTGCATTTACACCTAAATTAGATAGTACTCCATCACTCGCTCCTACTACAAAAGGCGTAGAAACAAGTACATTCATCTCTTTGGCAAACTCTTCATCTAATCCTGTTAAACTGTGCGTTGTTGGAACAAGCTTTGAAAGCTTTTCATCTGTAATTCCTGCTACATGTAAAGCCTCTTCATCCCACTTTAAAGATTTTAAATTGAACATTCCTGTCGCTGATGCTATAGAATAATCAACTACATACTCTTTATATAACTTGTAAAAAACATATTCTTTAATAGAAATGAATTTATAACTTTTTGCGAATAACTCTGCCTGCTCATTCTGTAGCCAAACTAATTTCGAAAGTGGTGACATCGGATGAATTGGTGTCCCAGTACGAAGGTAAATTTCATGACCATTCATATCATTCTTTATTTTCTCTGCCCAGTTTGCACTTCTATTATCTGCCCAAGTGATACATCTCGTTAACGGCTTTCCCTTTTCATCTACAGCAATGATACTATGCATTGCCGAACTAAAAGAGACACAAAGAATATCATTCGGCTGTACACTACTTATTCGTACAGTTTCTTTAATCGTATTTATTACTGCATGAAAGATTTCTTCTGGGTCTTGTTCTGCTGTTTCAGGTGTAGGAGAATATAAAGGATATTCAATTCCATGACTAGCAATAACAGATCCATCAGTAGAAAATAAAACTGATTTTGTACTAGTTGTCCCAATATCTACACCAATCATATATTTTGAGCTCACCATCTCTTCCTCCTAACAAAAAATTGCTACAGTATCCCACCATAAAAATACATTCCTTTTATCTATTGATAACGTTGTATGCCACAATTATCTAAATAGAAACATCTTTATCTTAAACAAACATATCGAGTAGTAAAACGCCTCCAAAAGCGATAAATGAAAGTAACGTTTCTAATACTGTCCATGTTTTAAATGTTTCTTTCACTGTTAAGCCTAGGTATTCTTTTACCATCCAGAACCCAGCATCGTTTACGTGAGAAAACATTAACGCTCCTGCACCTGTTGCAATAACGAGTAACTCTAAGTTCACACCTGTCGTATTTTCAACGATTGGCGAAACGATACCCGCTGCTGTTGTTAAAGCGACTGTCGCTGAACCTGTCGCAATTCGAATTAACCCAGCTACTATAAATGCTAATACAATTGGAGATAGAGCTAAATGCTCAGACATTTGAGCAATAGCATTCCCTACCCCACTATCGATGAGAATTTGCTTAAATCCCCCGCCGGCACCAATAATCGCAACAATTGAACCGATTGGTAATAAGCTATCTTCTGTTATCTTCTTAATAGCTTTTTTATCGATACCTTGACGAAATCCAAGAAAATAGAACGCCGCAAAACATGCAATCAATAGTGCAATTATAGGACTACCGATTAATGTGACAATCTTCATCAAAGTATTAGAAAGAGGCACATAAGGAGCTGCTGCAGCTAAAACCATTAACATAACAGGTAACAATATAACTAAAAATGAAACTCCTATTCCTGGTAATTTCGTTGATTTTGTATTTACACGAATCAATTCTGGCTCATTTTCAGGAATTACACGTTTGTGAATCCACTTAGCGAATATAGGACCTGCAATAATCGCTGCAAAAAATGTAATAATGAGTGAATACATTAGTACCTTTCCAAGATTCGCTTTATAAATACCAATTGCAACTATGGCCCCTGGATGCGGAGGAACAAGACCGTGTACGACAGATAGCCCAGCAATTGCTGGTAATGCTATCAATAAAATATTTTGTTTCGTTGTTTTATGAATTGAAATTACTAACGGCAGTAATATTAAAATGCCTACTTCAAAAAACACCGGGATTCCAATAATAAAACCTGCAATTAACATAGCCCATGGTAAGTTTTTTATCCCAAAGGATTTAATAAAGAACTCTGCCACTTGCATTCCAGCACCTGACTCTGCCATCATTTTCCCTAAAATTGTACCCAATACTAAAATACCTACTAAATGCCCGAGAACACTTCCGACTCCCATTTCATAAGCACTCACTATTTTATCCATTGGCATTCCAGACATAATTGCTAAAAACAAACTTGCAATCGTTAAACTAATAAACGCATGCCATCTCCACCACGATACCCCTAAAATAACAATTACAATTGATAATAATGTAATAATTAAAAGGTACATATTCATACGCAATTTCACCCCTTTATGTAAACCCTTTCAAAATTACTATACAATTAAGAGCACCTATATAGTTCTTTCATGAGTAAGAATTTATATATCGATATACAAATCATCTTCACAAAATAATAATTTATACAAAAAGAATCTCCCTTATCAGAGATACATGTTAACTACTCTCTCTGATAAGGGGATTTCTCTTTCATAATTATAATGTTATTTTATACATGCTTCATACGAGCATATTTTCCTTCTTCAAAAGTGAATGACACTTTCTTCTCTTGCTGTTTTCACGTAGTAAGACTACAAACTCAGGATCCAGTTTAAACGATGAAGTTACTTAAGATTTGTCCTCTCATGAAAAACAATTTTCGGAAAGCACCTTCGCTTTCATACATTATAATTTAGGCGCTTTCGCCCAATCAGCAGCAAATTTCTCAATACCTTGGTCTGTTAATGGGTGCATAGCAAGTTGTTCAATTACTTTATAAGGAATTGTTGCAATGTGAGCACCTGCCATCGCTACACGAGTTACGTGATCTGGATGTCTAACAGAAGCCGCAATAATTTGTGTATCTAGTTGATGAACATCGAATAATTCAGCAATTTTAGCAACTAATAATACGCCATCTTCAGAAATATCATCTAAACGTCCTAAAAATGGAGAAACATACGTTGCACCTGCTCGAGCTGCTAAAAGTGCTTGGTTCACGGTGAAAATAAGTGTAACGTTCGTTTTCACACCTTTTTCAGTAAGATAGCGACAAGCTTCTAATCCTGCTAGCGTCATCGGAAGTTTTATTGTAACTTTTTCATCGCCGCCGTTAATCTTAATCAGTTCCTCTGCTTGAGCGATCATCTCTTCAGCTGTAACAGCATCTGGCGTTACTTCTGCCGAAACAGATTCAACTTTCGGCACTGCCTGACAAATTTCTGCAATACGGTCTTCAAACTTAATGCCCTCTTTTGCTACTAAAGAAGGATTCGTTGTAACACCAGCTAAAACTCCAAGTTTATATGCTTTTTTTATATCCTCAAGATTTGCAGTATCAATAAAAAATTTCATGATTAATTCCCTCCAGTTTTTAAACGTTGATGAGTTACATGTTTAATATGCTTATCTCGTAAAAGCCCGATTTGTGTGGAATGAAGCCCCTACTTATTAAAGTTTCACTTTATTTCTTTTCTACTGCATGTCCACCAAATTCATTGCGCAGAGCTGCTACAACTTTTCCTGTAAATGTATCATTGTCTAATGAGCGGTAGCGCATTAATAGAGACATTGCGATAACAGGAGTTGCTGTTTGAAGGTCTAATGCTGTTTCTACTGTCCATTTTCCTTCACCAGAAGAATGCATAACACCCTTAATCTCATCCAGTTTTGCATCTTTAGAAAATGCATTTTCTGTTAATTCCATTAACCAAGAACGAATCACTGAACCGTTGTTCCATACTCTTGATACTTTTTCATAATCGTAGTCAAATTCACTTTTCTCTAGAATCTCAAATCCTTCACCAATAGCAGCCATCATACCGTATTCAATTCCGTTATGAACCATTTTTAAGAAGTGACCACTACCAGCTTTTCCAGCATATAAGAATCCATTTTCTACAGCAGTATCGCGGAAGATAGGTTCAACGATGTCCCAAGCTTCTTGATCTCCTCCGATCATGTAACAAGCACCATTACGAGCGCCTTCCATTCCGCCAGAAGTTCCTGCATCCATAAAGTGAATGCCATCTTTCTTTAATTGCTCATATCGGCGGATAGACTCTTTATAATGTGAATTACCAGCTTCAATTAAAATATCTCCTTTTGATAAAAGTGGTGTAACCTCATCAATAACAGAATCAACAACAGCGTGTGGTACCATTACCCAAAGAATTCTTGGTGATTGTAATGACTGAACAAGTTCACTTAAACTAGATGTACCTGTTGCCCCGTACTCTTTCATTTCTTCTACTGCGCTCGTATTTAAATCAAATGCTACTACTTCATGTTTATGATCCATTAAATTTTTCCCTAAATTTAATCCCATTTTACCTAACCCAATTAATCCTACTTGCATAATATAATTCCTCCTCAAATCATCTTTTATTAAAAATCCATATCACTACAATCTGGAATACCTTTCAGCACTGAAATTTTAATATGTACAGAAAGGTATTCACAGTCATAGCTTAAGAATTCAACACATTTTTTGTAATTTGAACAACATTTTCTGTCGTAAATCCAAATAGATTCATGACTTCAGCTCCAGTACCTGAAGCTCCAAATGTTTCAATTGATAGTACTTTTCCTTCTTGTCCTACATAACGTTCCCAACCGAGAGATACACCCATTTCAAGAGATACTCGTTTCGTTATAGAAGACGGAAGAACGGATTCTTTATATTCGTTCGATTGGTGATCGAATAGCTCCCAGCTCGGTATTGCAACGATGCGAACAGAAACTTGATCTTCTTCTAATTTTGCTTTCGCACTAGCAGCTAAGGATACTTCAGAACCTGTCGCAATTAAAATTACATCCGGATTTTCATTCGTTTGTGTTAATACGTAAGCTCCTTTAGAGAGATTCTCTATGTTCGCTTTCGTTTCATTAAACACCGGTAAATTTTGACGGCTCAGTACTAAAACGACTGGACCATCCGTTTGCTGTAAAGCATACGCCCAAGCACTTGCTGTTTCATTTGCATCTGACGGACGGATAACTGTTAGACCAGGAATTGCTCGAAGAGCTGCCAATTGTTCAATTGGTTCATGCGTTGGACCATCTTCTCCTACAGCAATCGAATCATGTGTAAATACGTAAGTAACAGGTAACTTTTGCAGTGCAGCCAGTCGAATCGATGGACGAAGATAATCATTAAATACAAAGAATGTACTTACGAAAGGTTTTACTCCTCCATGAAGCGCCAATCCATTCGCTGCAGCGCCCATTGCATGTTCACGTACACCGAAATATATATTTCGTCCAGCATACGATTCTACTGCATATACTGCTTCACCTTTTATATCTGTCATCGTAGAATGAGAAAGATCCGCACTTCCACCGAAAATAGAAGGAATCGATTTCACATAATGATTAATAGCTTCCCCACTTGCAACACGAGTAGAAATTGTTTTTTCAGTATCAAAGGATAGAATGTCTTTCGCTTCAATTAAAACCTCACCTGTAATCGCTTTTTCTAATTCATCTGCCAGTGTAGGATTCGCTTCTCTGTATAAGTTGAACTGCTCATTCCAGTCATTGTCTTTTTCAATACCTTTTTGTTTTAGTGCATTAAAATGAGCCTTTACTTCTTCAGGTACAAAGAAATCTTCCTTATAACCCCAACCATACACTTGTTTTGTCGCTGTTGCCTCTTCTACTCCAAGCGGATTACCATGTGCTTTGTTCGTTCCAGCAACTTTTGGACTTCCATAACCTATAATGGTTCTAATTTCTATAAGAGTAGGTTGATCCGTATTTTCTTTCGCTAATGTAATAGCTTTTGTAATAGCATCGACATCGTTTCCATCTTCAACTCTTACATATTGCCAATGTACAGATTCTACCCTTTTCTGAATATCTTCAGAGAAAGCAATGCCTAATTCACCATCAAGTGAAATTTCATTTGAATCATACAGTACAATTAACTTGCCAAGTTTCATATGTCCTGCCATTGACATCGCTTCATAAGCGACACCCTCCATTAAGTCACCATCTCCGACTAAAGCATACGTATTGTGATCTATAATAGAGTGACCACCCTTATTAAACTTTGCTGCTAAATGAGCTTCTGCCATTGCCATTCCGACAGCATTAGCAATCCCTTGTCCTAACGGGCCTGTAGTCGCTTCAACTCCAGGAGTATGACCAAACTCAGGATGTCCTGGTGTTTTACTATTTAACTTTCTGAAGTTTTTCAAGTCATCAATTGAAACATCATATCCAGCTAAATGAAGTAGACTATATAACAGACTAGATCCATGTCCCGCCGATAAAACGAAACGATCACGGTTAAACCATTCTGGGTGATTAGGATTGTAATTTAAATGATTCGCCCATAATGCATAAGCCATTGGTGCTGCTCCCATCGGAAGACCTGGATGACCTGAGTTTGCCGCATTAATAGCATCAATCGATAACGTACGAAGTGTATTCACTGCTAATTGATTTATGTTTTGTGTCATAGTAATCGTCCCCCTAAATGCTTTCATTAAAGAAAGTGCTTATTTTTCCGTCTCTTGATCTAACCACCATTTAAATCCACTTTCTTGCAACAGTTCATTAGACGCTTCTGGACCATATGAACCAGACTCATATTCATAAAGCGGTAATAAGTTTTCCTCGAACGCTTCAAGAATTGGTTGTACCCATTCCCATGACAATTCAACTTCTCTCCAATGTGCAAAGAATGTAGCGTCTCCACTCACAGCATCATGAATGAGTCTTTCATACGCTTCAGGTACTCCCACATCCGCTTGCTCACAAGTAAAGTTAATACGCATCGGTTCAATTTCTCCATTTTTCAATGGATTTTTACTGTTTAACTGTAATGAAACGTTCTCACCTGGACTAATTTCAATTATTAACAAGTTAGGTGCTGCATTTGGATTACTATCTTGATATTGCTGTTTTAACGTATTTTTAAATTCAATTACAATACGAGTAGACTTTTCTTTCATTCGTTTGCCTGTTCGTATATAGAAGGGAACGCCAGTCCAAAATGGATTATCGATCCACAGGCGAGCAGCAACAAATGTGTCTATGTTAGAAGAAGGATTTACTCCTGGCTCCTCTTTGTATGCTACAACTTGCCCGCCTTTTATCTCACCTGCAGCGTATTGTCCGCGAATGATATGGCTTTGAACGTCTTCTTTTTTCACTTTACGAAGCGTTTCCATTACCTTTCGCTTTTCCTCTCGAATTTCACATGCATTAACCTTTTCCGGCAGATTCATAGCAGTCATCATTAATATTTGTAACATATGATTTTGAACCATATCTCGAATGGCCCCTGCCTGGTCATAATATCCTGCCCTTTCTTCAACCCCAACTGTTTCACTCGCTGTGATTTGTACATTCGCTATATGTTCTTTATTCCAAATTGATTGGAGAACAGGATTTGCAAATTCTAATGCTTCAAGATTTTGAATCATCGGTTTACCTAAATAATGATCGATACGGTATATCTCGTCTTCTTCAAACGTGCGACTAAGCTTATCGTTAAGCTCACGAGCAGATGTAAGGTCGTGCCCGAATGGTTTCTCAATCATCAGACGTTTCCATCCATCCGTTTTATCAAGTCCGCTTTCCTTAATATTTAAAGCAATGGTCTCGAAAAATTCAGGAGCAACGGAAAGATAAAACATTCTATTTCCTTTTATATGTAATTCTTCTTCCCTTTCACGAACGACTTGTAATAACCTCTCATAGTCTTCCGGCTTACTCACATCTAATGGACAATAGCGAAAATTATCTAAAAAACCTTCCAGTTCTGGAGTACCTTCTTCTCTATGACGGGAAAACGTCTCTATTGATTCTTTTATTCTTTCTTGAAAATCTACATGAGATACTTGACGTCTCCCAAGCCCGATAACGGATATTTGCTTTGGAAGCTTTTGATCTCTATATAAGTTATATAGTGCGGGGTAAATTTTGCGTTTCGCTAAGTCCCCTGTCGCTCCAAATAAAACAAAGGTCATTGATTCCAATTTCAGTCCCCCTCTTGTTGTATAATCCTTGTCAATATTTTAAAAATGAATTGTACAGAAGCTCATGTTTTATAAAAACAAAGAGTTATCAAATTCCAATTCTTTTTATACCTTTCGCTTTTTAATTGTCCCCAATATTAATAGTGGCAATTCAAAGCATTTCTACCACAACTTACTTATTTATAGAATTTAACGGAATATTTTATATCTAATTACTTTTAGTAATTAGATAATCTTATGTCTAATATATTAACCACATAAATTATTATCGTCAATGAAAATGTCTTGAATTACATACGATTTATTTCGTAATACTTTTCTAAGTGTATTCCTAGTTACCATTCATTTTCAAAGATAATGATCGTTATAATAAATATCAGTTTCATCAAAATCTTCAATTAATTTCGCGTTAAACTCACGAGCAGACGTTACATTATAATCAAAAGGCTTCTCTATAATAAGACGATTTAATCCTTTTGTAGCCCACAATCCACTTTCCTTAATATTTAAAGCAATGACATCAAATACTTCTGGTATAACAGATAGGTAAAACATACGGTTTTCAGGAATATTTAATTCTTTTTCACGCCTCTTTACAAGACTCAACAAATCTTGATAGTCCTCTACATTCGCTGTATTTAATTGACAATAACGAAATGTGCTAATAAATCCTTCTACTCCTGATTCGTCATCAGTAGATCTTCTAGAAAATGTAGCAATGGATTGTTCTACCTTTGTTTGAAATTCCACATCTGACATTCCCCCTCTACCAATACCGATAATTGAAATAGATTGCGGTATATGTTGATTACTAATTAGTTTGTATAAAGCATGGTAAATTTTGCGTTTCGCTAAATCCTCTGTCGCTCCGAATAAAGTGAAACTTTAATTAGCCCTTACCAATCTGGCTTTTACAAGCAGCCCAACTCCCACCTAACTTCTTTGCTTTCGCTGAATTTTGAGGCGGGGGTCTTACTGCCCGGCAAATAGCGGCATAACATTCAAAAAAACCTTGCAGAAAAATTCTACAAGGTTTTTGTCTATACATACAAATTAATCACTATATTAAAATAAAAGAGTTTATAATTCATCACAATACTATTAAATATAAGCTGCTTTAAAGGCTTGTTGGACAGCTTGTACTTCTAATGAATCTTTACCATATAAGTTCGTTGCTACACGAATACAAGCTTCTTTTAATTCTTTAAAGTCAGAAGTCATATTTAATTCATCCGTATTTGCATAATAGAAAATATCAAACATTTTATCTTCTCCAATGCCATGTACGTTTACTCCATTATGGTTTCCACCACTAGCAATCAAGTAAGCTACTTTATTAATAATGCTAGAGTTCGTGTGTACACCACCATGATCGTGGTCAGCATCAATAGGTAAGTTATTATAATGTCTATAGTCCTCCGGATATCTAGAAGAGATAGATGATGGGTTTTTCATATCTCTAAAAATACGACCTGATTGTTCTCCCATTGTCCAATTGAACTTTCCGTTATTGGCATACTTTTCAACTGCTACTCCTAAAATATCAGATAGAGCCTCATTAATTGCACCAGCTTCTCCTGCGTACTCAAGTCCAGACTCATTTCTTGTAACCGCGTGTGTAAATTCATGTCCTGCCACATCAAATGCTCTAACAATTGGATCTCCGTATACTAGCATAGCTCCATTACTAAATGCATTAAACCACTGCTTAGGATTTCCTTTATTCGTACCATTTGTATTCCAGCCATGAACGACAGAAATTACTTTTTGTCCGTTATTATCAAAGCTGTTACGCCCATATTTTTCTTGATAAAAATCATATACTTTCGTTGCTAAATAATGGGCACTAACTGCTTTAGGATCAGTAAAATTTGTAGAATTACTTGTTACTAAATCATCGAGATAACCCCATACATTTCTTCTATAATTATTATAATCTTTATAATTAGCAGTGTATGTTTCAATTCCCTTACCACGAGAATAATCTGCAAGCATGTACGTTCCATCACTTCGCTGCGTAATTCCAAACGTACGATTAATACCTAAGTCATCTTTTCCTGTACCTGTTAATTTTGAAGGATCTTGTGATTTATTTGCTGTCGCAGATTGGACAATACTACCATCTACTTGTATACCCAATTTTTGAACGAGTTCTTTTAATAGATTACCACCAAAAGCATCAATTAATACTGTACCCGATACATATTCAGGTGTAGATGCACTAAAAGTAATTTGATATGCGTTTGTAGCTTTACTTGTATTTTCATCTACATATACTACTTGTTTAATTTCTGGTTCTTCAACAAATGTGAGATTATTCCCATAAATGTTAAAGAGCTGTTTCTTTGCATCTTCTTCTGATAGAGTAATAGGTTGTTTCAAATCTTCCTGTTGTTGTAGATTTTGGGCGCTATCCCCCGAAACACTCGTAAGTACACCATCATCATTAATATGTGCTGTTAATTGATATCCGTATACATCACGTCCTTCATATGTTTGTTGAAGACGTACCAATGTAGTACCATCATAAGATTTACGACTTTGCGTAACATTATAATTAACTTTGGATTCAGTATTAACTTGCTTTGATGATAATGCTTGTTCTGTTTTTCCTTTTAGCGCATCCTTTGCTACATTTTCTGCCGAATTTTGAGAAGGTGCTGTTAAATTACCTGTTCGGAACGTATCTTCCTTTGTTTCCACTTTTAAATCTTCTGTTTCCGCATGTACTCCTCCATAAGGCATAATCGCCGATAACACCACTCCTGTAGTTAAACCTACCTTTACGAAATTATTCATATTTTTACTCCTTTATAATCGTATTATCAAATTTTAAAAATGTATTTTAGAATTTTAAGCATAGATAAAAAATTTTAACTATAGCCAATCGTTTTTACATACCTCTACATATATAGGTTAATAGATTGGTTTGCTACTTTTTTAGATTCAATTCATTTCTCAAAAATTACTCATTATATAAGCTATCTTTATATTTATTCATATACGTTATTTTTTGTGGTTCTGATAACATATTTATTGCCATCCACACATTCTTTTTCATTTCTAATTTTTGCATTGGTATCTCTTTTAAAAACTGATTACCTATAATCGCTTCCATTTCTTCATCAATTCTTTGTATAAGATTTTCTTCTGGATTATTTTGCAAAGAAGTATTTTTCAATCCCCATTTTGTTATTATAAATTCATTCGTTTTATTCATAGGATTAATAATAGTAGCTTTACTAGTTAATCGTTTTTTTATTTCATCATGATAGATTTTAATTCTATATCCCTCTTTTAGTGGAATGATATCTTTTACAATTATTACATTTGTTCCTTCCATTTCCTTCGTATAAATTTTTTCACCTTTTTCATTAAAGACCTCTATCGATGCATATTTTTCACCTGCATAATAGCTATGAGGCGTTTTAGTAGTAACCGTAAAAACAGCTCGCTTTTGCTCTAAATCCGTATTTAATTCAGCAAATTGGTCATCTCCTAACCCTAGGAATTGGATCGTTTGATTTACCAACTTGCCCACTTTCATTTCGTTAACATCAATAGTTAGACTATTATCTTTTTCTTTTACATAGGCATAATACGAACTGAAATGATACATAACATCTGTTTTTCCACCTGAAATCTCAACTGTATAAACCCCATTTGGTACATCTTGTAAATTGATATCTGTTGTTTCGATTGTTTTCTCTTGAATAACTATATTCCCTTCTTTTAATTTAATTTTTCCTCCTTTCAATGTATCTATTTCATTTGTATTTAAATGGATATGCAAATTCCCTTTTAGCCCAAGTGAAGCAATTTGCTGATTTGTAACTATTTCAAAGTTAGAGTTTATAAGAATCTCAGAATCAACTAGTGCTCTTGCTTTAGCTAATTGTGATTCAGGCACTATATAAGCTAAAGAAGTAACAGCCGGAAAACCTTTCGCCCTATTCATCTCTATTTGTTTATGATTAAGCTTAAAGCCCCATCTTTCAAATACAGGTGTAAAATCAACTCCTCCATTCTCACTATAATACTCATTCATCAAATCTGGTAAAGAATGGTCATCTTTTTTGAAAGCAGCATTGCTAGCTAGTTTTCGATAACCTTGATACATTTTTGCAAAAGCTTCATCGCCAGCTTTTTGTTTCGCCATCGTTAAAAGAATAAGTTTTTGTCGTAAATCTAAATCATCATAATTTTTATTTTCTTTCATTAAAGCATTATATAAATTCCGTTCTACCTGTTCCTTTTTCCCGAAATTAAACAACCAACCAACTTGATCTGCTTTTTTGCCGTATTTACTATATTGATATTGAACACCAAATAGATTATTAGAAACTTCTCCTGTAAATATTCCTTGATTATCAAAACCAGCTTGGTATCCATGAGCGATTTCATGTAAAGTTCCCCAACTCAGTTTATCTAACCACATTTTTGTACTATCTGAACTATTCGCTGTCCAATTTGTGCCATAATAAGCACCGCCAGCACCAGATATATCTGCTTTTAAAAAATAACGATTTTGACTTTTTTTATTTTCAAACGCTGAACCATCTAAACCAATAATTGAATCATACATTGCAAAAATATCTTCATAATACGCAATTAACTCATCCAACGATTGAAAATCTTTTAAAGATCTTACTAACTCTTTATCTTTTTTAGGTACAAATAATTGAAAACTCTTCCCTTGAATTAACGCATACTCTCCATCAAATTGATCCCATGTACTAAAAAATTGAGATACACTTTCTTGTTGTTTATAAATGGGAAGAGGCTTAGTAGCACTTTCATTCCCTACTTGGTACTCAAGTACAGCATGCTCTTCACCATACGGAGTATCTATGAAAGGAACTAAAGGCGTATCACCTTGAATGGTAACCCATTCATTTCCTACTTGTATGGATTTTTCATTTTTTGAGTCATTAGACAATAAACGTAATGTTAATTTGTCTTTAAAATTAGGATTCGTTTGTCTTACCTTTAGTGGTGTATTTCTCTGCAAAATAAGCCCTAAATCTTGTCGATCGTGATATTTCCCCTTACTTATGCCCGCCTGAAATATCCAAGTAGGCTCTTCTAAACTAGTAATTTCTTTTACATTTGTCCGTTCATCAGCATGTAAGTGTATATTTCCTATGAGGAAAAACATTGTATACATTATGCCTATAACAAGTAACCTTTTCATTTACATATCTCCTTCTCTATTTTTTATATACAAAATACAATAAAACCCTCCTTCTTCACTTATAACTGTCGTCAATAAGTTACTTATCAGTGTAATTATTATAGTTACATTAACTCGTGATTATCAATCATTAAACGTATGTAATTTTGCATATATGAATATTTTGTGATAAGTTCCAAAATATCGTATAATTATCAATATTTTTTCAGACATTATTCAATAAAAAAACACGAAGACTCTTAAGTCTTCATGTTTTTTATACATGTTATTACACTTGTAATTGAATTAATTACTAAAATCTTTTTAATCGTAAAAAATCAATTATTTTTAGGCTAATAGCCATACGTAAACTTTTATGATTTACTCATCCTTTTTGTTCTGTAATATTAAATTTTGAAACCAATTCCGTTAATTCTTCCACCTTTTCTTTCATTTTGTTGGATTGGATTGATATTTGTTCAATTGATACGGCCTGTGATTGAATTGAATTTACTGTTTGAAGAATCTCCTTTTTCACATCCGTAGCAGTTTCAGAAACTAGCGAAAGAGAAGCATTTACTTCTTCTGTACCAGCAGACATCTCTTCTGTCGCTGCGGATACTTCTTGAATTTGACCTGTAATCTTAAGCAGCTTCTTTTCCTTCTACTGCCTTTTGTTGTCCTTTTTGCATGACATTAACTGTATCTTGGGTATCTTTTTGAATCGATTTTATTAAATGATTAACTTCTTTTGCAGATTCTTTAGATTGCTCAGCCAAGTCTCGAACTTCTGCGGCAACCACTGCAAATCCTTTCCCATTCTCTCCAGCACGTGCCGCTTCAATAGCGGCATTTAAGGCAAGAAGGTTCGTTTGTTCGGCAATATTAGTAATTGCAGCGAGAGCTGTATCAATCTGTTGTGTACGTGTAACAAGTTTATTTATTACTTTTGATGTTTCCTCGACAACATCATGCACACTATTCATTTGAAGAATAGAGTGATTTATTACTTCACTACCGATATTTATTCGTTCTGTAGTCGTTACTGCTACCTCAGCGACTACTGCTGAAGATTCAGCTACAGTTTGCACCCCGGTTGTAATTTCTTCCATTGAGGATGGGCTCTCCTGAATACTAGTTACCTGTCCTTCTATTTTTGTTTTTACTTCTAGAACAGTCTGTACAACCTCATTTGAAATACTAGACGCTCGATTTGTATCTTGTACTACGCCCTCCGTAGGAAAAATAACCTCTTGTGTTGTCATCTTAACATTCTCAATTAATTGTTGAAGGTTATCTAACATACTATTAAAAGACTGAACAATATGCCCTAATTCATTATTTGCTTTATAAGGAGTACGTGTTGTTAAATCTCCAGCTGCTACTTTCTCCATATCATTTTGTAGTAATGCAAGTGGTTTTCGGATAGTTAATTTAATAATATATCCAATTAATATAATTATCAAAATTACTAAAATCGAAATACTAACAAACATTATCATTGTATTTTGAGCACTATTATTATTTTCCTTCTGTAAAAGCTCTGCATTATTACTATTATATAAAATCAATTCACAAATTGATTTTATTGATTTTTGCATATTAGGTTCAATCTCTTTTAGGTAATATGCATATGCTTCTTCATTATTAGATTTTCCTAATTCTTGTGCTTTCTTCATTTGAGTCCTTAATTCATTAAATGTTTCATGAAACGTGTTATATAATTCTTTTTCTTTAGTAGAAATAAGTTTAGCCTCAAACTGCTTTAAAAGATGATCATTTTCTTTACGAATTCCATCCATTTCTCTTATTAATTCGTTCATTCTTTTTTCATCTTTTGATAACATTATTTCCATAAAGTTCATATTAACGTGATAAAAATTAGATTCTACAATCCCAATCCACTCAATTGGTAGTAAATTATCCTCATACATATTAGAGGAAGTACTTTTCCCTCTTTCTAATCCCCAAAACCCTATTAGGGATAATACTATACATGCAATACTTGATATCGTTATTAATATGTTTAGTTTTGTACCAACCTTACTGTTTCTTAATAATTCCAATTTCATATTTTTCATTCTAATATATAGTTTAAATAATGTATTTTATAATAAGAATCCAAAAATTCATGATTATGAGCACACCCCATTAAATCTTGAACTTCTCATCCAAAATATCCACAAATATTGTGGCACCAGGGGAACCTATCATTGATATATAAATTATACTTCCATACAAGACTAGCTTAAAAATATTTTTCTTATTGCTCATTTTTCTATTTCCTCTCTATTAGAAGTACTTCTAGCACATCACACTAATAAAAACGATAGTATTAAAAAAATAAGGAAAGACATAACACCTATGTCTTTCCTCTAAAATTGTAACACTCAATATGCTCTTGGCTCTATTTGATTTTCCAGTTAAATCCTCGCATTTCTTTCTTTATAATATTTCCTAACTCCGTCCAACTTGTAATTCGCGGGATATTGAGATGTTGATTGTAAGAAGTAGTTTTTGCATACACATTTATCGGTTTTCCTATTAACGTTTCTAAGACTGCCGGCTTATCATCAAAGAAATAGTTTAATTTTATTTCTTGTATGAAGTGTATTTTTTCTTCATCCTTCATTCCATAGAAAAAGCGATCTTCATGTACCGGAAAACCTTTTTCTATTAACCATTTTTTTGTTTGCTCTCCATGCTCTTTAGGTCGCGCTGTTATATAGTATATTTCATGTCCCTGTCTTTCTAATTCTTGCAATGTCTCTACTGCATATGGAAACGGTGAACAAGAAGTATAATAAATCTCATCCAGCAAACTATTCCACATATGACTACCTTCCTCCGAAGTCATGCCAAATGCTTCATGAATTTCAATTGTTTTTAAAGAATGAAATACATCCAATCCTACTTTTTTGTTTAATTTTTTATTATATAAATGAAAAGCATGCTGCCTTAAATCAATTAACGTATCATCGATATCAAATCCAAACTTCACTCTTCATCGCTCCTTTCTGCAATCCATTTATCGGAAAATATAAGTAGTTTTTATTCTCCTTATTTCTCACCTTTCTGATATTCTGGGTAACCAATAAATCTATAATCTTTTCCAACCTGGGTAAATGATATATCCTTAAATTCAATTGCATCTTGCATTTTAGTAATACCAGCCCCCTCTACAAAGCTAGGCGCCATTCTACCCCCAATCATTTTAGGTGCAATATATAAAATCAGTTTATCTATTAATTTATTTTCAATAAACGAAGCATTTACCTCTCCACCACCTTCAATAAGCAGGGAGGAAACTCCTTTTTCCCCTAAAACATCAAGCATTTCATATAAGTTTATATGCTTTTCTCCGCTAGTAACAAATACTTTGACTCCTGCATTTTCTAATGCTTTCTTTTTTTCCGCTGCATGATTACTTGTTGTAAATATCCAGGTAGGAGCTTCTCCATCTGTAATAACGTTAGCTTCCATTGGTATGCGTAATGTTGAGTCCAATATTACTCGAATTGGATTTCGCCCATTTGGAATACGCGTTGTCAATGATGGATTATCCTCTTGTACAGTATTTGCTCCTACTAAAATGGCTGCATTTTCATTTCGTATTTGGTGTACTTCCTGTCTCGCTTCTGTAGATGTGATCCACTTACTATCCGATAAAGAAGTAGCAATTTTCCCATCTAATGTAACTCCTGATTTAATCGTTACAAATGGGCGCTTTGTCAAAATATATTTATTAAAGACTTCATTCATCTTTTTAGATTCTTCTTCACACACTCCTACAAGTACTTCAATACCTGCATCTTGTAGAATTTTAATTCCACGTCCAGAAACAAGCGGGTTTGGATCAAGTGTAGCAACTACTACCTTCTTAATTCCTGCTTGTACAATTGCTTCTGCACAAGGCCCTGTTCTTCCATGATGAGAACAAGGTTCAAGAGTTACATAGATTGTACCACCACGCGCCTGTTCTTCCGCCATACGTATCGCATGTATTTCAGCATGTGGTTCTCCAGCCTTCATATGTGCTCCGACCCCTACAATTCGGTTATCATTTACAATTATAGATCCAACCAATGGATTTGGAGTCGTTTGTCCCTTCATAGCCTTGGCATTTTCTAGTGCTAGCTTCATATACAATTCATGCTCAAGCATGTAAGTGTCCCCCTTCAAAATGTCCAGAACGCTGAATCTTCGTTTGCAAATATTTCTCATTAAACTCTGAGACATCACCCCATAACGGTTCACGACTCGTAACATTTAATCCAGCTTTTTGTAACGCTTCTAATTTTTTCGGATTATTTGTAATAAGTTTTACAGGTTTTGAGCGTAGCGCTTTTAATACTTCAATTGTATCATCATAGTTTCGAACATCATCTTCAAAACCTAGGTTCAGATTAGCTTCTACTGTATCCAACCCATTTTCTTGCAAGAGGTACGTCATAGCTTTACTAAACAAGCCAATTCCTCTTCCTTCATGATTCGCTAAGTAAAATAATGCGCCTGAACCATGTTCTGTAATCATTTGTAAAGACTGCTTTAATTGGAATCCACAGTCACAACGTTTACTACCAAAGATATCACCGGTGTGACAAATACTATGCATACGAATTAGGCCATCTTCAGAATTCTCAAAATCACCATATACAAGCACACTAGATTGCTGCATATCAGCTAAATTAATAGATGAAAGTTTTTCAATAACCCCTTCTACACTATTTGTACCCTCACTACATTGTAACCAAGAATACCATTGAAAAACTTTAGTCTCCCCATATAAATTAATTGGCAATTTGATAGGGCCTACTAAATAAATATCCTTTCCATCTTGATGTATAAATTGAATTTTATCTTCTAACATATGAATTGTATCTGTTGTAACCATTAGGTACCTCCTAGTATAGAGAATCTCTAAAATTCTCTTCCATTGTTATATTTTTTATTGTTTAACTTACACAACGTAAGTGTTTTTACAGATGCTATTCTTTTTTCTCTCAGCTTATATGCAATATGTATCATTACAACTTTGGCCATTTAAAGAAAAGAGTTTTAGTTACATAAAACAACTTAGTTACTTTATGTAAGTGAGTATACATTCGTAATTAATTTACGTCAAGTAATTAATTATAAAAACATTTGTTACTAATAGTAAGATGTTATATAATTTATTTTAGGAGGTGAAGGAAAATGAATGATTCTACATTATGCCCTCGCTTTGAAAAAGGAATGAAATTTTTTAGTCAACGATGGACATCACTAATTATTTACCAACTTTTTTCTGGATCTCAGCGCTTTTGTACGCTTGAATCTTCTCTTCCTGTTAGCGGAAGATTACTTTCAGAAAGATTGAAAGAATTAGAACTAGAAGGAATTGTCGAACGTAAAGTCTTTCCTGAGACACCAGTTCGTATAGAATATTCTTTAACTCAAAAAGGATTTGCTTTAGAAGCTATTATTCGCGGAATAGAAGAATGGTCACAGGAATGGATAGAACTTGAGGAATAACATAAAAGCTTTTTCGTATATAGTTTTAAGTGTCAAATTACAGATACCTATTATTAAAACGCTAAATTTTCAAGCATTTATGAAAAGCTAGCGTTTTTTAATAAATAAAATGTAAGAAATAAAGCAAGGTGATCAAAACGATCACCTTGTTACCTTACAGATTAAAATAGTGTTTTAAAATCTTTTATTCATACATACTCGATTAATAAAAAAACGAATAAGTTTTTTTATTACTAAACAGTTTTATTTTTACAATACAGTTAGCTTCTCCTGCTATTTGCGGACAGTAAGACCACCACTGATTAAATTTCCATTTTATTACATTCGAATATTACTTATGAAATTTCACACGCTCTTCAAGTGGTTGGAATTCTTTTTCACCTGGTGCAGCTGTTGGATTACCAAATGGCATTTGTGCAATTAGTTTCCAATTAGCAGGGACATTCCATTCTTGTTTTACCTCATCGTCAATTAATGGATTATAATGTTGTAAAGATGCCCCTAATCCCTCTGCTTCTAAACCTGTCCACACGACTAATTGGTGCATACCTGATGCTTGGTGTGACCAAATTGGGAAGTTTTCAGCATATGCAACAAATTTTTCTTGAAGCGATTTAACGATAGCCTCATCTTCAAAGAATAGTACTGTTCCATAACCAGCTTTAAAAGAATCCATTTTTTGTTGCGTTCCTGAGAATTCTCCATCTCCAACTACTTTTCTTAATGTTTCAGTTGTAATATCCCATAATTTATCATGAGCTTCACCAAATAATACAACTAATCGCGCAGTTTGAGAATTGAAAGCTGATGGAGTATATTTCACAGCAAACTCCACAATTTCTTTAATTTTTTCATCCGATACTTGTACCTCTTTATTAATTCCATAGTAAGTACGTCTTTCTTTCAGTGCAGTATAGAAATCTTTTGTCATAATTCCATTCCTCCTAAGTTTTAATATTCTTCAAAAGGATACATCTCAAAGATAATATGCGTTTAAATGAGTTCATTTTTGAATCATTGAACTTCCTATCACCCATTGCCAGTCATTCTAAATCTAAACACACTGCTTCCTTCAGTTTCCCTAAAAAAAGCCTTATAACATCATTCATAAAATCTAATCATCATTCGGTATTATTTTACCCATTCTCTATTCATGTATCCTGCTTGTTTCATATTTACACAAACATGAAAATAAGCTTAAATTGATAGTTAAAAAGCCAGGTAGCATGAATAATGCATTACCTGGCTTTTTACATTTTAAATTTAACTAAATATTACTAACGAACTGTAGTAGAAACCATACTGGTCACTTATTTAATAATTAACATCTCATAAGGATTTACATATTAATAATTGCTTATAATACTCCATTATCTAATATGAAAGTATAAAAATACTTTCATTACTGATTCAACTGATTTTTCACCGCTCTTATAACCAATTCATGATCTTCTTCTGGTGGTAATCCTGAAACTGTTATCATTCCAATAACCCCTACGTTTTTTATTCTGATAGGAAAGCATCCACCAAACGCAGCATATTCCGAAGTATCTAAAAGATATTTTTCATTATATGAAATTCCAGTTATTTCACTTTGTATCTGCATATAATACGAGCTACGATCATGTAGGGAAACGACTCGTTTTTTACGCTCAATCCATTTCGTATTTTCCTCATTTGTCCCTGTCATCTTGAAATGAAATAATTGCACACCATTTTTCGTTATATCAACAGCAATCAATTTCCCCTCTTTCTTCGCTGTTTCAACGATAAATAAACCTATTTGCAAGGCATCTTCATTTGTAAAAGAGGAAAATTGAAGTGTTTCCTCCTCTTTTAAAATTTGTTTACTTATTTCATTCAAATTTGAAGTACTCATATCTTTAACCTCCATAATTGTTTTATGCCACACCGACATTTTTTCGAAATTATTAGGCCATATAGTACAACCTTTCAATCAATTTGATTCTAAATAAACTACTGTAACATCTTTGGTAACTAGTAGTACCGTAAAGCTTGTTTTCTTCTTACTGGTGCTATTATGAATGACATTCAAAGTTATAAAAAGTACTATTCTACTTATCCCTATCTTACAGAGACTATTATGAAATATATTTAACATCTTAAAAATGTATGTACTAAAGAATAATATTTTTAATCACTAACTTTTTTGATCAATCGTTATAATCCAATTTCATCAAAATTTTTATCAATTATTACACTATCCAACAATAGGAGGAAACAAAGATGGATGAAAATATATCCAAAAGCTGAAAAGCAGTTGAGTCCCTTGAGAGAATAGTTATAATTCACTACATATAGAAATAAACATACAAAAAACGCCATCCTTTCCTATAATTCTAAAGAAAGAATAGCGTATTCTTTTCAAAAATGATTTCTTTTATTGAGAAAATTTGATTCTATATTATACATAAAAGGGCAACCAGTGCTAAAACAGCTGGAAGTCCTTGTTTCACAATAATTGATTTATTAGATGTGAAACCTCCGAAAATAGCTGCTATCACCACACAAATCACGAAAAATAATTGGACCATATAACCAATTGGATTGAGCCCAAGTACAAGTCCCCAAATGAGACCAGCCGCTAAAAACCCATTATATAAACCTTGGTTTGCAAACATAATGGCTACGTTTCGATCTCCTTCTAAATGCTTCGGTAATTTGAAAGCACGTTTTGCTACTTTTGAATCAATAAAAAACATTTCAAGGATCATGATAAACAAATGTTCTAATGCTACGATCCCGACTAAAATAGCTGCGATTATTTCCACACTATTCTGCCCCCTACACTCTCTATTCTTTAATATTCTCCACATTTTTTTGCATCTGTAATAGAACATGAATAAGTATTTTGCGTTCTTCTCCACTGATATTTACGAACATTTCCTTCATAAAATGTTCCTTTTCTTTCTTGTCAAAACATTAATTGATATATCAATTATTGATACATCAATTAATATACACCTCTCTTTTTATTTTTGCAAGTTTTTTTGCTCAATTGGTTTTATTTTGTTCCAGCAACTTTAAACCAATTCAAAACATCAGTTTGCATTTCTAGAAATCATAATTACTTTAAGTTCATTCTAACAATCATATTTAACTAAATATATAAAAGAATTAAGTTATATCTCCATCAATTTATAAAAATTAATTTTTTCTAAAAACAGATACTTTACGTTTTTTATAGTAATAAAAATCATTTTTTGTTTCAGAAGCAATCCATTTTGTTAGCTTGATGGGCATAGGATAGCACCCAGATGACGAACCAATTATCTTTCAAGAAGACGGCTAGAAAACTGGATTTGGTAGGGGAGTTACCTACTTCCCCGATCCAGATGGTACTAATTTAGAGCTAATTGCTCCAAAAAGGCCATTCAGACATGAATAGTTAAAATAAATTAATACCGAAACAAGCCACCTTCTGCTGAAGTGCACCCCAATTGTTAGACACAGTCTAACAATTGGAGGTGCATTTTTTATGGCTAAATTTTCTTCAAAAGAAAAAATCCAAGCGGTGAAACGATATTTAGATGGTACAGAAAGTGGAAAAACAATTGCTAAATCTATAGGAGTTAACCCTAGCGTACTTCGTGAGTGGATTAGACGATATGAGTCTTCAGGTGAAAAGGCCTTTGAAAAGTGCTATACATTCTACCCAGCCCAGTATAAACTAGATGTACTTTATTATATGAATGAACACGGGACATCTATCAGAGAAACAGCGGCACTTTTCAATATACCGTCTTATGAAACACTTCGGAAATGGAAAATAGCTTATGAAACAGGAGGATTGGATGCCCTACAATCAAAGAAAAAGGGGCGTCCAACCATGAAAGATAAAAAAATAAAACCAGTAGATGAAGGATCAATCGAAGCCTTACAAGCGGAAAATGAGCGTTTACGTATGGAAAATTCATATTTAAAAAAGTTGAATGCCTTAGTTCAAAACAAAGAAAAATCACCAAACAAGACAAAGCGCAAGTAATCTACGAGTTAAGGCATGAATTTCCTATCAAGGAGTTACTTCAACTCGCAAACATTCCACGTAGTACGTACTATTACTGGATGAAACATTTTAATCGTCCTGATCCAAATGCGGAGGTAAAAGAACTGATTCAAGCTATTTATAATGAACACGATGGGTGTTATGGTTATCGTCGTATTCGTGATGAACTTATGAATCGTGGACACAAAGTAAATCATAAAAAAGTGTATCGTCTTATGAAAGAATTAGGGTTAAAATGTCTGGTTCGTATGAAAAAATATCGCTCTTACAAAGGGACAGTTGGGAAAATTGCACCAAATATTTTAAATCGCAACTTCCAAGCTGAAAAACCAAATGAAAAGTGGGTTACAGATATTACGGAGTTTAAGTTATTTGGGGAGAAGTTATACCTATCACCAATGTTGGATTTATTTAATGGTGAAATTATCACGTATACAATTGGTTCAAGACCGACCTATTCCCTTGTTTCAACGATGTTGGACCAAGCCCTTTATTGTGTAACCGATCCGGATAAACTCCTCATTCACTCTGATCAAGGTTGGCACTATCAAATGAAACAATACCGTCATTCTCTTAAGAATTGTGGCATAACTCAAAGTATGTCTCGCAAAGGAAACTGTTATGACAATGCCGTTATTGAAAATTTCTTCGGTATCATGAAATCGGAATTTCTGTATCGAAAAGAATTTGAAAGTATAACACATTTCAAACAAGAGTTAGCAAAGTATATAGAATACTATAATCATAAAAGAATTAAGGCAAAATTAAAGGGTATGAGCCCAGTACAATACCGGGCTCATACCCTAGAGGCTGCCTAATGAAACGACCTGTCTAACTTTCGGGGGTCACTTCAAACGTGTTAAAGGCTTTTTGCAAATTGAAATATCGTACAGGCGTTAACAAGAAATTCTTAATCACCTCACTGAATAATTACAGGTCTTCCAAATAAAGCTGGATAATAAATTAACATCGCACCTACAAATGAACACACTAAACAAAAAACAGCCTCGTATTTTATGACTAGAGAAGAATTCGTATCAAACTTTTTTTCATCTCTTTTACATATCATTTTAAATAAAACGCTATATAATAAATACCCAATAATCGCCCCGAGGGTGTTCGTAAATAAATCATCAATATCTGTAATTCTATTATTTAGTAATTGATTTAACTCAATTGCCAATGAAAAAAAGAATCCCGCGCATACGGTGTTTTTCATTTTTTTAAACTGCGGCCAAATAGTCGGCAATAAAAAACCTAATGGCATAAACAGTACGATGTTCAAAAGATACGTAGTACTACCCGCCGTATCAAATAGAGTCAAATTGATTTGATTTACACGAATCCACGTTTCATATCTACTTATATCCCATACAGTCGCAATCTGCGTCACCTTATACACTAGCGAAAGATAGAATAGAAAAATATATACCCATAGAAAATGCCGAATAGATATGTTTCTTTTCGCTTTAAAATAAAATCCAATTTGAAACATAATACAAAACATAATAGTAAAAAAATAAGTATATAAATAACTCATCAAAACTCCTGTATGCATGTGGAATCCCCTAACTTTACATTTTCATCTATTATTTTAGAACATAGTTCAAGAACTGGTACTTTGTTCATATATTTAATCTTCTACTTTGTCTTCGAATATAGGGAATATATTAAAAATATAAAATCCCCACTTCTTCATTTTCAGTCTCCTCCTTGATGTAACTTGTTTATAGGATAGGAAAAACTTTTAAAATAAAAAGTGGGGTAAATATAAAATTTTTCTTAAATCTTATGTTGGGTTTAATTATTGCTCTTCTTAATAATCCGCTATTCATTGTTAGGCAACAGTATGCTTAAACTTAGTTTTCACTCTATTCCTTCGCATCCCTCATACTGTAATACCCCAAATTAATAATAATCAAGAAATACCCACCCATAATTCCAGCTGCAAATGTCCACATGAATTCATGATGTTCAATTTCATACATAATAATCGCGCCAAGTATTGCCGCTGCGAACCGATTTATCATTCCGAGCATCGGTGCTTTTTCTTTTTTTACAATGCTATCTCCGAACTTTTCAATACGCCTTCCTAAAATCCAGGCGCAGTACATACTCACCAAAAGGCCAATGCTTATCCCGACAAACTGGGCTGAAAAAGGTGTCACGAGCCATCCCAATAACATTACGCCTAGCAAACAATACATTTGTATGTTGAATGATCTTAATGCCATACGAATCATGTTATTCTCCTTTATCTTTCTCATTGTAGTTCCGTATCATCAATCCAATCTTCCAAGCTTCAAGCTTTCAGCTATATCTTTTTTTAAATGAGGGAATTTGATTTTGCTCACCATTAAATAAGCGAGTACGCATGTACCAAACGCCACGGAAACTGGATTCTTTAAAAAACATAAAATAAGGAGACACATTGCCGCGAATGGTATCGGCATTCCGATAAATGTCGGGAGTTTGCTTTGCTGTGTGTTAAATCTCGCAAGCCGAAGCATTCCGCAAATACTATAAGCGAGCGCGCATATCATCCCGATAGACTGCAAATCTTTTAATGAGGCATTATATGCAAGAATAGATGGTGCCACACCAAAAGTAACTAAATCCGCAAATGAGTCCAACTCTCCACCAATTTCTGAAACAGAATCAAGTTTCCGAGCGACCATGCCATCAAACAAATCAAGGACCATACCTGTAATAATGAACATAACTGCACCGTACATATCGTCAACGAAAACAGCATGAATAGCCAAAAGCCCACACACAAAATTTGCTATCGTAATCATATTTAGTATGTAACTCATCACATGCTTCCCCTCCTTTCTACTAATTGCTTCATCTAAGTTCTTACTCATTACAATCAAGATCCTTCTGCTTTTCTTCCAATATCACTTTATTTATTTTCGTTAACGTCTCTGTCATTTGCTCTAGGGCATTTATATCGATTTTAGAAAAGTATTTCTCAATTAATACATCATCTAACTCAGACAACCGCTCTATATACTTACTACCGTTTGGACCAAGTGTAAGAAAATACTCCCTTTTATTATTAGGGTTTACTTGTTTTGAAATCATCTTCTGTTTCTCCAATTTCGATAAAACTTGGCTAACGGCACTTTTGGATACATTAAAGGTAGTCGCAATGTGATTTGCTGTCGTGTTTTCATTTAAATTAATATGAAATAGCATGCTCTCTTGCTGTCCTGTAAGACCGAACTCATCTTTTAACTCCTGAAATAGTAAAATGTAGAATTCATTATAAGCTCGGTTCATTTCATTAATTACTTCTTTATAAGTTCTAGTCATAGCGTTATTCCTCCATGCTTTTATTTCGTTTCGCTTAATAGTTAAGTTTACTTAACTTAACTACAGTATACCGTTATCTTCGTGTAAAGGGAAATATAACTCTACACTTTACTCACAATGATACAAAAAAGAAGACACTCTTCTAAAACAAGTTTAGTCGCTTCTGTCTCACTGCTTTCCTCATCCAAATACTTGGTAAGTCATTCTGAATAATCAAAAAGAAAATCAATAAAATTCCATATAGACCCATTACTGGTTAAAATGTTATAATAGAATTACCCTACATAGTTACTCATAGCCAGACTGAGGAACTAGCGTCTTATTAAGTAATGCGCATAACTAAAATAAAAAAGACACTTTACGGTGTCTTTTTTATTTATATTCATTGCAATTATCTCTTTTATAAACAGACTCTATCAAACAGTAAAAGAAACTAACAGATGGAACATCCTGTTGCAAGAGAACTACGTTTCATACGTGTATACCTCATCATTTTGATTATTGTCATCGCGTTTTGGGATCGTGAGAAAACTGTGGAAATTACTGATCACGGTAGCGATCCTATCTTAAATACCAGCAATATGACCCAAGTTGGTGAGTATACATTTGCATACAAAGACGAATCTAATCAAATTAAAATATTTAAGTTTAATCCAGATACGAATGAAATAAAACTAATAAAAGAGTTTTATGCTAACGAATATGAACTACATACAATAAATAATTCAAATCGATAAAAGGCACTTTAGGGTGTCTTTTCTTTATGGAGTAGGATTATGAAAAGACAGATTTACAATTCTAAGCGACTCGTTGGTACTACCCCATCATCATCAAGCTAATATTTTCATATCCCCCTAAATTAAAATTTTCTTTCTCTACAGATAGTTATTCTGAGAAGGTGCTCATTTTTTCGTTTTGGGGGCATTTCTTTTTCTTAAGTTGATGGGCATATATGGTGACCCCTATTAGACGATAATAAATTAACAATTTCGGGGTTCAGTTCAACTTTATTCAAAATAAGATTTTTTTTGCAGTAAAATCAATGTTAACGGAAATTTTTTAAAAATTAACATAAATACTTGCAATATTTAAATTAGTACTATATAGTTCTAGTTATGACAAAGGTAAAATTAATGAATCAAAAACGTGTGATTGAAGTAGCTGCAACATTATTTTTAGAAAAAGGGTTTGCTTATACAAGTATGGATGAATTAGTACGTGTAAGCAAAGTTTCAAAGTCTAATGTGTATTATCACTTTTCTAATAAGGAACAATTATTAGAAGGAGTCGTTGATTATTGGATTGAAATGTATCAATCTGCAATTGATGACGTACTTTCTCAGAACCAATTTTTAGTTGAAGATCGTATCCAACTGTTTTTAAAGCAATTATCACAAGGAGTTCAGTCGAGAGAGTATAAGGGGAGCTGTCCATTTATTACTCTTTATATTCAAAGTCCTACACAGGCCACGCAAATAAAAGAAAAAATAGGTCTTTTTTTTACAGGATTACAAGAGAAAGTTTCTCTATTACTTAAACAAGGGGTAGAGAATGGAGAATTCAGAAATACGATTCATATTGATGAGGTTGCATCACTTTTTATTACAAATCTTGAGGGAGCGTTATTTATTTCAGAAACATTGAAAGATGCAACTGTAATCACGAAAACAGCAGATCATTTTTTTAAATTGCTTCGATAAAAGAAGCTTTTTTTTTACATCAAATTAGTACTAATTAGTACTACAAAGGGGATTTTATATGAGAACAGTATTTTTAACTGGTGGAACAGGCTTTATTGGAAAGCAATTAGTGAAAGAATTAGCCAAAGAGGATGTTAAAATTCTTCTTTTAGTAAGGTCGAAAAGTAAAGCAATACGCCTTTTTCAAGAAAGAGGCATCTTAAAAAAGAAAGTTATGCACTTTATTGAAGGTGATTTGACGAAAATAGATTTAGGTCTAAGTGCTGAAGATAAGGAGAGGGTATTGAAAACGGATGTGATTATTCACGCAGGAGGCCCCATGGATATTCAAGCGACAAGTAAAGAGGCAGCTTCCGTATTTTTAAATGGCGCCAAACATATTAGTGAATTAGCTAAAAGTATTCATCAATTGAAGGGCTTGCAACAATTTATTCATGTTGTAGGTTATATGAGTCCCTTTGATGATAAAAATAGCAAGATTGCAATTGATGTGTTTAAAGAAGGAAACAATTATTTAAAAATAAAAAATCCATATGAGAGAACAAAATTTTTAGCAGATCTCTATATCCGTCAGCAGGCATCCGCAGTAGGTTATCCGCTTTCTGTAATTAATCCGCCAACTGTAGTCGGTAGTAGTAAAACAGGGAGTACAGAGCAGATAACAGGATTAGGTTTGCTTGTAATGAGTATGCGAAGAGGGCTCATGCCAATGATTCCTGGAGGTAAGGGATATAGGTTACCACTTATTTCAAACGATGAGCTTGCGAAGTTTATTATGCAGGTTTTCAGATTGGAGCAACCGACTATTCAAACATATACACTTGTTGAAGACAAACAGTACGATCAGAACATTGCTGAATTATTAAATATTATGTCGGAAAGTATGAATATGAGGGCACCAAAAATCTCTGTTCCAATGCCACTTATGAAAGCAATTATGAATAGTGGAGTAAGTAAAATAACAAAAATTCCTTCTGATGGATTGAATTTTATTACAAAACAAAATTTCCCAAATGTTTCAACGAAAAAAATTATGGGAGGAGATTGGTTTAAGAAGACGAGTGTAATAAAATTTTTGCCTGCCGTAGTAGCTGATCTGGATTATCGAATGATGTATCAAAATGGCCAGCATAATCATTTATTTAAACGAACATTATGCGATAACACTACCCTTTACCAATTACAAGGAGAGGGTAAACCGTTTATTTTATTACATGGTTTATTGAGTGATGGAGAAGATTTATTTCCTTTAGCACAAGAGCTTCATGAAAAAACTGGTCAACCTATATGGATCTTGGATCTTCCAGGTTTGGGACGTTCTCCTTTTAAACGAGAGAAAAATCTTCTAGATATCTATTTGAATGTAGTGAAAAAGTTATTGGAGAAAGCTACGAATGGTGCACATCTAATTGGCCATTCATTCGGTGCGTTTATTCTTCTGGAAGCATTGGTACAAGAGTACATAGATAAGAAGTATGCAATCACTTTACTTCAGCCACCTGTTGCTAAAAAAAATGCTAAATCACTAAATGTTCCTCAATTTATGAACAAATGGACATTAAAATTAGCAACTACTAATTTGATAGAGCGTTATTTATTAAGTAATGGTTTGTTTGAAAGTCTGGAGAGCATCCCTGAACATTATATTGAAAAGATAAGTAACAGTTTTACTTCTCCTAGAATTTTAAATACTACGGTTCAGCTTAACAGTTTACTACTGAAAAACGATCAAGGTGATTTCAATGAAGTAACAAAGTATAATCTTCACATTATTTGGGGGGATTATGACAGAGCCTATTCTGCTCCATCGCATCTTGGTAAGGTTGATTTTGTTCCATATGGCCATCATTTTCCTCTTAGCCATCCGAGTGAAACGGCAACATTAGTAATAAAAAATAGTAATACTAGCAGATGAGAGTGTGGGATAAATAAAAAGTGTGTAGTAAAATCGTTGTGTCTTTGAAATAAAATCGTACTGTTTTGGGTCCCACCCTATGCCCATCAACTTCAAGATTTTATAACACCCCAAAACGAAAAAATGAGATTTTTATTGCAAGTAAGCACAATTTTTCGTTCTGAGGGGTAAAATAATATTCGGATGGGAGTCCAATACATATTATTAAAATTAAGATGGTTCAAGTCGGAGGAAGGCGCATTAAGGTGTCTTTTCTCTTTAAATTAAAAAGTTTGAGACATGGAGTCTTTAGTCATAATTACGACTAAAGGCTTTTTTCTATAAAAAAATTAAAACATAGTAAAAACGACATACTTACTTAAATTGTTTTTCGCTTTATAAACTAAATCCAAAAAGTTGGATAGCTTCTTTTACTACTCATATTATTAATGAATAAAGCAATAACTACAATAACAACGGAGCCAATTAAAACTGGTGTTACTAAATAACTCCAACTATTTGCCCCTAAAATAACGATAATCGGATCGGCCCCTGCCGGAGGGTGCGTCGTTCTCGTTAACATCATAACGGCTATTGCCATCCCCACTGCTAAAGCAATTGTCCAATATTCATTCCCAAACAAATGATATATTGATAGACCAATGAAAGTTGAAATCAAATGTCCTCCAATAATATTACGCGGCTGAGATAATGGCGCATTCCAAACTCCAAACGCTAATACACAACTCGCCCCAAATGGAGCCATTAATAATTCTGTAGAAGTTATGCTCGTTAAATATGTTAAGGTAAGAATCGTTAAAAATCCCCCTAGTAGTCCTGTTAAAGAGTCCTTTATATTTACTTGTAATGGACTTCTTCCTTTCCCTTTCATTTTTGTAAAATATCGTACACTTATTGGTTGAGGATCTTCCTGCTTAGTTGCTGTTATATTATCCATCATTCTCCTCCTTTATTTACCAACCATTATAACTTGACAATAACTAACCTGTAAATATTAATTTTAGAGGTTAGTTAGGGAATACAAAAAAAGAATCAACTGTTATAAGTTGATTCTCTAAACTTCCTCAAATTTTCGATCCTGAAATTTTGCTACTTTTTTCCGGTTCCCACATATTTTCATAGAACACCATTTTCGTTTCCCACTCTTATCTATAAATAATAAAACACAGTCAGGATTTGAACACCTTTTAAGGGAAATCAGCTTATTTGATGCTATTAACGTTAAAGCATCAAATGCAATTAACGATGCGAGTACATCCTCGATTTCTCCAACCGGGATAGATACTAGCTGTTGTTCAATGATTTTATATGTAAATGGTGCTTTCTCAATTTGTGTTTCTAAATACGTAACAAAATCATTGGAAATTTCGTGCTGATCAGCAATTACCTCAAACTGTTTTCTCAGTACCTCTCTTACTTCCAATATAATAGATGTCACTTGATTCGTGCGCTCTTGAATCCTTATAAATGTTTTTTCATTCCAAAAAGGAAGACTAACCTTTATTACATGTAGCCATTCTAATACATCTTCATTTGTTATTAATAAATCATAACGTTGTCCACGCCTAACTAGCTCTGTATTTACTAAATCTAATGAGAGATTTCCAGATATAAGCGGGAATTGTTTTTTGTCCTGCATGTACTCATCACCTTCTCTTTAAATAATCATATTCCAAATTAATACAGAAGTGCAACTTTTTTATAAACTACAAAGTATGAAGATCCAAGCCTTTAGCCATAATTACGACTAAAGGCTTTTTGTAGATAAGTAAATGAAAAGGAGCTAATTTTATGGAACATAATAAAAATGGAGTGCTTGCTTTAATCGTTTTGTTTGTAGGACTAGCATTTTTTGTTATCGGTATGGTTTATCATTTATGGGGAACGGTTTAAAAATAAATAATAATTCATTTAAGAAAAAGTACTCGTATGAGTACTTTTTTTAATGTCATATAAAAACATTCTAAACTTACTTACATGCATACAATCATCAATTATAGTTATATAATTGATGATTGTAAATTATCAATCTATATCTATATTGATTAGGAAAGGAGCTAAAAATGTTAGAAATCATTTTTGTTGCTGTATTACTTTTATCTAGTATCATTCCCATCTTTATCAAACGGGGTTTGACGAAAAAAAATGGAGTCCTTTTACTACTAAATTATGCATTATTATTTGCCACCATCATTGTAATTGGTGCAAACTGGCGTATGATTCCCGCCTATTTCTTATTGTTCGTTTTAACATTACAAGTTTTTTTGAAACCAAAAACTACAGCCGTTTCTAAAAAGTTAGTGATGAAAGTTTTAAAAGGTTTAGGAATTATCGTAACTGCTATCGCAATGTTTACATTACCTTTACTTTTTCCGATCATAACACTCCCAGAGCCTACTGGAAAATATACAGTAGGAACGAAAGCTTTTCATTTAATTGATACAAATCGAAAAGAAACCACTGTACCAAATAATCATGGAAATCGTGAGTTAATGATACAAGTATACTATCCTGCCGCAAAAGGATCAGGGAAGCCTTCTGCCTATTTTGAGAACATAAACGAGCTGGCTGAACAATTGGCAGTAACAAACGGTGCTCCATATATCGTAACGACACATTTAGGGCTGACAAAAACACATTCTTATCAGAATGCTAAGCCACTTCAAGATAAAGAAAAATTCCCCCTCCTTTTATTCGGCCATGGGATGGGATTATATGGTCAACAAAATACATTCCAGTTAGAGGAATTAGCTAGTCAAGGCTATGTAGTAATCGCTCTTAATTTTACAGGATATGCAGCAACAACGATTTTCCCTAATGGAAACCGTGTAGACTCTATACCAATTGAATATACACCTACCGCCTTAAATACCATAGTTCAAAAATGGGAACAGGATACTACTTTTGTTTTAAATGAAGTAATAGAAGGCAATTTCGATAAAAGTTTTAAAACTATTACAGACTTAATTGACTATGACAAAATTGGAATGTTCGGTCACTCTTTTGGTGGAGCAACTGCCGCACAAATGTTAGTGAAGGATACGCGTATTAAAGCTGCAATTAATATGGATGGTGGATTGTATGGCGATCCAATGCCTAAAGACGGTCCTCAAAAACCATTCATGTTGATGAATGCTGAAGCTACGATTCATTTTATGAAAGAGGCTGAGAATCCAAAGACAACCGGAATCCAAAATGAATTATTGGAAATAGTCTATTTAAGAAATAAAACTATTGAAAAACCGGGCGTGTACACAGTGGTAATTCCAAAAACAAACCATACTAGTTTTACAGATTTAGCAGCATTTTCACCTATTATTAATGAACCTGGCGAAGATGTAGCCACAAACTACAAACTGATTAATAAACTAGTAACTAGCTTTTTCGATCAAACTTTAAAAGGCAAAAGCGAAAATCATTTAGAAGAAATTCAGAAACAACACCCTGAACTTCCTCTCATTAAACACAAATAACTATTTTCCTAGTTATGTAACCCCTCCTTATGCTTGAGGGGTTTCTACTTTAACACAATTATAAAAAGGCCCCATTACTGGGGCTCTTAAAAAATAATAAGAATAAATGAATTAAAACAAATAACAGACAACTAAAATATACATGCTTAACATTATTTAATCTATATATTTATGTAAAATTACATAAATATATAGATTATTATACGCTATACTAAAATAGGAGTCGACAATCGTTATTTTCTTCTTATTTTTAAAGCAATATGGATATACCTTCTTAACTCATTTGGATGGGATAAGAAAAGAAGACAGCTTAATTGATGTCTTCTTTTTTTATAGTTTTATGAATTTTTTTGAGCAGCTGCTCTCCAATCACGAAAAGATGTTGGGCGTCCAGAAAAAGCTCTTTGCTTTGTAACAGATGGTTTTTCTTCAGGAGTCATTGTTTTTTCTTTAAGAGTCGCTGGTTTTTCTTTAAGCGTCACTGATTTTTCTTCAAGAATAGTCACAGCTGTTTGCATTTTCTCTAACTGTTCTTTCAACAATTGTTGTTCAATCTTTAAATCCGTAAGTAAACGTAAAATCATCTCAGAATTAGCCATAAGATCCTCCTTCCCCCAATACACAGAATAAAATACAATATGTAGCAGACGAAATACCGGTGACAAAAATAAGGTCGTCAACTCTTTTTAACTTCCAAAATCCTTTTATTTTTTTAAGGACCTGCTCCATTCATCCTTAAAAACATAAAGTAAATTAAATCCATTAATAAATGGTCTTTATGGAAGGAGGAGTTAATATGGGCTATGGCGGTAGTTGTGGTGGAGGCTGTGGTTTCGGCGGCGGATTTGCCTTACTTGTTGTGCTCTTCATCTTATTAATCATCGTTGGCGCTAGCTGTTGGGGCGGCGGATTCGGCTGCTAAGGAGAGGCACTCTTGAGAGTGTCTTTTTTTAATATGTGGCTCGTATACATATTGCTCAAAATTTCCGTTCTAGAAGTATTATAATATTAGCTTAACATGTCAGTTTCCCCTAATTAATAGGTGGTTCTAGCCTATAGAATTCTTTTAAATATAAAATGAAACTATATTTCTCAATGAATAAAACAATTTAACATGGTAAAATAATATTTGGATGGGAGTCCAATATATTATTAAAATTAAGATGGTTCAAGTCGAAGGAAGGCACCTTAGGGTGTCTTTTCTTTTTTATAAATAATTATAAATTAAAATTACAAAGGATGCTTACTACTTACAAGGAACATTTTCTTCCGTACAACTATTTATTTGAAACTAATTATTATTATAAATATAAAGAAATTATGGATAAAGTAGTGAGGTAAATAAAACAAAATATAGATTTAATTCATGTTTCTCAACGAGGTACTACCAGCATTTTCAAAAAAATACGCTAAGCAAAAAAATAATCAGCTGTCCATATGGACAGCTGATTTACATCATTACATTTCTATTATTTATCTTACCACTTGTACAGATACTGGTTTCCACCCCTGATTTTCTACCCAATCAATATTAACCTTATATTTTTTATTATTTTGCTTATCTCGTACATTACCGTAGGCTTTATTATTACCATTATTCCCAATAAAATCGAAAATCAATTGGCTCTCTGGAACATCAACAGCATAAGAAATTGCTTTTTTCATCTCACTCCAATCTACTGTTCCTTCTTTAAATTTCATTTCAGGTTTTGCTCCTTGCTCGGTACCAATTGGCTTCCAAGAAGGATTAGTTTGAGAACCCTTTTCTTGAGATGCCGTTTTTTCTTCCTCATTATTTTCAGTTCCGTTCGTTTTTACCGATTTTTCTGTTTTTGATTTCTCTTCTAACTGTGCTGCTTCTTTATCTTCAGCTTTCTTCTCTTCTATCTTTGCTGTTTCTTTATCTTCAGCTTTCTTCTCTTCTATCTTTGCTGTTTCTTTATCTTCAGCTTTCTTCTCTTCTATCTTTGCTGTTTCTTTATCTTCAGTTTTCTTCTCTTCTATCTTTACTGTTTCTTTATCTTCAGTTTTCTTCTCTTCTATCTTTGTTACTTTCTTTTCTTGAGCAATTGCTTTCTTTGATGTATTAGAAGCAGTAAATAACTGGTATGTCACTATACCAACTGTCACTAATACCAAAGTAAATGCAATATTAAAAATTGCCTTTTGACGACGATTCTGTTGTTTTTCTTGAAATCTGCTTACTTGTCCCATTCTTCAAACCTCCGTGTTTACTTTCTCCTCTACTCTTTATGTATTATCCCTAAAATTCTTAATATTTTTATTAAACAATAGAAATAAACTACACTTTCCATACAGGATTTCATATCATAATAAAATTTGTGTTTTTTCAAGTATCTGACATATGTTATTCAAAATAGTTTAATACATTAAAAATTGATAAGCTTCTGCACTTAAGAAACCTTCAATTTTATTCAAAGGTGATTCCAATTATGTCCATATTAGATCTCCTGTAGAAAGCTTTTTAACAATTAAACCTCTTCTTCCCTTATTTATAATTTTTAAATTAAATTTCCCTCTATAGTATAATAAAGATGTTTCGTTTTCTAATGGGGTATGTCGTAAAATCAAAAGGGATTTTATCTCTTTTACCTTCTTTTCAGAGTAAATTTCACCACTAGGAAATTCTATTATTCCTAATGTAATCTTTAATTCGCTCTCATCGAAAGGCCACTCCTTATTAAGTTCCCTTATCTTTTGTATAAAGCTTCTTTTGGTTTGTCCTATATATAGCAATGTTACACTCTTAGCACATACTCTAGAGATTGCAAATATCCCCTTCTTAGAAGCTTCTTCCCTATTATAAAAATCATTTATACTATACATTCCATACCATTTAATATGTACTGTTTCTATGAATCTCACCTCATTTTTAGACAATATTATAATTTCTGAATGTTCAAATTATAATGGGCGCATAGTCCTGATTACTTGAATTATAAATTGTGCTTTTCAATAATACATTTTATTATTACTAATTTCAATAATACAAAAAAAAATACAATATTATAGTTTAATTACAAAACTTTATGAAAAAACAAAGTGATGTCGTACCAAATATTATATTTTTTCAATATCAGACTACCATGAACAAAAGTTAGAGAGTTATGGAATAAAATATAATTTGTATGTACATACATTTCTTTAAAAAGAAGTTTTGTAGTTTGCAACTGAATTAAAAAAACATAGATTTTTATGACTCTTTTTGGGATATAGCAAAGTGGGATCTTTTATATGCACGTTACTATACCGAACTTTCGGTATAGTATTTTTTTTCAGCTCCTTGATTTTTCACCAAATACGTATAAAAATTAATAGTATGAAAATAAACTGCTGGCTAAAAGTTTACTTTCGATAAAATAAAAAAGGACCTACTCCATTCATTCTTAAAAACATAAAGTAAAGTGAACCCGTTAAAATACATGAATGGCCCTTAGTTTTAATCCTCTTATCTAAAGGAGGAACTATTATGGGCTATGGTGGTAGTTGCGGAGAAGGCTGTGGTTTTGCTGGAGGATTTGCTTTGCTTGTTGTACTCTTTATACTATTAATCATTATCGGATGCAGTTGCTTCTGCTAAAAAACTATTAGAAAGGCCACTCTTATATGGGTGTCTTTTCTTTATGAAAAGTATCTAACTATCAACCTTTTCCTTATGACTTCTAACATCAACAAAGGGTGATACAAATTATTACATATGTTTGTACCACCCTTTATTGATGCGTTTAAACTTCACAAGTGTTGAAGTTTTAGACTTCTCCCTTAGTGCACCCATATTATTAGAACATCCTGTAATCTGTAGACAAAATGTAGCTAATAAAAACAATATTAATAATTTCTTCAATAAATCCTCCTACATACATAAAACACCATATATTACAAAACAAACATAACATCAACTCTTTATAAAAACAATAAAATCCTCGGTCCTTAAGCTATCTCTTAACATAGGAGTACCGCTACAAATCCATTTTTAAAATATCCTCTACTTAAGGAATTGGTAAGTATCAAGTAAGAAAAACGAGAACTTTGCTTCGTATAATCAAAATATAAAGTCAAGGAAGAAAGATTATTTCTGAAGTTTATATGCATGTGGAAAAGGAGAAATCTACGTTTGTTTAGAGTAATAATATAAATGTGTCCAAGTTTTGGAGATTAATTGTAAATATTTTGAGATTTTTGTACCAGAATTCTAATTACCGTACTTGTTTTTTACCAGCACATATTGGAGGTTAAAACATGAATAAAAAAAAGAAAATACAAAAATCAGTACTTACCTTTACCCTACTCTTTTCTTTAGGCGTTTCATCTTTCCCGCTTACAACAACTATTCACGCAGATACACATGAGGAACAATCTGCTGAAAAGAAACTAGTCTCTTTAACGGAGCGTACATCATTATTTTTTGAATATCTCCAGAAAGGTAAGTATGCAGAGGCACTACAGTTGATGTCTGCTGCTTTTCAATCCAAGTTTACAGCAACCACATTACAAAACTGGTGGACACAAAGTGGCTGGAGCGGGATAAAAAGTATGGGAACCCCCGTGATAAAAGAACGAAACTTGGTCCATCAGACGGTGGAAATTCCAGCAGATACCGAAGGAACTACCATACCGCTACTCCTTAAATTCACACCTGGCGGGAAAGTAGATGAAATTGGAGAAAGGCCACCCGAGGAATCTTATACCATCCCGCATCCTAGCTATGATCAACCTGACTCCTATCAAGAACGTGAAATCGTCATTGGAAATTCTACCTATCCGTTACCAGCGACATTAACAGTTCCGAAACATAAGCGTGGTGAAAAACTACCCGTAGTTGTTCTTGTTCATGGTGCGGGCATCCATGATCGCGATAGCACATATATGGGAACAAAAATCTTACGAGACATTGCGGTGGGCCTTTCATCCAACGGAATTGCAGTGTTGCGCTATGAAAAACGCACCTTAGAACATGCATTAAAGATGAGTACAGAACCTGTTACGTTAGACCGTGATACTACAGATGATGCTATATTTGCAGCAAAATCAGCAGCGCAGCAGGAAGGCATTGATCCAAATAATATTTTCATTCTTGGACATAGCCTAGGAGCTGGCACAATGCCACGTATACTAAGCAAAGCACCTTCCACACTTGTCCGAGGAAGCATCTTACTCGCACCACCTGCACGCCCTTTGACTGACATTGCTATTGATCATTCTCAATACCTTGGGGCGTCAAAGGAAGAAATCGATGAACTAAAAAGGCAGGTCGCTTTTATTCAGGATTCTACTTTCAATCCTGACCATCCTCCAGCTGGCTACAATTTTGGGTCACCTCATTTTATGTATGATGTTTCTAGGTGGCGTCCAGTTGAAGAGGCAAAATCACGAAAAGAGCCTTTACTCATTCTGCAAGGAGCACGTGATTATCAAGTAACAGTAAAAGATGAATATACAAAATGGCAGAAAGGACTTTCAAACCGCGGGAATGTTCAGTTCAAAAAATATCCGAAATTGAATCATTTCTTCACGAAGGGTGACGGGGAATTAAGCCTCCCTAGTGAATACGAAATCCCTGCTAACGTTCCCGAATACGTCATCCAGGACATTATTACATGGGTTAACGAGACAAAAAAATAAGAAAACATCAAAAGCCTTCATGCAATCATCATTGCGTGAAGGCTTTGGGAAACTAGTGATTCAGAGATAGCTATTATAATGCACCAAAACGAGAATTATATTTTTCTACGTACTAAATAAAACGCTAAGGAACCCATAATAACAGGTGCAACGAAGTCAAAGAAATGTGAAAAAGTAAAAGTAAAAGTAAAAAGAAAAAGAAATGGTATAAGTGTATAGATAACTGCTAGTCCTATAAATAAAGGAATTCCAAATTGAAACTCTCGACATCGTTTAATTTTCCTATATAAAACTTCCCCAAGTAAACAAGCTATGAGAGCTGGTATACTACCATAAGTGACGATAGTTTTTATGAATCCATGTAAAACGTCCGGGTGAATAAAGCTAGGATTAAAAATATATGAAATTAAGAACCATCCAAAAATAAAAGCAAACAGACTTGCAGCATAACCAACTACAAATTTTATCAAAGTAATCAACGTAATCATCCCCATAATTCCCTAATATTATCTTCATTGTATCATTTTCTCTTAAAAAGACTCCAAAAGGATATACTTGCCCTTCAGCTTTCTTTTTTAATACTTGTTCAAGATGTATTTTTTGATGTTATTTTGTATAAAAAACTTTTTGGAGCAACCTGTTCGAAAAATTGATAAAGAATAAGCGATTGAAGGATGAAAACAGAAGACTACAAGGAAAACTGTATGAACAAATATAATGAAACAAGGCTCTTACTTTGTAGCGGTATCCACGAAGTAAGAGCCTTGTTTTTTCTACTCATTTTTTATATCAGTCTTGATTTTCCAATGGAAAGGTACAGAAAATCTACTACAGAAGTTGTGATACCTCTAGGATTAACAAATTCTTTAAATTTCTGTGTACTACGTACAAGCCCTCTACTTTTGGCATGTGCCTCTAATTCAGCTCGAACTTGTATTGTATCCGGAGCCATTCTTTCTAAAGCATGCGCAGAATATTTACGATCATTAATTTCGAGTTTTTAAAACTCATTTATTGTAACTGTAAAATGTGGTTTGAATTTTACTTCGATTGTTTTGTTTTCTACGCCACCTTGGACATATAATGAGTCATTACGGGTATAGATTCGTTTCGCCGAATGCATCTTGGTTTCAAAGATGCATTTATTTTTATAATACAAATTTAATTCAACAGTTTCCTCGTAATAACACATAATCATTACTAATTCAAAGCCTAATTTATCTATTTTATTATATCTATATGCACCTGCACCTGGAATAAAATAATCTTCTGGTTCACTCTCGAATATTTCTAATAATTCATATTCGTCATATTGTATATTCAATTTAACAACTCCTTACGTGAATGGGCTCAATCCACTTTATTTATAATATTCACGATTTATTAGGTACAACGGATACAACATCGCCATTATCATTCAATACGACTCTAACATCTTTCCCATCGTATTGCCATAGACCAGGTTTATTTCCAGGTTTTTTAGTAGCATGCTTAATTGTTTCTTCTACTACACTTGGTGTTACACCACGTGGATCAACTTTTTTTAATTCCTCCATGTATTCTTTTGATCCGAATGTGTAACCATTCCTTTCAGCTCTTTCACGTGCACGCTTTGTAAGTTCTGCTCGAACCTGAATTGTATCAGGTGCCATTCTTTCAAGCGCATGTTCAGTATACTTACGCCCATCAATGACGCCGCCACCTCTTGGCATACTCCATCCAATTTCTTCTGTTACCTTTGATACTTTTCCTAAATCCTTCGCTTTTTGCTCTAACTCTCCATATTTACCAAATACTCGACCAATAACTTTAGGAGTGCCACCTACAACTGTAGAAACAGTTCCCCATACATAATCATTCGGCTCATATTTTCTGTCTGTGAAAAATTCTCTTCCATTTTATCTGGATCAACACGTACTTGCCCCAACTAATTTCCTTCCTTCACTTATATGTATAAAACTTCCAAATATAAGTATAGTAAATTGATAGAGTTGGTCCAGACATGATTCGTAAATGTGTACTTTTTAATATGTTAGCGGGCCCCATATTATTTAAATTAAGATGATTCAAGTCGGAGGAAGGCTCCTTAGGGTGTCTTTTCTTTATGAATAGAAAGCACGCCTATTTCCGTAGGTGTAGTAAATGGTAACCCCTATTACCATTTATTTAAATATTCCTAAGTTGATATTATATAATTTAGATATATTTAAATTGTATTTTTATTATATAAGTAGTGCAAAAGAAGTTAGACTTTGTTATCATGTTCTACGAATTAAAATTATTTCAAGGAGGATTTTTTGTGTTTGGTATATTAAAAAAACAATGTCGATTCAATAAAATGTCGGCAATATCGTTAGGGATTTTTGTGTTTTATATGATTTTAAAGCAACTTATCGCACTAGTTTATTTCATTAGTGATGAAAAGTTTGGCGGGATGAGCATTTCGTTTGACGCAATTGATTTGTTAGTTGTTCTAATAATTTATTTTTATTATCGTAGATCTAAAGAGCCTTTTACAAATCAAAATAATTTTACGATGAGTTTGCCAAAAAGCTTACTTTTAGGTCTAGTACTAACTGTAGTATGTAAATCCCTACCGCTGTTACTAGCAGACTTTATAAGTTTTCAGTCATCTAATCAAGTTGAATTAGAAAGCCAAGTAACGTTACCCATTTTAGTCTTCGCATTTTCTATTGCTCTAGTAGCACCCATTGGTGAAGAAATTGTCTATCGTGGTGTTATACAGCATGGAATTTTTAAAAATTCCTGGTTAGGTGTACTTGTTTCTTCAGCTATTTTTGCAGGTATGCATGTTAGTCTTCTTTCTTTAGAAACAATTCCATATTTCCTTTTGGGAATTGGTTTAGGTTGTACTTATAAGTTAACCGGGCGTTTATATGTGGGAATTATAATGCACATGATTAATAATTCGCTAGCAGTGATTGCTATTTATTATTTTTAACTAAAAGAATAAGAGAGAATATGCTACAGGTGAATATTAAGAAAATTAATTTGTTAATATCTTAACTCCATTTTAGACCGAACCGTCCGGTCTAAAATGTTAATTCAAGTCAGAAGACACCTTTGGGTGTCTTTTTTTCTGCATTAAAAAGCCCACCTATTTTCTGAAGTGCACCCCAATTGTTAGACATAGTCTAACAATTGGGGTGCACTTCAAAATCACTACTGTTTTTTATTATGTATCTTCGAATGTAAACTTATGAATACTAGTCTACTTTCTATCATTTTCCCAGAATTTTATGTAGAAATTACAACATTTCTTATTTCAAACCGAAATTACGTGATAATTCTTCATCATGAGAAGCAACAGCCTCTGCAGTTTTATTAAGCTGCATATTAATTTCTTGTAATAGCTGTGCAAAGTTTTGTACTTTTGGCTTTAATTCATTGAACTGTTGGTCAAAACCTTCAAATGCACGGCCTTCCCATTCTCCTCTTAATTCATTTTGTAAGTTTTGTAGTTGACGTAAAATGTCCTCAATTTGATTTGCACTTTGTCCATATCGAGTCGCTTTCGATTTAAGCTCCTCTGGTGACATACGAATTTGTCCAGCCATTTTTATCTCCCCTTTAGTACATAATGAGTAAAATGCGTATTTGGTTAATTTTACTAAATATATTATAATGCATTGTTAAAAACTTTCAAATATTTTATTTTTCTATAATAAAAAACAAGAGTAATCACAAAGACTACTCTTGTTTCTTTTCCTTCTCTTCTTTTTCAATTTCAGATACCGACTTTTCAGGGTCTTTTATAAGTTTTCCAAGTTCTCCAGAACGTGTGAAATCATCTTCGAAATTTTCTGTAGTACTAATATAAGCTATAAAATCCAATTCTTCATTATTATTTATATAACCTTTTAATCTGGGAACACCCATTGGACTTACACTGTGTTCTTTAAATGTAATCGATTTTACATCTTGAATATTGTAATGAATATACTTTTCTACTCGTGCCTCTTGTGCCTTCCAAAACTTTTCTTCTTTTTCTTTTTGTTTTAAGTATTCCATAGTAAAATACCCTCCTACTATGAGCAACACAACAGATACAACCAAAATCATTACTTTCTTCATTGGAAATTCCCCTTATAAAAAACTTACCATTGCATTCTTCTTAAAATGGGATAAAGAAGAAAAGAATAGTGCAAAGACTACTCTTGTTTCTTTTCCTTCTCCTCTTTTTCAATTTCAGATACGGATTTTGCAGGTTTTTTTATCATTTCATCTAATTCTCCAGAACATCCAAAATCATCTTCAAAATTCTCGGTAGTACTAATATGGGCTATAAACGACAATTGTTCATCTTTATTTATATAACCTTTTAATTTAGGAATGCCCATAGGACTTACCTCATATTTTGTAAACGTAATCGATTTTACATCTTGAATATTGTAATGAATATACTTTTCTACTCGTGCCTCTTCGTCTTTTTGTTTTAAGTATTCCATAGTAAAATACCCTCCTACTATGAGCAACACAACAGATACAACCAAAATCATTACTTTCTTCATTGGAAATCTCCTTATAAAAAGTCTACCAATGTATTCTTCTTAAAATGGGATACAGAAAATAAGAGTAGTGCAAAAACTAATCTTGTTTCTTTTCCTTCTCCTCTTTTTCAATTTCAGATACGGACTTTGCTGGTTTTTTCATGTAGTTATCATATAGTTCTCCAGAACATGTAAACTTATCTTCAAAGTTTTCAGTTGTACTTATACGAGCTATGAAATCTAATTCTTTATTATTATTTATATAACCTTTTAATCTTGGGACTCCCATAGGACTTACACTCTTTTCTGTAAACGTAATAGATTTTACATCCTGAATATTATAACGAATATACTTTTCTACTCGTGCTTCTTGCACTTTCCAAAACTTTTCCTCTTCGTCTTTTTGTTTTAAGTATTCCATAGTAAAATAACCTCCTGCTATAATACAAATAATGGATAAAATAATTACCAATTTCTTTTTCATTTAAAATCCCCTTGTATTTAAATATAGTTAAAATATACCATGAAACGAGTTGAGAAACATATGAATGAATTTAAAAGGAATCCCATTGCAACAGATGAAGATTATTTCGAACTATCAGATCAAGTTTATGATGACCAAGTTTTAGAAAAAGGTAAACTAATAACAACTAATAATGGAAAAACATGGAGAGTAATAGAATCAATAGATGCAGATTGCCAAAAAGTAAAAAATGGATTAGAAGCTATCGCAGTAGTACCAGCAGACAAATATGATGAAAATGCAACACATTATGATGATATAATCCTAGCATTTCGTGGAACAGAGCCTACGCAATTAGCAGATTTCGAAACAGATATCGATCAGATTACGTTTGGAATTAAAACACATTCTAAAGTAATTACTCCAAGTAACAGTCAAACTATAAAACCTAATTCTGAAACATCATTTGATACTGGATTAAAATGGGCAAAAAATGACATCGTAGCAAAATATAACCCTTCTTCTCTTCATACTACTGGACATAGTAAAGGTGGTGCAGAAGCGGACCTTATCGCTGCAGAATTAGATTGTTATGCAACTACATGGGCTGCACCAAATCCTTATCGTTTGCTAAGTCCTGAAGCGAAAAAACGAGTAGATAGAGGGGAAATGGAAAACAAAGCTACGGATTATACACATGAGAATGACCCAATTGGTAACCATACTCAATTCGGTGCACCTCTAATTGGTAAGCAATTTACAGTGAGACAGAATGATACAAAAGAAGATTTTTTTACACGTTTAACTATGGACGGACACGGCAGAGATACATTTAAGGGATCCTTTCATTCAAATGGAAGCCCCCTATTAAAATTAGAACCTGAAGATATTATAAGACAAGCACAAAAAATTCAAATGCTCAGTAATCGATTATTAGATATCGCAAAAAATATAGAAGAGTTTCAAAGAAGAGAAGCTGAAGCGGTTCAAAAGTTGAAAAGTCAATTAAAATATGAAACAGGACCAGGTGGGAAATATCATCTATTAGAAGCATACGAAATAGATGAAGCCATCTCACGAATTGCCAAAACGAAAGAAGGTGGAAATGACTATTTTCACGATGTACACATAGCAGAAGAATTAATTCATCTTTTAAGAAAAGAACAAAAAAGTTTAAGTAGATTTGGGGACGAAATTAGTGATGCAGCAAATTCACTAAGGGATAAAGATAATCAATTAGCAGGGAATTTTCAGTTTAGATAAGGAGATAATTATATGATGGATTTTATGGGGGAAATTAAAAAGATAGAAAAGCAAATCGAAAGTGTTACAGGAGATTTAGCGGATCAGGTTGTTGAGGAGTTACAAGCTGCTAAAAAACAGATTGAAAGAGAAATGCAGCGTATGATGTTAAAAACAGAAGTAGGGTTTAAATCAATAGACATTATAAAAGAAGATACATATGCTCTTCAAAAAAACATAGGGGCATTTCATGAATTACAAACAAGTCTAAGAGATATAGCAGCAGAATTAGAGAAAAGTTTTGAAAGTAAAACTGGCAGTAAAATCAATGAAGAATTAAAGAAATATGAAAAACAAATTAACAACAACATTTTTAATGAACATGTTCACTTAGCAAACAGTTGTGGGAAAAAATAAGAGAAGAAGAAAAACTAATGATAGTTTCTATTGCTTTAATTTACTGAAAGAGATGCACTGTGTAAATGCGAGGTTTGGAGTGAACAGAAAAGTGTGTCTGGTGATAAGTTATATGAATGAATAGATAATACAAATTGTATAGAAATATATGAGTTCGTTGAAGGTGAGAGTGAACTAAGGGGAAAGGCTAAAGAAGAAAATAGATGTATTCATAGGAGGGATGCAGTTATGAATCAAAAAAAGTTAGAAATGGCTTTTAAAAGATATAGCAAAAATTTTGTGGATGGAATCAAATTTGAAGATGTTAAAGATAAATATAATGTCAGTAGAAGAAAGATTGAGAAAATTGTTAAGCAAAATGAAACAGAGAAAGATCACATCCTACTAATAAATTTAAGCAAAATTTTCTCATATCACTTGTCACTATGGAAAAACGATGTATTGATAAGCGGTGGAAACAATGTAGAAGGATTAAAGAACATGCAGAAAGTCTTATTTTACCAGTGCATGGGACAAGATCTTTATAAAATCAGATATCCAAAGATGATTTTGGGGTATACGTTTAGAGAAGTCGTCCTCACATTAGTTCATTTTGCAATGTATGGATGGGAGAAAGAAGAAAATATATTATATGATTTTATGGTTCATCACTTCGGTGGACATTTAATAGATGCTAATGAAGAGGATAGACATATTTGGTTTTTGCTAGAGCTGTACTTGCAGTATAGAAATAAAACCATCATGGGAACGAATAAAAAATTGCATCTAGCTGTGAAAAATAAGTTTAAGGAAGCTGAACTGCGATGCGGCTCAATTCCTGAAGACCTGAATATTTATGATGAAGTGCTGGAACGTTGGTCGACTGGTGATTTAGAAGAAATAGAACATCTAATTTCGATAATGTCTCAGTATCATTCTGCGTTAGCTTCTGAAATCGGACAGCTAGGTGAATTTGGTGATTTCAGATACGGATTTTATCCTTTTGAAATATTATTTTTAATCCATGTAAGGAAACAACTAGGGTTGCCAGTACCTACTCAAATCGATAATTTTCTGATGAATACTCCAGAAGCTAGAATGGTATTTGGGGAACATGAGTCATATCCTGAATGGGATCCCGTACTTCAGATGATTGATCAATTTTATCGTGAAAACTATCCGGAATATATTCCTAACAAGCATGGAAAATTATTCCAATAAAAGGAAGGAAGCTAAGATGCCTGATCAAGGGATAGCGCAGATTATATTTCCTGATAGCAAGGATTTGGAAACATTTTTGAAGGAACAAGGAGGTTATGACTTACATGAAGACCTATTAAAATATGGATTGACAACGAAACAGTTTTTATACATTGACTATAAAGGTGAGCAATACCAAGAAATTGTCAATTTTATTCTTGATTACGAATTTGCCCACCAAATTGAATTAGCAACACAAGAAGAACTTGAGAGATTAGAAGCATTTAATTATGAATTTTTACCCGATAAGATCAAGATGGCCAACAAAATACTGTCACCAAAGGGATATGGTCTGTTTTTATATCCAAATTCGGGCGACTTTTATGCATTATTCATTGGGAAAATAGAGAATATAACAAAAATCCTGCAAGAAGAGGTGTTGCTTGATGATAGAATTCCTTTTCAAGAAAGGTGTATCAAATATTATAGATAGACCTAAGGATTGTATGCCTTCACCCTTGAATCCGATCAAGATTTTCTTATAAGTTAATATCAAGATTGCATAACCATCTAGAATGTGCTATTTTTGGCCACGTACAATTTTAATAACACCATGTGATACTACAAATGCATTTAAACTTTTCACCTCCTGAATTCGAAATAATAAAAATGTTTTGGGTTTGGGAGGGGTGATAATAGAGATAGAAAAATAAATTGAGAAATGTGCCTATTTTGTTGGTTACTTGGACGCTGACAAAGGTACATGCTTAGTAAAGGAATTCAATGGCAACGTTAGGAGAACGTAGTGGCTATTGAATTTTTTATTTTTACAACTGTATTAGAAAGAAATGCGTGAGAATTAGGTGAGATGATATTTTATTGAAAAGACATGGAAAGGACACAATAATAATGACCTCGTAAGTATTAATGTATTACTTGTTACCATATAAAAAGGTGTCATAATACTGTTACTACAAAATTTACAAATTTAATGCTACTTAAAACAGATGAATTTAAAGCACTTGATTGTCTACGAAAGGCAACGAGTACCTTTTTAATAGATAGACATGCTATAAATTTTTAGAAAATATTTTTTATGAATTCAGGCTAACATAAATTATTAGTATTATATAATTGAAAATACATTAGCAAAAGGTGTGGACTCCGTAACCCCATTCGTTAAAGGTGTAGAAATACTGCCAGATGGAAGTGTCGCTAGAACTGGAACGAACTATGGCGGGAAATTCCAAGAAGCCCATGATGCCTCAAAGGCGAGTATTCAGAGTAGGATCTCGAATTTGGAGAGTGGTGGGGTTAAGGGTACGGGTGAAGTTTCTAATAGTAGTGAAAAATTAAGTAGAATAGAATACTTGCGTAATAAATATGGTCGATTTACTCCACGTCAATTAAATCATAGAATTAATTGACGTGGTGCTGTAGAAAAAGAGGTTGAAAGATTAAATACATTAGGGCTAACCAAAAACGAAATGGGTTCAGCGGTTGCAGGAACATTTGATAAAAATACTGGAAAATATTATTTTGGAATTAACAATACTGACGGTGATATTCCAGTTACATTGCACCCAATTATTAGGAATCGGATAGAGAACATGCCTAGTAGTGTTAGAGATGGTTATAAATTTACGTATGGAGCAGGTTCCCACGCAGAGGTATACTCCTTGAATCAGGCATGGCATTACTTGCGAATCCCAACGCACAGCCAACAGATTTTATTACCCACGTCGTAAGATCTGGTAAGAAATTGAAACCGGCTGGTATGATGATGCCAACCTGTCCACATTGTAATTTTATTACTGAAGGATTTGAATTTAGTTCAGAGGTGAGAAAAATTGGAAAATAAGATGGGTGTATTAAGTAAAGAATATGTATTAGAACAGGGTATAGATTTTGATGAGGAACTATGGTTTACCTCTTACAGCGATGAAGTGCTGGATAACCCAGAAGATGAAGATGGAAAACCTTTTACTGGATTAGCTTATGAGTTATATGAAAATGGGAATCTAGCGTATTACTGTTATTATAAGAATGGTTTTAAAGAAGGTAATTATGTTAAATTTCACCATAATGGGAAACTTAAATCTATAGATTACATGATAAAAGGACAAACAAGAGGTATAAGAAAAATTTGGTATGAAAGCGAAGAACTCAAATATGAAGGAACGTTTAAGTTTGGCGTTTGTTTAAAATATACTGAATGGGATAAACAAGGGAATATAATTAGGCAAAAAGTTGCTCCAACAAAAGAGGAATTAGGACTAATTACCCGATTATCTGATTGTGATGATAATGAATAATTTTGATGAAAAGAAATTAATACAAGAGTTTTCAAAAATCCAAAGTGAATTATCACCTAGAATTAAATTAGAAAATAATTTTCAAATAGAAGAGATACAATTTATCGCAGGGGTAGATTTGGCTTATTGGGATGTGAATAAAACTAAGTATGGTACATGTTGTATTGTAATCATTGATTATGGTACAAAGGAAGTTGTCGAAAAAGTATACAGTTATGGAGAAATACCAATCCCTTATATTCCAGGTTTCCTTGCATTTAGAGAGTTACCTTTAATAATAGTGGCAGTTAAAAAGCTAACAAAGCAACCAGATATATATATTTTTGATGGTAATGGATATTTACATTATCGTCACATGGGTATTGCTACTCATGCTTCCTTTCTTCTAAATAAACCAACCATTGGTGTAGCAAAAAGTTATCTTAAAATTCGAGATGTAGATTTTATTATGCCAGAGAATCTAAAAGGATCTTACACTGATATTGTAATAAATAATGAAGTCTATGGTCGAACTTTAAGAACGACCAAAAATGTTAAACCTATTTTTGTTTCTTGTGGGAACTGGATTGATTTAGATACAAGTACTGAAATTGTTATGAACTGTATTAATAATGAAAGTCGTTTACCTATTCCTGTTAGATTAGCAGATTTAGAAACACATAAAATGAGGAAGAAGTTAATGGAAGGATAAAATAGTGTATTCTATATTTATTAAGCAATAAATACAAGTAGAATACATTTATATAAACTTGTAAGTTTTACCTAGTATTTGTCACAACATGTAAAGGCTGTCGAACTGTTACTAAAAAACTTATAAATTAAATACTACTTAAAAACATATAAATTTAAAGCACTTGATTGTCTACGAAAGGCAACAAGTGCTTTTTTTATACATAGGCATTTTATAAATTTAATTATTTTTAAGAATTAAGGCTAACATATATTGGTAGTATTATATAATTAAAAATAAACTAGCGAAATATTTCGATAATAAACCTTCTTTCATTAAAGGGGTAGAAGTATGAATTAATGAAATTGTAAAAGGAAGTTCTTGTGGCCTGTAAGGAGGGTATTCAGTATGCAGAGTAGAACCTCGAACTTGGAAAGGTGTGTTGTTAAGGGAACAGGTAGTATTGTAAAAGAAGTAGCTTCAAAAAACTGTTACCAAGAGAAGGTGACATAGGAACGTATAAAAATCTAAATAAAGCAGGATCGGTTAGCTCAAATAAATGCTGGTTAAAGGAAAAGAACTTGAAAGAAAGATACAAAAACAGATTAACGACTTTAATAAACAATGAAAAATGGGAGATGGATCAAAAACTTACTTATTTAAAAAGGTACAATAAAAATGTTCGAATATTAACAATCGATGAAATTAGTAGACTGGGTGATAATGAGATACCAATTGAATGGAGAGAACTGTTTTATAATGACGATATTAAAGGGCGAATTGATTTACTTCTGAACATATGGGGGAGAAATGTAGGGACTGAATTACGGAATACGATCTCTTATCTAAATAAACATCTAACAAATGTTGAAATTCTGGATGTAGAAGGAGCTTATTCGATTTTATACACAATAAGAAATTCCAAAGGAGACATATTATATTACGAAGGGTGTAATCCTCAAAAGGGACAAAAAAACATAGAATTAGAGGATGCATGGGATAAAATACCTGCTTCAATTCGAAGCTTTTATGAAAATGTTCATGATGGATTTTATTACTATGCGAGTGAATCAATGGGCTTAGTTCCACTTGAATTAGTAACATATCTTGGGGACGAGGATATTGAATGGAGTATTATTGATGATTTAGAAGAGCCTATAAAAATCAACCTAGATTCATCGTTTGGCTTTTTCACTAATGGTATGGGGAGTTACGTAGCTATAGATTACAATAATTGTATTGATAACACTGCTACCTTCTGGTCTGCAAAATTAAAGCCTAAATATAATATCGATTTTTGGGGTTATGTAGATGAATGGATTGTAATTGGCTTTGAAGCGTAACTAGGTAAAGGTGTTTTTATTATAGTATTTGTCCACGAGAACGACAAACATCTTGGTGATAAGGTTTAAATTATAAAATTACCATGTTTAGTAAACTTTCATGAGTGTGCTCCATAGGGTACGAGTAATGTACTTAAAGACTATTATTAAGATGCAAATGGAAAATGGCATCGACCTAATGAGGAATACGCCTGGGAATGGCTACAATATGGGTAGAGAAGTAAATAGAAAGAATGGAAAATTCAATTTCATCAAAAATCCGTACAAAAAGTGATGGTGAACTAGAATTTATGGCAAGTGATAATAAATGGTATCCTCTAGATCAAGCAGATCTGGCTCATTTAACTGATTCAGTTTCATGGTGGAATAGTACATACAGGTAGATATTATGGAGCGGAGTCCCCAGAGGTTAGAGAATGGATGTTAGACTCCAATAATTATGTATTAGACCATGATAGTTTAAATCGATTCGCAGGTACAAAGTTAAATGAAAATTACTTGCCACCAAATAAATAATTATTGGGAGGATTTATATTGGAACTCAACGATCAAGTGTATGACCAAATTGTGAGGTTATGTAACGAAGGAGATGCTTTTGTTGAAAAAGGAAAAGATGATAAAGCAATAGAGAGCTATATCGCTGCTCTGGATTTGGTTCCGTTACCGAAGACCGATTGGGAAACAAGTACATGGATTTATACAGCATTAGGAGATACTTATTTTTTAAATCGTGAGTATGAGAAAGCGAAAAGTAATTTATATAATGCACGAAACTGTCCGGATGGTATTTCAAATCCATTTATTTTACTGAGACTTGGAGAGAGTTTATTCGAGTGCGGGGAGCTTGATAAAGCTAGAGAGTATTTGCTAAGAGCATATATTTTAGAAGGCTATAAACTCTTTTTTAATGAGGATGATAAGTATTTTGAATTGATTAAGGATATGATTTGAGGAGGGTAAATATGGCTATTTTACAATCACATATAAAAGAAGAATTCGAAAGTCTTTTGGAAAAAGCAATGAAGAATTCAATAATGGTAACTATAATGACTCTATTGTGTTATTAAAAGAGGCATGGGATATAATCCCTGACCCTAAAGGTATTTATTGTGAAGAGAGTTACCATTTAGTTAAGGATATTATCTCCACTTGTTTTATGGTAAATGATTTAAAAAAAGCAAAGGAGTGGGCAGATAAAATATTTTTAACTGGATTTGCACGTATAGATTCTGGTGATAAGGAATTTATTGCAGGAAAAGTTTCTTTTGAATTAGGTGATTTAGAAACCGCAAAAGAATTTTTTAGTATTGCCAATAAAAAATCAGAAGGTAGATGCTTTGGGAATCCGAAGAATACTAAGTATCTGAAAGTTTTAAAAAGTTAAAGGTTTAGCTGCGTAAAAAGAATTTAAGAAGCTGATTACATTATATCTGAAACAGTATGCCTGATTTATTACCATTAGAACATAGAAAAATTGGAAAGGAGGATTAATATGGAAAGTCCAGGAGCTGTTTCTCTTTGGTTTGGAAGTTGTACTAGCAAAATGGTGTTAAGAAAGTATGTAGAAATAAAATATGATAATGAGGGGAACAGAATCCCTTCGCGTTTTATGACTGGTTTTCAAATAGATTTCATTGAGTATAACCAAGAGTTATTAGAATGTACATATAATGAACATGTTACATCTTCTTTGTCTGAATTACTTCAGAATGCTTCGTATTCTGAATCAATTATAAGTGAACTGATAGACTTTTATGGTGAAAATTTAGAGGAACAATACAATACTGTCATTAGGTTATATGATTTTGAGTATGAAGAACTTGTTGAAGAAGCAAAACTGGATGGTGGAAACCTGAAGTATATGGGATCGGTAATTTATGAAGATTAGAAGTTTAATGTAATAACCACGTATATATATTACACCGGATTAAATGTATTAAAGTATTTTTTGAAGTAAAGAAAAGCCTTTCTTTTCAAACGACAAAAGATACTTTTTTACATAGGTAATTTTGGAGGTAGATAGTAATGGCTTATGTAACAGGTGAAAAAGGTATCTATATACAAAAATTAATGGATAAGAGTAATGAAGAGTTTGATAAAGGGAATTTAGAAGAGTCTGTTTTTTTATTGGAGCAAGCATGGGGAGAGCTTCCAAATGATAAAATAACTTATGATGAAAGTTTTTTAATAATATGGGGTATTTTAGATATCTCGATTTTATTAAGTGATGTTGAACGGATGAAAAAATGGGTTGATAAAATATTTGTCGCAGATCCTGAAAGAGGAGATACAGGCGAACGAGAATTTTGGGCTGGCAAGGTGGCTTATGAAGTAGGAGATATCTCTAAAGCTAGAGAGTATTTAGAGATAGCTAATAAGAAATCTAGAGGTAGATGTTTTAGTACAGAGGATGGAGAGTATTTGATTTTTTTAAAGAGTTAATGAAATAATCTCCAATCGACTAAATTGAAGGATTTTAAAATGATATCGGGAGTTTCTAAGTTAGGAAGATGAAATATTAAAGGAGGAGACATATGGATATTAAATTTGAATATGTCTTTGAATCTACAAATAAACAAAATATTAAAGAGTTTGAAATGAAATATAATGTTGTACTTCCAGAAGAATATAAAGACTTTTTGTTACTAAACAATGGTGGAAAGACAGAGCGTAGAAGATTTACTATTTATAATAGTAAGGGGGCTACCATTACTTCATCAATTATGCTATTTTTTCCGCTTTCTCAAGAAGCAGAAAATAATCTTGAAAAGATGTACTTTTTATATAATAGAGGGAAGGTAGTGCCAAATTATTTAGTTCCGATAGGAATTGACCCAGCTGATAGTCTAATATGTTTGTCAATTGCGGGGGAAGATGCAGGTTATGTGTATTTCTGTGATTTAGATTATTTTGAAGAAGATAATGAGTTAAGAGAAGAATATATTATACTGATGGCAAAGAGTTTCACAGATCTTATAAACAATTTATTTAAACCCTCGGCATAGTAGTCCTGCAAATACATATTCGGATATAAATTACTTTATTTTGACTGTATATACAGAATCTTCATATGAGGTAAAGAAAAAATAACAATATCTATTATTAATATTTTTAGCTTAGTTTGTTAGTAAACAACCAGATACAAAAGAATACATATAAAGGATGAATAGGGGTGTAGTAAAAATGACAATGATACAATTTAATTCTTATCATCAAAAAGTAGAGATAAAGAGAAATTTAGAACTTATTAACTTAGAATATAAAAAATTAGAGAGTATGTAAATTTTGATGTATGTTCTTTTGAGCAATTAGATGAATTTCAAGTAGGATACAGCATTGACACCGATGGAAACTCCCTTGTAACCGATGAGGAAGATACTTGGGATGCAAATTGGATTGTTATTGCATATGAAACTATGTGTGGAGATCCAATTATTATTGACTTAAGTGAGGAAGGATACCCTATATCTTCACTCATGCACGGCATGGATAGTTGGAGTGGTGGCGATTTTCTTGTAGATTCCATGGAATCATTTATTAATTTTATGAAAGATATAGGTGATTTTCTAAATGAGAAACAAGTGTTAGACGGTAAAAGAATGATACTAACTAAAGAATTGGATATATTGTTAAATGAGTTTTTGAAAAGAAATAAATTTACTGATTTTGAAATATGGCACTCTTTATTAAGTCCGTTATTTGATATTGCAGAAGAATACGAGCAAACAATGGAAAAAAAAGTAAAAAAGATGAAGGAAGAAGGAAAGAAAATAACGGAAATTGCCCACATGCTTAATATAAAAACTAAAGAAGTGTATGAGTATATTAAGAAAGTTTAATAGTGCCTCTTCACTTTAGAGAGAATAACCAGGCACGATGATGGAGCGATACAGGCAGAAAATGCTCGAATTTTTATAAAGCCGAAACAAAAATTTGCTGGAGAAGAATCCATTTTGATCAATCTTTTTTCAAAATAGATTCTTTTTATTTATCGTAAAACCTAGGATTAAGAGTTGTTTTTGATTAGACTTTAGGGCATTGGGGTTTCGAGGCAGCTCTGCATGAGTAAAGATACTTATAAAAAATCAATGAAATTCAAAAGAATATCCATAAGTGAATACAGTATGGAGAATGGGAACGAAGGACGACGGACGCGAAAGGTGGCTACAGGGATGAAGTATGGTGAAAATACTAAGTTAGTTGAGGAAGTTATCGAGTATATACAAAAAAGAAGCTTATTTGATAGGGATGATATAAAGTTACATGAATTATTACATGACATTGAAATGATTCATGATTTTGATAAAGCACAGGAATTGGCTTGGTCTCAAGATTTGTACGTTACTCAAATCGTTTGGGATGATATGAAATCGGATGAAAGTGCAAAATTATTAGAAGGAACTTATAACCCTAATATGGAATCAAAAAAAGATATGTTATATGAAGTTTTTTCTGATCACTATAATTATAATCAGGAATTTATTTCTATTGATCATATAAACATTCTTGAAGAAGTAGAAAGAGACCTTGAGATGTGTGCACTAAATCGTTTAGTAAATGGAAAAGTAGATAATTTTTATGAAAAGGTATTTAAGGTGTATAAAATGGTAGGATGGCCCTGTGGATGGAAAGGTGAGTACCCCGAAGGGAAAATGATTGTTTACTTACCAAATGAAAAATCAAGGCTTACATACTGATATACTTTATAAATTTAATGAAATCTATAGTGAAATGATTATAGAGAGATGACAGGGAGTAATCGATACGTATAAATATCTTGATAGTTTAGGAGGGGGTATTAAATGATTAATTTATTTAATATTCCAGATTTGATAGAAAAGTCAGCAGCGAGTGATATTGAAATTCAAGCAGTAGAAAATCGTATGAATGTTACATTACCTAATGTATATAAAGAATTATTGAGATGTACAAATGGCTTTTCAATTGGTGGTGGGTTAATTATTTATGGAACGGAGCATATTGCAGAAAGGAACGAGGTTTGGGAAGTAGATGAGTATGCGAGGGGATATGTCTCAATTGGTGATGATGGTGGGGGGAATGTATTTTTAATGGCTCAACATGCAGAGGAAAAAGAGGTGGTAGTAATTGATTCTGGGGATATGAATCCAAGCCATGCTACTGTAATTACCGCTGATTTTAAAAAATGGGTGAATAGTGGTTGTGTAGGTGAAATAGAACAGAAAACAATACATAAGTCATTTGATATTTGTAATATAGTGTTAGTGAAAACTCCTAGTGAAGATTTGAAAGATTTAATAAGAATAAAGAACGTATTAGAGCTTGAGATTTCCGCAATTGATTTGCTAAAGGGTTCAAAAAATCTTCCTTATATATTAGTAGAGAGATTTCCATACGGGAAGGCGAAAAAACTCATTGAAAAATTAGCAATTGATAGTACTATACTGAGTATAGAAACGACTGGAAAAAACAGTTAATATTAGAGGGTAACTTTTATACGAATAGAGAAATCTATATGGATCCAAGGGAGTAAATAGGGAGGGTTAAAAATGATTATAAATGATGCAGTTTTTGGTGAGATTGAGTATACATATGGATGGGTTAAGGACATTAACGTTGAATTTTGTGGAAAAGAAGTTGAAATAGCATTGATAGTAAAAGGTGAAGAAGACGGTAAGTTTGATGAAGGACAATATACTGCTTATAATTCATTATTGCAAAATTGGGAACAATTGCAGCAAAGTTTTTTACAAGCGATTTTAGACTATTACAAGCAAGAGCGTCAACAATTAGGATATGATATTGGATTTAATGAAAATTATCCGCATATCGAAACAATTGATCAATTACTTAAGAGGATCACTTTAGTTGGAATTGTAGTCCCATATGGAGATATTCATGAAGAACGAGATATTGGGATAACTTTCGATTGTACGTGGGATACAGAGAATGGATTAGGAATACATTTACTAAATGAAAAAGTAATTGAAGTGGGGTATCAAGACGTTGCTATTTGAATTTTAATCTAAGGAGTGAAAAAGTAATATGAAAGAATTTGAGGAAAGGTTTAGTGAATTGCAAGCTGATATGATATCTATATGTATGGAATATGTTGAAGATAGGGCGGATAAAGTGTACGTTTATGCTTCGCGTGAGGAAGGCATTATTTCGGGAAGTTTCTTTTATTGCATTAACAATAAATATGTAGAATGTCATAAAGTAAATGATGCATTGGAAGATGGAGACGGAAGATATGATGTGTCTATCAAAAGACAGTCTATAGTATTGCGCAGTATATGTGAAGATATTGAGAAAATTGAAGAATTATGCAAAGGGTGTGAGCGTGACATGCCAACTGAGATGAAATTAATATATGATGTTCATAGTGGCAAGTTTAAAGCTCAATATAAGTATGATTTAGTATATACGAATGATGAAGTTAAAACAGCTAGCCATATTGCTGATGAGTGGTTTGAGGAAGTGAAAAATAATAACCTTTAAAAGGGGTACAGTAATAGTTATATCTTAGTGAAATAGATAATGAGTGGGAGTAGAAAATGGAGAAATCAGTATTAGAAAAAATAGAATTAGTTAAGGATATTTTAGGTAATGATCCATTTTGTTTGCTTATTGGTGAAATTATAGAGGTAGAAAAAACGGATGAAAAATTAGAAGAAGGCCCTTTGAAAGATTATAATTTTGTTATAAAAAAATATGAAATGTTGAACGGTGGAGTAATTACTATATATGGTCATCTAAAACGCGAAAGTATTCAATTTTATACGGAGGACATGCCAGGTGGTGCTGATAAGTGGATTTGTATAGGGAAAATTGAAAGATATCCATTGTTTATTAATAAGGTGAATGGAGAAGTTTCTTGTTTGTATGGAGATTTAATTAATCAAAATTTTATTATTGAGTCATATGGTGATTTTAATAATTTCTTACAACATTATTATGTAGGAAAAAGATATTGTGAATTAGGTAATAAGTTTGTTCAATTTGGAGGAATTAGTGAAACCGTAGGAAGCAAAGAGGATGATTGGTATCAGTTATTAGAAAGTAATGGTTTATTATGATAGATTAATTGAACGTATTATGAACATAATGATGTGAAAATATGTGGAAAATTATAATAAGGATGTTATAAAAAGGTGGAGAAGTCAATGGATGTTAATGAGGGAATATCAACTTTATATAAAATGCGTTTTCTAGAGAATGAAGGGGATGATATTGAAGTTTTTGAGAGTATTCTCAATGAATTAGCGAATAAAGGGACAAATGATATAATTCCTGATCTTTGTATAATTTTTGATGATGATATTGCTGAGCTATCAGTGGGTGACTACCTTATTGAAACGATTTTTTATATTGCTGAACATTCCGGGCGAGAGGAAGGGCTATACAAATTAGCTATTAGTATTCCTAAAATGTTACCTCACGCAGAATTCTGGGCGGAAAGAATTCATCGGACACTTTTACATTCAAAAGGTTTAGTCGTATCGTATATGAATGTTTTAGAAAATATAAATAATTCAACAAAGCAAATAATTAAAGGGATTCTTCTTGAGATAAGAGAGGACGACCCAGATTTATATTTAGAAAAAGTAAATTCAATCTTAGAGAAATTGTGATAAGGGGATACTATGAAAAAGAACACATATTCAGTATCATTTGACTTTAATCGAGAGAATACTTGTAAATAAAATAGAATGCAGCCTTTTTTCTAGTATAAGGGGGGATAGTTTGTGGGAAAAGATGAAATTGCAAACTTATTAGACAGTATGTTAGATAAAGAATTAGAGGATTTAGATTCTCCTTCAGATAATGATTGGAGGGAACTGGAGACAAAATTCGGATGTCAATTTCCTAAAGAATTTAAATGCTTTATTGAACTAATGTCTGAATATGTATTTCCAGGAGATATTTTAAATGTTTCTAGTGGTAGAACGAATGGAAATGATACTATTGAATTTATTTATAATTATGAAATGAAAGAAGGTTTTTGGAAAAAAGAACTAATCCCTTTTTATAGTATAGGTAATGGGGATTACTTTTGCCTTCATTCAAAAGAGGGGCAGAGAACGGGAGTTTACTTTTATTTTCATGAAGAACATGGTGTAACTAAGGAAGCGGATGATTTTGACGAATGGTTAAATCAATTACCAACCTATTTGAATTAATAGCAAAAGATAGATTTGTAAAGAGGTTATTTAATAAATTTATATAAAATAACTCTAAAGTTTGCGTGTAAGAATATGAAAATTTAGCTGAATTTGAATCTGCAAATAGCCTTGATATACTCCGTTAAAATATCAATCTAGATAAATAAAATGGTTAAAACTAGCTAGGGGAGCTTCGGAAAATATTTAACGGAGATGCCTAAAGCTTTACCAAAAATGGTTGAGAGTGCAAAAGAGTGGGCAATGCTACTAAACATAAGAATTTTAAATAATGATTTATATAGAAGTGAGTATGCTAAAGTACTTGTAGGAATGAATCATGATATACAACTAACGATAATTAATTTACTTAATGAAATTATTGCTGATAACCCTAAAAGATTTGAGAAGACTGCCAATGAGGTTCTTAGTCAATTACAAGGAGTTCATAAAAATAAATAAGAATTGTAGAACTACTGTATTATAGATAAAACTAAGAATACCCTAGCGAAGAGCTAGGGTGTTTGTGTTATATAGTTTCACCATATGCTTCCGAATTAGGAGCAGGAGTAATCAACGAACCTTTTGTAGCGTTTCCTATAATAGAATGAAAGTGTTTAACGTTTAAATATTGGAAGAAAAACAATTAAGCTTTTATTTTATTTAAAATGGATACTCTATTAGTAGTGAATAATAAATAATTTTGTTTTACTGTCTTAATTAAAATACGATCAGTTGTACCATATGCTGTTCCAATTCGGATTGTGCTTTTTTCTTCAACACCAGCATATGTATTATCTTCCGTTACCTCAGTGATTTCACATAATGGAATATGAATTTTAGAGAATTGCCATGAAATAATTAGTTCATCTTTTGTTTTTTCAACATGAATACCTAACATATTACCAGAACCTTTCTATAATAAAATTTTACTCTTTTTATTTTATTATACAAATTTATAGATTCTATTTCTATTTTTTTACAGAAGGGATACAACTAACAACGAGAAAAATGTTCATAATTACTTTCATTCCTATTATAACGAATTCTACAATAGAAAATAGAACGTATATTTGGTATAATCAAAATATACTATATGAAACGATGTACATGAGTTTGGGATTTATGAAAAAAGATAACATAATAATACATACGCTATAGGATTCAGTTCATGTTATACAAATCAATCGTTAGAAAGGAAAAGAAGTATGAATCAAATTTCATTCGAAGATTTATTTGAAGAAGAAAACAAACGAGAAAAGGTGGAGGTAGCTGAGATTCCCGTACCTTTATCGCCCCTACAAAAGGATATTTTAGAATTAATTAATTCTGAAGAAATAAGTGCACTTGAGTTATGCGAACAATTAATACGAGCTGGTAAAATATCAGATGAAAGATTCACAACGAATAAGCCTAAAGCATATGGGCAAGTATGCTTACTATTAGAAGGGTTTGTTAAAGAAGAAAAGCTTATTTTTGTCAAAAGTGATGAGAAAAGAGATAGAGTATATAAATTGAAAGACGAAGATTCTAACGAATAAAATGTATAAAGTATGGTAATGAAATAAGGAAGTCCTCATATTTGTGTTGAAAGATTATTTTCACATAAGCGTGGGGATTTTTTTGAGGGAGGATGTATGAAAGATTGGGAGTATAATGAATTATTTCATGCAATTCGGGAGGCGTACGAAGAGTTATTAGATGAAGAGAGAGGGTATCGATATGCTATAGCAAAACTAGCGGATGAATTTGATAATTTAGGAAAGTTTGAAGATGTTATCGTTGATACTGCCATAGGAGAAATAGCAGTCGATCATCATATGGTCTTTGTTGGGCGTATTAAAGGTATAACAAAGAGGCTAAGTATGTTTAATCTTCAAGAGGCAGAAGGTGAATTGACAGTAGAGGAAATAAAAGATTTATCGATAAGAATAAATAATGTAATAGAAGGGTTAAAAAATGTAAAGAGTGATTATAAATCTTCGGTTGAATAATTCATGTTTCTGCAAATGTAAGAGACATAGCTATAGCTAAACAAGAGAATAGAAATCGCTGCATACATAAAACGTAAGATGGATGAGAGATAATAAAGGTTGGAAAAAGAATAAGACTAAAATAAAGAAATTAATAGTCATATGGTTATCAAAAATAAAAAAATTATCTTATAGATAGTTAAATGGTTATTACTATATTACAAATAACCAACTTTTGGTTTATTTTTTATAGGAAAACAAAAGAGTAATCGTAAAGACTACTCTTGGATTTTTTTCTTTTCTTCCTTTTCAATTTCGGATACGGATTTTTCAGGGGCTTTTATAAGTTTTCCTAATTCCGCGGAACAGTCAAATTTATCTTCGAAATTTTCTGTAGTACTAATACGAGCTACAAAATCTAATTGTTGGTTATTATTTATATACCCTTTTAATCTAGGAATTCCCATAGGACTAGTTTCACGTTCTGTAAACGTAATAGATTTTACGTCCTGAATATTATAACGAATATACTTTTCTACACGTGCTTCTTGTACTTTCCAAAACTTTTCTTCTATTTCTTTATCTTTTAAGTATTCCAAAGAAAAAAATCCTCCTGCTATGAGCACCAAAGCAGATACAATCAAAATAACTACTTTCTTCATTAGAAATTCCCCTTATAAAAAACTTACCATTACATTCTTCTTAAAATGGGATAGGGAAGACAAGAGTAGTGCAGAGACTATTCTTATTTCTTTTCCTTCTCTTCCCTTTCAATTTGGGATATTGATTTTTCAGGTTTTTTAACATAGTTATCATATAGTTCTCCAGAACATCCAAAATCATCTTCAAAATTCTCTGTCGTACTAATATGAGCTACAAACCATAAATTTTCATCTTTATTTATATACCCTTTTAATTTAGGAACACCCATTGGACTTACATCTTGTTTTGTAAATGTAATAGATTTTACATTTTTAACATTATAATGAATATACTTTGTTACTCTTGCCTCTTGTGCTTTCCAAAAAATTTCTTTTTTTTCTTTCTGTTTTAAGTATTCCATTGTAAAATACCCTCCTGCTATAATACAAATAATGGATAAAATAATTACCAATTTTTTCTTCATAAAAAATCCCCTTATATTTAAATATAGTTAAAATATACCATGAAATGAGTTGAAACATATGAGTGAATTTAAAAAGAATCCAATTGCGACAGATGAAGATTATTTTAAACTATCAGACCATGTTTATGAAGACAGTTATTTACACAAAGGAGCAAAAATAAAAGGAAGTAACGGAAAAGAATGGAGAGTTATAGAATCAATTGATGCAGATTGTCAAAAAGTAAAAAATGGATTAGAAGCTATCGCAGTAGTACCAGCAGACAAATATGATGAAAATGCAACACATTATGATGAGATAATCCTAGCATTTCGTGGAACAGAGCCTACGCAATTAGCAGATTTCGAAACAGATATCGATCAAATTACGTTTGGAATTAAAACACATTCTAAAGTAATTACTCCAAGTAATAGTCAAACAATAAAACCGGATTCTGCAACATCATTTGATACTGGATTAAAATGGGCAAAAAATGACATCGTAGCAAAATATACCCCTTATTCTCTTCATACTACTGGACATAGTAAAGGTGGTGCAGAAGCGGACCTTATCGCTGCAGAATTAGATTGTTATGCAACTACATGGGCTGCACCAAATCCTTATCGTTTGCTAAGTCCTGAAGCAAAAAAACGAGTAGATAGAGGGGAAATGGAAAACAAAGCTACGGATTATACACATGAGAATGATCCAATTGGTAACCATACTCAATTCGGTGCGCCTCTAATTGGTAAGCAATTTACAGTGAGACAGAACGATACAAAAGAAGATTTTTTTACACGTTTAACTATGGAAGGACACGGCAGAGATACATTTAGAGGAACATTTCATTCAAATGGAAGTCCCCTATTAAAATTAGAGCCTGAAGATATTATAAGACAAGCACAAAAAATTCAATTGCTCAGTAATCGATTATCAGATATCGCAAAAAATATAGAAGAGTTTCAAAGAAGAGAAGCTGAAGCGGTTAAAAAGTTGAAGAGTCAATTAAAATATGAAACAGGGCCAGGTGGGAAATATCATCTATTAGAAGCATACGAAATAGATGAAGCCATCTCACGAATTGCCAAAACGAAAGAAGGTGGAAATGACTATTTTCACGATGTACACATAGCAGAAGAATTAATTCATCTTTTAAGAAAAGAACAAAAAAGTTTAAGTAGATTTGGGGATGAAATTAGTGATGCAGCAAATTCACTTAGGGATAAAGATAATCAATTAGCGGGGAATTTTCAGTTTAGATAAGGAGATAATTATATGATGGATTTTATGGGGGAAATTAAAAAGATAGAAAAGCAAATCGAAAGTGTTACAGGAGATTTAGCGAATCAGGTTGTTGAGGAGTTACAAGCTGCTAAAAAACAGATTGAAAGAGAAATGCAACGTATGATGTTAAAAACAGAAGTAGGGTTTAAATCAATAGATATTATAAAAGAAGATACATATGCTCTTCAAAAAAACATAGGGGCATTTCATGAATTACAAACAAGTCTAAGAGATATAGCAGCAGAATTAGAGAAAAGTTTTGAAAGTAAAACTGGCAGTAAAATCAATGAAGAATTAAAGAAATATGAAAAACAAATTAACAACAACATTTTTAATGAGCATGTTCACTTGGCAAACAGTTGCGGAAAAAAATAAGGGAAATAGAAAAAAAGTCCTCTTAATATAGGACTCTTTTTTTGTTATTCCTGAAAGTAAACTTTTAAATTACCTTAAACATTGAGTTCACACCAAATCTTCTGATACTCTCAAAATATAAAATAAAAGTATACATTCGAAGTATTATAAAAAAAGAAGTTGAATCCCTCATAAGAAAAGATGAGTATCTCCTCACTATCGAGATACTCATCCAAAGAAAACATAAATTAACTATTAGTATTTAGCTCTTTACTGTATTTCTTTATAAAAAACGCCATTATTAACGTAATAATTCCTATACCTAAACCAAGTAATTGATCTAACGAAATTACATCACGAAAAATCCAACGTATAATAAATCCCACACTAAATACTAATACAAGTAAAAAACCAAAATATTTTAGTCCCCCATATACGTCTCCCATACCCAAACCCCTCTTAATTTTATAATTAATTCATCCATAAATATAAAATATTATTATTGATTTTGTTTTTCTCTTTCACCTACAACCCAAGCTACTAATAAAATTGAGCTAGTTGCTAACAATGCTGTAAAAACTCCCATTAAACATTTCTCCTTTTTACAAACATAATTAACCATATTATACCATAGTGATAATACTTACAAAGACTTAGTTACCATAACATCACTTATCGGGATTCAATGTATCTAGAAAAAACCCCTTCAGTTTACTTGCTGAAGGGGTTTCGTATTTACATAATTATCGTTATTGGAATCAAAATAAGCTTACACATCCAAACTATTGATAATAGCTAATATTTGATGATCTGTCCATTCGCCATTAATCCTTATATTTTCTTTCGCTATACCTTCTTTTTTAAACCCCACTTTTTCTAATACACGAATAGATGCTATATTATCAAGCATCGCTCCTGCTTCAATTCTATGTAGCTTTAATTCCCTAAAAGCAAAATCTACAACAAGTTGAAGAGCCTCTGTTGTATAGCCCTTTGCATTATGCTCCTTATCTAAAGTAAATCCCATATAACAGCTTTGGAGGTCTCCCCTAACAATTTGAGTTAATGAAATGTCTCCGATAAGCTTATCATTTTCTCTTAAAAAGATTCCAAAAGGGTATACTTGCCCTTCAGCTGTCTTTTTTAGAGCTTGTTCAAGACGTATTTTTTGATGTTCTTCTGTATAAAAAACTTCTGGGAGAAATGGACAAACTCGTTGAAAAAATTCGCGATTTCTAATATGTAAGTTAGCTAACTCGTTAGCATCAGCAGTTTTGTAAAGCCGAATATAAATGTGCTTCCCTACTAGTTTCATAACATCCCTCCAACATTTTTATATGTCTAATGAGGCAAAAGTATACCGTATACTTTATACAGTTGGCTATTGTCAGGAATCATTTTGCACGAAAGAAAAGACACTCTATATGAGTGTCTTTTCCAATAGTTTTTAGCAGAAGCAAGAAGCTCCAACGATGATTAATAAAATGAATAACACAACTAATAAAGCAAAGCCTCCAGAAAAGCCACAACCGCCACAACTACCACCGTAACCCATAATAGTTCCTCCTTTAGATAAGAGGGGAAAACTAAGGTTCACTCATGTATTTTAATGGATTCGTTTCATCTTATGTTTTTCCGTATTGATTGAGCAGGTCCTTTCGAAAACTATTCACATATTAACTATATTTTTAAAAATAAATAATTTAACTATATCAATAGATAGATAAATTAATATAATGTATTAATCCTAAAAGAAGGGAGGAATAGCCATGCAATTAGTTTGTTTTAAAATAGTAAGTGGTCAATATTTCTTATTTGTAGAAGGTATTCAAATTCCTGTACCAATTCCAGCAGTTGCTGCAGCTTTATTAATTGGTTTAGGAGTAATTCCACTTTGTTCTTAATGTAAGGAATTCGGATCATTCCTATCTTTCCATTGGAAAAGCCTCAAGTATATGAATACTTGAGGCTTTCTTTATATCAGAGAAAAAACACCTTACAGCGCTTGAAGATCTCCTGATTTAATTAATGCGGCCGTTACATCATCACCGAAAGTATTGAGACAAAATACTTGCTCGTCTACCTTATCCATCACTGTAGCTTCACCTATCACGCCACCTTGAAGTTTAATAAAATAGTTATGTTCTTCTACAATTTTACTAAAATCTCTATTTGCCCATCTTTCAGTAATTGCTAATAGCTCTTCTTTGTTCTTGAAATTGTTTCCGTTTAGAATATTTCTTACTTTCTCTGCATTCTTTTTGGACATAGGGGTTGCTCCCTTTCCTTCACACGCTTTTACTTTTTGATAAGTCATGCTATGCATAGCTGAAATAACTTCTTCTTCAGTAGAAGTTACTGTAATGTGAAGTTGTGCATTTGAACCTTTCACTTCTGCTTCATTCGATAGTATGTCTTCTTTATTAACCTCTGCAAAAACATGGTCCTCACTCTTAAGCGGGACTTCAGCAAACTGCAATATTCCATAAGTCATACCAGTTGCAAGTACTACTCCCCCTATAATAGATGCTAGCCAATACTTTAGCTTCTTATCCATCTTCACTTCCCCCGTCTTCGTTTACATACATTAACTAAAGAATACCATATTTAATTCCTTTTTATTGAAGAGTCTCTAATTTCTACTATTTTAAAATATTCTCATCGTCTAATGTAATACGATATAATCATTTTATAATACAAAAAAAACCATATTCTCATTCCCTATTTTTTTGGAGGTGATTGTCTTGAATAAAAACATCAATCTACTTCTTCAAATAATAATTGGAATTATAATTATGATCGCACCTATTCTCATAACAGGATCTATATACGATGTCACTAAATCATTTGGTGAACTATTAGTGGCAGAACTTATTATAAGAACACTTTCTCTCATTATTGGACTTTTAGTTATTAGTACGGCTTTGCATCGTTATTCTCAATAATTATTCATGTTCAAAAAATACAAATATTTTACATACCAATTCTTATGTATTAAGACATCAAAAACAAGTGTTACGAAAAAAATATAAAAAAGACATCTTTTTTAGGGAAAGATGTCTTCTTTATATAAACCTTAATGTTCGTTCTGTAAAACCCTCGCTGCCTTTACTCCCTTTTTCTCTTCTTTTAAAAATAACGATATGATAAACGCAACAATTATAAAGACTAGCCCAAGTGTAAATGCACCTTGGAATCCTGACGTTAAACCGTTTAACTTCTCTACTGGATCCAGTGGATTTGCGGAGCTTTCCATATAGCTAGTTGTTCCTGAAGACATTTTCGATATGAATATAGCTGTACCAATTGCGCCAGATACTTGTTGCAGTGTACTAAACAATGCTGTTCCGTGCGGATATAAATCTGGTGTTAATTGATTTAAACCGTATGTTTGTGCTGTCATGACAAACATAAGTCCAACCATTAATACGCTATGCATAATAATAATTTGTAACATTGATGTATCAGGAGTAATGCCTTTAAATAAGAACATTGCAATCCCTACTAACACAATGCCGGGAACGATAATAACTTTCGGACTAAATTTATCAAATAGTTTACCTGCAATCGGTCCCATTATAGCGCTAATAATACTTCCCGGAAGCATGATAATTCCTGATTTAAAAGCTGTAACGAGTAAAACAGTTTGCAGAAACATCGGTAATAAAGTCATCGTTGAAAATAATGACATCATCACAATGACGATTAATCCAACTGATAATGTAAACATCGGGACTTTAAATGCGCGTAATTCTAAAATTGGATTCTCAATTTTTAATTGTCGGACGACAAAAATACATAATGAGATAAATCCAACAAGTAAAGCGCCATACACTTTCGTATCAGACCATCCTAAATCACCTGATGCACTAAAGCTATACACAAGTCCGCCAAATCCGAGTGTCGATAAAAGGATTGATAGGTAATCTACTTTTGGTCTTGTTAACTCTGAAACATTTTGAATGTACTTCATCCCAATCATAATGGAAATGATCACGATCGGAATAACAATGTAGAATAACCAGCGCCAATTTAGTGAGTCTACGATTACTCCGGATAATGTAGGACCAATTGCTGGAGCTGCCATCATTACAAGTGCGATTAATCCCATTGTTGCACCACGTTTTTCAGGCGGACAAATAATTAAAATCGTATTCATTAATAACGGTGTAATTAATCCCGTCGCTACAGCTTGGACGATACGGCCGACTAATAAAACGGAAAATGTCGGCGCAAATCCCGCAATTAATGTACCAGCTAAAAACGTTACCATAGCGATTAAAAACATTTGCCTCGTTGTGAGCCATTGTTGAAGTAACGCTGTAATTGGGACTAAAACACCAACTACTAACATGTAAGCTGTAGAAAGCCATTGAATCGTTGAAGCTGTTACGTCAAATTCTTTCATTAATACCGTTAACGCATTACCAAGTAATGTTTCATTTAATAATGCAACCATTGCCCCTAAAAGTAACGCAATTAAAATGGGGGTATGTTTCAAATTAGAAGTATCAACTTTGCCACTTGCAGGGCTCTTAGTTGTCATATTCATTTACAGATTCTCCTCCTGTTTCTTACTTAAAAAACTTTAAATATACCTAAACACATGTAATATAATATACATATGTAGATTAAAAAGGGAGAATCAATTTTCAGCCACTGTATATTTAATCTACAAAAAAGGAGAAGTGTAGATGAACGATAATGAAAAACAAATTGATTTACGTATTAGACGTACACATAAATTACTATGGGATTCCTTATTTGAATTAATGACGCAATCAAAACAGAAATATAGTACGATCACGATTAACCAAATATGTGACCGCGCAATGGTACACCGAACAACCTTTTATAAACACTTCGAAGATAAAGATGCTTTATTAGCATTTGGATTTAAACGATATAGCAAGATGATTGCTGAAATACCAGTTTCAGATCGATTAAGTAAACCATTTCAAGTAATGGAACAATTCCTACACCATGAAGAAATCGGTAAAATATTAGAAACGCAAATGTCTGATGAACAATTCATTAACCGGACACAGTATTTAAGTCACGAAACGAGAAAACAAGAAATAGAAGCGTTACATCAACTGCGCAAAAATCATACGATGCCAAATGATTTAATCATTGAATTTTATTCAGGGGCAATCACCTCATTAAGCGCATGGTGGTTTAAAAATGAAAGAAAAGTTTCTGCTGCTGAAATGGATAGGTATCTTCACCAACTTATTAACCAGGATATTTTTCAGTTTGAAAAAGAATAAGACTACACCTTTTCAATCATGGAATCAAATTGACCATAAAGTAGGAGTATGATATATTTTCGGTAGAATATTATATAAGTGTGACAGCGAATAAATTGGCATATAATAAAAAGAAGAGATGCGCTAACATCTCTTCCCTAACTGCTACCGTATAGGGTGGTGGTTATTATACGTTACTATTTTTTACGAAACCCACCCTTTTGCTTCCTACGGCGCGGAGTGGGTTTTTTGTTGTCCTTACCCAGAAGTTGCTTCCGCAAAAAATACGCTGAAACTTCACGTACAGTCGCTTTTACAAATTCTTTTACAAGGTCAAACAAAAACTCCATATTATCACCCCCTTTCCTTCCAAATGGAAAGAAGGGATAACCACCCACCCTCACAATATGCAGTTACATATATTTTATCAAATGATTGTAAAGATATTATGTAAACAAAACAAATGAAATTTTATATAGAAAATATGAGTTTATATTATTTTCATTCTCTTCAATTAGATTTTCTTTTTAGATGCTATCTTCAAATAAGGTAGCATCTAAAAAACGTTAAAAAGAATTTTCTCCCTAGTGTCTTCTTATATTTTATGTAATCTGCGTATTTAACCTTTTCTACGTTCTTTAATTACTTACTGAATATAGTCATACAGATTTTTCGCTAACAATAAACAAGTTACTGTAATGAAAAGAGCACGAACATACCCGCTTCCTTTTTTTATAGCAAATCTGGAGCCGGCGATTCCTCCAGCAATTTGAGCAACTCCCATTATAAAACCATACACATAGTTTACTTGCCCTACATACATAAACATCAACAATGCACCAACGTTACTTCCTAAATTAAGAAACTTCGCAGTACCTGCTGCTTTTAAAAAATCATACCCAATAAATAAAAGAGAAAACATTAAAAATGAACCTGTACCAGGACCTAGAAATCCATCATAAAAACCAATAGCAAAAATAAAAAAGGTAAAAATAATGACGTGTCGACCAGACAATTTTTTATGAGTGGAAATACTTCCCCAATCCTTCTTGAATATCGTATAAATAGCGACCACACCAAGCATGATCAGCATTAATGGCTTCAGTACTTCTGGGTTCATTAAATGAACGGTCCATGCCCCTATTATGGAACCTATGAAAGTGATTGGAAATAATTTAAACGCCGATTTCAAATCAAGATTACCAGAACGATAAAACACAATATTACTAGTTGCACTCCCCATTGTCGATGCTAATTTATTCGTGGCTACTGCACTTGCTGGATTCAATCCTGTAAATAATAAAGCTGGTAAAGCAATGAGTCCACCACCACCTACAACTGAATCAATAAATGCAGCTACAAATCCAAAAACAATCAAAATCATTAATACAGATGGGTCTAAATAAAAATCCATACGAGTAGCCTCCCCTTTAGTCACTATTGTAATAGTAACTATCAATTTGCTAAATGTAAAGAGTTATTGTAACGTTGAAATATAAAGTGAAACTTTAATCAGTGGGGGGGTTTGTTCATCCCCCACTGATTATTAGTTGAACCAATCGGGCTTTTACGGGCAGTTGATCCCCACCTAACTTCTTTGCTTCCGCTGAATTTTGAGGTGGGAGTCTTACTACCCGTTAAAGCGGGATAAAAGCAAACATCGGAGGACGAAAAAAGTGGACTACATAGTGCAACAGCTTAAAAAAATTGGTTTCAATGAATATGAAGCTAAATCTTATGTATCTCTTGTTAAACAAGGGCCTGTCACAGCCTACCAAGTGAGTAAGGATTCGGGTGTCCCAAGAGCGCGAATTTATGAGATTTTAGGTAACCTTGTAGAAAAAGGAATTGTCATGAAGGAAGAAATAAATGACACCACTCGCTATTCACCTCTACCTGTTGAAATCTTTTTACAGAAGGCGCAAACAGAATGGCAGTCTACTTACGAAGGAATAAGTGATTCATTAAAAAAACTAGAAACTTCCGAGGAAAAAACGGATAATCGAGTGATTACTTTAAAAGACAATCAAACAATCATTAGCTATTGTCAGGCATTAATAAAAAAAGCAGAACGACGTATTGTCATTTCAATGTGGGATGAGATGTATGAAGCATTAAAAGAAGATCTATCTGAAGTAGCTGATAAAGTTTCAATACAAGGTATTACCCTGCATGTTGAAAATCCCATTAAAAATCTAGAAGCCCATCGCATAACACCTTATACAGAAACCTTGTCTACAGAACATTGGTTTATTGTATCGATAGATTCTAAAGAGATGATTTATGGACCATCACTTGAAGAGCGTAATATTGCTTTTTATACAGATGACCCCGTTCATATATACTTATTAGAGGATTATGTATGGCATGATGTTTTAGTAAATCGACTTGTCCGACGTAGCCAAGATGACTTGCAGCAATGGATTACTGCAGAGAGAAGATCTTTCTTTATGGGGAAATGAGGAACATATTCAAGAGCAAACCAAAAGATTTGCGTATTAAACCTAACAACTTCTCCGTACAAAAATAGCCGACTATTATATAGTAAACAGTCGGCTATTTTTATATAAATTTATACAAACGCTGCCATTCCCCCGGCGATTAATGAGATAAACGCTTCTCCCACTCTTTCACCTTTTCAATTGTTACATCTAATTTTTTAGCTATTTCTTCTACACTCATTCCTTTAAAGAGCATTCCAGCTGCCGAAAGTGCTTTATCAATTTCTTCTTGCTTCTCTTGTTCATATAAACGACCTACTTTTGTCATCCGTAACCACTCCTTTACCTTTTTATATGCTTTCTTCTATTTTATCATCCAATCTCCACAAACCGACCAAACTCCTTCAAAAACCTCAGCTTAAAACTCCCCACAGGCCCATTCCGGTGCTTTGCCACATGAATCTCCGTCATCTCTTTCTGCTTCGTTTCCTTATCGTAATAATCTTCGCGATACATAAGCATAATGACATCCGCATCTTGCTCAATTTGGCCCGTCTCTCTTAAATCTGATAAAAGCGGACGCTTATCTTGCCGCGACTCTACAGAACGAGATAACTGTGATAACGCTACTACACAAACATTTAACTCACGTGCTAATAACTTAAGCTTACGAGAAATCTCACTAATTTCTTGAAATCGATTGCCCTTATGCTTCGGATCGCCCGTAATAAGCTGCAAGTAATCTACAATAATTAAAATCTTTTTATCACCGTGCTTCCTCTTTAACTTACGAGTTTGCATCCAAATATCTTGTACCGTAGCGCCTGCATTGTCGTAAATCTCAAATGGCAACTCACCAATCTCCGCAAACGCCTTACTTACCTTCTCCCAATCTTCCATCGCAAAACGATGCTTCGGATTTTTCAGCCTACCTCCTGACACTTCACCTACGCAAGATGCCATCCTTTTTAACAATTGCTTACTACTCATCTCTAACGAAAACAATCCAACCGCCGCTCCAGACTTCGCCGCATGCAATCCAACATTAAGCGCAAACGCAGTCTTCCCCATAGAAGGGCGCGCACCAAGAACGACAAAATCACCTTCCTGCAATCCGCACGTCATTTTATTTAACGATGTATAACCAGTCTCAATACCAGTAATCTCCTTCACATCTTGATGAAGCTCTTCATATAAATCAACTAGCGCATCCTTCAAATCAAACTCACATACAGAGTCTTTCTCCTCTAACTCACAAAGTGCCGTAATCGTCTGACCGATAACTTTCTCACTCTTCTCCGCAATAAGACGCTCTCCCATCTTGTGCCCGAGAACACCAGCCTGATACATTTTCCATGCACCTCGAACAAGCCCCTCATAATAAGAAAAATTGCTAGTAGTAGGCACACCATCCATTAACCCTATAAAATACTCCATTCCCCCGATCCCCTCTAAAAATTTCGGATCTACCCGAGAAATGAACGTCACAAGATCAATCGGTTGCCCATCTTCTTCCATTGTTCGCATTAACTGAAATATAGACTTATGCACTGACAGAGAAAAATACTGCTCCGTCAAACGGCACTCCTTAATAAGCTCTCCATCAATTAATAGAGAACCTAACACCGTCTTTTCCGCCTCCACATTTTGAATACTCATGGACGCCACCCGCGCTCCGCTAAAAAGCGCTGCAACTCTTCCTCAGACGGCGCATTCTTCTCCCACTCCTCACACCTCGCCAAAAACTCCTCCGTCTCCCCCGTACTAACAGACGACTCCTTATTCCTAAACTTAGCTGTATCCGCCTCAACCTCACACACTTTCGTAAATCCTTTCCCGTGCCAGCCTCTCAAAATTCCCTTCACATAAGCAACCGTCCGCTTATTATTCTCAAACGCAATTTGAAGAGCCTTCAGCACAAGCTCCTCTGACAAATCTTCCATCCACGCACTCAATTCCTCTACAGTATGAGGTGACAAACTACCGAAATGCTGCTCATAAAAAGAAAACACGCGACTTCCCGTTTCTTCCTCTACAACCTCTTCTTCCTCTGTCTCCTCACAAATCGGCTCAACATCATCCACAGTCAAATCATCAGGCATACCGAAATGCGCTAAAAGCATCGGAACATTCAGCTCCTCCTCTACGCACTTCTGAAGAAACATATGTATAAACTCCTTATTCTTCACACCCTTAAGCTCACGAAGCACACACTTCTCCACATTCGTATTCGTCACAGGATTATAACGAAGCCAATTCAAAACGAATAACTCCCGAGTATCCGCATCATAAAGAATCTTCCCATAATCAACAAAACGCTGCACAAGCTTATCAACAGTCTCCCGATTATAACCCGTCTCCATCTCAGCTAACCGCTTCGGAAAAGGAAAAATCCCGCACTGCGTCGTCTTCGAACAAGTCAATAAATACACATAAAAATACCGCTCCTCCGGCGTCAAATCCAAAACAAAATCATCCTGCCAAAAATTCACCTGCACATTACGATACACCGCCATCCTAATTCCTCCCGTCCTCATTCAAAAATGAAAATTCCTCTTTGTACTATATATAGGAAGGAGGGCTGGGTTTTTGGCGTGTTATTTCAAATTTTTTTTCGACTACTACTACGGTGTTTGTTGGTGTTTTTGTTTTGTTGTGTTTTTTCTTAGTGATTTATTACTTGGTAGGGGCTTGTAAGGGGCTTAGGAGGGGTTAGTTGTCGGTTACTTGGATTAGGAAGACTCTCAGCATAGACAAAGATAACTATTCTAATACCTTTCACTTTATCTTACTTTTAATTTTTCTCAACATCTCAACTTCATATAACTTGTATATTTGTTACAAAATGTATTATGAGGTATATTTAATAGTATGAGGACTTAACTTGGAAATCCCATTGAATCCTCATAACATAAACATTTAAATAATGTACATAATTTGGGAGGGGAATTAAGTGCAAACTAAGATAGTGTATACAAATGAACCAAACAAGAAATTAAAAGAAGAAGGAAAAAAATTCAAAGTTTGGACCGCTCAAAGTAAAGATCATGACGATTATAAACTTCGAGTACACGAAAGTAACATAGTACAGGAAGAAAACAGTTTATTTGTTAAAGAAGGTGCAGAAGTTATAGGTATATAAAATTTAGCATATCAATTAGCAGGCCACTTGCAAGTCATTTACAGTAACGGAATATTACTCTAAAAATTCATAACAAATAGCCACTAATAAATATTGAATTTTGTTCACTTAGTGGCTTCTTAAAAACTATATGACTTTTGTTTAATACCATCGATTTATTCAATGATCTTCGTCTACTTTGCAAAGTACTTCATAATAATAGCTGTTCAACTTTATTCACCTTTATCATTCAAAGATTCTTTTTTCTGTGGGCCATGATAAGCAATGTAATCATCCACAATACTCTTTATCAACCTATCCATTGCAATAAATACGGTCAAAAAAAGAAATACGAAATAATCGTTAAATTGATTAGGAGTATCTATTCCCATCAAAATTTTAAAATCATTATAGCCTTTTCCAAGCGCTATCATCATTAATAAAAAGTAACTAAGGATTCTTCTCATATTTTGTGAGACTAAATCACGATCAGTAAAGTATATAAAAGTTATTAAGGAAATGGGTAATATAATGATCACTATATAGTAAATTTGATATGGCATATGTTTAAAATTGACTGCCCCAACAAACAAAACACATATTATTGTGATATGAATCATTAAACTAAGTGTAGTTTTCCCAAATAAGATGTCTAATCTATTTATCAAATAATTATCTTTATTAATTTTTGCTACCATTTTTTTAATAATACTATTAAAAGTACCTATTTCTTTTTCTACGTCCAATTTAATCCGACTAACTATTACAACAAATACTGGATAAGCACATACTACACTTAAAATTGACCATTGCATTTTTTCTATATCCGCCCCAATAATAACCTGGAAAGCAAAATAGCTTAGGAACATTGTCGCAATGATAACCAACCCTTCAAACACAATCAAAACATTTTTAATTGTTTGTTTTGACTTCCTCATTAATCTTTTTGCGCCTTTTTCCCCAATTTTCTCTAAAAACGGGAAGATCACTTTATTGATAAGAAAATAAGATATCGCCCCTCCTAATACAATTAAAAATAAATAAATCAAAAACAATTTTATATCCTGCATAACCCTACTCTCCTTTTCTTAATATAATTATTGTTATATCTCCATATTAACAATCTTTCCGGTAATTATAACGTCACATAATTACAAAATTTCTTATATATGAATTTTTTTGTATACCAAAACTCCAATCACCTAAAAATCTTACTGAGTGATTGGAGTTCCATAAAATCTATTATTATCATATGCATAAACTTCCTTAAATATATTTCGTTTTACTTTTCGTATAACTCTAACAATTTTCTCTCTTCTTTAATCATGTTATCTCTTAAGCTATCAGTTTTTATTAGCTCCACAGCCGCTCCCATACCAAAATCCATTTCTTTATCGATTCTTTCCCACTCATTGTTGCATGAAAACGAATACTACCATCCGAATTATGTTCTATAATTTGATCGTCTCCCCAAATGGATTCTGGTACGGATATAGCAAACGGCAGATGTATAAGTAATTCTACCTCTAGTAGCTCGGTCATAATACCGATCTTTTAATAGTAATTATTAGAAATTCTTTTTGATTATCCTACACCTATCTATAAATTTTCCTAATAGCACTTTCACAAAAGAAATTTATTATTAGCAAACTAACCTTTATATCCATAAGCATATAATCTAATATTTATCTCTAGACATTATTCCTAAGAATAATCTATCAAAGAATTTTATTTCTTTAATCCAACAACCTCTCCATTTAAAATTTCTATCTTAATAGATACATATGGATTACTAATTGAATTTAAGGAATTTAAGTTATCTTTTCTCTCTTTATAATCTCCACTTAATTTCCTGGTTAATCTATTCCTTATTTCATTTTCATTTTTTGAAGTGAAAAATTTAATTTTAAAATCAGCTATGAATTTTTTTATTTCTTTTTGAAAATCATTATGAGCCTCAATGAAACTTCTATATAATTCCTCTAAGGATTCCCTAGTATTTTTTTCTATAGCAATATCCAGACCATGTAACTGTCTATATTTAAAAAGTAATATTGCATTTTGTAAGCTTACCTCTATAACCTCTTCTTGATTTTTAAAATCGCGAGATAAACTCTCAATTTTTTCATACTCCTCCTTATAACTTATCCAAACGCTCTTTTTAATACGATCTATCCCATCCTTCATTGACTTTAAATTTTCCAACAAAATTTCTATATCGTCTATTGTTTGATGATATCTTCTTTCTAACTCTATTTTATTAGAGTCGGTCCAACTATAGCTGTTATATAAAGGATAAAGATTATCCTTTATATAACGAGATGTCCCTTTTGCTCTACCTACATATTCATTTTTCATCATACCTATGACTTCATCAACTTTTTTATTCAATACACTAAGTTCCTGTTTAATTTCCTGTAAATGTTCTTGAGATACAATAACAGTAGCAACACCAATAGCTAAATTCTTTAATTGTCCAGGCTTAAATTTCATTTTTTTCAACTCTGCTTGCGCGACTATTTTTCCTGTCCCATCAACTGCCATACCTCTCTTAAATCCTGCATTCCTCACTGAATCCATTAAATGAATAGTACCTTTCTTAAATTCCATTTTTATTTCGTCAGTAAATACAAGCTCATATATTTCTTTCCCTCTCCCCATATTCCTGAAAACCTCAGTTTTACTCATGTTCATCATAGAAACAATTGAATCTTTTAACTCCTCATTTAATGGAATCTCTTTACCTTGATACTCATTATCCATCTTAATAAACTGCCAGGGTATCGGATTTTCTTTATATATTCGCATGTCTTTTTCCTCAATTACTACGTCTTTAGCTGCAGCAATTGGTATATTCGTTCGATCTATGTCTTTTAATTTTTCTTTACGGTAATAATACAAAGCATAAGACGAGGAAAAAATTAATATCACTAGCATTATTCCAACTAACCAACTCAAACTTTCATCCCCTCCATAGTTTAAATTTATAAATTCATCCCCATTTTGAACTAGCCTATAACTACTATATCCTTCATCGCTTTCTCTTCCACAACAGCCCCATCTTTCACTACATAAACATATACCTTTTCTAATATGTCATTAAGATCCTCAACATAAAAATCACTAGGAGTATACTGCTCATTTCTTGTAAGAATAATATAGCGCTCTTCTCCATTAAATCTTTCGCTATAATAATCTACCAAACCTAAATTATTAAACATTTTTATATTTAAACGACCATTTTCTCTTTCATAACTCATTACAGCTTCATAATAATCTTTTGCTACTACTCTATCACATACACCATTTGGTATTAATTTCATTGATATGATTTTCTTTGGAGGCTTCATAGAAATATTTTTTTGACGATAAATTATATTTAAGCGTTCTTCTTTTTTTATATCCAAATCAATGAGTTGCGCATTCATTTGATTTATTAGAGCACTATTCCGATTATCAAGGTTTTCCTGCTGATATACCTCTAGTCTTTCTAGCGTTTCACGATATTGTTGATTAAATGTCTTCTCCAGAAATGTTACTAGTTTATTTAACTGTTTTTCTCTCTTTGTTAAAATGTTATCTCGGACTATGATAGATTGCTTCATTACTTCACTCATACATTGACTAGTGGCATCTGTTTCTATATAAAATCCATTATTGATAAAATCATTAGCAAAGATCCAGCCTTGATCCAACGTAATAAATTCTCCATTTTCTCGTCTTGCAAGATGAATATAATGATTTTCTAATTCTTCCCCTGTACCATCCACAATACTTACATGATAGATTTCCACATATAGATTTTCGGGAACATGAGCTGTCACAGTATAACAATGCCATGTCCGACCTTCCACTTCTTTTTTCATCAATTCCAAAGTTGCATTAAATAACGGATGACTTTCAGTTATCATTGGTAATTCAGCTTCTTCAAATTCTATTGAATTTGTAAAACGATAGCTATCTCCTTGATAATCTTGTAACTCTGGAATGTAATCTCGTATAAACTTTGGCAAACGCTCAATACGCATAACTTTCCCATCTTGAGATTTGAAAATACGCACACGTTTTTTTTCTAAAACATATGTTGCTAAATCTGTAAATGTACGCTTTGGTATCATTTGAACAGTTAAATCATTTTTCTCACGTTTTAAATTTGTAAGATCAACGTTATCTTCAGTCATTCGCTCTTCATTCATTAAAGCTAACAGCTTCTGATGTTCTTCAGATAAAGTTTTTTCCATACCAGCAATGACTTCATCAAGGTGTTCACGTTTTATAATAGCTTGTTGCATTAAATCTGCTAAACTATCATAATGATCTTCCAGAATATCACCCATAAAATCATATACAAGATCAGATCCTAAATCTGATTTCATCAACTCCATTTTATCTAGTAATTTAGTCATTACACTACCTTCACGCGTATTTTGCGCTACTAAATTAAAAACAAACACTTCATTTTTTTGCCCAATACGATGAATACGCCCCATACGCTGCTCTAGCTTATTCGGATTCCATGGAATATCATAATTTATCATCTGATTACAAAACTGAAGATTAATAGATTCTCCACCAGCATCTGTAGCTATCATAATTTGACATTCATTACGGAACATTTCAACTTGTTTCCGGCGTTGCTCCATAGACAAGCTTCCAATAATTTTCGCTATTTTCGGTACCCGTTTCAAAAGCTTTTCTTCTAAATAATTCAAAGTATCTACAGATTCCGTAAAAATTAAAATCTTTTCATTATGATTTAAAAGCCCACTCGCTCCAAATAATGTCTCTTCTAACTCTTGATATTTTTTCTCCACAACATACAACTTAATATTTTCAGCCTGCTGAATAAGCTTTTTCAATACAATCAATTCTTTTTTCAATTCTTTTGTATCAATAACATCAATTGATTTCTCAAGTTGAAGTTCTATTTTCTCTTGAATATCGCTACCTTCTTCTAAGTAGTTTTCTGTTTCGAGGGTTTTCATTTTCTTTATATACTTATTGCGTTCAGCTTCTGTTTGTTTATATAGCTTAATTAGTCGATTATATCTTCTTTTTAAAGATAAATAAATCGCATCAATAGAAGAACTTAATCGACGCTGCAATAACATCATCGCAAATGCTGTACTATTACTGCCATTATTCATTGCACGATTAAAATACTCTCGAACATATTCAGTTACTGCATCATATAATGCTAATTCTTCATCTGTTAAATTAAATTGAATTGTTTTCGTAGTTCTTTTTGGAAATAGTGGAGTGCCATCAAAATTCTTTAAGTTTTCTTTTAAACGCCGAATAATAAACGGATTCGTTTTTTCTTTTAAACTTTCAGTTGTCTTACTACTGGAGAAAATATCTTCATCGATTAACCTCATTAGGTGTCTAAAGTTTTCAGAATCACCTTTATGCGGTGTTGCAGTTAGTAATAAACAGTGATTTGTTTTTCTTAGAAGTGATTCCCCTAACCGATATAACTTTGTTCGAAATGTTTTCTTTTTAACCGTCCCATGTGTATACGCCGCCATCTTATGCGCTTCATCAACAATTACCAAATCAAACTGCGCTTCTTGAATTAACGCCTTTACATCATCCCTCATAGCCCAGTACATAGAAGTTAAACACAATCTATTGGATATAAACGGATTCTTACCACCGTACTCCTTCAGCACCGCTCGATTAATAATATGAAAATGCTCATCAAATTTCTGTTCCAATTCTTCTTGCCATTGCTTCAATACAAGCGGGGGTACTAAAACTAAAATTCGTTCAACACTTAACCTTGCTTTTAACTCCTTAATGAGCATTCCAGACATGATCGTTTTTCCAGCACCTGGATCATCAGCTAATAAAAAACGAACGTGTGGCACTTGAAGCATTTTCCCATATACAGCTTCAATTTGGTGCGGTAACGGTAATAAATTCTTGTTCCCTAATGCTCTTGTTTTAGAGAATTTCACTTCATTTTTTAACAATACATATTGTATGTATCTTTGAACATCTAACGCTTTTAAGTTTGCAACTTCCTTTTCTTGTTTTAAATGTTTAAAATCATGAATCTTTTCTTGCTCTAACATAATTTCATAATACTTATTTGTTTCTTGACCAATTGCCTCAATAATGACGTATTCTCCAAAAGCTTCACATTTTTTTATTTCTACACTTTCAGGAAACTGTGAACTTGAGACAATTTCACCTACTTTCATCATGAACAATCCCCCCTCTATTCATAAGAAAACCTTATTCACCAATGAATAAGGTTTAACTTCTCTTACACTCTACTATTAACGTATCTACTCCTTGATGGTGTAACGTTACCTCTTCACATTGACGTAATTCAAACAAATTGAATTCATGACCAAATGGAAATGACATAGGATGGCTTTGTATTATATCAAGTTGTAATGCTGTATTCTCTAAAACATATAACATTATTTTTACAATAAACACATGTAGAACCGGATTACTAATGAATATCTTTTCTGGTAACTGATACGAGCGGTTTTTAGTTGGAATTATAATTCCCCACGCCTTTATACTCATTATTACAGCGCTAGTAGCTACTTCTACTCTCCGCCTATCACCATACTCTTCTTTCATTCTTTTTCCAATCACTGTACTAGGAACTGTATCTTGTAATTGAAACAACTTTCCTAGCTCATGTACAGCATCTTTAAAAAATGGATAAGCTGCTAATGTCATTCCCCAGTGTACAAACACACGCTCTTCTTTTGTTAACACGGGTAATACTTCCAAAACTCTATCACGAATCTCGATTAAATCCTTATCAACTAAATACCATATTTTCATTAACATTGTAACAGCGTTTTTTCTAGACTTCGCTCCTGTAATATCGTTTCGTAAATAACCATCTAGCACTTCATACATATCTTTGCGAGAATATTTTTTGGTATGGTTCGCTGTAAAATCTAAATGATGCAATAATACCTTTTGATCAAATCCAACAGGTTTGGTCATGAAATATCCTCTCCTTAATTTTGTTGTACTTTAATAAAAGGTACAACTACTTCTTCTATACTGATTCCACCATGCGTTACAATTCCTTCACCTTTTTGAACAAAAGCTTGGCCATATTGAGATAAGAGAACATTGTAATTTTCAGGAAGACCAGCATTATTCCAACTCACTGCATCAATTTTAGATGCCGAATCTTCATAAAGTATTGGGTCACTATATATTCGTACTCTTTCTCCTTTTTGATCCACTAAAACACCTTCTGAAATCCGTCCAATTCCTTTAGCTATCGTGTTACCGTGATCAGCAGTGAGATAAATAGTATAATTCTCTTTTATTAAATCAGCTAACAAGTTTACGAGATAATTGGTCTGTAACCATATTTCTAAATTAGAAACTAAACTTTTTTCACCTAAAACTGCGTGATGTGTGAACTTATCAATCACATCAATCACCGCTCCATATATTTTCACAGAATTTCTTTTTAACGCAAGAATATTCTCCCTACTATAATCCTCTGTACCTAATCCTTTTTGATATGCTACATATTGCTTTAACATACCTTGCTTTTCCCAAAAAGCTTTCCAATACTTCTCTTCTGCCGCAGTAGTTTTTATTGTATTACTAAATGTAAATGGAATGCTACCTGAAAAAATAGCTTGTCGAGATACAGAAGTAAGTGTCGGTACCCATGCAAATATACCATTTTCCTCAAAAGAAAAACCATTTTCTTTCAAGTGTTTTTTTATACGTTTCCATTGAATAAAACTCATGCCATCCAGTACTAACAGAGCTACCTTTTCATTGTCTCTTCTTTGTGCATGCAATACATGTGGAACATGATGAACCATCTTCGGTTTTGGAATTGGAGGCAAACTTATTAAAGTATGATACTGTTTTAACATCCAATCTTGGAAGTTCTGATTTACTTTCATCATTAATGTGTTTGCCTCTTCCACACATACTGTATCATTACTTTCCAATGCAGTGTACTTATATTCAGCAACCAAATCAATTAACTCAATCCAGTCTTTATACAACTTAATCCTTGCAAGTTTCTCGTTAACCCTTTTACTAATGTGGTTTAGCTTTTCGTGAAGCGTCTCTGATTTAGATTCTTCCTCAATTCCTATCTTCATCCAATTAGGGGTTTGTAAAAGTGAACCTTTCTTTACTTTTGAAACGATCCCTTCCATAAATAAGTTAGCCATTAGTCTCCATACATCATCATTTATAAATGGATGTATTTTACATAACGACGCAGGTTCCGAGATTTTCTCACTCTCACACTTTGTATATTCAGATACAAAACAAGACCATTGTTCCTCTAAAAACCCATAAAAAAATCCAGCTGAAGAAATCAATTTTTCCATCGGTAACTTATGAAACACTTTACACTGATTCAACTTTTCTATAAGAAACTCTTGTACAACCTGAGGTATTTCTTTCTTCCTATAATGAAGAAAAAGAAAAAGCTTGTACAATTCCACTTCACTATCAATAATTTCATATGATATTTTATATAAATGTTTTACGATATACTCCAAAGTATCTTTATTAGAAGAAGAGCCTTGATACTGTGCATGCACAGTAAACAAGGCATCTAAATCTTCACGGTTTATACTTCGAAGTATTGGCGCGGAAAACTTTGGAAAGATTGTATTGATATCAATCTTCATACTAAAGTTACCCTTTACATACTCGTACGGAAACTTAATATCATCATTTGTGTATACCAATAATGTATCAGACTTTAATGACTCACGATATTGCTGTTCGTACAAATACCGAAAAGAAACGCTATCTTCAAAATGAATAACTTCATAACCATTCTCTTTTAAATGATTTAAAAGTAATTCGTCATTTAAAAGAAAATCTTGATCATAGACTAATATCATTTTGCTGTTTTGATATTGAAATTTTTTCAGTATTCCATCACGCCAATTCCCCATCATCATCACCTACTATAGTCCTAAACGAATACAAGCATTGTCATAGTACATTAACAACTTATCATCTTCTTGAATTATTTTTTCAGGAAGACGATCTCCAACTTTCACAATCTGCTCAAATTCCTTTTCACTATATGCTTTCTTAAATCCTGCACGAATCGCTTCCGTACGGAATTGTTTTAGCTTTTTCTTGCTATTCTCAAGCTCTTCTAAGTAGCTTTCAAACTCACGAAGTAATGATTTCTCACGAAGTTTTTCTAAGTCTGCCTGCTTGTTTGGATCTGGTACGTACCAACGCTTCATCGCTTTTTCAATCAACACAGTATCATTTGCTTCCAAGCCTCTTAAATCTTTATAATTTCTTCTTAAATAAGAAGCAATTTGATCCGGTACTCCGCCATCCCCTTCATAACGTAGGAAGTTTTGGTGCAATAAGTCGTCCAACTCAGGAAGCAATTCATGCTTCGCGATATGCTGAATTTCTTTCATATAGTTTGGATGCAAGTCCTGACGTGTTTGTGGCTTCTTCAACAGCTGCTGGCGAATCCATTCAATCGCACTGTTTTCGTCAGATACGAATAAGCTCATCTGTGCAAATTCTTTTACTAGCGTACGCTTCTTGTCATACTCAGCAACCTGACTTTCCAAGAATGCCATACCATCACGCATTGGGAATCGCTGTACAACACCCGATTGAAACTCGGCAGATGAAATTGGAACAGATAAAGCATTTTGAACATGGTAAGCTACCATGCGATCGAATAAGATACGAGGTGTTCTTTCTGAAATAATTTGCGCTTCGCCTTTAATACCTATAAATATTGGCAACTGCTCTAAATGTTGCCTTACAAAGGTCCAAGCAGATTCTTCTGTATTTTGTTCCTCTTTCATTTTTTCGATATTTTCTTTCTTAGGTTTATAAGCAGAAATAACCAAATCTTGTTTTACTGCCGTTGTAGAAGTCACAGCTTTAAAACTTCCCTGCTTCTTATCCAGTGCTGCAACATTAGCAATAATAAAACCAGCTTTTTGAATAGCTTCTTGAATCGCATTCCATACACTTGCTTTAGAATTACTAAATTCTACAGTCATCCAACGACCAGGTTTTAAAATTCTATAATATTCTTTAAAGCAACTATACATCAAGCCTTGATATTCTAATATTGCTTTATTTTGAACCGGATTCACTATTGCTTCAGATGTACTATTAGTGAATATTTTCATCCAAGACTCACAGATTATATTTAATTCTGAGTACATAATATTCCCACCAAACGGAGGATCTGTAAAAATATAATCAACAGAGTTATCTGAAACTTGCGAATTTGTCATTGAGCCTGTACCTATAACTAAATTTTCTTTATTAGTATTTATCCCTTTAAAACCTCTTAAAAAACCTTTAATACGGTCTTCCACCTGTTTTATAATCGACGTTTCTATTGGTAAAGAAGAAATATATAATATTCCAGTTAAATAACCAGCATTATATCCTCCACCTCCAAAGAAAAAGTTTTTTAAGTGAACCCTACTCATCAGGGTTGCTCGTTGCAGCATGCTTGTAAATAAAAATTCTAAACTCTCATAATTTTGAAGCTCAATTATAGATTTTAATACCGATAAAGCTATTAAATTTCGTTTTGTATAGAAATGATGTATGTTTGTAAACCCATGACTTTTTATTGGTTGTGCTGTATTATATCCATTTGGTAATTGATAAGAAGGGAACCATAAATTATGTTGGTACTTTTGAATCTTATCTAATAGCTCTAGATCATCGTTATCAACTGTTTTTTCGTACCTACCCTTACCGACTGAATAATTTATTAGAATTGGTACCTGTTTAGCTTGACTTATTACTTCACCAGTACCCTCATCATAAATACTATGATATGCACGTTCCAAGTTCCTCTTAGTTGTTATACATCCGCATGAATTACATTCTATATTTTCTTTAGCTTTTCCATTTTCTCTATCTATTCCCGAATGCCAAAAAATCATTTCATCTAAACACTCAGGACAAATAAAAACATCGGACCATATGGTAAAGTTAATTCTCCCTTTTATTTTTTTACCATTTGCATCATATTGTTCTTGATTATCGAGTACATGGTTAGTTTCATACATCCAAGAACATTGCCTATCTAATTCATTTAAAACCGTTTGTGCTTTTGAATTAAAGCTTTCTAAATCGAAGGAGCTATTAAAGTTTTTGCTTATAAATGTAGCAATTGGAGATAAATCATTTAGTACAGTTTTTCGCAACCCGATTTGTGAAAAAACTTCTCCATCATTAATAATGTTATTATCTTGAATTTTATATCCTAAACCGTTTAGAATATCAGGATTATTACACATTTGTGCAGCTAATCCAGTCATGCCTGTTCCTGAAAAACCATCATAAATGATATCACCAGGTTTAGTATAATGAAGTATATACCGTATTAATGCTTTATACGGGACTTTCGTATGATAACTATGCACATTATAAATCGGATCATTTTTACCTTCACTTACATCAGCTGCAAGGGGTTCACGATGGTATTCCTCAAACTCATCTGTACCATATATATCTGTTTTTTCTCCTTTCCATTCCTTAATCAAGTCATTAATCCATGGATTAGGGCACGCTGTATAGTACGGTGGATCTGACAATGCAATAATATCCTCGTCTTCTCCAATAGGAAATCCTTCTATTCCCTTTAATTCCGGAAGCAATTTTCGCAATTCATTTCGAAAATATTCCCGACGCGCTTGATCATTTTCAAACGTCATACTCAAGCAGACAACGGGATTGTTGTCTACTTGAGTATATTCGTCTAACAGTGATAGTTGTTTCGTATCTTTATCCAAATCTGTTTCCCCCCACTTATTTCTTAACCGTTAAACGAACGCGGTTTGGTTCATTTGTACCAATTAAAGCTTTTAATAACATATCAAAATTTTTACGCGCTTCATCCACTGTGATAGGATTTCCACCTCCAAATGCTTTCATAAGCTGTTCCATTCCAATTTGCTCTTTATGAATACCCTTAAGGACCGCCTTAATAGCATTAATTAAACCTAATGAGATTGGAAGTGTAAATGCTTTATTTTCAATTAGCTCATTTATTAAACTTCTTTGTTCAGATTCAAGTAACTCAATACTTTCTTTTACAATCGGATCATTAAAGTTTGTTAATAGTGTTTCTGTCCATGAATTTAAAAGCTCTCCTAATTGATCTTCTAACTGTAACAATGAGGGTTTAACTTTATTTTGTTCTTCCCGTGGATTAAATCTACAATGTGGGCACTCCGGCGTATGTTGCATTTTTTCCACTGTCAGGTTATAGCAATCTTTCAATACTTTTAAACTCATTTGCCACTCATCAAAGGCTTGACGAGGTAAGAACGATATCTTAGAAGCTAATGTATTTAAAGCATCGTATCGCGAATCCTTTAGAAGTTCTGATTTCTTCTTGTTCTCTGTGGCATTCAATCGTGCAGCTTGATGAAGTCCTATATAATGTTCAATATATTCTTTTTTCAGTTTTTCAAGTTCTGTCACTTCTCTAGAACAATCTTCACCATTTTTTAAGGCACTACTTAAATTCCCAAGAGACAAGTCGACGTCATATATCCACTCTTGCCTTGGTGACACAATATATCTTGCTTGTGCTAAATAATTCGCCACTTTTGTATACTCATTAATCTTTTGTTGCAACTTCTCAAGCTGACGAACAATTGTTAAGTGCTCTTTCTCTTTTTCAATACGCTGTACATCATATTTCAAGTTCACCATTTTAGCACGAGTATTGTAAACTTGTAACCCTTGTAAAAATTCACTTAAACTACTTAACTTTGCAATCTTTTCTTCTTTCTCTTCCGATGAGAATAACTGTCCATCCCAAATTACGAATTGGTTTCGAATGTTAGCAATCATCTCAACTGTTTTATTTGTTTCTTCTTTCGCTCTAGAGATAATTTTTTTAATAGAAAAATCTACAGAATCTAGATCAGTAAAGTCAATTGGTTTTCCACCAAACATATCAATTAAGGCTTGCACTGTTGGAACGGGTAAACCACTTGGCTTTTTAATATGACTAAAGTATGTTAAGTCATTTATCGGCAAACGAACAAACTCAGTAAAGTTCATTGCTTCGTATGTTGTACCATTTACAGTAACAACGATTTCACCACTTTGAATTAAAGATGCTAGCACAACTACTATTAATTCTGGCTCCATTGCAAACTGTTTTGTTAATCTTTGATCTGGCGTGCCTTGCACTGTATTAATGACTTCTATTAATTCATTTTGATTTAATACTTGTCCCGGTTCTTTTTGATTTAGTAGCTCTAATACCCACTTCGCATAACCAGAGTTTCTTATAGTTAATTTTTCATTATTATCAAGAATAACAAGGCCATTTAAAATCACTTCTCCTTGGCTTGTTTTCTTTCCATTTAAATACTCCAACGCATCTTTTACGTATGTGTGCATATTTGATTTTGTAACATATGATTTATCCAATTTACGGAATGTTGGGTATTCACTATACTTTACTTCGAACCATTGTGAAAGTAAATCTTGTGAAACAGAATCAATAATTTGAATTAGTGTATCAGGATTGCTTGGAAGGAAAAATCCATGCTCTAAAACATCTGCATGCTTTCCTTTATATACGATTTCAAAGGCTTCAACAAAGTTTTCTTTTAACCACTTTACGAGCTTCTTCAAATAGTCATCCATTTTCGGCTTATATAGATGACGATTTGTTGTTGTATCATTATACATTTCACATGAACCACTGTATAAGCGCAACAGATTAACAAAATCTTCATTTTTCTTAATCAAACGGAAAAACACTTCATCTTCTTTTTGTTCATCTTTAAACTTAGGTTCTTCAAATGGTTGAAGCATATAAATATAAAAATCGCGTTCAGGTTGCGCTGTAGAGCGTTCGTTTGGTGCTCCAAAGAATATATATCCTTGTCGTTTGACACGACGATCAATCCATGGAATTTCATGTAGCCAAATTTTATAGCCATTCACGTAAGATGTTTCGGCTACTTCTGTTGCTTGTTTTAATACTTGAAAGTAATAACTATCCAGCTGGTTATCTGCTAAACCTTCCCCACGTTGTTGAATTAACTCATCAACTGCCGTCACTTTCGCAATATCAATATAATATTGACCATTATCTTTATTTAACGAAACAAATTGGAAGCTCGCTGCAGTCATTAAATCTTTCATAGCTGCTTCAATCATTGTCATTAAAAATTCGGCTGCGTCTTCATCTAACTCTAATAGCATAGAGTGATTTATAAATAATTTGTCACGTAATGATTCAGATGTAAGACCAATTGGTGTCTTTAAGTCGTCCGTCGTTAAACGATATACAGCTAATGCGTTAACTAGCTGCTTTGCTATATTGTTGTATTGACGCTTCACACCTGTCTGAATACATCCTTTTAACATTTCAACTTTATTCATAACTAACTTTACATTATCATTTGTGCGAAGAGACGAATCTTCCTCAATGTATTGCCAATAACGATCAAAAGAGATTAGCCCTGTAGCTTCTTCAGGGACTTCAAGCATTAATAATTTTTTAATTTCTTTACTGATTGTTTGAAGTACAACACGCTTTTCAGCAATATTTACCTTTTCAAATGTCTCAAGATAGGAAGGGTGAATTGGATACATATTTACGAACGTTTCCATATCTTCCGCTAATCCATTGTACAATTTTGTGAATTTACTCAGATGTTCACGAACCAATGCTTTTTGTTCATCGTTTTTCTTTAACAAACGTTCAGATACAACGAACGCTATATCTTCACGAACGATGCGTGCTTCTTTAAAACGCTCTTTCACACGACGAAGTGAATCAGCAACGAAGCTAAGTTTAGGATTATCAAATAACCTTTCCTGTACACCAGAAATAAAACGGAAGCGAGATTTACCACATACTTCTCCTACTTCACGTAAAAAGCCTAAATCTAAAGTCAAATCTTGTTCTTTACGACCACGTAAATAGTCAAGTAACTCATCAATTACTAAAAGTAGTCCTTTATCTGGATATTGCTCATGGAACAATTCCATCATTTCATAAAACATTTCTTTGTTATTAGTAACTTGATCCGCTGCTGGGAAAGTATAATCAATCCCCATTTTTTCCAATCCACTTTCTAATTCACGACAAATGATATCGCGTAACGGCATTGTAACTGCACCAAATTCGGCACGAACAACTTGAAACCTTCCTTCAATTTCCTTTGCCTTTTCAGCTACTTCTTTATGTCGTAAGTGCTCACTTGCTCCTGGTAATTCTGCAATTGTAGAAATAACACTCATTAAATGAGATTTACCCGTTCCATAGTTACCAACAATAAGCATTCCTTTATTATCAACCCAACGATCGAATTGAATATTTTCAATAATCTCATTTGTTAGTTTTTCTGCCATATTATCTGAAATAACATATGTATTTAATAGTGAAATTGCATAGTCTGTATCATTTGCTTCTTTTAGTTGAACAACCGATTCAACTGCTTCAAACTTTATTAAATCTCCATATTTTAACATCCTTACAACACTTCCTTTATTTAATTCGTAATTGCTTTCCCTTCAAAATTACCATTTGAATAATATTCTGGATGTCCATTCTCAGCATAAATCAACTGCCCATTTTTATATATTCCCGGCCATATTACAATGAGTTTATTTCGTTTGCTTATGTTTTCTAACAAACGAATTGAATTAATTTGTAAAACCGGATCAAATAAAATATCAATATATTGAAGTAAATATATTTTAGATGGATTATTAATCTTATTTTGCATAGCTTCTTCAACATAAAGTGGATATTTATTTTTTGAAACAGTCACTAGTGATTCACTTAATATTAGATTTACATTCAATACTTCAATATCTGAATTTAAACTAACTATTTCGTCCACTATAGATTCAACATTACATACAAAAATCAACTTATGCCACCAAGAACTCATGTTTTCTATCTCATTTTTTAAAAGATGAAAATCCATCTAGCATACATCCTCTTCAACTAAAATTACAATACATAAAATTAAATTTTCTTTTTCAAAATCCCTATTTTTCGTGTATTTAAAATTCCCTTATATAAAATATAGTAATATAACTTAAATATATTCACAATGAAAAATGGCAATGAAAACCTTCCTAAAAATGGGATTATCATTTAAAAAGTGTCATATTTTCAAATCCTAACAGTGGAACTGTCGTACGACGATCTAATAGATGATTATTCCATTCACATGATGTTTCAGAAACATAAGAACATGCATGACATGCAGCACCATTAATAGATGTTTGTAATTCAAAATCACCATCAGAGCAATGAGGATCTGATGAACAATACTCAAAACGTTCTAATGCTCGTATAAAAATTGGATACAATTTTTCTCGCTTAGATAGTTCAATTAAACCACCTAAACTGCCTTCTGAATCAGAAGACGCTGTGTAAATTAATACGCCCATCATATCAGGACCACAATATAATCTTTCTCTTAAAGATGTTGAGGAATATCCCGAATGTGCTGCAAACTCCTTGATTAACATGTGTGAAAATGTGTGAATCAGAATATCCTTTGGTGCTAAATCTCGACTACTATAACCAAGCTCTTCTCGCATTACGTTATATTTATTAATGATTTTGTTAAGTTGCTGCTGTACATTTTGATTTGCTTGCCATTTGTAAATCGCTTTAGGATTAAATTCAAAAAATACGCCTTCACCATGTACTAAAACACCAGGTAACCAATTTTGTCTTTCTTTCATAATAGGAAGTGCATCTAGAGCTTCTTCAAAAAATGGATCTGGATAGTTCAAACGTGTAAATCCATTTAGCACTCTTACTTCACGTAATCGGTCTACACGAACAATCGAATTAAAATATGTAGACATTTCCTCATGTATTGCAACTTGTTTACTAACAAAACCTGTTTCTTCTTGATCATTAATATCACCAGAAATTAATGTTAACCATTCTTGTTTACGTATTGAATCGTAATTTACTGTCTCCTCATTTAGATAATAATTCATGATCCTTTCATAGTCACTTTCTGGTCTACCTAAAACTGAACAAATCAACGTCTTTTTTGCATTGTCATCATAGTTCTGCATTTCTAGTAAGTTTGCAATTACATCCCTTTTGCTATCAACAATAAACATGATTTCATCACCAGACGAAGCTGTTAAAGGAATTGAAAGAACGCTTGTAATAATTGGTGTATAAATATTGGAAGCTCCACGCAAACTTGTTTTCATACTTTCCGAGCATTCTTCTTTATCATTTAACCAAGGGCGCTCACCAGTACATTGAGGAACATATTTTTCAATTTCCTCCGTTTTCATAATTTGAGCAAGACTATTCTGTTCACCACATTTTACACATGAAACAACAATATCCGATAATGAACCAGCAGAACCTTTCGATTTATATTTCAAGACTGATTTATCACTAGAACATTTTTTACCATTATGCACCCAATCAATCCAAGGAAAATCACTTAAATGTCCTTTTTCACAAACGAGAATAAAACGGGACGGATACAATTTAACACTTTTGTCTTCATTTTTCTTACAATAAAAACACTCTTTACTTGCAAACGAATCCATCATCCCACAAGACGGACATATTCTCCATCGCGGAAACGATCTCGCTCCAACTTTTATACGATCTTCTTCCTCACTAATCAACTTAATATAATCAATATTTAACATTCTCTCTATTCTTGGCTCTTGATAACGATTTTCTCTTGGGATTGACCACTCATCCGCTGCAGAGATAACTACACTATCTTCTAGTAAATCAACAATAGCACCCGGTCCATGATAGTGTAATAACTGAGAAGGACGCAATTTACCTATTTCCTGCTTACTCATAATTTCTCATCTCCACAATTTTAATTTCACCTTCAACATTTCGTAATGAATTTAATGTAGGTTTTGCATATTGATAATTTGTTCTTTCTTTGAAATTTTTTAAAATATGCCTTGTTCTTCCTTGTTTGACGTTTTGTCGGTAACTTAATTTCTCTTCAGAAATCGCCCTATCTTCCCACCACGAATAGATTTTCTCTATCTCTTTTTTTATATCATTTAACTCTACTTCACTTGTAGATACCGCTCGTTTTATAATAAATTCTAGAATTTCATCAGTTATGCTGTTTTGCCTAAACTCCACCGCACCATTTTCTTTACGCAATGTATAATCGGTTTGTCGAATCATTCCGACTACAAGACCAGTTAATCCTCTTTCAAGGCTACCCCTTGCAAAGGAAGTTACACTTGTTGGTTCAACATAACGATACATCGCCTGATGAAATGCATTGAAACGTTCAAAATGTGATAAATCTCTTGACCTCATCGAATTAAATAAAGTAACAACCAAACCTGGATAGCTACGACCAACACGGCTCGTAGCCTGAATATATTCAGAGGCCGTTTTTGGCTGATTGTGCATGACCATTAGCCCCAATCGATTCACATCTACTCCAACAGAAATCATATTAGTTGCTAATACTACATCTAATCCATTCTCATCATATTTACGTTCAATCGCACCTAACACTTGTGGGATTTCCGCTGCTTTTTTTCTCGAAGTTAATTCTTCCGTAATTAATGGGTTGACCATTTTACTCCGGTCACTTAGTAATTTCAAACGAATCGGGATTTCATCTTTTAACTTCGTTGATGTACCAGATAATTCTTTTACTGTATTAAAGTAACCAAGAACAGTCCAATATGGGTCAATAGAATCATCCTTTTCCTCCAAGTTGCGAACGATAGAGAGTAATGCAGCGTAAACGTGTACCGTATGAATTGCCCCACTCACACCTGGTGCACAAACACCTAAATAAAAACGACCAGGTTTTTCTTCTATCGGAACTTGATAAGAGAAATAATTATCACGCGCATCCGTTACCGATAAAGGAAATTGAGACACTTCTCTACCATACAGGCGTTTAACTTGTTCTTGTGCTCCACGAATCGTTGCTGTTGAAGCAATAATTTTAGGACCTTTTCCATTGTATTGACATAAATAATCAATTGCTAATTCATACAGTCCTGTTAGGGAGCCTAATGGTCCACTAATTAAATGCAGTTCATCTTGAATTATTAATTCAGGTGGTATTAAACCGTCTATTTCTTCTGTATAAATCCGTTGCTTATTAATTAAATGATAACTCTTATAATCTATATCATTTACAAACCCTTCAATAGGACTATAGTGTGTTTTCCAGCCAAACAACTCACAAAAACGTTTATTCCAAGCAATCTGCGCAATTTTGTCTACTGTACCAATTAAGATTGTAGGCACATGATTATATATAACTTCATCTACAGTATAGGCTGGAATACCTCCATTACTAGCGTAATAACATTCTGAGTGGCTACAAGTAATTCTCTGTCTATAATCTTCAAAGTGATAATCGTGTGCAGATAAACTAGAACCACACCAAGGGCAATTTTCTAACTGCACTGGATTTGCCTCAGTCACTTCATTCCCATCAATAATTTGTTGTAACTTTTCCTTTGCTTCTTCAATTTTATTTGGTGTTGAAGCTTGGCCAATCCATAACCCAATTGAAAAAGGCTCTAACCCCCATAATACAGGATCCTTTTGACGTAAAAACTCCGCTGCGCAAACCATTGCAGTAGCACGTTGAAATTGTTGAGTAGTTAATAATCTTAGTGTATATCTCATCAAAACAGTTACTCCTGCATATGTTTCACGTCGATGTGCTACACCATTTAAACGTCTCAGCCCCATTAAGAAAGCTGCTACTCCTAAATATGCTTCAGTTTTCCCTCCACCTGTTGGAAACCATAGTAAGTCAACCAAATCACGATCTTTATGTTCGGGATTACTAACCCCATCAATATTCATTAAAATAAACGCTAATTGAAAAAGTCTCCACTTTCCATTATAAATCGGCTCAACTCTTTCACTGTTGGATCGATATTTTAGTGCCACTTTAGATTGAGCTTGTTGAATCGCCATTACTCTATTCATAAATCTAAATGCCTTTAATTTTTTATCATTTGATACTACCGATAAAATACCATTCTCAATTCTTTCAATGATTCGGCTAACTTTAGATAAGTTATTATTCACTACACTATGTAAATGACTAGGAATTCCTTCGAATTTATCTGATTGCTCTTTTACCCACACCCTATACGAATAAACTAATTTATATAAATTAGTTTGCAATTCTTCTGCCGACATCTCGGCCAGTTCAACCATAGAAGTTGTTAACTCCTTTATTTCCTTATGCTCGACAATTGGCACCTCTGTAGTTGGTAGCCATGTAGTTTCTAATAAACATTTTCCTTCACTGAAACTATAGCCTACACCAATACCATGACCGATAGCATATTCATTTACATGACGGTACAATAATTCATCTTCCAAATTCCATTGGTCTGCTCGTGAACTAAACTTCGCTATCGATTCCTCTTTAACTTCTACGGCAATCTTTGTTTGAAACATGATCTCATTTTGAAGTGGATAAGAATCACGTTTATACCCATTTAACAAATAAAAACTAACATGATATATTCCATCTCTTTCTTTTACCTTACATCGGAGAACTCCCGGTTCCTCTAATTGCCACTCTCTATTTTCTGGAATAATATTATCAAGCGTAACCATAATAGGTTTTCGTACATGATTTTCACCATACATTCCCCATGAAATCTTAATATTAATAGGAACTAATTGACTCATTCGAAAACTAAATCCCATAGATGAAGCTCGAAACGGATTTCGGTTGGCAATCAACTCATCCACATTCTCTGTATCTAACAACTCATTTGTTTGAACATCATATTCTTCTTCATTTACAACTTCAACTGTTGACCCAAAAGGGACTAACTTGCCTGTTAAATAGAGTGCCATAGGCGTTTTTTTACTACTTAATACTTCATGCTCTTCTATAGGTCCAATTAAAAATTTTTCAAGATCAGCAATTAATTCTGTTCTACGTTCAAGATGAGAGTTTATTTTTTTCATTTCAGCACATTTCTCCTTCTTGCATTTTTAAATTTCCATTTTGACATAAGGAAAAAATAGGAACATATTTTCATATTACATAACTCTTCTATATATGTGCTATTTTCCTATTAATTACAGACAAAAAATTTTTATAGATTACTTTCCTATATATCCTTCATATTTATATTTAACACAGTCCTACTAATCTATAATTTATCACTTAACCTAATTCAGACTAATAATCTGATACTCAGTTAATCACCTAAACAATGAATAACTATTAAGACTTGGTGACTAACAGCCATAAAATTTTAAAAATCAATAGAGTTATATAACTCCAACAACTTCCTCCCTTCCTCAACAACCTCATCTCTTAATCCCCCGGGTTCAACCACCCTAACCGAGGACCCCATCCCCAAAATCCATTTCTTAATTGATTCTTTTCCGCTCATCGTTGCGCGGAAGAGAATGCTACCGTCATCATTATATTCTATCTTTTGATTCTCTCCCCAAATGGATTCTGGTACGGATACAGCGAATGGTGGATAGATGAGTAACTCAACTTCTAATGGTTCTTTCATAATGCCGAATTTCGGAAATTCTTCTCGGATATCGAAATTGTCGGGTATTTTATATGTATCATACAAAATTTTAATATCTTTTATTCGAGATAATTTAAACATGCGTTTTTCCTTTTTATCATTGCACATAGCTAGGCAATAAAAAAATTCGTTGTAGTGTACAAAGCCGTACGGATCGATAATTCGTTCTGATCTTTCACCAGACCGTTTCTCATATTGAATTTTCACCTTGCTTCTTGTAAATAAGGCTTCTTGCAGTTGTACATATTTTTGGTTTTCATTCGAAAACGCATAATTCGGCTTCGATCTTTGCACAAAATAAATATGACGGTCTTTGTTCGTTTCCACTTTCCGAACGGCATTTAATTTATCTAGCGCTACTTGTGCATCCCTTGAATAAATGTCATTACCCTTTGAAACTAGTTTTTGAATAGAGAACGTTAACGCATCTAGCTCTTGTTGGGACATATTTTTAATAGGAAATAACGATGTATTTGAAAGGGAGTAGCCACCGTATCTGCCTTTCGTTGTCTCAATTTTAATACCTGCCATTTCAATATCATCACGATAAATGCGGACCATCCGCTCTTTTACTTCTAATAACTCTGCCAATTCACTAATTCTCATTTTCCCTCTCGCATGTAGGAGTTCAATCATGTATAGGCAGTTACTTAATTTGCTCATATAATTCCCCGTTTCTATTCATCCATCCTCATTCAAGTATAAAAGAATAGAACTATCTTTTAAATTATTTCTATAATTACTTCTAAAAAATCAATATATTACCCCAAAATGCACAGTAGCACACCCCTGACATACACCATCCTCAAAAAGATGTTCTGGCAAAGTCTTTGTATTGCAAAACTTACACTGCTGATACCGCCTTTTTCTATACTCAGCTACCATAATAATACTCTCTTTAATCTCCATGGCTTTCTCACTGTTACTTAACCTACTTAGGTGTTCCCATAACAATATATGGTGCGTAAATTTTGTCATATCTGGTGTACATGGGCTATTCCATACTATTCTATGAAACCCTATTTCTAATCCCATCTCTCCCGCGCGAATAAACATGTTCGGATCAAAATCCAGCCCTCGAACTGCGAACTCAACATCTAGTTCTTTCAACTTAAACAGCTCCAATTGTTTTAAAATAAATTGTTGTATCTCTGTTTTTGCTAATTTCATTAATGATAAATCCCCTATACATATATTTTTTTTGTATATTAATAAAAATTGTAGCAATAATGACCTTTCATAACTTGTTATTACAAAATTATAAATCGAAATCCAGCACTATTCACGTCACATATATCATACTTACAAATAAACCAATAGAAGAGTATCAGTCACTAAATTTCACCATCCCCCCATACCACCCACCACTCTCCTCCAAAAACCCCCTCGTCTCCCCACTATCCTTATAAAAACTCTCCCAACCCCGCTCCCTCAAAATCCCCTTCCAACTATCACTCTCCACCATCTTCTTAATCACACCATCCCAATAAGCAACCTCTTCCTCTGTCATATCTTTCGGACCCATGATCCCTTTCCAGTGCTGGAATATGACGTCGATGCCTTGTTCTTTCCATGTTGGGATTTCTGGTAGGCGGTCTAGTCGTTTTGGTGCTGATACGGCTAGTATTTTTATTTTGCCGGCTTTGTATTGTTTTTCGGCTTCTGATAGGGTCATGGTTGCGGCGCCTATTTGTTTGTTCGTTAGGGCGTTTATGATTTTTTCTTTGTTTTCGTAGACGAAGAATTGTAGTTCGGCTGGGTTTATGCCGAATGCTTTGCTTACTTGTACGAAGGATAGGTGATCGTCGTTTCCTAGGCCTGGAGCAACGCCGATTTTGAAGTTTTTCTTATTTTGTTTTAGTTGTTCCATGAGTTGTTTTGCGTTTTCTATGTTTGAGTCTTTTGATACGACAACGACTTCCCAGTCTGATGCGAGTGTCGCGAGCGGGGTGAAGTCTTTATATGTTAGTTTACTGTGGCCTAGTAGGTTGTTCGTTATGAGTAAGCTTGAGTTAATCGCCAGTACGTGACCACCTTTTTGTTTCGTATATTTCCATCCCACGTCACCGCTGCCACCTACTTTGTTTGTAACTGTGATTGGTTTCGTGAAGATTTTTTCTTCTGTTAGTGTTTTTTGCATCGCTCGTGCTGTTAAGTCCCATCCTGCTCCTTGAACATTTGGCGCAACGATTTCTACTTTGTCTATGTTTACTGTATTCTTTTGAGTTTTTTCCGAAGAACAACCAGCTATTACTCCTGTCATGATCCATATACATAGTAATAATCGCTTTTTCATAGTCCTCGTCCTATTCGGTACTTTCGTTCTGGTCGTCCGATAATGCCGTATGTGTACTCTACTGTGCATTCGTTTGTCGCTACTAAGTATTCCAAGTATCTTCTTGCGGTTGTTCTGGAGGCCCCCATTTGTTCTCCCATTTCTTCTATTGTAATGCCCTCTTCAAATCCTTTTATAATCCCTTTCACTTTTTGCAGTGTTAACGGATCCACACCTGTCGGTAAGTTTTTTATGTCTTGTGTTTGCGAAATACCGAAGAAGTTATCGATGAGTGCTTGATTTACTTCATTGTTACTATGTAATAATTGCTTCTTTCTTTTATAGTCTTCAATGGTGCGAACGAATTTTTCTAACGTGACCGGTTTTATAAGGTAATTGCTTACGCCATTTCGAATTGCTTTTTCTAGCATATAGTTTTCATTCGCCGCTGTTACCATAATGACGTCAACATTTGGAAAGTCAGCATGAATTTGTGGTAATAAGTCAGTTCCAATTCCATCTGGTAAGTAATTATCTAATAGAAGTAAATCGATTTCTTCCTTTTGTAGTAGTTCCATCGTTTCTTTCGCGTTCAATGCTTTTCCGATTACTTTTACATCCTTTATTTTTAATAAAAACTCTTCCTGAATTTGCGCGACGCGGAAATCATCTTCTGCAATTGCAACCTTCAACATATGCCCATCCCCCTGTTTGTCATGTACTTTCTCTCAATGTTTTCGGAAGGTAAATTGTAAAAATCGCTCCCCCATTTTTCTCGTTTTGAATTTCAATTGTTCCCTCTAGTAGATCTACCATTTCTTTCACGTTTGCTAGCCCGTAACCACGATCATTTCCTTTCGTTGAAAATCCTTTTTGAAAAATGGTCTTGATTTTTTCAACTGGTATCCCTACTCCACTATCTATCACTTCAAACACAATATCGTGCCCAATATCCGTAACGAAGAAGGCAACATTCTTCTCCTCTCGTTCACTAACCGCATCAAACGCATTGTCGATTATATTTCCAAGAATCGTAATAAGGTGCGAAACTTTTATATGGTCTGGTAACGGATGAAGCGCACTATCTCCTTCAATATGAAAATCGATTTTCTTCTCAGATGCTGTTCCGATTTTCCCTAATAAAATAGCTTGTACTTTCGCATCATGAATTTGATGGAATAAAATATGATTTTGGCTTTGATGAATATTAGATTCTTGCTGGATAAATTCAATCGCTTCTTTGTAATGTCCTAGCTGAAGTAATCCTGATAAAACGAACAGCTTATTTGTGAATTCATGTGTTTGAGCGCGTAAGTCCTCCGAATACTTTCTTACCTCAGATATTGTATTCACTAAGTTTTGCAGTTCTGTTTTATCTCTAAAACTACATACAACTCCTACCGTACTGTTATTTTCAAGTATCGGTGTCCTATTTAAAATAAACACTTTATCTTGAAACGCGATTTCTTGATCGTTTTCTAGCACTCTTTCCATATTAAATTCTGGTAAAACTTTTGAAATGTGTTGCTGCATATAATCATCATGTACATGCAGCATTTCTTCTGCCGAGGTGTTCATCATCGTGATAAGGCCATTTTGATCAATGGCGATAATTCCTTCTTTTATAGATAGTAGTATTGCACTTCGTTCCCGGTATAGCGCTGCGATTTCATTCGGCTCTAAACCGAGTGTATCTTTACGAATACTACGTGCTAAAAGAATGCCACCAATGATTCCAGCTAGTAATACACCTAAGGAAAAGAGGATAATTTCTTTCGTTCTGCTTAATATGTTATATTCGATACCTTTTATTGAAAACTCTACTGTTACAACGCCTACTACTTGATCGTAGTCTTCGTTATGAACAATAATAGGTGCCTTTGCCATTAAGGCTAGACCACTTTCACCATTTCCTTCAAGCGTATAGTACCCTCCAAAAGTGAGTGCCTCATAGTTATACGGGTTGTTACTCTTTGTTCCAATCAACTCAGAATTAGAATGGGAATACATAACCCCATAGCGATCTTCTACAATGACGTAATCTGCACCAGCTTGCTCACGAACTTGTTCCGCAATGGATTGGATAGTACTTTTATGCTCGTTATATTGAAAAGCCTCTTTTATCGCTGGCATAAAAGAAAGAGATTTAGCCGTTTGCAGTGCTAACTGTTCTACTTGGCGCTTCGTATCAACGGACTGAATGTAAACAAATATTCCCGCTAATAGGAGAACGACAAATAAAATTAACGCGATAATTAAGCTTACTATTTTCGTTTGTAATGACACTTTGTGTGATTTCTTCATGCTTCATACCCTTTGATAAAATATTCTAAACTATCAATCTCCTTTTTCTATTATTATGACAAAACTGAAAATGAAGCAACTATTAAAAATATCCATGTTCATAAAGTACAAAAAGAATAAAATTGTCATAATATTGAGATTTCATTTAAAGAACAGTACAATTCAACTACAATGAACACGCTTTCATAATTATTATTTTATTACTAAGCAAGAGGAGGAACGATTATGGCTCAAGTAAAATCTAATCGAGTCGCCGGCAATATTTTCAAAGGTTCTGTCGGCAATTTAATTGAATGGTACGACTGGTACGTTTACTCTGCTTTCGCTGTTTACTTCTCAGCAGAGTTCTTTCCTAAAGGCGATCCAACGAGTCAGTTACTGAACACAGCGGCTATTTTCGCAGTTGGATTTTTAATGCGCCCTATCGGAAGTTTATTAATGGGACGCTATGCAGATCGGCACGGACGCCGGGCAGCATTAACACTTTCGATTACGGTTATGGCCGGTGGTTCTTTCATTATCGCCTGTACACCTAGTTACGAAAGTATCGGTATTATGGCACCAATTATTTTAGTTCTTGCCCGTTTACTACAAGGATTATCACTTGGCGGAGAGTACGGAACTTCTGCCACATATTTATCTGAAATGGCTAGTAGTGGTCGCCGCGGCTTTTATTCAAGTTTCCAATATGTAACGCTCGTTGCTGGACAGATGGTTGCGTTAGGCGTTCAAATTGTTCTTCAGCAATTACTAAGCGAACCAGATATGAAAGCTTGGGGATGGCGTATTCCATTCATTATTGGAGCGATGGGCGCAGTAGCTGTATTATGGCTTCGCCGCACGATGGATGAATCGGAGCAGTTCGCAAACATAAAATCACAAAAACGCGAAAGTGCAGGAACCGTTCGCGCTCTTATGAAACACCCGAAAGCAGTATTAACAGTAGTTGGCCTAACATTAGGAGGCACTGTCGCATTCTATACGTACACAACATATTTACAAAAGTTCATGGTAAACACAGTCGGTCTTCCGAAAGAAGTTGTAAGCTGGATTAACTTTGCCGCACTACTTATTTTCGTCGTACTTCAGCCAATTGCGGGGCTACTATCCGATAAAATTGGACGACGCCCACTATTAATGGCATTCGGTATTCTCGGAACATTACTAACAGCACCGATCTTCTTCTTCATGGAAAAAACGACAGAACCAATCGTAGCATTTTTACTCATGATGGTCGGTCTCATTATCGTTACTGGTTACACTTCTATTAACGCAATTGTAAAAGCAGAACTCTTCCCAACTGAAATTCGCGCACTTGGCGTAGGTTTACCATATGCACTAACAGTTGCGATATTTGGCGGAACAGCTGAGTTCATCGCATTATGGCTAAAAAGTATCGGAATGGAATCACTATTCTACTTCTACGTAGCTGGATGTATCGCGATCAGCTTTATTACGTATTGGCGTATGGATGAGTCATCGAAGACTTCGCAGATTGAGGCAGAGCTTGGTGGTGGGGATAATTTAGTTAATAATAAATCTAGTTAAAATGATGTATTCTATAATCTTCGTTTATCTGAACTCGATTTACTTTATCTAAGAAGGCATAATTCATTAAGATATAATTTAAAAACCTTTACTTATATGTAGGGGTTTTTGTATGACGAAAAAACACGTATTATCGACAATTGCAAAAAGCCGGAGATTTTGCCAATGTAGAATCCATTGGTACTCACACCATGCGAAAAACCTTCGGTGCGCCCAGACAGGGTGTTTGATACATTGCCTCGATAGAGGTCTGGATTGGAGCAACATCCAGTACTCAACCTACTTACCGGAAGTGGAAACGCTGAAAGGGAACAAAGCATGTAGGTAACGCAAGAAAGCTGAGAAGCGGGTTATCAGATTGTCTTGCAAGAGTAACGCGAAATATGGTTAAAGCTAAACTGCTTGAATCCTAGTCATAAGGCTCTTATTTGCGGGGAAGGCGTACATCCGTTAACACGCCTTCGGAATAAGGATATCGATATCAGCCGAACGGTTATTGATAAGCTCCTTCTTATTCCCCGAGCATTGGAAATGCGTTAACGTGACGAACGGGAAACCTAAGTTTCGCCTAAACATGTGTCTTACATCAACTGGGGATAGCCTAAGGCATAGATGCTATGGCTACGGAGCCTTCGTAGTAGTTCGAGATAGGGAAAGCCTATTACATGGCGAAGGAAGGCAGGTTATTCATTTTGTTAGAGAATGAGAGGTGCACGAGAGGTGCGAAATGCTGAACAAACTCTTACAATCCTAGAGGAAAAGTCAAAAAAGGATAAACAATATACTTTCAAAGGGCTTTACAGAAACTTATACAACCCAACGTTTTATTTGAAAGCCTACTCCAAAATTCAAGGAAAAGAAGGAAATATGACAGCAGGCGCTGATGGAAAGACTATCGACGGATTCAATCTGACTTGGATAAGTGAAATCATTGATGACATCAAAAAAGAGAAATACCAACCAACACCCGTTAGAAGAAAATACATTCCCAAAAAAGATGGTAAGCAAAGGCCGTTAGGCATCCCAAGCATTAAAGATAAGATAGTTCAAGAAGTCCTAAGACAAATCCTTGAAGCCATCTATGAGCCTATCTTCCTTAATTGCTCACACGGTTTTCGTCCGAACAGAAGCTGTCATACAATCCTTACGGACATTAAAAAAATCAGTACTGGAGCAGTTTGGGCAATAGAAGGAGACATCAAAGGTTTCTTTGACAATATCAACCATGATACACTCCTCTCATTTTTAAGGAAAAAAATTGACGATGGAAGACTTCTTGAACTCATCGCAAGATTTTTAAAAGCAGGGTATCTGGAGAATGAAACAAAATACAACACGTATTCCGGAACCCCTCAAGGAGGAATTATCAGTCCTATTCTGGCCAATATTTATCTTCATGGACTGGACATTTTCGTATCAAACATAATTGGGGAGTTTAATAAGGGTACATACAAGAAAAAGAACCCTCAATACATGAAATGGTACTGGAAAAGAAGATGGGTACTAGAGAAAGGATGGATGGAAAAAGCACAGGAGTATCTCAACGAGATGCGAAAGCTTCCTGTCTATGATCCTTTCGACCCAGATTACGTGAAGGTAGACTATTATAGATACGCTGATGACTTTGTCATTTTTATAAGCGGAAGTAAACGGGTAGCATTAGAAATTAGGGAGCGAATTAGATTTTTCCTTAAGGACAATCTACAGTTGGAATTAAACATGAACAAAACTTTCATTACACACATGGAGGACAAGGTGCGATTCCTTGGTTATGAAATTACCAAGATTAAAGATAACACCTACCTCACTAAAGGTAGTGATGGTGTCAAACGTAGAAACGCCAACGGAAAAATCGCTCTCCTCGTCCCTTATGATGTCATTAAAGATAAAATCCAAAAATACTCCAAAAATGGAAAACCAGCAAACATCCCTGCACGAATCAGTCAGACGGTATTAGAAACCCTTATCCAATACAATGCAGAAATCCGAGGACTATATAACTACTACAGTCTAGCTAACAATGTAGCAGCAAGAATCCATTGGTTCAAGTATTACCATTACACAAGCCTTCTTAAAACAATAGCAAATAAAGAAAAAACATCGACTACAAAAGTCATTAGTAAGTATGGAGTAGAGACCAAAAGGAAAGACGGTCAGGGTACCAGGAAGATTTTTGGAGTACAATATGAGACAAAAAAAGGAACTAAAACTTTAACTTATTTCAATGAGCCATTAATTAAGATTAGAAAACCGAAGGTCGACCTATCGGACTCCCTTCCTGACAAAAAGTTCATGTATAGTAGCCTAGCGAAAAGAATATTAGCGTCTGAATGCGAACTCTGTGGAAAGAGTAGTGACAATCCAAAAGATTTCGAGGTTCATCATATTAGGAAATTGAAAGACGTCAAAAACAAATATAAGCATAAGAACAAACCTACCCCTAAATGGGTAGTTACGATGTCTGCCAAGAACAGAAAAACCTTGATAGTCTGTAAAAAATGTCATCTTGATATTCATGGAGGACGATACGACGGAACAAACCTAACCTCTAGCGAATAACTGGAAAGCCGGATGCAGGGAAACTTGCAAGTCCGGTTTGGGAGGGGGACGTTGGAAACCTACGCTGAGCGGAAAGGCGCTGGCGTCCTACCTCACGCTATTGGTTCTATAAACAAATAAAAGATGTTGCTATGTTACAAGAAATTCTTAACCATAGCACACCACACATCCCCCTGAAATATATTGGAATTAATAAAGAAGAAAAAGATAATATTCTTGATACATTTCAAATTTAATTCACTTAAAATTACTATTTCAATCATCATAAAAAAGACCTTTTATTTTAAAATAAAAGGTCTTTTTTATAAACATATATGTATTAAGATTTATATTTTTTTACTGTACAAGGAATAGTTACAATGTACAAATCTATAGCATAGATTGTAACCCAGATACCTTTACCTTCAGCTTCTAACTTTTTATCTAGTTGAGACAAATGCTCTGAAACTTTTCTTTTTCCCCATCTTCTAGGAAACCATTGAAAAACCTTAGGAACATTATATTTTTTATTATACCAAGTATTCAATCTCCCAAAAATGAAAAAAACAAAACAATAATTATAATACGAAAAATATCAGAATATGAAATTCCTAAAACCATATTATATTTTCTCCATTTCCACCAAAACTCAGATAATTTACTTCTTAATTCTAATTCATCCTCTGTTTCGAAACCCTTAAATAATAAATGAATTATTTGATTATGATTAAAAAACACATTATATTCTTTTGATAAATTACCATGAGGATATGGACAAGAAACATAATCGCATAATTTATTATCAGCTTGTTGTTGCTTTCTTCCATAAATCATAAGAGGTTGATTAATTTCTTCTATAAGAGCTACAGAACCAATTGGTAATAATTAGCCTCCAATTGGAAAATAAGGGACAAACAAGGACAATCTACTTAGCTACCCTAAGATTTTAATGGTTTAATATTTTGATTTTCAAGTTTGCCTTCACAAATTCCTGTTAACACTGATAATAAGAAAAACAGGCCGTAAAACGGGCGATCAATTTGATCATATAGGTCATACGCTTCGCCAAGTGGAACATCCGAATCATGTGGTTGTTCACCCTGTAACAATTACTAACAGCGCGTAGAAAACATTTGGATAAATAAGAAGCAAATCAATGATTAAAAGATTGTAACCCCTACTATAAGAAATACTATTATTACCAAAGGAAGAATGATAATCATAAAGGATATTATTATTGTTAATAATGCTTTCCATGCTGAAAATTGGTGTGCTTCTCCTAAACATTTTAAGGAAATAATGATTGTCCAAATTCCAATAACTATATCAATTATGGCAAAAATAAGAAACAAAATCGTTAAAGTTATGCTACTCTCCATTTTCGGTGTCTCACTCGTAAAGTTTTCTATCCCAAACAAGAAAAATGAAGGCACCCAAACTAATATAAGAGAGTAAACGTAAGGGATATAAGAATAGGCAACTGAGTAACGTGTTTTCTCAAAGGTACCTTGTCCACCAAGTTTTTTTGCCACCCAATTAAATAACGCTGGTAACAAAAAATAATAAATTAAGAAGGCAACGAAGGTACCGAATATAACCATTGAGATTAATGAAACTGGACTACTTATTGAATCCGCCATATTTTTAGAAGATGCTCGATCTAAAGTCTGTACGAATGAGCCTAGTAAAATGAGTAAAAACACATTCTTTGGTTTGGATATAAAAATTTCTTTCATTGTATCACGTGGTTTTGTCCAAATGGAGAACCAAGGATTAAGCGCACGTTTAAATTGATTTTCTGGAGTTTCCATATAAAAAACATTCCCCTTTCTTAAAACATATTAAATTTAAATCCCTAATTATCCCAATTATGTACATATAAATATTAAAGCATAAATAGTCGATTATTTAAATGTAAATATTCAATCATTTAATTTCATCTGAAACTTAGGGGGAGTGCTTCTTAGCAATTACCTCTATATTTTCTTACATTTTTAACTATGGGCTGATTAGTTACTTTCATTTTTGAGTACCTCATATTCTTTAATACACGGGATAAACAGCTATAATCTTATCATCAATAAGAACAAACCTAATTTCCATTCCTTCAGATGTTTTACCACAATATAATCTTCCACTTATACATCTTTTATTGCTATAAGCCTCGTGAATGGCTTCCATAAGAAGAATGCGATTATATACTTGAAATGCAACAAATTCTCTTTAAAAGCCTATACGTATTTTCCCTCCATCTTCTATATGCTTCCGTAAATAATAATACTTATGGAGTTCTATAATCATATAAAACAAACCAAACGAAAACACTGTGCATGCACACATAAATACAATCGCACCCATCTGTTGTGTTGCAATGCTAAGAATTATATTAGCAATTAACTGCCCCGATCCCGCTGCAATAGCTGCTACTTTTACACCACCAATTTCTTCATTCTTAAATGTTTCTTTTATCATAATTAATCTATTTTCTTCAATGACCTAATCCTCTCTAACTAAATAGCTTTTATTCTTATCTTCCCAGTATCTATATTCATAGGGTACTTGTTCATCAAATCGCTGTAAATAACCTCTCCAGTTATTCGGAATATATTCTTCAAAAGATATTGATTCCGGATAATTAGAATAAAAAATTAAACGCTCAAAATCTATTAGGAAACATGGATTATAATCATAATAGGCTTCTTCTCTATTAGTTCTTAGTTCCCTTAAAAATTCTAACCTAATATCTTCTGTAAATCTTTTATATTTTTCTATTCTTTCTAAAAAGTTAGCTATTGTAGTCTCATCTAAAATACTAATGCCTTTTCTTTCTTCTGGATATTCACTAGGAGAATAACCAGCTTGATTATAATCTAAACACCATAAATCCGATTCATTTATATACCAATTGAGCTTATTTTTATATTTTACACCCACTATAATATTTTCGGCGTATAAAGGCTTAATCATTTAACTCGTTCTCCTCTCTTACTTAATAAGTTTAGCATTTCGTCCATATTCTACCAACCACCGACTAGTGGGGTCAGGTAATTCGTATGCAATACCTTCAAATCCATATTTATCAAAAGTACCCTTGTCAACAATCTTAGGAGCTGTTCTACCTTCGTTAAGTGGATTAGTTTTATAATCCTTCTGAATAAAAACAGCCTATGTAGTTATACAGGTTCTTCAACCATAAGTAGTTGTTTTCTTCCGTAAATTACAACCTTTTTTGTCCCTCCTTTTAAGAGAACAATAGAACCATTTGGTAAAAACTTTTCTTTAAAAAATTGCATAATTCCCTATCCTTGCTTTATCTAAATGTAATTCTATATTCATGATGTTGCTTCTCCCTTTTCTTTTCCGCATTCTTTACTGACTATAGGAGAACCACGATTATATACTTAAAATTCAATACAGACTCTTTAAATGGTTTCATGTGTTCTACCCCCATCTTCTATATGCTTCCTTAAATAATAATACCTATGGAGTTCCATAATGAAATGAAACAACATAAACGAAAGCATGGAGTATACACACATTAATACAATTGCTACCATCTTTTGTGTTGCAAAACCAAGACTGATATTAGCAACGAGTTGACCCAATCCTATAAAAGCCACTACTCCAAAGCCAGAGTTTTTTTTCGATGACTTTGATTTTTTGATTGGTCCCTGAAGTTTTTTAATATGATTTTTATAATACTGATTCAAAGCAAAAATATACAAACCAACTGAAAAAATAAAATAGATGGGAGTTTGTAATCCTAACATTCCATATGCAAACTTTTGGGTTATAACTAATAATCCTACTGAACATACGATGCCAAATACCCCACGAAATAGAGTGTATTGTAATTGCCGCTTCCTAGGATTTATAACAATCCATATTGCCCATACATTTAAAAAAGCAACTGGTGGAACTATTATGTACATATATATCGGTTGAACAGGATTCGCAAAAGCAGGTAAAAGCACAAATATATCTGCTATCCCAATCACAAGAGTAATTATAGTCGATCTTATACCACTTACAGCGTAAAGAGCCATGTAATATTCAAAAACTTTTTTATTAAAATCTGTATTTCTTTTCATGTTAATTAAACCACCCTGCTATTGTTCCAATCATTAAAAGTTTCATAGCTATTTATTCTCTTTTTTTTTAAATTTATCCATAATATTATGAGCAACTATATTCCATATTAAAGAAAGCACGGTAACAAAAAGTACAGCTAAAGAAAAATAAATCCTATCCTTCCATGTATCATGTACAATCATGCCCAGTATAATCATTATTAACGCACCAACACATATAACTATTTTTGAAAATTTTTGCATTCTATTATCTCGCTTCCTTCTCAAACTTAAATGAAACTCCTGCGGAATCTATAACCATACCCACCTATTATAATCTCACCTTTGACACTTCTATCATAATCACCTAATACAGGTATATAATCAGGTGTCTTAATTTTAATAATTTCCGCTTCATATGTTTGCAATACTATCAACGTTTCAAATGTCCTTTATACATTCCTTATTTAACCCCAAAATATTAAAATATGAATATTATAAAAATTAACTATCTACTTCCCATCAAAATTATTTTAATCCTATTAAACCTGGGGTTACCCCTTCTACCTTTGCCCATTCAAACGAGCACTCAACTAACATTTGATTCTTACACTTAATTTTTAATAAACCCTCTTCTTCTATCGTATTTATTTCAAAATAATCAATTATATTTTCTGTCCCTAAACCTTTTATTGTTAAATTATGAATAGTAAAGAAAGATATCTCTACATAAATTACATCCCACTTATTCCATCGCTTTGGCTTGTTTTCAACATTTTCCTTTGTCATCAATTGAATAACTAAAGTCGGCCCATCTCTTTTAAGACGCACATCTAATAACTCTGATTCTTCCAACTTTGGTATTTCCCCAAAAATACTAATTAACGCTTGGGGATTTAAAATTTTAAATTGATCAATCATTTTTATACTCCCTATTTATTATTTCTCTTCTCAAAATAATAATGATCCTCTATACCATCTACCTGTCCTGTTCGTGTATTGTATTCAGGTCTTACATTATGATGCAGTGGATGATCTCCAACTCCACCTTCTCCAAACTTATGACCCTCTGAATGATCTTGATTGTCCTTTTACTTCATATGTAAATTCTCGAGTCATAATAGGCTGTTTATTATCATTTAATATCCTTTTACCATTACTATCTGTTAATGGTACCATTTTTTTACTAATCGGGTGTTGAAATCTAGGTATATTTAATTGTCTTTTAATTTCTTTTAAACTAGCCCCCCTAGATTCATGAAAATTTTCCCCCTCAATCTTCTTAACTTGGGGATAATATTAAAAAGACTTATGCGTAATTCACATAAGTCTTACTTTTGTTACTCATAATTAATTATTATTTGTCTTCGCAATCACATAAGCTAGAAAACATTTCTTAAAATGATGAACCAATAATGCACACTCTACAAAATAGAATTGATATCTATTAAATATAATAATCAGGATTTCCTTCCATTTTTATTAAAAATTCTTCTAAAGAATCCGCTATTTTCGTTGAACCATAATATATAGGACATTGACCTAATTCATTTTCCTGCTTAAATTTAATTGTTAAAAAGCTAATCTCTGATACTTCAAAAAACACTAATGATTCATCATCATCTAGGTTGGGATTATATTCATAAATATCTTGTCTTAAACGAAAATCTACAACAGAAAATGGGTCCATGAATCTGTTAATAAGAGTCTTATTAGTCTTTAAAAATCCATAGCCAATTTCCTCATAAAAACGCTTTAGTTCTTTTGGAAACTGCATTTTCAACAAATCTTCTGCTTCTGCTATCTCTTCTTTTGGTAAAGGATAAAAAATAGATTTTTGTTTAGAACGGGCACTTCTGTCTACTACAACATATTCTTTCAAAAAATTAAACATATTTTTTACTCTCCCCTATTAAAGAAGGGTTATTTTTAACGCTTCCTCAAGCATTGTATTAAAATCATTATATGTGTTCATTACCGTACCTGATGGTTTATCAAGTTCTAGATAAGTACCGTCTGATAAGTTTTTACAGAACCATGCTATATTTGAATCTCCAAGGAAAAGATACTCTTTTTGAAATTCATTTTCATACCAAATCTCATTGGTTTCTATAAGCCCGCAAATTGATTCGTCCCTTTCTGTATCTAACAAATAAGAGTCGACTCCATAAAGTACTAGCCCGTTAAAATCTAATCCATTTACAGTTTTAAGAAACTCCTCATATTCACTCGGTAGGTCAACATTAAAACTCTCTTTCATGCGTTCTCTTAATTTCTGAACTTCACTATCTGTTGCTGGTGTATTCAGTTTATCATTAAAACTTTTCTCTATTTTTTCAATTTCTAAAATCAGATTTTTCCACATATAAATTTCACCATTGCTTCAGCTTGAATCAGTTCAAAAATTTCTTTTTCATTTCCCTCATAATTGTTTAACATTCTTAGAATTTCTAAAACCTTTGCATCCATGTCACTAACTCCTATCAATTATTTTAGGACTTTCTTTTACATGTTTGCTTCTGAATCCTATACCTCTATAAATTCAAAACCTTTTAAATCACTTTCTAACACTGTATTTCTAAATTCATCTGATACAAAAACGGAAGGAGTATGTAATATTTCATTTAAGTAAACTTTAAATATTGTTTGGTTCTTAACCATATTAGGTAAGAATGCGTATTTTTTGAAATCTATTACTAAGCCAGAACGTAGTTTCTTTAGTATAGCTTTCTCATAGTCAATAGCATCTATTACATTTAAAACGTTAATTATATAATACACTTCTCCCGTCACATCATGAATTAGGGGAAGAAATTCTACATTATCACCAAGTATAGACTCTAAGAATTTTTTAGCTTTCCCACTAACCATCGGTGTACCAACTTCTCCTCAAAAATGAGGCAAATCACTTTGATTTCCTTCTTCTACACATTTAATACGTATTTCTCCCCATGAATCAGATGCTTTTACTGCCGAGTCAATTTTTCCTTTAAAATACTTTTTAGAATCTTCTTCTAAATTCAATAGTTGAAAGGATTCATAGTCATCAAATGAACTCTTTAATTCCCAAATTTTCATTTTTACTCTCCTTTGTTATAGAACGACTGGTTGCACTTTGAATCCTATCAGAGGCTGATCCCATTTTCGTAGCAATTTTCGTTGCTGTTTGTAAATTACTTTGAAATTGTCTCATTCTTTCAAAAAGTTAAACATAATTTTTACTACCTCCTTACTAAAGAAGAGTTGGTTTCAATGCTTCCTCAAGCATTGTATTGAAATCATTATATGTTTCCATCACTGTACCAGATGGTTTATCAAGTTCTAAGTAAGTACCTTCAGATATGTTTTTACAAAACCATGCTATATCTGAATCTCCAAGGAAAAGGTACTCTTGTTGCCACTCATTCTCATACCAAATCTTATTATTTTCTAAAAGTCCATAAACTGTTTCATCTCTTTCTGTTTCTAGTAAAGAAGGGTCAACTCCATAAATTATCAGACCATCAAATTCGAAGCCATTTACAATTCTAAGAAATTCCTCATACTCATTAGGCAAATCAATATTAAAGCTTTCTTTAACACGTTCTCTTAATCTTTGAACTTCAGTATCTTTTGCTGGTTTATTCAGTTTGAGGTTAAAACTTTTCATTGTTTTTTCAACTTCTAAAAGCGTATCTTTCCACATATAAAAACCTTCTTTCTCAATTTATTCCCCTTTAGGATAAATATTATATTTTGGTATAGGCCAATCTATATCAATACTATCTCCATGAGTCAAGTCTTTAGTTAGTGTTTTTTGTGTATTAGTAATAGCCTTATGATATGGATGATTTTGTATTAAAGTTAAATTTTCAAAGTCATTTGTCCCCCCATCATCTAAGGGGAGGTTATGATGTACTTGCCACCCTGATGGATTTTTTCCTTTTTTCATATTTTCTATTTCAAAATCTGGTATACCCGCTTTCTTAAGTTCAAGAATCTTCTCAGGATTAGTTGCCAAACTGTAAAGGAATTCCTTTTTTACAGTATTTTGAAAAACCCTTCTAAGTTTTGCAGCTTCTTCTCGAGTTCTCTTAGAGTAAGTAATTTCATCAACTTTAACATCTTTAAGAATTACATCTTCTCCATATAATTTACCAACAAAAATGTCACCATCCGTAGTCCTTTTAGTATATTGATAAGGTGATAGCTTATCCTTAGCTGTTTGATAAGCATCAATAAAGCTAGATTTTAAAGAACTTCCCCCAATACCAGCATAAGCAAAACGGTTTCCAATGTTTAAATTAAAATTATTTAATACGTTTATTGCATTTCTATATGTAGCAGAATTAGTTACTCTGGACATACCTTTTGTTAGATTTGCAGTAGTTGCTACCTTCGATACTTTACTTAATCCTTTATCACCAATAAGTCCTAATCCAACTTGTGTTAAAGCATAACTTCCCCACTTTGCCCGACTTTCTGCGTCTCCATTTATTACATCATTAATAAATGAATCTGACAATGCATTATACATGGTACTGAGGGTATCAATAGGGTGCAAAGCAGCGTTCCCCATGTTTTCCCACGTTTCCCAATCCCCTAAAGCTTTTATTCCGTCTATTGTATCGCTAACTGCTTGTCCCGTGCCATCTACAATACCGTCCCAAATTTTTTCACCAGTAGATTTTTCAGGTAGCTTACCACACATTTCACCTTCTTCAATTGAATTGGTAGCTTGTCGTGCCCTCTCTTCTGTAATCGCTTGAATTGAAGTTGTCCATTCCATATTCAACCCTTGCGTACTAAATGTACCACTTGCAGGACTAAAGCCTTTTCCACTTTGAACTTCCGCAAGACCTGCAGCAATACTAGCTGCTAATTGAAGTGCTGTACTATAATTATTACTAGAGGTCTGATTGAATTGATACAAATGATCCAGCTTTTCTTGCAGTTTTTTCCTCATCACAGTAAAAAGATTCGCCATAGCGTCCATACCTGGGATTGGCATAGCTTGACTGATGGCTTCCATACTTGCTTTCATTCGGTCAATTTCTCGAATTTGTTCTAATATTTCTTGTTCAATTACATCTGTGGAAGCGACTTGTGATTGAAATTGACTTGGAAAAGCATCGTTCTGGCGAATTAACTCTTCACACAGATAAATGATTCCTTGCGCTAAAGGACGAAAGGTTTGTATAAAAAATGATTTTGCACTGCTATAAGTTTGTCCTTGTAGAACAGTATCAATTGCAAAGGCATCAATTGACTGAATGACTTGTTCCATACCTTGAATAGTAGCGTTACATACAGCATTCATGCTTTGAGTTTGGCCTTGTACTTCTCCTAAATACATATTTAAGCTCATGCATTGACCTCCCTCGCTAATTGTTGTTGTTGATAGGAAAGGTCGTTTTCTAAATCACTAAGGTTTCGTCTTTCTTTAAGCAACGTTTCTTTTTTGTTTTCCAATTCAAATGTGACTTTTCGTTCAATATGTTGTGCCTCTTGATATGTATTCATAAAAAACTGAGACATTTCTCTATCACCATGCCAAGTTCCTAAAATTCGATCAAACAAACGATGGTTTCGACCTCTCCATTCATAAAAATCTGCTTCCGCTTGCTCCTGAATGTGAATCGCGGATTGATTTCGGTCTTGTTCTTCAAATACACTTCTTAACTTTTGATTTACTTGATTGATTTGTTTTTCAATATCTTGACTCATTATATTCCTCCTACTATTTTACCTTTACGTAGGTTGTCACATTAGCGAAAAGTGTTGTGAAGTTCGTTATCCATTCTCTCAAACTCTTGGGCTACTGAATGAATATTATCGACCGCTTGTTGAAAGACAGTGGAAAATTGTTTCGTAAAATCTAACATTTGTTGATTCGCTTCTTGTGCTTTGGAATTAACAGATAATGTTGTACGCGTCGCCTTTGTTATAGAACGATTTGTTGCACTTTGGATTATATTCGAGGCTGTTCTCATCTGCGTAGCAATTTGTTGTGCCGTTTGAAAATTACTTTGAAATTGTCCCATCACTCAAATCCTTTCTCTAATTTTCAGAACATGCCAAAGAAATCCCAATAAATATATGAAAACTCCCTATCAATATCACTCTTTTTAAACGTGTGTCCAGCTAAGTTGGGCATGCAATCAAATGAGCCATACAATATAAGCTGTATGGCTCATTTAAAATACTTGTTATATAGAGTACGACAATTTTTATTTCAAACCGAAATTACGTGATAATTCTTCATCATGAGAAGCAACAGCCTCTGCAGTTTTATTAAGCTGCATATTAATCTCTTGTAATAGCTGTGCAAAGTTTTGTACCTTTGGCTTTAATTGATTGAACTGTTGGTCAAAACCTTCAAAAGCACGACCTTCCCATTCTCCTCTTAATTCATTTTGCAAGTTTTGTAGTTGACTTAAAATGTCCTCAATTTGATTTGCACCTTGTCCATATCGAGCCGCTTTCGATTTAAGCTCCTCTGGTGACATACGAATTTGTCCAGCCATTTTCATTTCCCCTTTAATACATAATGAGCAAAATATTTATTGGTTAATTTTACTAAACATATTATAATTTATTATTCTGAACTTTTAAACGTTTTATCTTTCTATTGAATATTAGAATATGAATATTCAATTCTAATCATTAAATATCCTACTTTTTCTAGCTTTACAAGATTTTATGCAAAAAAAGACCACCAAAAGGCAGTCCCTCAAAGCTCAATCCCATCCCGCGCTCCACTACTTTCTCATACAAATAATTCGCAACGATAGTATCTACTACAGCCAAACCAACTGATTTGAAAATAGTAATCTCTTCATCATTTTCGTGACCAGCTTTTCCCCCTTATAATTTAACCAATTTCGGCGTGGAGATTGCTAGTTTTATCAAAATTTGAAGATTACCTGTTTCTAGATCCTATTCAATTAAGCAATCCTACAAATGCCTCTTCTTCCTCATCTATAAAACCTACAATATAATTCCTTCAATATCCTCATGATTAAATACAAATGTATAATCAGGATTCATGTATCCTTCTGGATAAAAACAGCCAATATAGTCATACATCACAAGTTCTTTAATCCCAAGTTTTTGTTTTCTTCCATAGTTATTTATGTGAATTCAGCTCGTTTTTTGGTTTTGGGTGAAAAAAATTTTTAACTTGATAGCAATGTGGTGTTGCCCTATTAGGCAAATTCGACAAAGAAAAGACACCCAAAGGTTCCTTTTTCCGACTTGAACCATCTTAATTTTATTGTGTTGTTATTATATAAGAAAAGAAGACATCGCTTAAGATGTCTTCTTTTACTTGTACAATTGGTGTTAAGAAGGTATTTATTGCTTAAAAACCATAAAAAAATATAACAATCATCGAGTAAAACTATTATAGCATCAATAAATAGAGTTTTTATATGCATTTTTACATATATATAGATTCATTTATGTTTTATCTATATAGTTAAATTGTCTGTTTCTTGTTTTAATTCGTTTGTTTATTTTGAGTGCTCCAGCAATGGAGCCTTTTTTTATGCAATAAAACATTTTCTTAGCATTACTTAGTTGATCTATATTAACTTTCCCCCCTTACATTATATCTATATTTTACCAAATGATTATGTAGATAACCAGTTTTTTCTAATAATCTAGTGGATTGATAATTTTAATGGTAGTTATTAATACTTACAGGAAAATTCAGTATGCAATGGAAATTGAGAAATCAAGAATTATAAAAAACTTATAGTATCTTTTGTAAAAGTATATTTATAATTTGTATATTAATATGTTATAATTTAATTTCTAAAACTACCAAAAAAGGACTGCCAGTAATGGTGGTCTTTTTTATATTGGTGAGATTGTACTAGTATAATAAAATAGGATTAACTGTTTATTGTGAATTTGATTGGTTATCCCTTCTTTCCATTTGGAAGGAAAGGGGTAATATACCTATGGAGTTTTTGTTTGAGCTTCTAAAAGAATTTGTGAAAGCCATTGTACGTGAAGTGTCTGCGTATGTTTTTAGGAAACAAATTTTAGAAAAAGATAACAAAAAACCCACCCTTTTGCTTCCTCGTCGCCGTCGGAAGCAAAAGGGTGAGTTTCGTAAAAAATAAATGATCACGTTATATCCCTAATTGATTGTAAATTGATTTGAATACGTGAATTCACCACGATATTTAATTGCAGCGACATAAGTACCGCTTGTATAGCTATCTGTGATAGGGGTTTGCCAAATTTCTGTTCCAGGAATAAATTCTGGTTCTATTGTTTGGAATCGTTCTAGGGTACCATTTGTGTGGATTTTAAAAATTTTCATTTGCGCACCAAAATGTTCTCTACCAAAGTGCTGTGTTAAGTAAAATGTATCACCAGTTATTAAATTCCTAATCTTCCAATCTGGTTGATATGTACTTTCCTCTGAATTTTGTAAATCCACAATGGTTTTAAATCCCCAATCATCATTAAGTGGATCTGAGTAAGCTGCAGCTGCTTGTGAGGTAGGTTTACTCATTTCTATTGCAGTAAAACCGCTAAAAGTTAATGCCCCAATTAATGCTAATTTTCCTAACTTCATTATTGTTTCCCCCCTATTAATTTTTGTAATTTTTAAAACCAGAAATCATACACACATAATAATATAATCTACTGTATTATATTTCAAATATTTTCTAATAAACTCCATAAATAAAAAGGCACCCCAAAGGTTCCTTCCTCCGATTTGAATCACTTTAATTCTAAGAATATGTATTGGACTCCCATTCAAGTATTATTTTCCCAATTAATAATTGGGATATTTTGGGTTTTTCACTATTTTTATATTAAGATATTTTGGTTGATATTCATCTTATTTTAGGAGGTTGGAAGATCTGTTACATGCTTTTCATATGGATTTTAGCTTCTATACAGAAAATATAAAAGTTTTAGGGTTATTAGGGAATTCTACTCGCTTATCAATTGTTTGTAAATTGATTACATATAGATCGTTGTCAGTTTTTGATTTAAGTAAGCAAACAAGAATTACAGAGGATTTGATTGTACAACATTTGCGTAAATTAGCCTTTGGAAATATTGTAATTAGTGAACGTATAGGGAAAAGACTTCATTTTAAAATAAAAGATAATAAAACAATGGAGATTATTAGGGTTACAAAGTTAATTTTAATTACTTTCGATATAAATGCTTTTGCTATAACTTAATTGTGTAAAATCACAAGTAGTCCACCTACGGAAATAGGTGGGCTTGAAATTCATAAAAAAAAGACACCTAAAGGTGTCTTCTGCCGACTTGAACTATCTTAATTTTAATAATATGTATTGGATTCTGTCCCAAATATTATTGTGCCATGTTAAGTTATTGTATTTTATTTTTGCAACAGAACTGTTTTCTTTTCATAGGGTAATTTGTCCAATTAAAAACTACTTCCACTACAAAGATCAACTCTTTAATAGAGTTGATCTTTTTTTAATTTTGAATATTTTAATTTTTAATAACAATACAATCCTATATTATGTTAACATATAAGTATATCCCAATATTACCAATAATTATCAAATTTTCCACAGTAATATTTGTTACTAGAAACTTCTATTTCACTGCTTTTTTCGCTGTTGTTCTCTCATAAAATAATAATAAAACCTCTTAACTTATTTGAAAGGCGTTATTATTTCAACTAACATTTAAATCTTAAAATACCCTTTCTTGATCCCGAAAAAATAATAAAGATGAATATATGAACAATGAATTAAAAACAATTATTATAAACTGAAAATTTACTTTTTATTTACAAAAAAATGAGGATATGGTAAATTTACATTGTAAGATTTTCCATCAGTGTAAAATATTAACAAAATATAAACTGATAGAAATGGGGAATTAGTATGAAAAAAGCTATTATCGGTGCAATTGCTGCAGGTGTTTTAGTAGTTCCAGCTTCAATGAATGTATTTGCCGCAGAAAAAACAGTTGGAAAGTCCGAAATTGTGACAGCGGATAGCACAATAACTGAAGGATTTGTAGCAGATGAAAACAATTCTGGCAATAAACCTCAGTTATACGCAGGTGTAACGTCTGGTAAAGCAGACGGTGGGTATTGGATTAGAGGAAAAAGAGATGGAAACGTCATTTCCGAATATAAACATTATACAAAACAAGGTAGAGCAACAGTTACAAATGGAAAAGGCGTCTACAATGATGGAAAATGGCAGAAGAAAGATGTATTTAGCAAAGCAAAAGCTACATGGACATCTAGTGGTACAAATAAAGCGAATTACGATAATAAATAATATTCAAAAACAAGAGAAGTTTAAAAACTTCTCTTGTTTTTGAATATAGATAATTAGTGATATTAGATTTTTCTAAGAGGTGTTTGCATGAAAAAAATCATTTTTATTTTAATGGCAGCAACGCTGGCATTAACTGCATTTTTATCTTTAAATATTTTTAAAGAATATAAAACACAACAGTTATTCTATAAAAATACAACTAGTATTACTTTAAATTTTGAAGAAGAGAAAAGTTACACTAAGAATTACATTGAATTTTTACAAAGTTTAGCAAAGAAATATAATGTGAATATTTCAAAATACATATACCCGGGAGAAAATGATTTACATATTTTTACAACTGATACTGGTTTAAATAACCATATCAAGTTAAAATCAGGGAAGTTTCCAGAAGTAAATTCAAACAAATTTATAAGTACTTCTGAAATTGAGAGCACAGATCAAATTGGTATTATAAAAAGAATAGATTCGAAAACTAAAATAACTATCCAACCTTTAAGTGCAGATGAAAATTTTGATGGAAGTGGTATGTACTATATCTCGACTCAAGATAAAGAAAAAATAAATGCCATGTTAAAAGAACTAAATGAAAATGTAGCTAAAACAGAAATTTTTGGCGAAAATAAAGCCAATTTTATATATTTACTTGAGAGCAATGGGTTTCAAATATTTTGTATATTTTTGATTGTATTATGCATCTTTGTTGCGATTATTCACTATATCATTCGTAGATTGAAAGATATAGCTATCATGCAAACATTAGGCTATACAAGAAAAAAAATAGTTAGCTTCTTTATCTTTAATTTAGGGAAAATCATGATACTATCAAGTCTTATGATTTATGTATTATTTATTATGTATTGTATATTTACAGATAGTACAGATTTTTATTTTGAATTATCATGTATTTTTTGGATTATAGCAATTACATTGAGTTTTATTTTAATTATACCTATCACAATAATTACGATAGTAGCCTTTACTAGAAATATAAATGTTTCAAAAATAAAAGGTAACAAGCCATATATATTAGTTAGCACATTAAATTTCACTTTAAAATTTCTATTTATAGTCGTAATGTTATTGTCCACGTATCATTGGAAAATCCTATCGAATGAACTCAATCAAAAGATAGATAATTTATCTAATTGGTCAAAAACTAAACATATTTATAAAACTCAAGTTACTTTCGCTAAGGGCGACGATTTAGGTGCGGAAGAAAAAATTAGCAAAAAAATGAAAGACCTTTACTTGGATATGGAAAAACAACATGGTGGCTTTCTAATTAGTACGTCAAATTATGACAAAATAGATGGAAAGTATATCTATGATTTAAATAATGAAAATGGGGATCCGAAGTTAGAACCTTCCGGAAATAGTGTTACTATAAATTCAAACTATTTATCTTATAATCCTATTAAATCAGTTAAAAAAACAATCAAAGAGCAAATTATTTATGATTCGAATACTATGAATATATTAGTGCCTGAAAAATTAAAGGAATATGAGAAGGAAATATATAAGAATTATAGAAAACATTTTTATTTCCAAAAAGTTGAAGTTGATAACATTTATAATGAGGAACTAGGAAGAGAGAAAAATAATACTAAAGAACAAGAGTTAAATATAAATATTATATATGTAAAAAATAATCAAGATTATTTTACTTATGATTCAACTATAAAAGCGGAAGATAAAAATCTCATTAGAGATCCTATTGCAATTATTGATACAGGTATCTTCAATCAATCCTTTTATTTGTCATATGTTGCATCTGAATTTTATTTTAAAACTAATAGTGAGCAACCATACGATAGTATAAGGGCTACTATTACTAAAAATGAGGCTCAATCAACTATACAAAATATCACCTCAGTATATGATCGTTTAGCGTTTGAAATTCAAAACCTAAAAACAGAAAAAGAAAATTTATTGATCGCAATGATCATATTAATCGTCTCGAATTTTCTAATAACTTATAACACTATTTCTAGTTACTATGAAAAAAACAAGTTCAATTTGTATATTAAACAGTTATTTGGATTTAGCGCTATAAAGCGCAATAAAATTATGATTACTTTATTGTTATTAGTAAATATTATACCTATTATATCTGTATCTATATATGTTATTGATACTTATGTGATTTCTATAGGTATTTTGATCCTAATCTTAGAAATTTTAATAAGCTATTTCTTTGATAAGAAATTAAGCAATCAAACATTCAATGCTATCATAAAAGGAGAACATTAGTAATGATTGAATTAGTGAATATAAATAAGAAATTTGGTAATAAAGTTGTATTAAAAGACTTCTCATTGAAGATTGAAGATACAGACTTCATCGCAATCGTTGGGGAAAGTGGAAAAGGAAAAACGACGTTATTAAATATTATTGGTTTATTAGAACAAAGCGACTCTGGAGATATAATTATAGAAGAACAAATGAATCCAAACAAAAAGCAAACCTTACTATTGCAACGTGAAAAATTAGCTTATCTATTTCAAAATTACGCTTTAATGGAAAACGAAACGGTAGAGAAAAATTTATTAATAGCCCTAGAATATCAAAAAAATATCGATAAAAGAAAAATAATAAAAGAAGCTTTACAAAAAGTGAATTTGCCTAATTATGAGAAGAAAAAAATTTTTGAGCTTAGTGGTGGAGAACAACAAAGAATCGCTTTAGCAAGAATACTTATTAAAAAATGCGACTACATTTTAGCTGATGAGCCAACTGGTAATTTAGATAACAATAATCGAGATTTAGTGTTTAATATATTAAAAGACCTTAATGAAGATGGAAAAACGATAATATTTGTTACACATGATATGGAATTGGCCTCTAGAGCAAAAAAAATTATAACAATTTAGCGTAGGTTAAAAAGAAACTATTTTTACCCATACCATGAAAATAGTATGAGACTGATATTAATGCATCATTTGCAAAACGAAAGGACGATTCTTATGTATTTATAGAATCGTTTCTTCGTTACTATACGTATCCTTATTAAAGTCATTAAAATGGGTCCTGTTGCAAAAAATCGAGAAGCTGATATTGTTGTATGAAATATTGTATAAAAGAAGCTTATAACGATTTAATAGTGATGAATTATTAAATCAGTTGAAATCTGTTCGTAAAAAAGTAAGGTATGTAGAAAACAGCGCTAGTAATTGGGCTAGGATTAATCCCACTCTGTTCTTAATTTAAGGAATTCCAAAACGTTCTAACTTCAATGGAAGACCGCCTGCACCACAAGCTTAATTGTTCCGCAAAGAAAGTCATACTACTTGTATGGCTTTTTCTTTATTTTAGTTACTTAAGCCCTACATTTTTATCTGATTTGCTTCTGCTGGTGTAGAAGAGTGAAAAGATATAGAAGCATAAAGTGAAACTTTAATCAGCCCTCACCAATTGGGCTTTTACGGGCAGCCCGCCACCTAATTTCTTTGCTTCCGCTGAATTTTGAAATGGGGATCTTACCGCCCGTTAATGCGGGATAAAAGAAAACCGCCTGAAATGATATGTACTTGAATAGTAGTACATAAAAAAATACAAATAACAATAAATTAAATATCGTTAAAACAAAAAGGAGATGTCCCAGGCATGGTACTAGGACATCTCCTTTACTTATCTAAATTTCTAAACTCTATACAGCACTATCATTTAAACAATTATTAAATATATCTTCTAACTAAAACATCGTATTATCATTAGCTGCTTCACTTGGAATCTCTTGAATTACATCCCAGTGTTCGACAATCTTTCCATCCTTGATACGAAATATATCCACTATAGCAACTCCCTTATCTTGAGAATTAGTACGAGAATGTACATGAAGAGCAACTGTATCCCCTTCAGCTACTACACGTTTAATCTCTGCAGAGGAATTAGGATTTTTAACAAAATCCTCCTTAAAGAAATCCATGAAGGCTTTTCGTCCATCAGCAACAAAAGGATTATGTTGCTTATAATCTTCACTAACATATTTAGGGATAGTATCGATATTATGTTTGTTAAAAACTTCATTATAGAAATCAACTACCATCTTTTTATTCTTTTCATTTTCTTTTACTTCTTTTGATACAGAAGCGACATTTTCGCTCTTTATTGAGTTCCCTTTGTTATTACCGGTGGAAGCTTGAAATATCAAAGTCGATACAATTCCTAAAATAAACACAGAAATAATTATTACTATTAAACTTTTCTCTAATTTCATATATACCTACCTCTTCTACTTAAATAAGTTTTCTTCTATAAAAAGCTTGAAGAAGGAGAAACCTTCCCCAAAATGTAATGTCAGGGGTAATGTTAGGAATTTCATTTATCCTAACCTCCCCCTATACAAGGCATATTAGAAACGATTAACTCTAACTTAATACCTCATTAACAGTTGCACTGTCCACAATTTGAATAAACTTCTTAACCTTATCGTTCTCATCAAACTTATAAAGATGACAAAAATCTGCTACAAATGACTTCCCTGTAGCTTTATATGTTCCACTATATTTTCCATACACGATAACAGTATCGTTATTAAAAGTATAAATTTCATCTTTAGCACTATAGTCATCCCATTCCGTGCCAAGACGTTCATGTACGTTTTTCACTACTTCATCTGGACCTATATAAGTACCTGCATATGGAAACCCAGCAGCTTCTGTCCAAGATACATTTTCACTTAAATACGTTTTGAACGCATCCAATTTCCCTTCGCCAGTTAACACATACGTTTCATGTAATAGTTTTTGATATTTATTCATATCATTAACCCCAAGGCATTTCTTTTGTTACAACTTTTGCACTTAATTCTAATACACCTTTATTTGCATAGCCTGGATATGCTGCTTCAAGTTTTGCCACAAAATCTTTTGAAGTTCCACTTTCCTCAGAAGCTTGAACCGCCGTTCTTAGATAATCCATTGTCGCAGTAAGTGCTTGATTATTTAGGGATTTTTCGATTGATCCATGGCTAGGCACAATTATGTCAGCATGTAATGCTTGTAATACTTTCAAGTTCTCAATCCATGCCTCCATAGCCGCTTTTGAGCTAGTATCCGCTAAGAATACATGTATTTCGTTAAATACATCAATACCACCAATTAATACTTTTAGTTCTTTATTAAATAGGCTAGTTCTGTAATGATCTAAGCCTACTAGTTCAAATGTTAACCCCTGAAAATCAATCGCTTTTTCTTTAAATACTTGAGGTAATACCACGTTACTTGGCGCATTTTCTCCAAGGGCGTCTTTCCAAACTTTTAATTTTCCTAAGACAGAATGAACGATATGTTCAACAGTAGACTCTGTTGCATACGCTATAGCTTCTGGGTAAACGGCTTTAATGCTCTCTAATCCAAAGTAGTAGTCTGGATCCCCATGAATAATAAAGATTTTATCTAGAGATAAGTTGTTTTTTTTCAGATACTCAATAATTTCTTTCGAATCAGATTGAGTAAATTTTGAGTTTATTAAAAATGCATGTCCTGCTTTCTCAACTAATGTTGCTGTGACCATAAAGCTTTTTTCGTCCGAACTAAACACCGTTAATTTCACATCTTTTTGATTTGTATCGATTGTTTTAAACATAGTATGTTATTCTCCTTTTGTTAAAGTTATTAACTAATTATCATATTTTTATCTTGTTCCGATAAAGTGAAACTTTAATCAGTGGGGGTTTTGTTCATCCCCCACTGATTATTAGTTGAACCAATCGGACTTTTACGGACAGTTGACCCCCCCACCTAACTTCTTTGCTTCCACTGAATTTTGAGGTGGGGGTCTTACTGCCCGTTAAAGCGGGATAAAATCTCCCACTCCCATTCATCTGAAAGTGTAATAGTACTGGCGAATATTCCGGAGATCAACGTTAGGTGGTCTAAGATAACATGTTTGCTACTGTATCCTAAATTTTCTTAATATAAATTTTTAAAACGCGCTTCAATTTTATCCGGCGTCATTACGCCACCACCAATAGGAATAATTTGATTATCCTTTTGTAAAAGTAAGGAAGGATAGCTATTAACACCAAGCTGTCGAACTTTATTGAAATCATTTTGGACATCTATTATTGTTTCTTGAGCGTTTAAACGTTCTAATACTTGTTCAGGGTCCAAACCATGTTCGATTGCAATTTTGCGATATGTTTCAGGATCACTCAGACTTTGGCCCTCATAATAAAACGCTTTTTGCATAGCCGAAGTGAATTCTAATAAACGGTCTGGCGCTAATGAGCGTAAAGCTGAAAAGCCAATTGCAGCATCTTTCGAATTCATTTTAAAAGTCCCTTCCTCCACCAATTTTTGATATGAAGGACCAAATTCAGCACCTGTAAGTTGATTAATTCTTTTATTTCCTTCTTCTATATATGAGAAGTTTTTCATTGGTAAATTATCTAAAAATAACCCTCCACATAAAACCGTTAATGGTACTTCAGTGTGGTTTTTGTAAAATCCTTTAATACTTTCTGAAAAACCATAGCACCATCCACAATATGCATCCCATACGTAAATAAGATTATCTTGTTTCGTCTCCATTTAAATCTCCTACCTTTTTTTTATTATCCAGCTCAACTAAATTTTTGGTTTATATAAGTACATATTTTTATACCTTGTTCTTTTTTAGATACCTTACTATATTTCCCCAAAACTAATATTTCCAAAGAAAGATCCACCAAGGTTTTTAATAAAAGATAACGTTGCACCTTATTGCCCCGTAACAGAAAATACTAAAGCTTAGAATATGCATTGATTTGAATGTGTTAGTAATTTTCTACACCGGGTGGCAACGTATGGACCACCATCCTTAATTAAATATATAAATCATATTTTTAGCAGATATTAGTTGTAACTAAAATGATTACATCTTTATGTAACTATTTTAGTTACAACTAATATAGAAGTCAATTCTTTTTTTCGAAAACATTAAATTTCTACATTAATCTACAACTAATCCCACTCTTTACAAAAATATATCAACGATTATTCAATTATATCGATCGTAACTCCGAATATATCAACGTTTCGACACAACATATCGATTTACCGACAAATTTCGTGAAAACTATCACCAAAACCAACAACCAATCCCACACCACGTCCACCTACAAAGAAAAAAGCACCAGGTCCCCCCTAGTGCTCTTCCTCTAAAACAAATGACAAGCCACATGATGCCCCTTCGCAATCTCCACCATCTTCGGTACTTCCTGTGCGCATTTTTCAGTGGCGAATTTGCAGCGCGTTCTGAATTTACAGCCGGACGGTGAGTTTAGTGGGCTTGGTACTTCTCCCTCTAGGATGATCCGTTCTTTGCCTGTGTTTGTTGGATCTGGTTCTGGCATAGATGAGAGTAGTGCTTGTGTGTATGGATGTGCCGATTTTGTGTATAAGTCTTCACTATCGGCAATTTCTACTATGTTTCCTAAGTACATGACTCCGATTCGGTCTGATATGTGTCTTACCATCGATAGGTCATGCGCGATGAATAAATATGTGACGCCTGTTTCTTCTTGAATGTCTTGCAGCATGTTTACGACTTGTGCTTGGACTGAGACATCAAGTGCTGAGATTGGTTCGTCACATAGGATAAAGTCTGGTTTTACAGATAGTGCGCGCGCAATGCTGATGCGCTGTCTTTGGCCTCCGCTAAATTCGTGCGGGTAGCGATATAAGTGTTCTTCTTTTAAACCTACCTTTTTTAGCAGGTCTAATATGATTTCTTTTCGTTCTTCTTTTTCGTAAGAGCCGTGAATGTTCATTGGCTCGCTAATAATTTGGAATACATTCATTGCCGGGTTTAATGATGCGTATGGATCTTGGAAAATGATTTGCATTCGTTTTCGATATTCTTTTAGTTCACTTTCCTTTAAACTTGCGATGTCTTTTCCGTCGAATAAAACGTTACCTGAAGTGACATCATGTAAGCGAATGATACTTCTTCCTGTCGTTGATTTTCCGCAGCCCGATTCTCCTACTAATCCGAATGTTTCACCCTTTTTAATTGTGAAGCTTAGGTCATCGACTGCTTTTAATTGCTCTGTTTTTCTGCCGAATAGTCCTTTTTTAATAGGAAAATACTTTTTTAAGTTCCGAACTTCAATTAAGTTTTCTTCATGCATGAAAATCACCTACCGCCCTATCGTTTAGCCAGCACATGGAACGTCTTTCGTTTCCGATTTCAAAATATGGTGGACGTTCTTTTTCACAAATGTCCATCGCATGCGGGCAACGCTCTGCGAACGGGCAACCTTGTGGCGGGTTTAATAAGTTTGGCGTTACACCTTGAATGGGAGCAAGTCTTTCTTTTACGCCGTTTGCGATTTTTGGCAGAGAGTTTAATAACCCTTTCGTATATGGATGATTCGGCGATTGGAAAATATCAAGTACAGGTCCTTCTTCCATAATAAGTCCGCTATACATAACGATGACACGCGTACAGTTTTGCGCGACAATTCCTAAGTCGTGCGTAATAAGAAGTAACGCCATGTTCGTTTCGTTTTTTAAGTTTTTCATTAAATCTAGTATTTGTGCTTGTATCGTTACATCAAGTGCTGTCGTCGGTTCGTCCGCAATGAGAAGGTCAGGGTTACAAGACATCGCCATTGCGATCATAACTCGCTGCTTCATACCTCCGCTTAGTTCATGCGGATATTGTTTCACCCTTTCTTCTGGTGAAGAAAGACCGACTTGTTTTAACAAGTTGACCGCGATTTGCTCTGCTTCTTTCTTTTTCACTTTTTGATGACGTATAATTACTTCCATCATTTGTTTCCCAATTTTCACGACCGGATTTAGCGCTGACATTGGGTCTTGAGAGATAAGTGAAATTTGATTTCCTCTAATAGAACGTAATTCTTTCTCAGATTTAGAAAGGATATTTTCATTATGAAAAAGAATTTCCCCTTCTTTCACTTTCCCTGGTGATGTAACGAGAGACATAACAGACTTCGCCATCACACTCTTTCCGCTTCCAGACTCCCCAACGATACCAACTACTTCTCCTTTATTTAAACGAAATGTAACGCCGCGAACTGCTTCTACTTCTCCGCTTTCTATGAAAAAAGAAGTCTTTAAATTTTTCACTTCTAATAGTTTTTCAGACACGCTTCTCACTCCTTTCACGTAACACTTTAGTTTTCATTTCCAGCTCCTTTTGGCGCGAAAGCTTTCTTCAATGCTTCACCAATTACGTTAAAACTAAGTACCGTTAAAAGGATAAGGAATCCTGGGAAGAGTGTTAAATACCAAGCTTCGCCAATATATCCTTGCGCATTGTTTAGCATGCTACCCCAAGAAGAATCTGGCTCTCTAATACCTAAACCTAAAAAGCTAAGTGATGATTCCATTAAAATCGATGTCGCAATTGTTAATGTCGCAGCGATAATAATGGTTGATAAAATGTTAGGAATGATATGTCTTACAATAATTGTGAGTGATTTCTGTCCTGATACTTTTGCGTATAAAACGTACTCACGCTCTTTTACAGATAGCGTTTCTGCCCTTACAATACGAGCGGTGTCCATCCATGTTAGTAATCCAATAATAAGAACTAACGTCGTAATCCCTGGTTTTAAATAAGCATTTAATAACAGCATTAAGAAGAATGATGGGATTGACATAAGTACTTCCACAATTCGCATTAAGAAGTTGTCTAACTTTCCGCCAAAATATCCGCTAATTGTTCCGACTGCGGTTCCGATTGTAATGGAAACAACCATCGCAAGGAAACCGACCGCAAGTGAAACTCTTCCGCCATATAATGCCCTCGTTAAGTAATCCCTTCCGTAATCATCCGTGCCGAAAGGATGACTCATACTCGGTTCTTGTAAACGATCTGAAATCGACATTTTACTAGGATCGTACGGCGATACGAATGCAAATATCGATGCAATTGTTAAAACCGCAAGTATAATAACTCCTATTAGTACAAACTTATTTTTCGTAAAACTACTTTTTAACGTTTGAAATCTCCTATTATTCATTCCAAATCACCCCCTCATTCGAATGCGCGGATCTACTACGCCATATAAAATATCAGCAATTAAATTACCGAGAATTAACATGAACGATGATAACAATGTGATTGCCATAATAATTGGATAATCAAATCTAAAAATAGCATTCACCCCGAGCGAACCAAGTCCCGGCCATGAGAATACTGTTTCCGTAATAAACGCCCCGCCTACTAAACTTGGAATGGATAATCCGAAAATTGTAATGATTGGTATTAATACGTTTCGAAGTACGTGATTAAATAAAACTGTTTTTTTCGAAGCACCGTACGCATATTGAATTTGTACATAGTCTTCTTCTAATTGCTGAATTGTACTGGAACGAATATATCTCATATAAACAGAGACGTTTTGGAACGCTAGCACCATGCAAGGTAAAATACCATGCTGGACAATATCCCAGACGGAATCTTGACCGACTGTACGCATACCCATACTCGGAAGAAGGTTCAACTTTAAAGAGAATAAGTAGATTAATAGTAAAGCGAACCAAAAGACTGGCATGGAAATTCCCACATAAGAGATAAAGTTTACAATGCGATCAAAAATAGAATTCTTTTTCACACCTGTAAGTAGTCCTAGTGGTATTGCGATTACAAATGAGACAAGTAAAGACGATCCCATTAAGCCGATTGTCGCAGGTAACCGTTCTACAATAAGGTCTAAAACAGGACGATGGTTTTGAAGTGAATAACCAAAGTTCCCTGTTAAAATATTTTTTAGCCATAAAATATACTGCATATAAATGGGTTGATCGAGTCCTAAACTTGTGCGAATACGCTCGACATCAATTGGACTCATATTCGGCGTGACAAAGTTTCGTACGGGATCTCCCGGTGCTAGTTTTATTAATAAAAAAGAAATAATAGAAATAACAAATAAAAGCGCAATTGCATTTAACAGCCTCTTCGCAATTACTTTATACACAAACTTCCCCCCTCAAGCTAAAGAAGCTGATTTCCACCAGCTTCTTTATTGTTTCTTATTTCACTTCATAAATCTTAGATAGATCTTCAAACATTGTGACAGGAATTGCTTTTGCTTCTTTTAATCCATCAAACTTTTTATCTACTGCAATAACTGCTTTCGGATATGCGATTGGTAGATAAGGTACATCTTCTCTAGCTGTTTCTTGAATTTTATGGTATAGCTCTGCACGTTTTGTTTTATCTGTTTCAACTGCAGCTTCTTCCCATAACTTATCGAAATCAGCGTTTTTATATCGTGCATAATTGTATTCAGCATTACTTAAGAATAAGCTCTTATATGAATCTGGCTCAGGTCCCATTATGTAACCACCAAATGTAATGTCATATTCTTTATTCTCTTTATCTAAGCCTTTTTCACTTGCTGCACTAGCATCTAATGCATTTAGTTCAACTTCTAAGCCAACTTCTTTTAATTTTTGTTGTGTATAAAGCGCTAAGCTTTCCATGATTTTATTATTCGTTACATACATCACGCGTACTTTTTCTTTATCTTTCACGCCAGCTTTTGCTAATAAATCTTTCGCTTCTTTTTTATCATACTTATAGTCTTTAATATCTTTCGCATAATACATAGCGTCTGGCGTTAAGATTGAATTTGCTGGTTCTGCAAATTCACCCGAAACGAATGCTGAGTTAATCATTTCTTTTTTATCTAACGCATGCGCAATTGCTTGGCGCACTTCTTTTTTCTTCATCAAATCTGTATTCATGTTATAAGATAAGTAGAATAATCTACCTTCAGGGAATGTCACCATTGAGAAGTTCCCAGTACTATCTAGTTTCTTAAAGTCTTGCGGCTCAATCATTTTCATGTTGATTTGACCATTTTGCAGTGAAACATTTGCTGTATTACGGTCTTTTACAACGCGGTATACGATAGAGTCTAATTTAGCTTTTCCACCTACATAATCATCGAATCGATCTAATGCAACATACTCATCTGATTTATACTCTTTAAACTTAAACGGACCTGATCCTACAGGCTGTAAGTTTTTCTTACTCTTCGCTAAATCTGCTTCCCCTTCAAATACATGTTTCGGAATTGGGAAGAAATCATTCATCACACCTTCAAAAGATGCGCTTACTTGTGGTAAAACGAATTGAGTTGTTAACTCATCTACCTTTTTCACCTCAAGCGGCTTTCCTTTAAAAATAAAGTTTTCACGACTTGAGCTATTTTGCTTCTCATCTAAAATAGATTGGAATGTAAATGCTATATCGTCTGATGTAATTTTCTTACCATCATGCCATTTCAAATTATCTTTCAATTTCAATGTCCACGTTAATTGATCTTCTGAAGGCGTAAAGCTCTCAGCAAGAACAAACTTTTTCTTACCGTCTTCCATATGATACAGCGGCGCATATAAAGCTTGCTGCACAGTTAATGACACACGATCGTTCGCATAAAGCGGATTCATCGTATCTGGATTATCGCTAACACCAATCGTTAACGTTCCTCCATCTTTCGGAGTCCCTGATTTACTAGTGCCCGCTTGCTTCGAAGAATCTTTTTCCCCAGAACAAGCCGCTAATGCAATAAGTAGTATTAGAACAAATGGTAATGCAAATAATTTCCGTTTCATCTTTTGGCCCCCTCAAACTAGTTATACCCATAAGAAAACTCGGAATTAATCCCGAGTTTTCTTATAAGTTTTAAATTACCACTACCTGTATGTAAAGTCAAACTTTTTTGTAAATGTGGAAAGTTTGAAATCTACTAATACATTCTTGCCATAAAATATATTTATAAGGAGGATTAAAAAAGAAGACCACGAATAGGTTACCTCGTAAAATGAGTTAAAAAACTAGTAGCTTACAAAAAAACTCTAAAATGATTGTTATATATGACCGAAAATGTAGAATGAAATTAAAGACAAAAAACACATTTAGGAGGTTATCATGACATTTGATGAATTGAAAAAAAACAAACCAACAACCCAATGGATTGAGAATGATGAGGATGGGGAATTTTTTACTGAAGAAAATATAAGTGCAACAAATACAGTTCTTGACACTTACATAAATAATTTAGAGCAATTGGGAAAAAATCCAACTGAAGTTGAAATAATGCATGTTGTTAAAGAGGTTGTTCTTAACATAAATGAATTAAATGACGAACATGACTATTTTATCGAAACAATGGAAAGAGAAGATCTCTATGAATTTATCGATACAGCAGCACGAATAGCTGGTCTAGAATCTGAAGAAGACATAACAGAAGAATGGCGAGAATGGTAAAAAGTTGCACCTCTAATTGTTAGAGGTGCAGCTTTTTTCATATACCAATTGAATGAATGATGTGATGTCCGCGCAGAATTCATATATTTAAACATAATATTAAAAGTATTTAATTATAAATACTAGCACACCCATCCTGACAAAAAAGACCACCAAAAGGCAGTCTCAAAACTCAATCTTATTCCCTACTCCTTGCTCCACCGCTCTCTCATACAAATACTTCGCAACAATAATATCTACTACTGCCAAACCAACCGATTTAAAAACAGTAATCTCTTCATCATTTTCGCGTCCAGCTTTTTCTCCGCTTATGATTTGTCCGAGTTCGGCGTAGATGTCGCTTGCGTCAAATAAACCTTCTCTTATCGGAACTAGAAGATCCCCTGTTTCACTAGTGCTGCTTCTTTTGATTCGACTACTACTTTGTTTGCTTTAGCTATGGCATGTGAGGGTAGTTCTTGCATGCTCGGTCTGAATGAACCGACGGCGTTTACGTGGACGCCTTTTTGTAGTTTTTCTGAGAAGACTGGTGTGGATGCGTTCGTAGTTGTGACGATGATGTCTGCTTCGCTTATTGCTTCATTTGCATTTGTGTGAACATATGCAGGTTTGTTGAATCTCTCTTGTATATATTCCGCAAATGCATACGCCTTTTCTTCTGTGCGATTGTATAAGATGACTTTTTCGATATCTCTAACCGCAAATATTGCTTCAGCAATTCCTTTCGCTTGTTCACCCGTGCCGATAATGCATAAAGTTTTTGCGTTATGACGAGCTAAATATTTTGTCGCTACTCCTGATAAGGCGCCTGTTCGAATCATCGTTAAGTACGATCCTTCTAAAAGTGCGAGCGGTTCTCCCGTTTGAAAGTCTGATAACATCACAATCCCGTTGATCGTTTTCTTTCCTACCTTTTTGTTCTCGGGGACTACTGTTACTACTTTTAAGCCAAGTGCCTCAAGCCCTTCAGCTACTGAAGGCATAATTAATGCCGTATTTTTCTCGTTCGCAAATGGTAATGAACCTCGAATTGGCGTGATTGTTCTTTCTGCGGAAAATTCTTTTAAAGCAAGCGCCGCGTATTCAATGACTTCGTTCATATTTACTAAGTTTCGTTGTTCGTTCGCGCTTATGACTAGCATATCTTTCCACCTCCTCCTTCTATCCTAACAAAAACCCTCGATTTAAATCATCTCTTGGGTCTACAACGAACTGATGAAATCCTGTAATAAATGCATGCCCCGTTACTTTCGGAACGACAGCTTCATATGTATCTACTGCGGTTACCGACAATACTTCCCCCTCGAATTCCCCGTCAGTAATACATTCGTGGACGAAAATTTCTCCCTTTTGTAAGGCATCTTTTTCAAAAAGCGTTGCGATTCTTGCGGAAGTTCCTGTGCCGCAAGGAGAACGATCTACTTGTCCATCAGCGAAAATCGTTACATTTCGTAAAGTTGCGCTCTCTCCTTTCGGTTCATCTGAGAAAATAACGCCGTATATTCCTTTTAAATCTTCTTCAAGTGGATGCTTCACTTCCATCTGGCTCTCAATGTAGTGCTTAATTTTACCGCCCCACTTTTGAATAGCAGATAAGTCTTTGAAATCGACTTTCAAGCCAAATTCTTTACAATCTACTACTGCATAAAAAGCTCCGCCAAACGCGATATCTACTTGAAATTCATAGTCATCTATTTTAATAGGAACGTCTTTCTTATATACAAAAGAAGGAACATTTTCAAATGATACGGACTCTACTTCGCTCCCGTTATATGTTGCATACGCAATGACTTCCCCAGCAGGGCTATCAATAATGAACTGTTGTTTCTCACCTGTCACTTCAAACATGCCTGTTTCAATTCCGACTGTAATAACAGCAATAATGCCATGACCACACATCGTACTCCATCCTTCGTTGTGCATAAATAATACGCCAAAATCAGCGTGAGCACTCGCAGGCGGAGTAATGATACAACCGTACATGCCGTGATGTCCTCTCGGTTCATACATAAGAATTTCGCGAAGATGATCCAAATGTTCCATGCAGTATGCGCGTCTTTCTAGCTGCGTGTCTCCTTTTATTTCCGGCACGCCACCTGTAATAATTCGAAGCGGTTCCCCAGCTACGTGAGCATCAATTGTTGTGTACACTTTACTAACCTTCATTTCTATCTCTCCCCTATATGTTGATACTCTTTTTATTGCAAATATCATGCCAACGCATAGGATATAAATTTGTATACATTGTGTAAAAAAGCATACAGTACTGTCTATTTTTTTATACACTGTCCAGAGGCTATGTTATGGAGCCCCTTGATACAACCAGTCTTATTATTTTCACTGGAAAGTTACTTCCACCCCCAACATATACTGTTCAAAAGCAAAAAGGAAGTGATCCAATGTACTACGGAACAAAAGGCTGGTACGTAGCTGAATTAAAAAAATTAGGCGTGCGCTATCATGAAGGACGAAAACTAGAAAGTTACCGCGGACACATCTTGCGCAATTTACTACTTGCACAACAAGAGAAATTAAAAGAACAGTAATATTCTAATGTAACGATATCGGCGATTCTCGGAATATATCAGCGATTTTTTAAATTTATCAGCGATTCAACACAATATATCAGCGATTTTTTAAATTTATCGGCGATTCGACATGCAATATCGACTTACCCACAAATTTCGCTAATTCATCTACCTAAACCACCAACCAATTACACATCAATACAAACAAAAAAGGTCACCCAAACGGGTGACCTTCCTTTCTTATTCACAAACAAGAATCTGTCTAGTAAATGACCCTTTTCTTGTAATACAGCGATCTGTAATTTCAAATCCTGCTTCATGGATCATGTCGTCCATTGTTTCCATCGTGACAACGACTACTTTTTTCGCGATGCGGCGTGCACTTGAGAGAATTGATAGTTGATCTTCTGGTGTGGCGTGCGTAAATAGGTCGTACGGCATATCGATAATGGCAACGTCGTAGTTCTCAGTAATTTCCTCGATTGGACCTTTTGTTACTGTTCCTTCAAATCCGAAATGCGCGATGTTTTTTCTCGTTCCAAGAACTACAAGTGGATTTATATCTCTACCAACGATGTTAATCCCCATAGAAAGTGCTTCTACTACTACTGTTCCAATACCGCAGCACGGGTCAATTGCTCGTACTCCCTCTGGATTTGGTACAGCGATATTTGCAACTGATCTCGCAACACGTGTGCTAAGAGATGTCGAATAACTATGCGGTTTTTTTATGTGATGATACCAAACTGGTTCGCTTTCTACATAGTGCCCGAAGTACCAGCGTCCTCCAAGAGGAACAATCCCGAATACACGCTCTGGATTACGAACATCCGCTTCTCCTTCAATATGCATGCCGAGGTCTCGTTCAATAAGACGTCTTTCTCCATATTCAATTTTATTCTCTCCAACAAGGTCATTGATTTTAACGAAGATAACTTTAAATGTCGCTCCCGCCAAATCAATTTGTTCCACTTGTTTTAAAATGCTTTCTAAGTCGTCCCCTTCATACATAACCTCAATGCGCTCTTTCATAAACGCACTTCTACTCGGGTCAATTTTGACATCACTTTTTAAAATATTAACGTGGGACTCCATTCCAAAGAACGAGCGCATTTCCAAGTAACATAGAGCACGCTCCTCCTCACGAAATGCATACGTATATATACAGGCAGGTGTTTTACTATGATTATTCAATCTATTATCATCCTCTATCGTTTAAAATTGTTATGATTACAATTACTCAAATACTTTTGTATATAAAATTAAATGATATCATATGCCGGAAATAAAGAGAAACGTTAATAAATAAAAGAGACTGCCAATGGCAATCTCTTATTATTTATTAACGGAAAGAAGACACGTTGTTACCCATTTCTTCATAGTAATCTAAAATACCTTGATAAATAGCTTCCGCTGCACGTTGTCTCCATTCTTCAGTAGCTAGTTTTTCACCTTCACCTTTAGCATCGATGAAACCTAGTTCAGCTAAAATAGCAGGCATTGTATTGTATTTCACTACATAGAAGTTTTCTGTCTTTACACCTCTATCATTTGATTGAAGTGCTTGTACTAAACGTTTTTGTACTTTTTCTGCTAGTACACGGCTTTCTTCTGAATTTGGATTTGTTGCTGATCTGTAGTAGAACGTTTCTGTTCCTTCTACTTGTTCATTAAACCCGTTTGCATGAATACTTACGAAAATATCACCTTTATTTTCTTGTGCAAATTCTACACGTTTTTTCAAAGATTCACCAGGGGTATTTCCCGGACGCGTATCATCATTACGTGTTAATAAGACGGTAAATGGTGTCTTTTGTTCAAATAGTTTTTGTACACGTAAAGATGTATCTAATACAATAGCACTTTCATCCATTTTCACACCAGAATGCCCTGGATCAACTCCACCATGACCTGGATCAATGATAATCGCTTTGCCCTCTAAGAAGTTACCTTGCTTCACTGGATTTAATTGATTTTTATTAACCCATTGGAAACCAGCGCCCATGCGGATACGAATCCAGCTGCCGTTCTCTTCAATAACAGTTACTTGCTGTGCGTTATGTGTTCCCATTACTTTTGAAGAAGAAGAAGCTTCTGCATAAGTAGTGAATCCTTCATTAATAAATTCTGTTTTCTCTACTAAAGGTGTCCATTTATCACCTTTACTTGTTGCAATTTTAATCCATCCATCTCGTTCTTCTTTAATTTCAACCATTTGTGGATTATGCTGATTTGCACTAATCCCAGAACTTAATGATGGTGCGTGATATGTAATAAATTTTCTATCTATGTACATTTTCTTTGTTTCTACTGGACGATCACTATTCTTGCTAAATTTATCTGTTTGCGCAGTAAGTTGAGCTGCTTGTTCACGCGTAATAGAATCATTCGGTTTCCAGCCATCCTCTGTACCTAACGAAAGTTTTAATTCTACTAAAATATTAACTTCTTCTTTACCCCAATGATTCTCTAAATCAGCAAATTTTGTAGGAACTGGTCCTGTTACTTTGCTTTTCAGATTATATGCTCTTACAAGCATAGCTGCCATTTCAGCACGAGTTACTTTTCCTTCAGGATCAAATACTCCTGGTTCTCGCCCTTTAATAATATTCTCTTTTTCCATGGCTGCAATAAATGAAGCTGCCCAACTATTTTTCGCATCATTATAAGACGGCTTTGCGTTTGGATCTACTTTAGCACCAATTGCTGTTGCGATAATCTTTGCTGCCTGAGCGCGTGTTAAATTTCCGTATGGCATAAAGTTACCATCTGGCATACCGTTAATTACATTTCTCTCTACTAAATAATAAATTGCGTCTTTTGACCACGCACTATCTGAAACATCAGGAAATTTTTTCGTTTCTGCTAAACTACTAATTGGATGTGCTAGTAAATTTGCTGCTAATAAACCTGCGGCTATTGCTTTGTACTTCATGAAAAATAAATCTCCTCTCAAAACTTCATATTCATTCATTTTTTTAATCAAGCTAACTAAAAAATATTAACTATTAATTAATTCCTTTCATAGTGTATAACATTATATATCTATAGTAAATACGTTTAAGGCCGTATAACAAAAATCGCATATATATAACTTATAATGAATGTATATAAAAAACTTTAATCAGCCCTCACCAATCGGGCTTTTACGGGCAGCCCGCCCCCATCTAACTTTTTTGCTTTCGCTGAATTTTGAGGTAGTGGTCTTACTGCCCGGCAAATAGCGGAATAAAAAAGCGATTAGGACATGTCTCCTAATCGCTTTGCCAAATAAAAAGCTGATTAAAAATAATATCTTTAATCAGCTCTCTATTATCTATGAAATTATTCTTCAATTAAATTAGACATTACATATGCATACACTAATGCTTCTGTATGCGCAATAGAACTTTCATGCGTACGTTCAAATGCATGGGAAGAATCAATACCCGCTCCAATTAACGCATGTTTCACATCAAATCCCGCGCGAATCGCAGCTGATGCATCAGATCCGTAGTACGGATAAATATCTACTTTATATTCAATATGATTCGTTTTCGCAAGCTCTACTAAATGTTTGCGCAGTGCATAATGATACGGGCCGCTAGAGTCTTTTGCACAAATAGATACTGTATATTCATCAGATGCTTGTCCATCACCTAACGCTCCCATATCAACTGCTAAGTATTCAACAGTTTCTTCTGGAATGTTAGAGTTACCACCGTATCCAATCTCTTCATTATTAGAAATTAAGAAATGCGTGGTATATGGTAATGTTACGTTTTCATCTTGTAATCTTTTAATTAATTTTAATAAAATTGCAACACTTACTTTGTCATCTAAATGACGTGATTTTATGTATCCACTCTCTGTAATTTGAACGCGCGGATCAAATGAAACGAAGTCTCCTACTTCAATTCCTAATTCGCGTACTTCATCAGCTGAAAATACGCGCTCATCAATACGAACTTCAATATTTTTCTCATCGCGTTTTGCTTCACCTGCATCTTTATATACATGTACAGATGTTTGATGCATTAAAATCGTTCCTGTATATGTCTTGCCACTTGATGTTTCAATTTCGCAATATTCCCCTTCTACAGAGTTCCAGCGAAATCCACCAATCATAGAAAGACTCAGGCGACCATCAGGCTTAATTTCTTTCACCATCGCACCTAACGTATCAACGTGTGCCGTTAATAAGCGGTGCTGTGCATCATTTTTCCCTTTTACCGTTAAAATAAGAGCTCCCTTATTATTACGTTTCGTTTCTACGTTCCACTCACTGACATAGTTTTCAATGAAATTAATAATTTTTGCTGTATTTCCAGATGGACTTGGAATAGAGACAAGCTCCTTAATCAGTTCCATCGTTTCTTTCGTATGGTGTGCCATTGTCGTTTCCTCCTCATTTTCTCTACTATTCAGTATACAAAATTCGCCAGAAAACCTCTACTTATATGGCCTAATTTTCTAAATTGTAGTAAAATTCTTTTTAGTATACAAAAGGAGCCTTGAAATATGAATATATCAAAAAAATATATACACATTGCACTCATTTGGTTTTTAGCATCATTATTTTGTTTACAAATCTCTTATGCCGTTCATACTACTACTTCTATTACAATCGGCTGGATATTAACAGCTATCTTCTTCATTATTAGCTTCATTGCAACAAGAAAGCATAGCGTTACTCATTAACGCTATGCTTTTCCTATAAAACTATTCTTCTGAAACGTCTAATAAATAAATCCCTCTTTCAAATCCACCGCGCTCTATCTCTTTTTGCTTACGAAGGCGTTCTACATCTTCAATCGATGCACCTTCTGCACGTGCTAATGAGATGATAACTTCTAGCGCATCCGCAAGAGAATCTAGCGCATGTTCGCGTTCTTTCATAGAAGCAAATTCACGAATTTCTTCCGTTCCAATTTTCGCTAAAGCTTGTATGTATGCTTGCCCTGTTAATTTTTGTGCTGTATATGTTTTTCCAGACATTAAAATCTTCTCTGGAACACGATCTCTTACTAACTTGTTATATGCTGACATCATTTATCCTCCTATACTTAATAACATCCGAGCTCTGCTTTATAGAAAAACCATTTTTTCTTCACGCATGCACTTAACATATCAATTCCTGATTCATGTGCTCTTACATGCGGAAAGAAATAGTGCTCTGAGTTTTCTTCCTTACCATATAGAGTTTGGTACTCATCTGGAATCGCTTCTTTTTTCACATCTTTTTCTTTCGTCACCCCGTCAGAAAATGCAACACTTGGATGTCCCTCAAAAAATAACGCAGTCCGAACTGCCAAAGATGGTGTACTATGTAAAGCAGAATATGTAAGCAAAATAATAGTGATAACACCGATTATTTTCTTCATGTATTACTCCTAAAAAAAGTGCTAACACAATTATACTAAAATGTGTTAGCACTTTCTCCCCTTTATCCCGAATTAACGAGCTAATAATCAGTGAGGAATTGACAAACTTTATTCCCCTTTAAATGCTGGTAAACGTTTCTCTAAAAACGCAGCAATACCTTCTTTATGATCCGCTGTTTGTCTCATTGCATATTGACCACGCTTTTCTAATTGCAATGTTTGCTCTAAATTAGAGCGATTTACTTCACACAAAATTTGCTTCGTTTGAATCATTGCTTTAATCGGTTTTTGTGACCATTCACTAATTTTTTGCTTCACAGCCGTTTGGAAATCTTCGCCGATTACTTCATCAATTAAGCCGATATCAAGCGCTTCTGTCGCTGATAATTTCTTACCTTCCCAAATAATTTGCTTCGTCATATTTTCACCGACGCGCTTTTGAAGGAAGAAATGACCACCTCCATCTGGAATTAAAGCGATTCCAATAAAGTTCATTGCAATAACAGATGATATATCCGCCATTACATAATCAGCTGTTAACGCAATACTTAACCCAAGACCTGCAGTCGGTCCATGAATTGCACTAATAACAAGCTTTGGCATCGTATATAATGTCACGACAACTTCAGAAATGGTATTCATAATGCCATCAAACTTACTTTCATCATTACTTGAAAGCATCGATTTAATATCCCCACCCGCAGAAAAACCACGGCCGTTCCCGCATAACACAACGATATGCGCAGAACTTTCCGCTACTTCTTTCAACTTTTGTAATAACTCTTTTAAGGTCGGCTCATCTAACGCATTTAACACCTCTGGGCGATTGACCATAACCGTTGCAACGTGGCCTTCATATTTCACAACGACAGATTCTGTTTTACTTGTTATTTCCATTATATATACCCCTCTTTTCTCCATAAAGATTATACTTATATAATTATAGAAAACCACTGAAAAACCCTTCTTTTTTCTCAATTTTCTGTCTAATAATCTCGCAATTTGTACATTTACCGTATAAAACATACAATTCCGTTGAAAAATATAGAAATTAAAGTCGGTTTATCCATGCTTTTCATCTATTTACCATTACAATGAAATGGTGTATTCTTAAGTTTGATAAAAAAACAAATATTGAAATTCATTCGCCTTACTATGTAAAAAAGGCTTTATACCCATCTTTTGGGTGTTGTAATAAAGGAATGAAGAACTGGAGGAACATATGGTTAATAAGTTGAAACAAACGGATAACTACTTCCCACATTTCCTATTGCTATTCATTGTGTTTCAACCAATTTTAGATTTATTAACATCTTTTTCAATCTATATACTACACATGAGCGCAACAGTTGGAGTTGTAGTCCGTTTCGCCTTTATGCTTCTTGCATTAGGGTACCTACTTCTTCATCACAAACAACAAGATGCGAAAAAGTACATCCTCTATTTATGCTTACTCGGAATCGCACTCGCAATTGGTCTTGTAAATAATATGATGGTTAAATCTCCAGTTTCATTTGGAGAAGAAGTTAAATTCATCTTAAAGAGCGTATATCCAATTGTGCTACTGTTTGGATATATTATCGCCTTTAAAGAGCTAAAAAATAAAGAGTATGTATTCCATAAAATCATTACATATTTCTTATATGCAACTTTAATTTTAAGCATTACAATGATTGTCGCAATGCAAACTGGAACGGATTTCCCAAGCTATCCTCACTCAAAAATTGGTTCAAGAGGTTGGTTCTTCGCTGGAAATGATTTAAGTTCTCTTTTCGCCATTATGTTCCCAATCATTGTCTTATATTCGATTCATAAAACAACTTCTTTCTCGAAAATATATTACTGGATTCCAACAATACTTGCGATGTATGCAAGTATTATGGTCGGAACGAAAGTCGGATATGGCGCAATTGTTATTACATTAGGCGTAGCACTTTTCTTCTCATTCATTGAATATATGATAAATCGTAAAAAAGAAGGAAAAGGATTCACACATATTGTAAATACCGTTGTTGTCGCAGTTATACTAGGAGGTTTAATTGCTCTTACACCGCATACTCCTATCGCAAAAAATATGGGCATTCACATGCAAATATACGAATACAAAAAATCAGTGCAAGAAGAGAAAGATCGAAAAGAAGGAAAAGTAATTAAAGCAGATCCAGAAGATGCAAAAAGACATGCAAAAGGTGAACTTACAGATTCTGAAGTAAAAAGTTTAATTTACAGTGATCGCGACAAATTCTTAAAAACATACAAACAATACTATAAAGACGCACCGCTTTCACAAAAACTATTCGGAATGGGTTACGCTGGTAACTACACAGATAAAATTAAATTAATTGAAATGGACTTCCATGACCTATTTTTCGCCTTTGGAATTGTCGGTTCCCTTATTTACTTAATACCTCTTCTATACTTTGGTATTAAATTATTTATCCGCATGATCACAAACTTTAAGAAAATCATGAAAGTAAAGTATATGCTATTAGCGAGCACACTCGTTCTATCACTTGGCATTGGCTTTATGTCTGGCCACGTATTAACAGCACCAGCCGTTAGTATTTTCTTCATTGTTATTCTCGCTTATATCATTGTTGATTTTGAAATTGAATAAAGTGAAACTTTAATCAGTGGGGGATTACTGCCCGGCAAATAGCGGGATAAAAAGAAGGTGCTACGAAATATTAGTAGCACCTTCTTTTTTATTTAATTAATGTTTTACGTATTCTAAGCTTTCTTTTGCAATATACGCTTCTGTTACGGTAGGATTATCTGAAATAACTTTAACCCACGCTTTTCCATTTATTATCTCTTCACCAGTAACTGTGACAACTACATTTGTATTTAAACGATACAGTCGCTCATTTGATATACTAGGATTCTTTTTCACTTCCACGTTATTCATCACACGTGCAAGTTTGTACTTGTTGTATTCTTTTTTACCTAAATAAGAATCAAAACGGTTCATATGCCCCGCTACTTTTTTACCCCAGTTCGCATCAGATGCATATTTCGCATTTAAACCAGCAGCTTTATCACCTGTATATGTTGCTGTATAACGCCAATGTCCTGGATTTAAATATCCTTCATTCATGTATAATTTTGCTGCATGTTCAATACAATCTTCTTTTGAATTGAATGCTTCTCCGTTACCATACGGACTATCGTCTGTTGCTTTTAAACCAAATAAATTATTTTTGTCTTTTGCAAGAGCGCTTGTTCCATAATAACTTTCATGAATTGCTAATGAATATAAGAATAATGCATTTACATTATACTTGCTTTCTACTTCTTTAAATTTCTTTCCTAAACCAATTAATGGAGAGTCTGGTTTAATCGATTTCACATAACTATCTAGTTGTTCAGCTGTATAATCTGTTTTCGAACGTAATGATAAATAATTGAAATATTGATAGAAAGTTTCGTCTCCAAATGTCTTTCCATCTACACTATACATTTGCTGTCCTTGCTTCATGAAAGAAGGTGCCACACCATATCTAAATTCTGTATATCCAGGTGAACTTGTATTATATGTATAATATTTATGGTATAAATATCCATCTGATTTCACATAATAAGACGACTGTTTCATTTCATTTGTAGGAATTAAAGTGATTTCATTCTTCTTCACATAACCTGTCAAACCAGAAAGTTGAACTTTCACACGATCTTCGCCAACTTCTAACACTTTCAATTCTGTTCCATACTGAATATACGTATATACTGTTGACAAATTCTCATCATAAATATTAATGATGTTTTGCCCAGTTATTCTTTTCGCACTTGCAAAACCATCTTTAATCCATAAAAATTCGTTCTCGTATTTTACCGCATTCATACCTTTATTTTGAGCAGCCGTAACCGCTTCTTTATACGTATTATAGCGCTCTACTTCTTGCTCTGTTCCGTTTTCTCTTACATTTGTCACAACATATTTCTTAGTTTCTACAGGATTGCTATTTCCGTTTTTTTCAATCGTCTGAAGCATACGATCCAACATAGCTGAAGCCATCCCTCTTGTAGCTGATAAATGTGGTCTAAATGTATTATCTTCTGGATACCCTTTAATAATTTGAGTGGCCACCATAACTTGTACATGCTCTTTATAGTTAATACTATCTTTATCAGTAAAGGTAAGCGGACTTACAGCTACTTTAATATTTTTATAGTCTAACGCTCGCTTTACCATTATCGACATTTCTTCACGTGTAATTACATCATTTGGTGAAAATGTCTCGTTCGTACGGCCATTAATAATTTTCGCTCCATATGCTCTACTTACACCATCATATAAACCGTAAGTCTTCGGCACATCCTCGAAATTCGAATCAGCTTTCGGTAAATTTAAAGCCCTTGCTATGAATGTAGCAAACTCTGCTCTTGTTACTAATTTATCAGGCGCATATACATTGTCTCCATACCCCATTAAAACTCCTTTAGTAATAAGTGAGCGCATATTCGTCTCAAACATATGTCCTGTAATATCATCATTTGCCGCATAACTTGAAATAGGAGTTAAAAGTAATGATCCCGTTAATGCCACTGCTGTTATACCTTTTGAAAAAGTCTTCAAGTTTACCCTCCTCGTAATCTACGAATTTATTATCACAAATTTGATTATATAATAATCGCAATCATTTTAGCATAATAAATAGGAATTAAAATAAAACGTTTTTGTAATTAGAATTTTCATTAAATTCAAAACAAAAATAAAAGACACTTTACTTTTTTAATAAAGTGCCTTTTTCCATATGATCAATGAGTTTCTTTGTTGCCTGTTTGCCTTGCAACCGAAGCTCATCTATTGTCAATTGTAACTCTTGCTGCACAGTTCCTTGTTGCATTAATTGCTTTTTCGCAATTTCATATAAATACTCAGCACTCCATTCGCCATCCACACTTCCTATAACTGGCTGATTCACTTGACTTAAAAACGAATCAATTTTCGGATCGTATGAAATCCCGACCATTGGAGTTTTGGCTACAGCAGAAAAAACTAGTGCATGAAGACGCATACCAATTAGTAATGAACATTGTGATAAAATGAATATTTTCTCGTCGATATCCATTTTATATGGAAGCATATACGTCTCTTCTCCCATTAAGTCTACTACTTCACGCGAAGCTTTTTGATCAAATGGCTCATGCATTGGAACAAATAGAATTTGGTATCCTTCTTGCTTTAATTTTTTTAATGCCTCAGCTAATTTTTTTATATAATCTTCTTTTGCATTCCAATAACGCACACTAACCGCAATTACTTTTCCATGTATCGAATGCTTTTGCAACCAATCCGATTGTTTTGTCCGTTTCCATGTTAAAACAGGGTCTGGAACAATTTCAATATCGTTTTTTATGCCAAGTTCTTTTAAATATAAAAACGAATCCTCATCTCGAACTGATACGTAGGAAGCTTTTGACAAGTTCCATTTTACTAATAAACGATTATATCCTTTTGTAATTGGACCTATTCCTTGTGAATAAATATAATACGGCTTTTTTAATAATCGAGCGAGTCCCATAATACCCGTATAATATAGAATACTCTTCGTACTTGTCTGATCTTGAAGAAGGCTCCCGCCACCGCTAATAACTCCATCACTGTTTTTGATTGCATGATAAACAGCTTTTATATCCCAGCGATCTACCGATTCTACACCATACATTTCCTTTGTATATTTAGAATCATTTGATAGTACTACTAGTTCTATATCCGGGTTCTCTTTACTTAACGATTCAATAATTGATTGTAGAATCGCCTCGTCTCCAACATTATAAAAACCATAATATCCTGATAAGACTAAACGCACCCTAAATCTCCTCCAAAACTAGGTAACCGTTTATTTCATCTAACATAAACTGGTACCCATTCCTTACCTAAACACTTGATACCCTACATAGTTTCCTCTTTATCAGCTCATATGAATTATAATAAAAAATTAAATTTCTATATTTATCTTTTCAAAAATGGTATTTTGTTTATTGATATCCATTTTAATTTCAAAGCACATACACCATACAAAATGGTTGTAATACTTAATGCTATACCACTGAATAATAACGTCATAATTCTTGAAGATGTAACATCTATCACATTACATAGTTCATACAATCCTAGTCCCAAAATACATGCTATTGCTAGCACACCAAAAAAGCTTTTTAAATGAATAGAATAGGCAATATAGCTTCGAATATACAAATGATTTACAATACAAATCAATACGTAAGTAATTAGTGTACTATACGCCGCTCCATCTATACCAAACTTCTGCACGAACATCATGTTTAACACGACTTTCACACAACTCGCACCAATAACAATCCATGCAGCTTGTGCAGAACGGTTAATGCCCTGTAAAACACCTATTGATAATACCATAACCGCAGTAAAATACGAACTGCCAATCATAACTGTTAACATACTACTGCCTTTTACGTCTGTGAACAATCCGACATTTAACGGTACTGTTAATGCCATCAACCATATTGTTAACGGTGCTGTCAAAACATGCGCTAGTCGATTTGTATTTTGAATTGTTATTTTCGCCAAATTTATATCTCTTTTGGCCAATGCGGAAGTTAAGAGTGGTATTAACGGAAATACAATTGCACTTGCAAAAATAACAATTATTTGCGTGAATGCAAAACCGCGACTGTATATTCCAAATTGTTCTTGAATTTCTGTTGATGATCCTTGTAATACATGCGGTATTGTAAGCGAGTCTACTAAATTTAAAAGTGGCATTGATAAAGCTCCGATAGCGATTGGGATCGATACCCGCAATATCTTTTTGCCGTTTTCTCTTAAATCTCGGAGCGAATAGGAATTGCTTTTATTGTAGTATGGACTTCTATTATATTTTATACGCAAATATATAAGCGAACTAATGACTCCAAGAAAAGAGCCAATCATCGCACCACTAGTAATAACAGTATTACTCTTATCCCATGATACTAGTATGTAAGCAATTATTAACATAAAAAACACACGTACAAATTGCTCAATGACCTGTGATACCCCTGTTGGTTTCATATCACCGAAACCTTGAAAATACCCTCTATACACCGCCATGTATGGCGCAATGAGTAATGCTAATGAAGTAATAAGCAACGGCATTCTAGTTTCTTGTCCACCGAGCATATTCGCAATTTCAATAGAAAATAATACAATGACTAAACAGCCGAAAACGCCAAATGCTATCCCAATAATTGACGCTGATTTAAATAATTTCGCAATTTCCTTTTGCTTATTTTTTTCGTTCAACTCTGCAATTAGTTTCGAAATTGCAAGTGGAACTCCGGCTACCGATAATGTAAGAGCAATCATATATACAGGAAAAACAAGGCGAAAAATACCGAGCACTTCATCTCCTGCAATATTTTGTAATGGAATTTGAAAAAAACTACCAAGCAATTTTGACAAAAAAGTTGTAATGGTTAAAATTGCTGCTCCTTTTACAAATGTTTTATTCATATTTTTTCTCTTTTCTTTTATACATATACTCTCAAACATATTGTTTTAAGCGATAGGGATTCATTTTATCCCATTGGTTATCATAACAAATTTATTATAGGTTGAATACTTGGTTTTTTTTTCAAAATAGAAAAGCGAACCCATTTAAGCCTGTCTCTTCACAATATTTTTCTAATTCCTTCCATTATATATGTACACACTATAAGCGTTTCTGTTACGCCAAAAGAGCCCTTCCTCTCTGTCACTGCGATACATATTACTAAAAACATTATAAAAACATCCCACAACTCTACATTATAATTTATGTAAAATTGTGAGATATTCTAATTACTATCTAAACACTTAAGATTTTCAATTGCTCTTTCTGTTCATCGCTTGCCATTGCTGCGATTGTTTTTTCAATACTCGGATGTACTTGCTCAAGCTCTACACTTGCTCCTACTTTATTTGATTGCTCAACAAAATTTAATAATGCCATAGCTCCTGATACATCCATATAACGCACATCTTTCATACGTAAAACAACCGGTGACTTCACATCTTGTAAAGTAGAGAAAATACGATCTACTGATAGGAAAGAGAGCGGCCCTTGAATTGTGTACGTTTCTTCTTTTTCTTTTACGATAGAAGTTTTACGTTCTTTACATTTCACCATATATATGATGAACGAAAGAATAATACCGAAGGCAACAGCAATCATTAAATCGAACTTCACCGTTACAATCATCGTTACGAGCATAACAACGACATCACCTTTAGGAGCGACATGCATCTTTTTCATGCTTCCCCAATCGAACATTCCAATACCAGTTAAAATTAAAATACCTGATAATACAGCAAGTGGAATATATTGTACGACCGAACCAAGACCCATAATAAAAATAAATAAGATAACACTATGCATACATGCCGAAAGTGCCGTTTTACCGCCACTTCTTATATTCACGATAGACCTTACAGTCGCACCTGCACCTGCTAATCCGCCAAACAATCCGCTCATCATATTACCGATACCTTGTCCAACGAGCTCTTTATTACTTTTATGACGTGTACCTGTCACATTATCCATTACGACCGATGTTAACAACGAGTCAATCGACCCTAACAAAGCAATACTAAGCGCTGGTAAAATAAGTGCTGCTATTCCTGTTCCACTTAAAGATGGAATATGAAGCGTAGGTATCGCTTCTGGAATAGTTCCAATCTTTTCAATTACTTTATTTAGTGAAAGATTTCCGATAATCGGTAACTTTACTGTAAGTCCTTCGAGTAGAGAAGAAAATAAAGGAAGCAAAGCTGTCACACCGACTAGTGCTACTAAACTAGACGGAATCGCCTTAATCCATTTGCCAGAAACAATCATTACAATAATCGTTAACACAACAAGTAGAAAACTATTTTGTACGTGTTTTATTTCGCCTAAAATAATGATTAATGCAATACCATTCATAAATCCTGAAACGACAGGATACGGAATATATCGAACGTAAGAACCGAGCTTACATACACCGAATAAAATTTGAAATAATCCTGCCATCATAAAGGCAATAAAACTTGCCTCTAACCCGTGCGTCGCAATAACTCCTGTTGCAATAACGGTAATCGGTCCAGTTGGCCCTGTTACTTGCCCAGGTGTCCCGCCAAATAACGCTGCGAATAAACCTGCAAAAATTGCACCATACAATCCAACAAGCGCTCCCTCAGACGTTCCTGTCGCAGCAATACCAAACGCAATCGCAAGTGGTAACGCAACAATCGCAACAGTAAATCCTGCTAAACATTCCTTTGCTATTTTTTGAAACATAAAAAAACCACCTTTGTATAAAGTCCATGTTCCATTGTACACCTAAAAAGATACATTCGTTAGCTCACTTTTTACATTCTCGTGACGTAAACGTATTCAACGAAAAGTTTTCCCCTTATCTTTGGAAACAATTGCAACTATGCTATAATGAACAAATTAAATCTTTTACTATATACTTGGAGGCACTATGCTAACTTTTGAAGAAAAATTATCGATTATTGAATCTTTCCCAGAACTAGAAAGAAAGAACGTATCATTAAAACGTGTAAACTTCCACTTTGAAGAAAGTCGTTTAGATAAAAAGAACGTTGTATTTCATTTACACCCAAATGGAAATGGATTTGTATATGCAAGCGGTATTAAAGGTTATAAAACAGATGATAAAGGTATGGTTAACATCCGTGAGTTTTCAGCAGAGGAGTTACGTTCAGTAATTGAGAAATCAATTGACCTTCTATCACAAGAAGAGGTAGTAGCACCTGTAGAACCTGCGAAAGAAGAAGAATGGCAGAACGAAGATGGTCATATTCTTACTCTTATTTCAGAGGATGACATGTGGAACGTGTACGCTGGTGTAAACTTAGACGGTACATTCAACTCTTATCCAGAAGCTGCGGAATACCTTGATGAAGAAGGCTTTTCACGCAAATAAAAATAGAAACCTATTTCATTCAACGACTTTTATAGTAATCAAAGAAGACACTTAAGGTGTCTTTTTTTGTTATATAAACTCCTTTCTCACACTATCTCTACTAATTTTCATAAAATGATTTAGAGGAGGTTTATATGAATACAACTGCTAAATTAATAAATTGGAAAGAACATGGCGATATGATTATTCTAGAATGTGAATTAAATGGAAAACGCTTCGAGATATCAACATATAAACAACGAATATATAATGCACACCTTTTATCAGATGACGTTTATATTCGTTTAGACTCATCTGATAATATAATTGGAATAAATATTTATAAAAAGTAAGAAAAGCCCCCTATTCTGAAGTGACCCCCGAAAGTTAGACAGGTCGTTTCATTAGGCAGCCTCTAGGGTATGAGCCCGGTATTGTACTGGGCTCATACCCTTTAATTTTGCCTTAATTCTTTTATGATTATAGTATTCTATATACTTTGCTAACTCTTGTTTGAAATGTGTTATACTTTCAAATTCTTTTCGATACAGAAATTCCGATTTCATGATACCGAAGAAATTTTCAATAACGGCATTGTCATAACAGTTTCCTTTGCGAGACATACTTTGAGTTATGCCACAATTCTTAAGAGAATGACGGTATTGTTTCATTTGATAGTGCCAACCTTGATCAGAGTGAATGAGGAGTTTATCCGGATCGGTTACACAATAAAGGGCTTGGTCCAACATCGTTGAAACAAGGGAATAGGTCGGTCTTGAACCAATTGTATACGTGATAATTTCACCATTAAATAAATCCAACATTGGTGATAGGTATAACTTCTCCCCAAATAACTTAAACTCCGTAATATCTGTAACCCACTTTTCATTTGGTTTTTCAGCTTGGAAGTTGCGATTTAAAATATTTGGTGCAATTTTCCCAACTGTCCCTTTGTAAGAGCGATATTTTTTCATACGAACCAGACATTTTAACCCTAATTCTTTCATAAGACGATACACTTTTTTATGATTTACTTTGTGTCCACGATTCATAAGTTCATCACGAATACGACGATAACCATAACACCCATCGTGTTCATTATAAATAGCTTGAATCAGTTCTTTTACCTCCGCATTTGGATCAGGACGATTAAAATGTTTCATCCAGTAATAGTACGTACTACGTGGAATGTTTGCGAGTTGAAGTAACTCCTTGATAGGAAATTCATGCCTTAACTCGTAGATTACTTGCGCTTTGTCTTGTTTGGTGATTTTTCTTTGTTTTGAACTAAGGCATTCAACTTTTTTAAATATGAATTTTCCATACGTAAACGCTCATTTTCCGCTTGTAAGGCTTCGATTGATCCTTCATCTACTGGTTTTATTTTTTTATCTTTCATGGTTGGACGCCCCTTTTTCTTTGATTGTAGGGCATCCAATCCTCCTGTTTCATAAGCTATTTTCCATTTCCGAAGTGTTTCATAAGACGGTATATTGAAAAGTGCCGCTGTTTCTCTGATAGATGTCCCGTGTTCATTCATATAATAAAGTACATCTAGTTTATACTGGGCTGGGTAGAATGTATAGCACTTTTCAAAGGCCTTTTCACCTGAAGACTCATATCGTCTAATCCACTCACGAAGTACGCTAGGGTTAACTCCTATAGATTTAGCAATTGTTTTTCCACTTTCTGTACCATCTAAATATCGTTTCACCGCTTGGATTTTTTCTTTTGAAGAAAATTTAGCCATAAAAAATGCACCTCCAATTGTTAGACTGTGTCTAACAATTGGGGTGCACTTCACATATAGAGGGCTTTTAATTTATCTAACTGCAGCGGCTAGAATCTCTGGCCATTTCACACTCTCGGCCTGCGCCAAAAGTGCTTCTCGATCGAGCGTTCCAATGACCTGCGATTCTGAGCGAGCTGCCTCCGCTTTTATTACTATCCAGTTACGCCTCCTAGACCATTGCGTCTAAGAACCTTCCCTGCCAAAAGGTAAAAAGCACCTTTTGCAGGAAAGAACCTTAGCCACCGGGTCTAAACAGTCGGCTTCACTTTTATTTCACCCAACCGAGCAGCATTTCCCGCACGAATTTGCTTGCTGCGACTGGTGTTTGATCACTATGGTCGTAGACTGGAGCTACTTCTACTAAGTCTGCTCCAACTACATTTATATTTGAATTTGCAATTGCTACGATGGAATCTAATAATTCTTTAGATGTGATACCGCCAGCTTCTAACGTTCCTGTTCCTGGAGCGTGAGCTGGGTCTAATACATCAATGTCGATTGTGACATAGACTGGGCGTCCTGCAAGTTTCGGTAATACTTCTTTTAACGGTTCTAATACGTCAAACTTGTATAAGTTCATACCCACTTCTTTCGCCCATTCAAATTCTTCCTTCATTCCAGAACGAATTCCGAAAGAATATACGTTTTCCGGACCAATTAAATCACACACTTTACGAATTGGTGTAGAGTGGGATAAAGGCTCCCCTTCATACGATTCACGTAAATCAGTATGAGCATCCATGTGGATGATTACTAAATCCGGATATTTTTTTGCCATTGCCTTAAAAATTGGCCAAGACACTAGGTGCTCACCGCCGAGACCTAGTGGAAACTTACCGGCATCTAAAAGTTTTGATACATATTCTTCAATCATGTCTAAGCTGCGTTGTGCATTTCCGAATGGTAATGGGATATCACCCGCATCAAAATATTTTACCTCTTCTAGTTCACGATCTAAATACGGACTATATTCTTCAAGACCGATTGATACTTCACGAATACGTGCAGGGCCAAAGCGAGATCCTGGACGGTAACTTACTGTCCAATCCATAGGCATCCCGTAAATAACTACCTCTGACTCTTCAAAACTTGGATGACTTTTAATAAATACTTTACCTGAATAAGCTTCATCAAAACGCATATTCTTTTCCTCCTTATGTGGAACTTAAGGTATCCCAACCTTTCATTATTTCTCAAATTTGGAGCGAGTTGCTCCTCTTTCTCGATTTACCGGGTCTTCTGTTTCATACAAGAAGACAATTTTCTTTACAGAAGTGTAAATAGCTAGCATGTTCAAGTCTTCTGGACAAACACCTTAAATGAGCTACTTACACTTTATTTGTTCGATACGATTCTCTTACTTAATTAGATCGCCAACAAATTTCGGTAATGCGAATGCTGCATTGTGTAATTCTTTTGTGTAGTATTTCGTTTCGATTTCGTGGAAACGCTCTTCACTTACTTCTAATGGATCATGTTTTTTAGATCCGATTGTGAATGTCCAAAGACCACTTGGATAAGTTGGAATATTCGCTGTGTATAAACGAGTAATTGGGAAAATCTCTTTTACATCTTTAAACACAGTTGTAATTAATTCTGGTGTAAACCACGGGTTGTCCGTTTGAGCAACGAAAATACCATCTTCTTTTAACGCTTTTGAAATTCCAGCATAGAAGCCTTTTGTAAATAGGTTTACTGCTGGTCCTACTGGCTCAGTAGAATCTACCATAATTACGTCATATTCATTTTCGCTTTCTGCGATATGTAGGAAACCGTCTCCTACTTTCACTTCTACACGCTCATTATCTAATGCGCCTGCAATTGATGGTAAGTATTGTTTAGAGTACTCAATTACTTTTCCATCGATTTCAACAAGAGTTGCTTTCTTTACGCTTGGGTGTTTTAACACTTCACGAATAACACCGCCATCACCGCCACCAACAACTAATACGTTTTCAGGGTTTGGATGTGTAAATAAAGGTACGTGCGCTACCATTTCATGGTAAACGAACTCATCTTTTTCTGTCGTCATAACCATGCCATCTAAAATAAGCATGTTTCCGAACTCTTCCGTTTCAACCATATCAAGTTTTTGGAATTCTGTTTGCTCCGTATGTAATGTGCGGTTAATACGCGCCGTAATCCCAAAATGTTTTGTTTGTTTTTCAGTGAACCATAGTTCCATCGTACAATCACGCCTTTCAATGCAAATTTATAATAGGGACATCATTAATGTCCCCTAACAAAAATAAAACAAAACATCCAAAATGTATAGTTAAAAGTACAAAAATACCGAAAATATATTTTAGTCAGAGGGTTCTAACATATGTGCAGAAAGGGTTTGCACCGTAAAAGGAAAGAAAACCCTTTCTTAAGAAAGGGCTTTTGTCTCAATTTCTACTGGTTTACGAATTGGAATTAGGATCATAATACAACCAACTAATACCACAATTCCACCTACTAAAAACGGACTTTGTGGTGAAACAGTATGACCGATAACTCCTGATAAAATCGGAGCAATTGCGCCCCCTAGCCAACGAACGAAGTTATAAACACCTGACGTAACAGATCTTTCATAAGGTGAAATATCCATTACATAACTTGTATATAATGCATTGTTTAAACCAGATGCCAATCCTGATAAAACGATAAGAGTAATTTGTAACCACATAATTTTCACAAAGAATAGTGCAATTAAGAAAATCGCAAATACAAGTAAACTACCCTTCAATAATGTTTTTGGTTCATATTTCCCTTCTAGCTTATGTGCTAAAATTGCAGAACCGTAAGCTAACGCGAGTCCCCATCCGCAAAATACAAAACCTAATTGAATAGCTGATAAATGCATAATAAGTGGTGAATATGCTAACACGACAAAAAATCCGTAGTAGTATAGCATCCCTGAAATGGCACCTTGCATAAATGGTTTATACTTCACCAGGTTAAGTAATTCCCCTACGCCAGCAGCCTTACGCTTCACTTTTCGCTCTGGTTCTTTTACAAAAAAGAATACTAAAATAAATGCTAAGAAAATTAAAATACTCGTCGCGAAAAACGGATAACGCCAAGAATGACCACCTAATATCCCGCCTAATAATGGTCCGCCAGCCATGCCTAAACCGATAGCTGCTTCGTATAATCCTACTGCTTCATGAACTTCTTTACTTAATGCTATTAACAGCGTCATTGCTGTAGCAAAAAACATCGCATTTCCTAATCCCCATCCAGCGCGGAAAAGAGATAATTGAGCAATCGTTTGCGATATACCACATATAAACGCAAATACAGTCACAATCGCAAGACCGATTGTCATCATCCGTTTATCACCAAATCTCGATGCAAATATACCAGCTGGTAACATCATGATTGCCATCGTTAAAATATAAGCGGTAAATAACATTTCAACTTGCCAATGTGTTGCACCAATTTTCTCTGCAATAATTGGCAAAATTGGGTCGACTACTCCTATACCCGAAAAGGCAAGGAAGGTAGCCACCACTGTAATCAATCTCCCTAGTTTTTGTTTGCTCTCCATTTTGATTACTCTCCTTTTGTGCTCTCTAAAAATGTTACTGCACGATGTAAACTATCTTCGAGTTCTGCCTTTACACGTTGCATTTGCTCCATTTTTTCGTCTAACGTTTGCACTTGTTTTTCAAGCATATCTTTAATTTCTTGAATCACTTCACGATCACGAGGGTTCTCGCTATTTCTCCTTTGCTCCATTCTTTCTTTTAGTGATAAGAAATGCTGCATTTCTTGAAGTGTGATTCCTAGCACTTCTTTCGCTTCTACAATTCTTTTAATTCTGGCAATATCCTCATCAGTATACAGACGAATATTTCCCTCACTACGTTCTGGGGGATGAATTAAACCAATTTCCTCATAATAACGAAGTGTACGTTTTGTTAAACCGACTTGCTTTGTTACTTCATCAATTTTATACATGTTTATTCCTCCCTTCACTTGATTATTACATTTTACGTTAACGTTAACTTTTCTGCAACTGTTAGACTTTTGTAAATGTTTGTCATATTCAATTGTATTTTCCCTAAAGCAGTTTCATAATAAAAGAAATGAGATAATAAGGAGAATTTCACATGATTAAACCACTTATTTTCGCTCATCGCGGAGTAAAAGGAACACATCCCGAAAATACGATGATTGCCTTCCAAGAAGCAGAACGCATTGGCGCTCACGGAATTGAACTCGATGTCCACTTATCAAAAGATGGTGAACTTGTCGTAATTCACGATGAAACCGTCGATCGCACAACAAATGGCGTTGGACTTGTTTCGGAAAAAACGGTGGAGGAACTACAATCATTGGACGCTGGTAGCTATAAAGACCCTTCTTTCCATGAAGCAAAAATCCCAACATTGCGCGAGGTTTTCATTTGGCTTTCCACAACGAACTTACAACTAAATATTGAATTAAAGACAGATGTTATTCATTACCCAAATATTGAGGAAAAAGCTGTCGCACTTGTGCGTGAATATCATCTTTCTAATCAAATTGTATTTTCATCATTTAACCATGACTCTGTTTCATTATTAGCAGAAATTGCTCCTGAAATCCCAAGAGCAATTTTATATGATACACCACTTGCTGATCCAATTGCCGAAGCAAAACATAGAGAAGCAAATGGATTACATCCAAACTTCCAGTTATTAACGAAAGAATTTGTGCAGTTAGCACAAGAGCAAGGGTATGTTTTCCGTCCATATACAATTAATGAATACAAAGATTTACAAACTATGATTGATTATGGTGTAGATGTCATCATTACCGATTGGCCAGCACGTGCCTTTGAGCTCCTTTCTTAATGGAAGGGGCTTTTTTATTTTCGAAATTTCATTGTTTAAAATAAACGAAAACCCTCAATACTAATACAATAACGCTTGTATTAATGAGGGGCTGAAAAAAGATGGATCAAACTATGAATCCAAAACTTAAAAAATATAAACGTCTTTTCTTCACCGCAATGTTTTCTTGCGTCCTTTTCTTCGTTTTTTCTTTTTTTGTTATTATTATAGTTGCAAAAATTATGGGACCTCCTCCTGTTGCGGTCCCGCAAACAAGCGTCTTTTACGCAAATGATGACACTGTTATAGGACAAAGTAATGAAATGCAAAAACGTTACAATGTATCTCTTAATGAAATTTCACCTTATGTAAAAGAGGCGACACTATCTATTGAAGATCAACGATTCTACAAACATCATGGCTTTGATATGAAACGTATTGCTGGTGCCATTGTTGCCGATTTAAAAGCGATGGCAAAAGTCCAAGGTGCTAGTACGATTACACAACAGTATGCTCGTAACCTTTACTTAGATCATGATAAAACGTGGAAACGTAAACTATTAGAAGCAATGTACACAATTCGCCTTGAGGTGAATTATAATAAAAATCATATTTTAGAAGGATATTTAAATACAATTTATTACGGACATGGCGCTTATGGCATCGAAGCTGCGTCCCGTCTATATTTCGATAAAACGGCAAAAGAGTTAACATTAGCAGAAGCTAGTATGCTCGCAGGTATCCCGAAAGGGCCAAGTGTCTATTCTCCCTTTTTGAAAGAGGATCGTGCGAAAGGACGACAAGCTCTCATATTAGATGAAATGGTAAAGCAAGGATATATTACGAAGCAACAAGCAGCCTTAGCGAAGAAAGAGCCACTAACTTTTGCCTCATTAGATACGAAAAAAGTAGCAGAGGTCGCACCATATTTCCAAGATGCTGTACAAGCTTCGCTCCTTCGTGATGTTGGATTAGACGAACAAGCTTTACAACGGGGTGGCTTGCGAATTTATACAACGCTAGACCCTAAACTACAAGCTGTAGCAGAACAAGCTGTAAAAGATCACATACCTGACACAACAAACATACAAACTGCTCTCGTCTCTATGAATCCAAAGACAGGTGAAGTGGCTGCTCTTGTTGGTGGAACTGATTATACTACGAGTCAATTTAACAGGGCTACACAAGCCATTCGTCAGCCTGGTTCTACATTTAAGCCATTTCTATATTATGCAGCATTAGAACGAGGATTCACGCCTGCTACACGCTTAAAAAGCGAATATACTGTATTCACCTTAGGTGACGGCGTTTCAAAGTATAAACCGAAGAACTATAAAGATTATTATGCAGATGATTTCGTAACGATGGCACAAGCTCTCGCAGTCTCTGATAACATTTATGCTGTGAAAACAAATTTGTTTTTAGGCGATGACGCGCTTGCAAAAACAGCGAAACAGTTTGGAATTACAAGTGCATTAAAAGATGTGCCTTCTCTAGCTCTCGGTACATCACCAGTAAAACCAATTGAAATGGTTAACGCTTATAGCATGTTCGCAAACGGTGGAAAAGAAGTAAAACCTACTTTCATTCGCCGCATTATGGATCATGAAGGAAATATATTATACGATGCTCATTTAGAGAGTAAACAAGTTCTCGACAAGAGCAAAGCGTTTGTAATGGAAGAAATGATGACTGGTATGTTTAATAAGAAACTAAGCAGCTATGCTGCTGTAACTGGTCAATCGATGTTATCCAAACTATCAAGAACATATGCCGGCAAATCTGGTTCTACTGAAACGGATAGTTGGATGATCGGATTTACTCCGCAAATCGTAACAGGTGTATGGGTCGGATACGATCAACCTAAATCTATTTCAAACGTAGCAGAACAAGGGTATGCGAAGAAAATATGGACTGATACGATGGAGAAGGGCTTAGATGGACAGCCTAAAAAAGAATTTAAACAACCAAGTGACGTCGTAGCGGTTAATATCAATCCAGAGAACGGTAAAATTGCTACAAAAAATTGTCCTATTTCTGTGAAAATGTATTTCGCTAAAGGTACCGAACCGACTGAATATTGTATGGATCACGTCGATGATAAAGAAGAATTTGAAAAAACGACTGAAGAAAAGAAAAAAACAAGTTGGTGGAAAAAATATCTTCCTTGGTAAAAAAAATAGCTGACGGGCACCCGTCAGCTATTTTTTATTCACTTAATAATGCACGGCGCAATTCTTCACTAGATTCGTTCCAAATCGCTTCATTATGTTCTTTTAAGAACGTACCAAGTACCTTTTTAGATGACTCGTCCATATGGTCAACCATAATGTGACGCTTCAATGATTTATCCATTTTATTTACGTGCTCTGGAAGTGATTTATATCCGCGGCGAATCTCACGGTCAACTGTCATTTCACAAGCTGTTACACCTGCGTAATACGCACCCGTTGCAGTTCTTTCAATCGTTACCCAAACAAGCCAAAACGGTTTTCCGTTTGGAACCTCATCTTTATTTGTTAAAAACTTAATACCTTTTTCTACTGTACTACGCGCATGCATCGCACCGATATCAACGAATGCAGTCTTCTCTAGTACATCAACAAATACAGGTGAAATGTTTTCTAAGCTTAATGCTCCAACACCAAATCCACCATGTCCATCTGTTGAATCATTTTTCACGATATTAAAACCGATTTTTTTCTTTTTCTCTGTCATATGTAAAATCCTCCTCACTTAAAAATTATAAAAGGCCAAAAATAGGCGCAATGACGCTATCTAAAAATACAAATACATGCGGAATAACTACCTGAAAAATAGGTTGAATTGTGTAATTACTAAGCGGTGTAATAACGAGAATTAATAACGCAATTGCCCCGTATTTTTCATACTGTGTCATTTTCGCGCGAATATTTGCTGGTGCTAAATCTTCCACTACGCGATACCCATCAAGTGGTGGGATCGGTAATAAGTTAAATACAAGTAAAACGATATTCAGCATAATAAAAATCTGGAAAAATTGAGCTAACGTATCTGCCACTGCAGATGGAATTGAGTATAATACACCAAATTTTAATAAGCTATACCAAATAATTAAACCAATTGCACTTAAAATGAAGTTACTAATCGGCCCTGCAATTGAAACTAATATACCTGCAAGACGCGGTCTTTTAAAGTTATATGGGTTAACAGGAACCGGTCTTGCCCAACCGAATCCAAGAATTAATACTGCAATCAAACCTATAGGATCTAAGTGTGCCATCGGTGATAAAGTCAAACGGCCTTGTCTCTTTGCTGTATCGTCTCCAAATTTATATGCTACATATGCATGTGCAAATTCATGAACTGATAATGCGATAATAATGGCCATTGCTACCAAAGGAATTTGGTGCAACGGGTATCTAAATAACTGATCCATGCTTCATCTCCTCTTCCATATGTCAAAAAAAGAAATTATTTGTTTTTCGATTGTTCTTCCCCATAATCCGCTATAATAAGAGTGTAACTTACATAAAAGGAGCGATTGTACATGCCATACGTAACAGTGAAAATGCTAGAAGGACGCACAGAAGAACAAAAGAAAGCTCTTGCTGAGAAAGTAACAGCAGCAGTAAGCGAAACAACTGGTGCTCCTGAAGAAAACATCGTTGTTTTCATCGAAGAAATGTCTAAAAACCATTATGCAGTTGGCGGAAAACGCTTAAGCGACAAATAATTTCAAGTTTTTTCATAAGAAGCAGCCATTAGCTGCTTCTTATTTCTTTCCTTCTAACAACTCAATAATTCTCTCTTTATATTTTCCTTTTCTTCCATCTTCATAGATTAAATCATGTGGATAGAATAGCTTTTGATCCGTTCTTTTCTTACCTGTAATCGCCTCAACAATATCCGACTCACGTGAAAGCTCTCTAAGCTCTCCGTTTGGCATAAGAAGTAGGATTGGTAGACGCTCTTCTTCTTCTCCTGCACGATAAAAGTCATACGGTAAGTCTGATGTTGAATCAACTACTAAATAATACTCCGGATCAAGTCCAATCTTTTTAAATAAACTACTTAATTCCATCCAATTATCTAAACCGTGTTTATCTGTAAACTCTACATATTTAAATAGATTTCGATTCATAAAACGGCGGCATAAATCGCTTAAAATTGGATCTTCTTCTTCCTGCCATACTTGGAAGTAGTAATACATAACGTTCTCGTCTAACTTTAAATAATCCTCTACTGTTACTTCTTCTTCAAATAAAGAATAGAAATGAACAGGATGATTTTTAAATGTATAATACTTCTCGTGCAGTGATTTCGCACGGTGTAAAATCTTCGTTAAAATAACTTCTGCACTTCGCGTTACCGGGTGGAAATATACTTGCCAATACATTTGATAACGACTCATAATGTAATGCTCAACAGCATGCATACCACTATTTTTAATGACTACTTGATTCCCATACGGACGCATTACACGCAGTATACGTTCCATATCGAAGTTTCCGTACTTTACGCCTGTAAAATAAGCATCTCTTAATAAATAATCCATACGATCCGCATCAATTTGGCTCGAAATCATACTAATCGCTAATTTATTAGTAGACGTTTTTGCAATTACATCTGCTACCTTTTGTGGAAACTCCTTATCAACACGACTTAATACATCATTAATCTCCGTATTGCCAACGATAATCTTTTGCGTAAATTTCTCATGATCTAATGAAAATACTTTTTCAAACGAGTGAGAAAATGGGCCGTGGCCGACATCATGAAGTAATGCCGCACATAAACATAACAATCTATCTTCAGCATTCCAATTTGGTCTGCCATCAAACACATCATCAATCATACGACGAATAATTTCGTATACACCTAACGAATGAGTAAAGCGACTATGCTCTGCACCGTGAAATGTAAAAAATGTCGTTCCAAGCTGCTTAATACGGCGCAAGCGTTGAAATTCTTTCGTTCCGATTAAATCCCAAATAACACGATCACGCACGTGCACATATTTATGTACTGGGTCTTTAAACACTTTTGTTTCGCTGAGTTTGTCGTTTAAATATACCACTTTCCGACATCCCCCTTTCTTTACTACATTCTTACTTTATATTATAAACGAAATGAGAAACAGAAAGAAATGAAAGACTATATTAATTCCCTTTATAAAAAGAAAAAATCACCTTTACCGAAGTAAAAGTGATTTCCTTTATACATTATTTACCTAAAACGAATTCAGCAACTTCGTCTAAGATCATATCTTTCCCTAGTGGGAAGTAACCTTTGTTTAAGTCTTCATTTTTAATTGTAAATACGTGGTTATTTTTAACAGCGTTCATGTTTTTCCAAATTGATTCTTCTTGGAATTCTTTTAAGCGCTGAGAACCGTCACCAGTTGTAAATACGAATAAGTAATCTGGGTTGTAATCGATTAAAGCTTCTTTTTGTACTTGTACTAACGGTTTATCAGTTGGTGTACCTTTAACTGCTGGTAGTTTTAAATCATTAAAGATTACGCTACCGTAACCGTAATCACCATATACGCGGAAAGCATTTGGATATGCAGCCATTTTCATAAATGTTGCTTCACCAGTTTTAGCGACGATTTTGTCATGTAATTTGCTTGCTTTTTCATCATACTTTTTGAACCATTCTTTTGTTTCTTTTTCTTTACCGAAGATTTGACCTACTTCTTCGAATTTTGGACGCCATTGATCTAATGGAGTGTTTAACATAACTGTTGGTGCAATTTTAGATAATTGGTCATAAATCTTTTCTTGACGATTATTTACAAGAATTAAATCTGGTTTTGCAGCAGCTACTGCTTCGATGTTAATTTTATCGCCCCAAGCAGAACCAACTGGTTTAACATCTTTTAGTTTCTTTTCAATATGTGCATCAATTTTTTCTTGAGATGTATTAGCAGTAATAACCGGTTTCATACCGAAAATTAATAATTCTTCTGTTGAACCACTAAGGTCAGCAATTTTCTTTGGGTTTGCAGGAATTTTAATTTCCCCTTTTGCATGTTTTACAGTGCGCTCTTCAGTCTTTGCATCTGCTTTCTTTTCTTCTTCTTTGTTAGAACAAGCTGCAAATAGTACAGAAGTCACAACTAGTACCATTGCTAATAGTGCCATTTTAAAATTCTTCATGTTCCCACTCCTTCTAGCTGTATTTATCTTATAAGTTACAATGAACTATAAGAAACAAAGATAACAATTAATCAATATATGTTTATTAATTGTTGTTAATAACCCATTCTAACGGGCGTTCAACTTCCCATTCTTATATAAGAAGCTCAACGTCCATTAGAAGTCCCCCTCTTCACGAGGGGGGTTCTACTTATGCTTTTTTACGCAATTGATTACTAATCATCGCTAAATCATATGTTAAACAAATTGGCTTACAGTTTACTGGGCATGGAACGATTTGAGCTTCAATCTCAAATACGTTACGAAGTGTTTCACTTGTCATAACTTCATCTGGCGTTCCTTGTTTCATTAACTTACCTGCTTTTAATGCAATCATATGATCTGAGAAACGAGAAGCGTGGTTTAAGTCATGGATAACCATAACAATCGTTCTACCTTCTTCTTCATTTAACTTTTTCAATAAGTTTAATACTTCTAATTGATGGGCCATATCTAAGTACGTTGTCGGTTCATCTAATACGAGTAATTCTGTCCCTTGTGCAAGAGCCATTGCGATCCACACACGTTGACGTTGACCACCTGATAGCGCTTCTGCTGGACGATTCGCAAATTCTTTCATTCCTGTCACTTCAAGTGCCCAGTTAATGTAGCGATAATCCTCTTCTTTCAGCGTGCCAAACCCTTTTTGATGAGGGAATCTTCCATATGACACAAGCTCAAATACAGTAAGACCCGTTGGCACTTCTGCAGTTTGTGGTAAAATCGCCATTTTCTTTGCAATTTCTTTCGTTGGCTGTTTCTCAATTGCTTTTCCGTCAAGATAAACAGTACCTTGCTTTGCCTTCAAAATACGAGACGCCGTTTTTAATAATGTGGACTTCCCACAACCATTTGGTCCAATAATTGTTGTAATTTTGCCTTCCGGAATTTCAACTGTTAATCCATCAATAATTAAACCTTCATTATAGCCAACAGATACCGCATCCACCGCTAAAGTTGCCATACGAAAAGCCTCCCTTTATTTTGTCCTCATAAGTAAATAAATGAAATACGGTGCACCAATTACAGAAATAACAAGACCGACTGGTATTTCTGAAGTTGTTAGTACACTTCTTGAAATTACGTCTGCGAATAAAAGTAAAAACGTTCCTATTAGCGCAGCTGTGGGCAACATAATTTGATGTTTACCACCAACAAGGCGCCTTGCTAAATGCGGGGCCATTAAACCGATAAAGCCAATTCCGCCGGCAACAGCAACAGATGCACCTGCTAAACAAACTGCAATAAATAATAATTTACGTCTTTCTTTTTCTACGTTTACACCAAGGCCAACTGCTGTAGAATCGCCTAGGTTCATTACATTTAATATGTGTGCTTTACTTATAGCAAGCGGTAAGAAAATAACCATCCATGGAAGTACACTTAATACAAATTTCCAATCTGTACCCCACAGACTTCCCGCTAGCCAAATCGTAGCAAAACGAAAATCGTTAGATGTCATCTTCATAGAGAAAATTAAACTAACAGCTCCAAATCCAGCTGCAACGGCAATACCGACAAGTATTAATCGAGTCGATGAAACGCCATCTTTCCATGCTAGTAAATAAATAATTACCGCTGCTAATATCGCTCCAACTAGTGCGAAGAATGGAAGAATGAATACAGATAAAAATGTACCAGTCCCTACTTTCCCGAAGAAGAAGTAGACGAATATAACAACTGTTAATCCCGCTCCAGCATTAATACCTATAATACCTGGATCAGCAAGCGGATTTCGCGATAAACCTTGCAAAATCGCACCTGACATAGCTAAGGCAGATCCGACTAGTATAGCAATTACCATACGCGGCATACGGAATTCAAATAAAATAACAGACTGATCTTCAGCCCCTAGTCCAACCAATGACTTTAATACGTCCATTGGCGGGATTTTAAAAGTTCCTGTATTTAAACTAATAAGAAATATAGAAATGATTAGTCCTACTAAAATCGTTAATATAGAAATGTTCTTTTTTGTTAAGACACTCGTCCTCACATCTTTCCTCTCCCTTCATTACGTGCTAAGTAGAGGAAGAATGGAACCCCAATTAGCGCTGTAATTGCTCCAATTGGCGTTTCAAATGGTGGGTTAATAACGCGAGATAACATATCTGCACATTCAATTAACAGCCCGCCTAAGACCGCAGAACATGGAATAACCCATCTATAGTCCGAGCCTACGAGGAAACGAGTCATATGCGGGATTACAAGACCGACAAATCCAACTGATCCTGCCATGGAAACTGCAGAACCCGTTAAAACAAGAACAAGTACTGTTCCGATAAATTTAATCAATGTCGTATTTTGACCAAGTCCAATTGCAATTTCTTCACCGAAGCTCAAAATTGTAATATATCTCGACATCATAATTGCGATAAAAAGACAAACAAGGCCAATTGGTACTAACATATTAATACTTTGCCATTTCACTCCAGCAACTCCGCCTGCATTCCACATGCTCACCTCTTGGGCAAGATTGAAATACAATGCGATTCCAGATGAAATTGCCCCTAATAAAGCACTAATAGCTGCACCTGCTAAAGCTAATTTCACAGGTGTTAATCCACCTGGTGAAGAAGACCCAATTCCATATACAATGCTTGCACCAAACGCAGCTCCAATAAAAGATGCGATTACAAACATTAAATAAGGTGAATTAGGGAAAAATGCATACATAATTGCAATTCCAAATACAGCCCCATCTGTAATCCCCATTAATGATGGTGAAGCAAGTGGATTTCGCGTCATACCTTGCATAATTGCTCCTGATACCGCTAAAAAGGCACCTGCTACTACGCCCCCTATTGCTCTAGGCATGCGAAGCTCTTGAATTACGTTATGATGTGTAATAGATCCATCAAACTGAAATACAGCTTGCCATACAGTCTTTAAACTAATATCTGCAGCCCCAAAAGAAATAGAAACTGCCATGCTTAAAGCTAACAAAATTGTACCCGCTACTAAAATAATAGAAGCGATGAGCGGTCTGCTCTTAATCTCTTTAACATTCTCTTCTTGCTGTTCTATACTGCTTGCACTCGCTTCCATCCCTCAACCATCCTAACCAACAACATATATTTATTAAAATGAAATTTATTCTCAAATAGTAATAAAAAAATTAGGTGAATTGTTATTTTCCTGATAATGATTCTCAGAATCAGACACTTCTATTCTACCTATCGCTTTAAAAGACTGTCAACCATTATTTTGAAATATAAATTTATATAAATTGGAATTTTAATACAAAAATTATGTCCATCCTTTAGAAAACGTTCGTACACACAAGATTACTTTTGCAGAATAAACCATTCCTCTTATGGGCATAAAAAAAGAAGAGTAATCTTTTCACTCTTCTTTTTCTTACTTATTTAACTTTGCTTCAATTTTTACGATTAACTCATCTTCTGTTGGAGCCGCAACTGGACGGTTATTTACAAATGCGAATGATTTTTTACGACCAGGACCACAGTAAGACTGACATCCAACTTCAATCGTTGCACATGAATCTACTTTTTTTAACTTCGGAACTAACGTTTTAACGTTCGTTGCCTGACAGTCATCGCACACGCGAAACTCGTTTCCCATTACATAACACTTCCTCTATTTTAAACTTTTCTCAAGTACATTTAAAAATAAACACTAAATGGTATTTTACCGCTCTTTGAAGCTCGTTGCAAGTTTCCCTACAAAGCCTATTCTCTACATAATGCTACATATTTATATGCTCTCCTACAGAAGCGCTCACCATTCATGGGAAAATTTTTACCTTTCATCGAAATCTACCATATTTTTAAAAGCTTTGTATAAAAGTTTATTTTTTTGCCCATTATAAAAATAGGAAGTTCATAAAAAGAAAGGGAGTTGAATCTATGAAAGTAAGACAAGATGCTTGGACAGATGAGGATGATTTATTACTTGCTGAAACGGTACTTCGTCATGTTAGAGAAGGAAGTACACAATTAAATGCATTTGAGGAAGTAGGGGATCAGTTAAATCGTACATCTGCTGCTTGTGGTTTCCGCTGGAATGCTGTCGTTCGCTATAGCTATGAACAAGCTCTTCAACTAGCAAAAAAACATCGTAAAGATAAAATGCGTGCTGCAAGCGGTGAACAAGCGAAAAAACGTTTACTTTATACACCACCAGTTTCAGATTCGATAACTAATTATGAAGAGTTAGTACAAGAAGATTCAATCGTACAATATAAAGAAGCTATTCCATATCAAGAATCTACTGCTGCAAGAAGCTCTATGACAATGCAAGATGTTATTTATTTTTTACAAACAGTCGGATCTTCAAATATAAAAGTGACAGCTCTTGAAAACGAGAATACGAGATTGAAACAAGAAATTAAAGCACAAATTCTTAGGAATGAGGAACTAGAAAAGAAACTAGAAAAATTAGAAAAGCAATCTCATACTGTACAAGAAGATTACGAAACACTTATGAACATTATGAACCGAGCTCGTAAATTGGCAGTCATGGATGATGAAGAACGTTCTCAAACATCTTTCCGAATGGACCGAAACGGTAATTTAGAAAAAATTGCAGAATAAAAAGGATGCATGTAATGCATCCTTTTTATTATTTCACCTCTAAGCTCCCCTTTATATGTGAGAAAACTCCATTCTTCATTTTTTGCTATAATAGAGATTGTCATTTTAAAGATAAGGGGTTAGTTATATGAGCAATTCCCGTTCCATTTTATCTCAGCCAGAGTGGCGCATTGTAGATCAATCTAGTTTGGGGCCAACATTCCATGCACTTCAGTCATTCGCAATGGATGACACATTATGCACAAGCATTGGAAATGGCAAGTCAGCCGCAACAATGCGTTCTTGGGTTCATCACAATACAATTGTCCTTGGTATTCAAGATTCACGCCTTCCGCATTTAGAAGAAGGTATTTCTTTTTTAAAACAAAACAACTTCAATGTTATTGTTCGTAATTCTGGCGGGCTTGCAGTCGTGCTTGATGAAGGTGTTTTAAACGTATCACTTTTATTCCAAGAAACAGAAAAAGGTATCGATATTGATCTTGGATACGATACGATGTGGCATTTGATTAAGGAGATGTTAAAGGATTACGACGTTACTATCGAAGCAAAAGAAATTGTCGGCTCTTACTGTCCTGGTAGTTATGATTTAAGTATTCGCGATCAAAAATTCGCTGGTATTTCACAACGTCGTATTCGCGGCGGTGTCGCTGTCCAAATTTATCTTTGTGCTACAGGAAGTGGCTCTGAGCGTGCCGCACTCGTTCGTGATTTCTACAACCTAGCAATTCAAGGGGAAGAAACACGCTTTACGTACCCTGAAATTGTACCAAGTACGATGGCCTCACTCTCAGAATTACTTGACGAAACCATTACAGTACAAGATTTAATGATGCGTCTTTTAAAAACATTGCAGCAATTCGCTCCAAAGTTAACTCCATCTCAATTAACAATAGATGAGATTCCTTTATATGAGACGAATTTACAACGTATTATTGATCGTAATAATAAAGCACTTGGCTTAGAAAAATAAAGACCGTCGCTATAATAGCGACGGTCTTTATTTCAATTCATTATAGAATTAAAGTGCTTGAGCTGCTGTAATTAAAGCTAACTTGTACACTTCTTCTTCGTTACATCCACGAGATAGGTCATTTACAGGCATGTTTAAGCCTTGTAAGATTGGTCCTACTGCTTCGAAGTTACCTAAACGTTGAGCGATTTTGTAGCCGATATTACCAGCTTCTAAGCTTGGGAATACGAATACGTTAGCATCACCTTTAATTGTAGAACCTGGAGCTTTTTTCTCAGCTACAGATGGTACGAATGCAGCATCGAATTGGAATTCTCCATCTAAAGTTAACTCAGGAGCCATTTCTTTTGCAATGCGAGTTGCTTCTACAACTTTTTCTGTTTCTGGAGATTTCGCAGAACCTTTTGTAGAGAAGCTTAACATAGCAACGCGTGGATCAATGCCGAATAACTCAGCAGTTTTCGCACTTTCGATACCGATTTCAGCTAAATCTTGGCTGTTTGGTGCAATGTTAATTGCGCAATCAGCGAATACATATTTCTCTTCTTCACGTACCATAATGAATACGCCAGAAGTTTTTGTAACGCCTGGTTTTGTTTTAATAATTTGAAGTGCTGGACGAACTGTATCAGCTGTAGAGTGAGCTGCACCACTTACTAAACCGTGTGCTTTTCCCATGTATACAAGCATTGTACCGAAGTAGTTTTCGTCTTTAAGGATTTTGCGAGCGTCTTCTTCAGTTGCTTTACCTTTACGGCGTTCAACGAAAGATGCTACCATTGCATCCATTTCTTCGTATGTAGCTGGGTCGTAAATATCAACGCCTGCTAATGTTAAATTCATGCTAGCAGCTTTTGCGCTAATTTCTTCCTTATTACCAACTAAGATTGGTTTTACTAACTCTTCTTTTGCTAAACGCTCTGCAGCGCCTAAAATTCTTTCATCAGTTCCTTCAGGAAGTACGATAGAAATGCCTTTTCCTTGAACTTTTTCTTTTACTGTTGTAAATAAGTTGCTCACGAATAAACCCTCCTACATATGTTAAAAATACTCTATCTTTAAGAATACTGCTTTTCTTCTATATTTTAAACTTATAGCTCCCAAAAAATAGATAAAATAAAAATGATTATATTTTCATAAAATTCAGCCGTTGAATTCAACTTGCTTAAACACTTAAATGTGACAATTTTATGCGCCAAGGTTTTATATAGATGATTTTAAAACTATATATGCTATAGTTAACGTGTAAAACTATCATTAACTGAGGTGAATAGAATGAGTGAAGCAACAACAACGTTAGATGGCTGGTATTGTTTACATGATTTACGTTCTATTGATTGGGCTGCATGGAAAACATTATCTAGCGACGAACGCGGACAAGCAGTGTCTGAATTTTTAAATGTCGTTGAAAAATGGAACGAAGTAGCTACTGCGAAAAAAGGTAGTCACGCAATGTATACAGTTGTTGGCCAAAAAGCTGATATTATGCTTATGATTTTACGTCCAACAATGGAAGAGTTAAATGAAATTGAGACAGAATTGAATAAAACAACTTTAGCTGAATATATGGTTCCTGCATATTCTTACGTATCTGTTGTTGAATTAAGCAACTATCTTCCAGCTGATGAGGATCCATACCAAAACCCACAAATTTTAGCTCGCTTATATCCTGAATTGCCGAAAGCAAATCATATTTGCTTCTATCCAATGGATAAGCGTCGCCAAGGTGATGACAACTGGTACATGCTTCCTATGGAAGAGCGTAAAAAAATGATGTACAGTCATAGTAAAATTGGTCGTCAATATGCAGGTAAAGTACGCCAAGTGATTTCAGGATCTGTTGGATTCGACGATTTCGAATGGGGCGTAACATTATTCGCTGACGATGTTCTTCAATTTAAAAAACTTATATATGAAATGCGCTTCGATGAAGTAAGTGCTCGTTATGGTGAATTTGGAACATTCTTCGTTGGAAACATTTTACCAGACGAAAAAGTAGAGAAATTTTTACACATATAAATGGTGAAAAGGAACGAATTTCGTTCCTTTTTTTATTCTTCTCTATATTTATCCTCAAAAATCTCCTTTTTTCTGCACTTTTGAAGAAAAACCGACATTTTTTCAAATTTATTGTAAAATTGTAACCTTTTTATATGTAAAGATATGCTAAAATGATACGAGCTATATGCTAAATAACGATGCGAAGGTGATAATCTATATGAAAAAAATCTTGTCTATTTTACTATTGCTTGTATTGTCAATTTCTTCCTTAAGAGTGACAACATCCCATGCGGAAGAAAAAATACATATTGAGGCGGCGGCTGCACTTTTATTTGATGCAGATACAGGAAAAATACTTCACGAGCAAAATCCAGATGAATTGCTAGCTATTGCTAGTATGTCAAAATTAATTGTTGTTTATGCTGTTTTAGAAGCAATTAAAGAAGGAAAAATCACATGGGATACGAAAGTAAATATTTCTGATTACGCTTATGAAGTCTCTCGTAATAATGAATTCTCTAATGTACCGTTCGAAAAAGGACGTCAATATACTGTAAAAGAATTATATCATTCTATTGTTATATTCTCTGCAAATGGATCTAGTATCGCTTTAGCAGAACTTCTTGCAGGAAGTGAGAAAAACTTCTTAAATCTTGCAAATGAACATGCTAAAAAGCTAGGATTAAAGAAATATAAATTTGTAAACGCTACTGGCTTAAATAACGCTGACTTAAAAGGAAAACATCCTGAGGGAACTGATCTAAATGCAGAAAACTCTATGTCAGCTCGTGATATGGGTATGCTTTCAAAAGCAATGATTACAAAGTATCCAGAAATGCTAGAGGATACAAAACAAAGATTTAGAAACTTCCCAGACAATCATCCAAAACCAATTCGTATGGAAAACTGGAATTGGATGTTACCAGGAGCTGCTTTCGCTTATGAAGGTACTGATGGTTTAAAAACCGGAAGTTCTGATACAGCTGGATACGGATTTACTATTACTGCTAAACGTGGTGATGTACGTCTTATCTCAGTTATTATTAAAACAAAATCAATGGATGAACGTTTCACAGAATCTCGTGAATTAATCGAATATGGATTTAATAACTTTGAAAAACAAAAACTAAAAGTTAATAAGAACAATACAATCTCTGTAGTAAAAGGGAAAGAAGACCAAGTAACTGTTGCACCCGAAAAAGAAATAACAGTAATTGCGAAAAAAGGTAGCAAAGAGCCTTATAAAATTGGGACTGAATTAGATAAATCTCTTGCTGAAGATGGACATTTAGTTGCTCCTACTAAGAAAGATGCCAAAGTAGGCTCAATTACTTTAGAATCAACTGATAAATATGGTTTCTTAGACGGTAGTAAAAGTATGAAAGTTACTGCAAAAACGACAGAGGAAGTTGAAAAAGCAAATTGGTTTGTGTTAACAATGCGCTCTATTGGTGATTTCTTCTCAAACTTATGGTCTAAAGTTTTTTAATAAAAAAGCTGGCTCACGCTAGCTTTTTTATTTTCCACTCTCAATGTAAAACTTCGTTTGGTTGTCATATCTGAGTCCTTTTCCTCATACGTATGAACTAGTAATTGTTACACACTTCATCTAGAGATAAACCTCTTTCCAAAAGGTATTACAAAAAGAGAGGTGACACATAATGGGCGTTATTGCTTATAACGAAGCAGATGTAAAGTTGTTAGCTAGACTGATGCGTGCTGAAGCCGAAGGAGAAGGGCAACAAGGAATGTTAATGGTCGGAAACGTTGGGGTAAATCGTGTCCGCGGAAATTGTTTAGACTTTAAAAGCATTCGTAATTTACGTCAAATGGTTTATCAAAACCCCGGCGGTTTTGAAGCAACGCAAAAAGGATATTTTTATCAACGGGCACGTGAACAAGATATTGCCCTGGCGAGACGGACCATTCAAGGGCAACGTTTTTGGCCTGCCAATTTTGCCTTATGGTTCTTTAGACCTGAGGGTGCATGTCCGCCAACTTGGTATAACCAACAAAACTCTGGTCGCTTCAAAAAACACTGCTTCTTCCAACCATCTGGCGAAGACTGTCCTAGCGTATATTAAGAGATGAAAATGAGGAGGGATTTTTGAATGGCACAGCAACAAAATCCGTACTATGGAACAGGTTTTTATCAACCATCTGGAACTTATGTACAACCGCAACAAATGACTCAACAACAACAGCAAGCAATGCAACAACAATCAGCTCAAGCTGCACAAGCTCAATATGCAATTTCTCAAGGCATGTTACCTCTAGAGCAATCCTATATTGAAAATATCCTTCGCTTAAACAAAGGTAAGCAAGCTACGGTTGTAATGACTTATGAACGTGGCAGTTCCCTTGGTACACAATCTTATACAGGTATTATTGAAGCGGCTGGCCGTGACCATATCGTTATTAGTGAACCACAATCAGGAAAACGCTATTTACTACTAATGATTTACTTAGATTACGTAGAATTTCCAGAGGAAATTACGTATTTACCTAGTCAACAAGCAACTTATGCTCCAAGACCATAAAAAAAGCTGGCATATGCCAGCTTTTGTTTTTTTATAATCCTTTTACAACTGCAGTTCCGACTAAAATCCATGCCACAATAAATGCTACACCACCAAGAGGTGTAATTGGGCCAAAGAACTTAATTCCTGTCGTACTTAATGCATACAAACTACCTGAGAACATAATAATCCCAGCTACCATTAGCCAACCAGCAGTAGTTAAAAGTGATGATTGGACCTTATCCATTAATAAAGCAACTACGAATAGTCCACCTGCATGAAACATTTGATATGTAACGCCTGTTTTCCACACTTCTAACATTTTTGCAGAAATTTTATTTTCTAAACCGTGTGCTCCAAAGGCCCCTAACGCAACAGATAGCCCCGCTGCAATACAACCTAGTAAAAAGAAAATTTTCATCTTAATTCCCCTTTTTTACCTTTATCATAAGCAATTTTTGCATATAAGCCAAACGATTTATCTTCTAAAAATCAAATAAAGAATTACCGTTTGCATCACTTTCTTTTATATATACTGGCTCCCCAGAAACAGGTGCAATTGGTTGCATAGTTGTTACTGGTTGTGATCCAATTACTTTCGATGGAATTTGTGGTTCTCTATATGTAGATGTTTCAACTTGTTCATCTAATAATAAGTCACATAAAGCGCGCACAACTAATAAATGTTCTTTTGACTTTTGTCCTTCACTACTTTTTGCCTTCGCAATTTCATTCGCCATTTTATTTAAAATCTTGTCGCTAGATATTTGCATTCCTTATCACCTCGTACTTTGTAATTCTTTCTCGAATTGTCCCAGTTTCTCTACTGAACCAAATACTATTATCATATCACGTTCTTTCAATTTTTCCTGCCCCGCTGGATTATGTATAATATTACCATTTCTTAAAATCGCTAATATTGTTACATCAAACTGATTCCTTACATTACTCTCTAGTAACGATTTACCAACTAATATTGAATCTTTTCCAACTAGAATTTCTTCAATGACAAATGACTGTTCCACTCCATACAACACTGTATCAATATAATGAACGGTTAATGGATTGGCAATACCTTTTGCGATATGAATACCTGCCATACTAGATGGATTAATAACCTTATTTGCACCAGCACGCCTTAATTTCTCTTCAGTTTCTGGCTTTTCAGATCTCGCCACAATTTTAATCGTATCGTTTAATCCTCTGGCTGTTAATGTAATAAATACATTTTCGGCATCATTTGCAACAATAGCAACTAAACCAGCTGCTTCTAAAATTCCGGCATTATGTAATACTTGATCTTCCGTTGCATCTCCATGTACAAATAAAAGCTTTTCCTGCCCCGATATACTTTCATCTTTATCAACAACGACAAATGGAATATTCTTTTCTTGCAATTCATGTACAACTTGAAGCCCCACTCTACCGCAACCACATACTATAATATGATTTTTCAACTGCGCTATTTGTTTATCCATCTTCTTCCTCCGTACTGCATGAAATAAATTCCCTTCAATAATCATAGCTGCCACTACCCCAATTGCATACGTAACAATACCTACGCCAACAGGAATAATAAGGAGCGCAAATACTTTCCCCGCTTGCGTTACAGGAACGGCATCCCCGTATCCAACAGTCAATACAGTAATCATCGTCATCCAAAATGCTTGAAACAAACTAATCTCTTCGATCGTCATAAATCCTATCGTTCCTAGAATTACAACAAAAGTCATACATATAACTGCTATCCATAATTGCTTACGTGCATTCATACCTTGTTTCAACTCTTTTCTCTATCTACAATCTTTGCCAGTGGAAATAAAATACGTATATACTAGATACGGAATCTATGAAAGAGGTTGATATAATGAAGACATTTCTTTCCGCCTTACAATGGGCACTATTTATTTTAGCTGGAAGCCTTATTGTACCAATTAGTGTCGCAACTAGTTATGGTCTTGATGGCGCTGAAGCTATCGCATTCGTACAAAGAACGTTATTTGTTCTAGGCTTTGCTGGTCTCTTGCAAGCTATATTTGGGCATAAACTTCCTATTCAAGAAGGTCCTGCTGGCCTTTGGTGGGGAATTTTCTCCCTTTACGCAAGTTTAGGTGTCGTATTATTTGGATCCAGCAATGAGACACTTAAAGTTCTTCAATATGCTTTCTTATTAAGCGGTATTATTTGTATTATTCTTAGCGTTTTTGGACTTATTGATAAACTTGTTCGCTATTTTACACCGACAGTCATTGGAACGTATTTATTTCTTCTTGTCGCGCAGCTTAGTGGCTCCTTCTTAAAGGGAATGTTTGGCCTTGATGGAAAACATACAGAAGTACAACCTAACGTATTTATTCTTTCACTCATTGTTATTTTACTATCCTTTTTCATCATGAAGCTACCTATTATTGGACAATATTCCGTTCTTTTCAGTATCATATGCGGCTGGATATTATTCGCATGCTTCGGATTATCTAATCCAATAACACCAGTGACAGACATAATCCGTTTTCCGTCCTTATTTGTTTTCGGAATGCCTCGTGTTGAATGGAATATGGTAATTACAGTCATTTTCGTTACACTCTTACTTCTAACAAATATGTTAGCAAGTATTCGCGTTGTACAAAAGGTTGTCTCTAAATATGAAGAAAATGCTGCATCAGATCGTTTTAAACAAGCTGGCATTATAACAGGAATCAACCAATTGCTAGGCGGCCTGTTTTCAGCTATTGGGCCTGTCGCTATTTCTGGATCAGCAGGTTTTATTGCAACGACTAATATTTATAAACGTCTCCCGTTTATATTAGGGTCAAGCTTTATTATTGTCGTTAGTATATTTCCAAAGATTACTTCATTCTTTGCAGCAATCCCTGTTGCAGTTGGTTATGCCGCTATTTATCCTGTATTCGCAAGCATGATTGGCCTCGCCTTTCGAGAATACGAAACTGTCCAGGATAAAGAACGATTATTTAAAGTAGCCGGTCTTTCAATCTTTACAGGAGTCGGAGTTATGTTTGTTCCAGCAGGAGCATATTCCACACTTCCACCATTTCTAGCATCGTTTTTAAGTAATGGTCTCGTTCTTGGATCTGTAATGGCAATCTTGCTAGAAATACTATTTTCTCGTTCCACAGCAAAACAAATATCGTAAATTGGAAAACTTCCATTATTGCACTCTACCTTTAGAGTTGTTACGATAAAATCAAACTTTAATCATTGGGGTTTTATTCATCCCCAATGATTATTAACCAATATTATGAGCAACACACTCATAATAATTTATCTACTTCTTTTCAAAGAGGTTTGATGTCTTACTATTATTCCTCAACATCTTCATGAACATGTATTTTGATTTCAATTAAAGAAAGGAATTTTCTATATGACTTATAAAATGATTGTTTTAGATTTAGATGATACTTTATTACGTGATGACCATACTATTTCACCTCGTACGAAAGAAGCGTTAATGACTGCACAAGAGCAAGGGGTAAAGGTTGTACTTGCTTCTGGACGTCCAACGTTTGGTATGCGCAATGTAGCCAAAGAGCTTCGTTTAGAAGAATACGGCAGTTTCATTTTATCTTTTAATGGTGCAAAAATTATTAACTGTAAAACAAACGAAGAAATCTTTAGTAGTACGCTATCTCCTGAAATCGTTCACAACCTATTTGAAATTAGTAAAACTGAAGATGTATGGATTCATACTTATATGGGCGATGATATCGTAACGGAAGAAAATAATCCTTATACTGAAATTGAGGGCGATATTACTGGTATGCCAATTGTTGTAGTAGATGACTTTAAAGCCGCAGTTAAAGAGCCTGTAGTAAAAGTATTAATGAATAAAGAGGCTGAACGCCTTGTTGAAGTTGAAAAGAAACTACAAAAACAACTAGAAGGCCAATTAAGCGTGATGCGTTCGAAACCATTCTTCTTAGAATTTACAGAAGCCGGTGTTACAAAAGGAACGAGCTTAAACAAACTGATTCAAAAGCTTGGCATTAAGCGTGAAGAAGTTATCGCAATGGGCGATAGCTATAACGACCAAGCAATGATTGAATTTGCTGGTCTTGGTGTTGCAATGGGCAATGCACCTGATGATATTAAAGAAATTGCAAACTACGTAACAGATACAAATATGAACGATGGTGTTGCAAAAGTTGTAGAGAAATTCGTTTTAAAAACGGATGTACTTGTTTAATATTTTCATTCACAAAACCTATTTGAAGTCAAATACTTCAAATAGGTTTTTATTTAAATTCTCATGCTTTTGTGACTATATTTTGAACTTTGCACTATTCTCGTAGTGTAAACTTTCTTTTTGTATATAATGAAACAAAATAGACTATTTTATTTTGAAAAAGAATACAAATTTACTATATACAAGCATACGTTAAAGGAGGCTACTTTATGTTATCTACACCAATCGGACGATTAAGAGCAATTGGACTAGTTGAGGGTATTTCTTTCCTATTACTATTATTTGTAGCAATGCCATTAAAATATTTCGCAGGATTTGCAACAGCTGTTAAAATTACAGGCATGGCTCATGGTGTTCTATTTATTCTATTCATCTTTGCAGTAATTCAAGTAACAATCGTACACCGTAAATCAATTTTATGGGCACTTGGAGCATTCGTTTCATCAGTTATCCCATTTGGTACTTTTGTACTAGATGCAAAATTAAAGAACGAGCAACAATGATAATAAAAAGGTAGTTAACGACTGTTAACTACCTTTTCTATTTATAAATTTGGAATTTCCCAATCAATTTCTCTTTCGCCCATATTAGCTAAAATCGTATTTACTTTAGAATATGGCTTACTACCAAAGAAACCACGTCTTGCCGATAATGGGCTTGGATGTACAGATTCGATAATATGATGATTCCGATTCGTAATTAACTTCTTCTTCGCCTGCGCATGGCGCCCCCACAATATGAAAATAACTGGCTTTTCACGTTCGTTCAACAGTTCAATTACACGATCTGTGAAGTGCTCCCATCCTTTTCCCTTATGAGAATTTGCTTCGCCTTCACGAACTGTTAATACGGTATTTAGTAGTAATACTCCTTGTTCCGCCCATTTTACTAAATAACCGTTATTCGGGATTTCATAACCATATTCATCTCGAAGTTCTTTATACATATTTAACAATGATGGTGGTGTTTTAACACCAGGTTGTACAGAAAAGCTTAAACCATGCGCTTGATTCGGTCCATGATATGGATCTTGTCCTAAAATAACAACCTTTGTATTTTCATAACTTGTATACTGAAGAGCGTTAAAGATATCTTCTACCTTCGGATAAACAACATGCATGCTGTATTCTTCTGTCAAAAAACTGGATAGAGTAAGATAGTACTCTTTCTCGAATTCTGGTGCCAATAGTGGCTCCCAATCATTCTTTAAAACATTTTCCATACTGTCACTTCCTGTCTAATTAATTCACCATATCCTGTCTTGTAAATACTACGAACGAAATAACAAGAGAAACAACTGCCCAAACAGTTAAATTCATCAAAGAAAACCCCATCGATAAACCTTGTAATGCAGGTAATTTTCCTGATAAATAATCCGTTAATGATAAATTCACACTAAAAATATACTTGGCGCCTTCCCAAGATGTTGCGAACGAGCTTAAAATACCACCTGCAATTAATGCAGCTAGCATAACGCCCATACCAGCTGGTGTATTACGAATTAAAACAGAGACCATAAATGATATAGTTCCAACAACGATAGCAACAAACCAGGCTAGTCCATACGCCATTAAGATGTATTGCCACTGCGGAATAAGATGTACAAAGTTCGTATTTAACGTTTCCTTATCAATGACGAATCCTGTTAAAACAGGTAAATTCCATCCCGAGTACCCAAATACAAGCCCTGATAATATGTAGGCAAACAAACCTACAAGAAACAGTATGAGCGAAATGAAAAATAACATCGTCACGTATTTACTAAGGAGTATTTTCCAGCGCAGAATCGGCCGCGTAAGTAACATCTTCATCGTCCCATCACTTCGTTCTCCTGAAACGATATCAATGGCGACAATCATTACGAGAAGCGGAATAAATAACGTAATTCCTTGTTCAATAAATGCTCTGACAAAAGTCGGTGCACCCGGTGCCATCGGGTTAATATCATGATCTAAATAATATTGTTGTTGCTCAACTCTTACTTTTAACCAATCACGCCATTCTTCTGGCAACCTAGAATTGTTCAATCGATTTTGAGAATCAACAATTTGCTGTTGTAATGAAACCTTCCAATCAGTTGTACCGAGTCTTTTTTGTGTCGTTTCTATTTCACGATACTGCGCGTACACAAAAAGCGGGATCAAGATTGCTAAAATAAGCATGACAACAAAAATACGTTTCTTGCGGTAAATCTTTTCTGATTCATTTAAAACTAGATTCGCAAATTCACGCATGCTGCTCACCCCTTGTGAGTTCAATAAATAAATCTTCTAGCGTAAATATGAGCTCCTTAACGCTATGTACATCTATTTCATTTTCAACAAAGTGTTTATTCCAACTACTTATAGATGCAATATCCATGCGGCATAGTAATCGCTCGCCTTCTACACTCACTTCTCTTATTTCCTCGGCCGCTTCTAGCATATCTTTCGCCTTAGAAATCGGTGTAACAATCCATTCTACACGATCGCTTGCTGTTTTAATTAATTCTTCAACCTTGGCAACTGTTATCATCTTTCCTTTATGAATAATAGCAACGCGATCGCATATCATTTGCACTTCACTTAGCAAGTGACTTGAAATAAACACGCTCATATTTTCTTCTTTTACAAGCTTATGTATAAATTCCCTAAGTTCTCTAATCCCTGCTGGATCTAAACCATTCGTTGGCTCATCTAATATGAGCAATTTTGGATTCCCAAGGAGCGCCTGCGCAATTCCAAGGCGTTGTTTCATACCAAGTGAGTACGTTTTTACCTTGTCATGAATTCTTTCATCTAAATGAACCATTTCAGCAATTTCAATAATACGTTCATCTGATATATCACCTAACATACGAGCAAATTGCTTTAAATTTTCCCATCCCGTTAAATATGTGTACAGTTCTGGGTTTTCAACGATACTCCCAATTTGACGCATCGCTTCTCTGAAATTTTCCTTAATCGAATAACCACCGATAGAAATCGTACCTTCTGTCGCCTTAATCAATCCGACTAACATTCGAATGGTAGTCGTCTTTCCAGCACCATTTGGTCCTAAGAACCCGAACACTTCTCCTTGCTTTACATCAAAGGAAATATTCTCTACAAGAGTCTTCTTTCCAATTATCTTCTTCAAGTCTCGTACAGAAAGTATCGTCGTCATTTTACCCCTCCTTGTTCTAGTTTTAATTTACTTACAACGTTTTGAACTAAACGTTCTGCCATATACGTATAACCTACTTCGTTCGGATGAAAATGATCAGAGTATAATAAATCTTTCCCGCGGTTTTGGAATAAATCAAATGTCGGTGTAATATACACATTTTTATCGTTTAGCGCTAACTTCTCTAAAGATGCATTCCAGTCCACAACAATGTTTGAAGACCCTTTTAAATCTTCTACATCTTCAAAAGGATTGTATAAACCAAGCCAAAAAATCGGACTATCTGTATTTAATTTACGAATTTCTTCTATAATTTTCTTTGCTTCATTTTGAAATGTTTCTGTGTCAGGACGATACGTCTCTAAATCTATTTTCCCAAGCGATTCCCAGCCCGGGAACAAATCATTCCCACCAATCGTTAACACGATTACATCTGCTTGCTTAATTGAATATTTAGCGCCATTACTTTCAATTTGTTTTAATAAATCGGGCATTTTTGCACCACTAACTGCTAAATTTGTTAATGCAATTTTTTGCTTATAATCTTTTTGTAAATCCTCTTTCATTCGCCCAACATAACCAATTCCTTCTTTATCACCAACGCCACGCGTTAATGAATCACCTAAACTAACGATTTGTAATGTTCCCGTTTTCCTTTTCTCTTTTGCTACTACATCGGTCTTTTTAATTAAATTTGAAGCTTTTGGATTTAATACATCATTTACACCTGAAACAAAGCCATATGCAAATAAACAGAAAGATGCAATTGTAATGAGTAGAATTACTTTTACTACTTTTGATCTCATATCAAAACCCCTTTTAGCCCTCATAGATTGTCCATAATTATACCAAACGAAATTTTGAAAAGCGATTCTCACACCTTCTCAATTATGTCGTTTCTCTATCTACTAACTCTGGTAATAACTCTATATGCTTCACATCTAATTTCTCTTCACTAATCTTTTCATATAATAATTCAAACGCTCTCATTCCAACGTTTTTACTAGAATGCGAAATCGTCGTTATACCCAATATATCTGCCACCTCTTGATCATCACACCCGATAATCGTAATATCACCCGGAATACGAATTCCTTGTTTTTTTGCTTCTGTAACCATCCCCGCTGCAATATGGTTACAAGATACAAGGAACGCCGTCGGTTTTACTGACATATGAGCCCATTCTCTAATTACATTGCGTCCATCTTCCACTGTAAAACAACCCTCAAATTTCCAGGTCTCTAACGGTGTTACGGTACTCTGTTGAAGCGAATCTTCATACGCCTTCTTTCGTCTTTGGCTATTAACGCTATTACTTCTTCCAATACAATATCCAATACGTGTATGACCGGTATCTATTAAGCTTTTCATCCCATGTGAAAATACTTTGTAGTAATCGATATGGACACTTGAAATGCATTTTGAATCTATTTCTTCACACATAACAATCGGGCCGAATTTCCTATATTCTTCAAGCTTCTCCTTACTATTTGCCCGAGAACAAATAATAACCCCATCAAGCTTTTTCATTTTTAACATATTTAAAATTTCTAGTTCTCTTTCTTCGCTATAATTCGTCTGGCAAAGCATCATATTATAATTATTCTTTGCTGTTTCCTTCGATATTCCTTCAATAATAGCGCTATAATATTGATCATTTACGTGCGGTAATAAAACGCCAATTACATTCGTTTTTCCCTTCACTAAATGAATTGCATTCACATTTTGCGTATAATTTAATTCTTCTATAATTGCTAAAATTTCTTTTCGTTTCTGTTCATTCACATAAGGATGATTATTTAGTACACGTGAAACAGTTGAAATAGATACCCCAGCAAGTTCAGCAATCTTTCTTATATTTGTCATCTCATTTTCCCCTTCTCACAAAAATTCTCCCTTGACCTGGTAAGCTTTCCACAATATATCCTTTCCTAGCAAATACATTTTGAAAGGATATACAACTATGTTTCGATTCAAATTAGAATATATATTTTTCATTGGCGGTCTACTCATTCTCGCCATCGGTATTAATATGATGACGACCATTACTTCCTTTGGACTTAGCCCTTATGATTCCTTCTTTATTGCACTATATCAAAATTTCGGGATAAGTATAGGTTTTTGGATTTTCATGATTAACTTCGCTTTTACACTTATCGTACTCTTTTGGAATAAAAAACAAATAACAATTGGTACTATCGTAACGATGGTTCTTATTTCTCTTTTTGTTGATTGGATTGGTTCCACTACAACTATTATGGATGCTATCCGCTCTCTTCCAAAATATATAACACTTATTTGCGGAAATCTATTTGTTGGAGCTGGAATTGGCCTTTACGTCTCTACGAACCTTTGCCCAGCACCTCAAGAAGCTTTCGTTTTAACGGTTGCTGAGAAGAAAAAATGGACGTTTAGAAGAACAGAGATTTCATTAGCCTTTTTATTTTTAACGCTAAGCTTTTTATTAGATGGACCTATCTATTTTGGAACAATCATCTTATCCTTTACAACAGGCTGGATTATCCAAGCATTTATTCAAGTTGGTACGCAGATTTTAAATAGAAAAGAGCCTATTAAGCAAGCTGCTTAATAGGCTCTTTCTGTTTTATGGTAAGAGATACTACTTAGCATCCCCTTCAATTCGATAGTTCGCTTTCAAACAATCTATTTCTTCATACCCTTGCAACGTATGTAGAATATAATCATAATCAGCAAGAGACGCACGATGCGTTACAATTACAATTTCAGCCTTTCCTTTCTCTTCAAGCGGCATTTGAATAATTTTTTCAAAGCTAACTCCGCGCTCAGAGAATAATGAAGTGATCTTTGCAAATACACCAATTTCATCTTTTACATGAAGTCTTAAAAACTTCTTCACAACAATTTCGTCTGGCTCTTTTAGTACCTTTTGATATTGCGGGACTACAGCACTATTTCCTGTTACCCCTAATCTAATATTTTGCATTACAGCTACTAGGTCGGAAACAACAGCCGTTGCTGTCGGTAAACTTCCTGCACCTGGTCCATAAAACATTGTTTCTCCAACTGCTTCACCATACACATATACAGCGTTATATTCGTTTTGCACGGCCGCAAGAGGATGTGTATTTGGAAGTAAAGTCGGTTCAACTGTAACCTCTAATTTTTCACCATCTCGCTTCGCAAGACCGATTAATTTAATCGTGTATCCTAAACTCTTACTGTATTCAATATCTTCTTCTGTAATAGAAGTAATCCCTTTTACCTTCACATCTCCAAGCTCTACATTTGTAGAGAAACCAAGGGTAGCCAAAATTGTCATTTTTCTTGCTGCATCTAAACCTTCTACATCTGATGTTGGATCCGCTTCTGCAAATCCAAGTTGTTGGGCTTCTTTTAACACGTCGTTATATGCTCTCCCTTCGTCTGACATTTTCGTCAAAATAAAATTAGTCGTTCCATTTACAATTCCCATTACTTTCGTAATAAGATCTGAAGAAAGTCCTTCTACGATACTGCGTAAAATTGGAATTCCCCCTGCCACACTCGCCTCATAGAATAAATCAGCCTTATTATCTTTTGCTGTCGCTAATAATTCAGCTCCATGTAATGCCATTAAGTCTTTATTTGCAGTTACAACATGCTTTCCGCTTTTTAAAGCTTGTAAAATATATGATTTTGCATCCTCAATGCCACCCATCACTTCGATGACAACATCAATATTTGGATTATCTAAAATTTCATGTGCATCTTGTGTTAATAGAGTAGAAGGTACCTCTACCTCTCTCTCTTTCTCAATGTTTTGCACTAATACTTTCGTTACCTTCACTGGACAACCTACTTGGTGTATGAGTCGTTCTTGATGATCCGTAATAATACGAACCACACCACTGCCAACCGTCCCAAGACCTAATAACCCAACTTGAATTTCTTTCATAGTACTTTCCACCCCTCAAAAATTGTGTTTAGATGAAATTATATGAGTAAAAAACCTGAAAAACAATGTATTTTGAACATTCGGAAAAATAAAGGTTAATCTTTACAAGGAAAACGTTACCACGTGTTACACAATCTTTCTTTACAATATATAAGGGGTTTCTTGATACACGTAATAATTCAGCCAATTAGAGAATAATAGATTCCCATGGCTCCTCCACCGTACAAGCGGCTTCTCATTTGGATTATTATGCTTAAAATAGTTTTTCGGCACATCAATATTTAACCCTTTTTGGCGGTCCCGGTCGTATTCTTGCTTTAACGTGTCACAACTATATTCACTATGCCCAAGCGCAAACACTTGTCTTCCTCCTTGCCCAATAACAAGGTGAACACCTGCTTCCTCAGAGTTTGCTAACAGTGTTAATTCTGTCACCTCTCTAATATCACTCTCTCGTACTTCTGTATGACGAGAATGCGGGGCAAAAAACAATTCATCAAACCCTTGTAACAGTTTCACATGTTGCTCGCAAACTTCATGTTCAAACACACCGAACATTTTTTCCTTAAGAGGATACTTTGGAACGCCATAATGATAGTACAAACCAGCCTGTGCTCCCCAGCAAATATGAAGCGTAGATGTTACATTCGTTTTTGAATACTCCATAATATGTTTAAGCTCTTCCCAATAATCTACCTCTTCAAAAGCAAGGGTCTCCACTGGCGCTCCTGTAATAATAAGCCCATCAAACTTTTCATTTTCAATATCACGAAACGTTTTATAAAAGCTTGTTAAATGTTCTTGCGTTACATTACGAGATAGATGTGATTCCATATGAAGCAAATGAACATCTAATTGTAACGGTGTGTTTCCAATTAAGCGAAGTAATTGCGCCTCTGTATCTTGCTTCGTTGGCATTAAATTTAATATAGCAATTTTCAAAGCACGTATATCTTGTGTTTCTGCCCGCTCCTTCGTCATTACAAAAATATTTTCTTTTTGCAACACTTTGCGAGCCGGTAAATCTTTATCAATTATGATCGGCATGTGTTTTGCCTCCAACTAGAGCTGCTTCTAAATCTGCAATAATATCAGAAACATCTTCTATACCAACCGATAAACGAATTAAATCAGATGTAACACCAGCTAAACGCTGATCTTCAGCATTTAATTGTCTATGCGTCGTACTAGCAGGATGTATAACGCAAGTTCGTGCATCAGCTACGTGCGTTACGAGAGTTGCTAGTTTTACATTTGCGATAAATTCTTTTGCTGCTTCTAATCCGCCTTTAATACCGAAAGTTAAAACACCACTAGCACCTTTTTTCAAATACTGTTGTGCTAATGAGTAATTTTCATTACTATCTAAGCCCGGATAATTCACCCATTCAATACGTTCATGATTAGCAAGCCAATTAGCAACTGCAAGAGCATTTTCACTATGACGTTCCATTCGTAAATGCAATGTTTCTAAGCCAATATTGCTAATATATGCATTGAATGGGCTCATACAATTTCCATAATCTCTTAATAGCTGAACACGTGCTTTCACAATATACGCTGCTGCACCAAAGTTTTGAACGTAACTTACACCATGATAACTTGGATCTGGTTCAACAAGTTCAGGATACTTCCCATTTGTCCAATCAAAGTTTCCACCGTCAATTACAATACCGCCTAAGGAGCTCGCATGCCCATCGATATATTTAGTCGTAGAATGAACAATAATATTGGCCCCATGTTCAAACGCCTGGCATAAATAAGGAGTTGCTAATGTATTATCAACGATAAAAGGTACCTCTAATTCTTTAGCGGCAGCTGAAAATTCTTTAAAATTTAAAACATTCATCGCTGGATTTCCTAACGATTCTGCATAGATAAGTTTCGTCTTGTCATTAGCAAGCGCCGTAATTTCATCTGCCGTTAAATTTGGATTAAAGAACGTAACATCAATGCCCAGTTTACGCAAACTCACTCCAAATAAATTAAACGTTCCCCCGTAAACCGTTGAAGAACAAAGTAAATGATCCCCACTACTACAAATATTTAAAACGGCGAGCATAATAGCTGCTTGCCCAGAAGCCGTTGCAACAGCTCCTACACCGCCTTCTAAATCTGATAACTTCTGCTCAAATGCGGCTAGAGTAGGGTTTCCAATACGCGTATAAATATATCCTTCTGCCTCTAAGTTAAATAGAGCTGCTAAATCATCCGAAGTATCGTATTTATACGTTGTGCTTTGATAAAGTGGTAAAACACGTGGTTCACCATTCTTTGGCGTATAGCCACCTTGCACACAAATCGTTCCTTTTCCCCATGATTCTCCCATCTCTCATTCTCCTTTCTTTTATACAAAATAAAAAACTGCCCCTTTCCTGAAAACAAGAAAGGAGCAGTTTGAAAACACGCTCTAAAGGCTCTTTCTTATCTCTCAGGATTACTACCTGCAGGATTTGGCACAATTCCGTTATACGGCTGTTGCCAAGGTTTCATCGGGCCTGTCCCTCCACCTTTTCTTGATAAGACTATGCAATTACCGTTGATTTTATAGCAATAATTTCCTAATGTCAAACAGTTTTTCTGAATGTTCTAAAATAAATGTTAACAGTTTCATATAAAGCAACAAAAGAATTATATTCCATACTAACTCGAAAAATACCTTAGAAAAAAATGATTCATGTAAAATAAACCCGAATCATCTATTTTCATTAAACAAACTGTTTTAATAGAGCGTATAATTCTTCAAAATTATGCACTTCATATGTCGGTATAATCCCACTATCATTTAATTTTCTTTCTGGATTAAACCAACAAGTATCAATTCCCGCTACATATCCACCTTTAATATCAGCGCTTAATGAATCCCCAATAATCAGCCCTGCTTCAGGTGCAAAGTTAGGAATCCGTTCAAAAACATAATCAAAATACTCTTTCATCGGTTTTTGAAAACCTGTATCTTCCGAAACAAAAACATCTTTAAATAATGAATGTAAACCTGCATTACGCAAACGTTTATCTTGCGTCTTAGAAACACCATTTGTCACTATATACAATTCATACTCTCCTTGAATTTGATTTATAAATTCAAACGCACCTTGCATGAGTTGATTTCCTTCTTCTAAGTAGTTACGATAATTATTTTCGAATAATATTCCATCTACTTCTTCTCCATACTCTTTAAACAACAGAGAAAATCGTGTATTTACAACTTCATTGCGTGATAGTTCTCCTTTTTCAAAAGCATCCCAAAGACCTTTATTTATTTTTTTATAACGAGCCTCTATCTCGTCTGTTAAAGGGATTCCCTTCTCTTCAAAAAGCACCCGTAAAGCCACTTTTTCAGCCCTTTGGAAATCTAGTAATGTATCATCTACATCAAATAACAATGTTTTATATTTTTTCATAAATTCATCACACTCTCTTTTCTACAAAAACAAATTTACATAAATCGTATCATTCCTTCTTGTAAAGATAATAGGAGATATCTCATACTATACATGGGGGGTGAAAATATGAAAATCAGCAAAAATGAGGAAGAAATTTATCAATACATGCGAATCCATCAATTCCATACCCTATTTTCATTTCATGTCTTGCCATATGTAGAGCTGCATTCTTTTCAAACGAAAGAGATGATATGTAGCGAAGGAAATGCTCTCCCTTATCTCTATTACTTAATTTCTGGGAAAGCAAAAATATATATGAGTCATCAAAACGGGAAGGTTTCATTAATTAACTTTATTCAAGCACCATCTTTTATCGGAGAATTAGGATTAATAGGAGTAGAAAATATTACCAAATCCGTTGAAGTACTAGAAGATTGTGTATGTTTGGCACTTCCTCTTAAAGATTGTCAGCAACTTTTATTACAAGATGCAACGTTTTTACAGCACTTATGTAAATTTATTGGAGAAAAGACAATTACTCGCACTGAAAATTACGCAAAAAACTATAGTTATCCTTTTGAAAATCGATTAGCTGCTTTTATTTTATTAACAGAGCAAAATAATTGTTATATAGAAAAGCATACCGAGGCCTCGGAATATTTAAATGTCAGCTACCGTCATCTTTTATATGTATTAAATCAGTTTTGCCAACAAAATTATTTAAGAAAAGAAGGCCGAACATATTATATACAAGATCGAAATACATTAGAAAAACTTGCTGATGAACTAAAAATATAAAAAACAGCATTAACATGTAAACGTTAATACTGTTTTTTCGAGTGACGATTATAATTTTAATTAAAATTCACTTGCTACTTTAGCTGCTTCTTCAAGACCTGCAGCGATGATTTCTTCTGCTTTATCTGGGAATTGGTTATGCCCTTCAATAACTACTGTTTCCATGTTTGTTGCGCCGAAGAAGCCCATCATACTTGCTATATATTTAACAGCCATTTCTACCTCAGCTGCTGGACCTTCTGAATATACGCCGCCTCTTGCATTTAATAATGCAATCTTCTTATCTCCGATTAGGCCAACTGGACCCTCTGGCGTATATTTGAACGTTTTACCAGCACGGTTTAAATAATCAATATATGTGTGCAATACTGCTGGAATCGTTAAGTTCCATAATGGGAAGCCGAAAACAACTTTATCAGCTTCTAGGAATTGATTTAAATACTTATCAGCAACTGCTACTGCTTTTGCCTCTTCTTCTGTTAAATCAAATCCTTTACCTACCTTGAATGTACCATTGATCATGTCTACGCCTACATATGGTAATTCTTCTTTATATAAATCAAGTTCTACTACTGTATCATTTGGATGTGCTTCTTTATAGTTTGCTAAAAATGCCTCATATAATTTTACACTAACTGCTTGTTCCGCTGGACGGTTATTTGCTTTAACGAATAAAACTGTTGCCATTATTTATTCCTCCTAGTACTCACTCTTATGTGGTTATATGCTTTCAAAAAGGTATCCCCTGTAATTGTTGTTTTGTTGCTTACCAACATATTTTATCTTTATATCAAGACAATTTCTTCCTCACATAGACGTATTTTTCCATAAAAAAAGTCCACCTTCTAAAGGCGAACTTGGTCTTACGACTTTCGTCTTATACAATTCCATTTTTAACTGCATATAATGCCGCTTGCGTACGATCAGATAAATTCAACTTACTCAAAATACTACTTACATGCGCCTTAACTGTCTTTTCTGTAATAACTAAAACAGATGCAATTTCCTTATTGCTCATCCCTTTCGCTAATAGCTGCAATACTTCATTTTCTCTCGCTGTTAGCACATCCACTATAGAAGGTTCTTCTTCCTTTTCTTCTACAGGTAATGTTTGAGAGAGAAGAGCATTTGCTATATCCGGATGTAATTGAATATTACCTTTATATGCGCTTCGAATAGCCTCAACAAGCTGATCCGGTTCTACATCTTTTAAAATATACCCACTTGCTCCAGCCCTTAATGCAGGTAACACATGCGCCTGATCAGAAAAACTAGTCAATACAATTACTTTCACATTTGGATACTCTTTTTTAATATATGCCGTCGCCTCAACACCATCCATTTCAGGCATATATAAATCCATTAATATAACATCAGGATTTGTTTCTCCTACTTTCACTAACGCTTCTTTCCCATTATTCGCTTCTCCAACTAACTCTAAATCTTCCTGTGTACTTAAGAAAAATGCTAATCCTTTTAAAACAACTGTATGATCATCAACTAACAATACTTTTATTTTCACGAACTTCCCTCATTTTCACATCATAATGGTACGTTTATTTTTACACTTGTTCTTTTCTTATCACTTACAATTTTAATTGTTCCACCAACTAATTCTACTCTTTCGCGCATCGTAGTCATACCTAGTGATTTCTTTTCTTTTATATTCTTTTCCACAAAGCCCTTTCCTTCATCAACTATTTCTAATGATACATTTTTCTCATTCACTGTAAAATAAATCGTCGCTTCTTTTACACCTGCATGCTTACTTACATTGTTCAGTGCTTCTTGGCCTATGCGCCACAAAGCTTCTTCTACTACACGCGGTAAATCACGAACACCCGTAACTTGCTCCCTTATTTTCAGTCCCAAATTTTGACCGTACTTCTTTAGAGCTGGCAATAATCCTTTTTCTAATCCTGCCGGACGAAGCTGCCAAATTAATGTCCTCATTTCTTTCAAAGCTCCTTGCGCAAGTTCACGCATCTCATGCAAAGATTGATCTACCTTTTCATTTTTACCTTTTAAAACTGCCTCGGCGCCTTTTGTCATGAAGGTTAATGAAAATAATTTTTGCGAAACAGAATCATGTAAATCTCTTGCTAGCCGATTTCTTTCTTCCATTCTTACAAGTTCACGACGCTGTTCGTTTAGCCTTAAATTCTCTATTATTAATGAAACATGGTTCGACAGCGCTTGAATTACATCTATTGTATTAGCATCAAATCCTCCATTATTCAAGCTAACACATAAAACACCAAATATATGGTTTTGAATATGTATTGGTGTAGCAATAACAGCTCGATTTAGATTTACATTATGTCCTATTTGATGTTTTATTAGAACTGGTTGATCTTGCTCTAACGCCTTCTTGGCCGCCTCTTTTACATCCTCTTGTAATTCTTCCTGAACGTAAGACGCTCGCAAAGATAATTCTTTTTCCTCCCTAATAAAAAGCGCCACTTGATTCCATTGAAATACTTCACCTACGTGATTTACCACCTTTTCAGGTAATACATTAAACTTATGAATCGTTTTTAAATCTTGAATGAAACGCTCTAATTTCACATAATAATGTGCTCTTCTTTTTTCATTTTCATATAATTTTGTTCGCTTTAAAGCCGTACCAATTTGGAAAGCAACCGATTGGAGTAATACTAATTCTTCTTCCGAAAAATGTGTTTTACCCGGACTTGCAACATTTAACAACCCAAATTTTTCTCCTCCAGCTTTTAAAGGAACAGTAGCATGATGAAGAATGCCCTCCGTATCTCCCCAATTATATTCAATTGCATTATTAATTCTTTTACATTCAATAATATTAACGGCTCTCTCTAATTTCCCATCTACAAAACCTCGTAAACACCAACACTCACCTTCGCACATCGGGCGTTTATTCTCATATGTAAGTGCCTCTGGTAATTGGTAATCAATCAACTTCGTATACTTCCCATTTTCATCCGCAAGAAAAATCCATCCTGTCGTTAAGCCTGTTACACTTAGTAATTTCTCTAGGACAGCTTGCAATACATGATATGTATCATTTGATGTATTTAATGTTTCTGCAATTTCCTTTAATATAACTAATTCATTTGTACGATTATCTCGAAACATACTCAGTCTCCTGCATACAAGATTTTAAATAGCTCTTAAAATAAATCATCTACTTTTCACTTTGTACTTATTCGTAACATTGATATAATGGTGAGAACATAGTTTTCATTATATCACTCGAGGGGGCTTTCATAATGACATTAAATAAAGCACTTACTATCGCTGGTTCTGACACAAGTGGCGGTGCTGGTATACAAGCAGATTTAAAAACATTCCAAGAACTGGGCGTATACGGAATGACATCTCTTACAACAATCGTAACGATGGATCCACATAACGGTTGGGCACATAACGTATTTCCAATCCCAGCTTCTACATTAAAACCACAATTAGAAACAACAATTGAAGGTGTTGGCGTAGACGCTTTAAAAACAGGTATGCTTGGATCAGTAGAAATTATTGAAATGGTTGCAGAAACAATCGAAAAGCACAATTTCAAAAATGTAGTAGTTGACCCTGTTATGGTATGTAAAGGTGCAGATGAAGCATTACACCCTGAAACGAACGATTGCTTACGTGACGTTCTTGTGCCAAAGGCATTAGTTGTAACGCCAAACTTATTTGAAGCTTACCAATTAAGCGGTGTGAAAATTAATTCTCTTGAGGACATGAAAGAAGCAGCGAAGAAAATCCACGCTTTAGGTGCCAAATACGTACTAATTAAAGGTGGAAGCAAACTTGGTACGGAAACTGCAATCGACGTCCTATATGATGGAGAAACATTCGATCTTTTAGAATCAGAAAAAATTGATACTACAAATACACACGGCGCAGGTTGCACATATTCTGCTGCAATTACAGCAGAACTTGCAAAAGCAAAACCTGTGAAAGAAGCAGTAAAAACTGCTAAAGAATTCATCACAGCTGCTATTCGTTACTCATTCAAAATTAACGAATACGTAGGTCCAACTCACCATGGTGCATATCGTAAATTCGTTGTATCAAAAGAACTTGTCTAATATATAAATAAAAAACACTCACAAAGTTCATACATTGCCTCTGTGAGTGTTTTTTATAAGCTTTATGTCTTCTGGTCATCTTATCTTTAAGATGCAGAGCTGACCTTATTTCTACCATTTCGTTTCGAGTAGTATAACGCATCATCCGCCGCTTGAATAAATTGCTCCGGTGATTCTTCATATTCTGAAACTCCTACCGAAACCGTAATTTTTATTTTCTTTCCATCTAACAATTGAAATGGATGATTTTCAACAGCTGTACGAATTTGCTCGCCCACACGAACTCCGTAAGCTAATCCCATATTTGGTATCAAAAGCGCAAACTCCTCTCCACCCTTTCGAAAAGCCAAATCCGGAAATTGTGAAGTTTCTCGTAAAATACATCCTACTTGTTTTAACACTTCGTCCCCTGCAGGATGCCCATACATATCATTTACATACTTAAAGTGATCAATATCTATAAGCAATAAACAAAATGAATCATTTTTCATGTTCTTATTACTAATATGACGATTCATCTCTAAATCAAACTGCCTTACGTTTCCTAGTCTTGTCAATGCATCTATCGTCGCGTATTGCTTCATCGTTTGAAATAACTCGTTAGATTGTAAAACATAGTTTGCACTTATGAATGTTATGTAACCTGTAGTAATACTAGAAATGAAATATAATCCTACTACTTGAATGTCTTTAATTAACCATATATATAGCGCTGGGATTAGAATAGATAAAATATATGTGTGTAACCATACCCACTTTTCCCCTAAGGAAAGCCTCATACGCGAAAGAAAGATGCTACCTATTCCTATCGCAATGATTGTATAAAAAGCCACTTGAGAAGCTAATGAATAATCCATAAATAATAGCCTAATTACTAAAATCATACCTACAGTTATAGTACTTGCTATTGGTCCTCCAATTATAACGGCTAAAATGACAGCTAAGTAGCGCAAATCTAATAGGATAGTACCAACATGAACACCGAAATACATTAGCAATATACCTAATATTCCAGTAAAAATACCGACTACACATTTCTGCCAAAAAGAGAATCCTTCTTTTAACGGCTTATCCCTTAAAAGCTGTCCTCCAATAAAAATAAAGGAAAGAATAATTGTTGTATTTACAAATAAGTCTCTTAACATAAAATAATCTCCCTACTTTTCCATCTATCCCCTTCCTCACTTTATTGTATACGAAATACCTTTAATTCCCAAAGTTTTTGTTTATTTTTTGCTGTTCCACGTGAAACAGCAAAAAATAAAAAGGGCGAAAACTCGCCCTTTTTTCATTAACAACAGCGTGATATTTTTCCACCCTTTGCGTTAAATCTTGCTTCTTGTGCCTCAGCAAAAAACTGCTTTTGACATAAAACCTCTTCTTCAGGATGATGTTGTTTCATATGCTCTACGTATACTTCATAACTTGGTACCCCAACGAGCAAACTAATAAAGCGTTTTCTTTCACTCCATACTTGCCACAACTTTTTAAGCATAGTTCCTCGACTCACTTTCATCTCTAGGAATATATGGTGCCTCTTTTAACGGCATTGGCTTATTTCTTAATACTTGGATCCAAATTCGAAATGCTGAAATTAACACAGCAATTACAACTATCATAAAAATTCCGCAAAGCGCTGCATCGATATAATCATTGAAAATAATTTGCTTCATTTGAGCGACATTTTTAGCTGGCGCTAACACTTTTCCCTCATCTAATGCTCTCTGAAATACCTTTGCATGCGATAGAAATCCAATTTTAGGATTTTCATGAAATAGCTTTTGATACCCCGCCGTCATGGTTACAATCAGCAACCCGACAGTTGGAATAAGTGTTACCCAAACGTACGCCTTTTTTCCCATTTTGAACAAAATTGTCGTTCCAAGTAATAATGCAATACCTGCTAGCATTTGATTTGCAATACCGAAAAGTGGCCATAATGTATTAATTCCACCGAGCGGATCTATTACCCCTTGGTATAAGAAATATCCCCACCCTAATACACATAATGTTGTAGCGATTACATTCGCTAATGTAGAATCCGTTTTCCCAAATGGCTTATATACATGCCCTAAAATATCTTGAATCATAAATCGGCCGACACGCGTTCCGGCATCAATCGTTGTTAAAATAAATAGGGCTTCAAAGAGAATCGCAAAATGATACCAAAATGCCATCATGGCCGTTCCACCTATTACTTGTGAGAAAATATATGCCATACCTATCGCTAATGTTGGCGCACCACCTGTACGTGATAAAATCGTTTGCTCTCCAACATTTACAGCGAGATCTTTTAGTTCATTTGGTGTAATAGCAAATCCCCATGAGGAAATAACTTGAGCTGCCTGCGAGACATCTGTACCGATAAGTGCTGCGGGACTATTAATTGCAAAATACGTTCCCGGTGTTAATACACAAGCTGCAATCATCGCCATCGCTGCTACAAACGACTCCATTAACATTGCTCCATAACCGATTGGCTGTGCGTGTCCCTCTTGCTCAATCATCTTCGGCGTCGTACCTGATGAAACAAGAGCATGGAATCCAGACACTGCACCGCAAGCAATAGTAATAAATAAGAATGGGAATAAGTTTCCAGAGAACACCGGACCAGTTCCATCAATAAATTTCGAAACTGCTGGCATTTGTAAATCTGGTGCTACAATTAAGATACCGATTGCTAACCCTACAATTGTTCCAACTTTTAAAAATGTACTTAAATAATCACGTGGTGCTAAAAGCATCCAAACTGGTAATGCAGATGCAATAAATCCATATACAATAAGCATAATAGCAATTGTTTCACCACTAAATGTGAACATACTTGCAAGTGTTGGATTTTCTGCTACATACTGTCCTCCAACAAGAGATAAAATAAGTAGGATAATACCGATTACTGATCCTTCTCCAACACGACCAGGCCTAATATAGCGCATATAAACTCCCATTAAAATAGCGATAGGAATCGTTGCTGCTATCGTAAACATTCCCCAAGGACTTCCGATTAGTGCCTTTACTACGACCAACGCTAATACTGCTAATAAAATAATCATAATTCCTAAAATACCTATCATTGCAATTAGTCCTGTAACAGGTCCAATCTCATCTTTAATCATTTCTCCTAACGATTTACCATTACGTCTCATTGAAGCAAATAAAATAACAAAATCTTGGACAGCCCCCGCAACAACTACCCCAACAATAATCCAAATGGTCCCTGGTAAATACCCCATTTGTGCCGCTAAAATCGGTCCTACTAAAGGTCCCGCTCCAGCAATCGCTGCAAAGTGATGTCCAAACAATACCCACTTATTTGTTGGAACATAGTCTTTCCCATCATTTAATGTATGGGCTGGTGTTTGCCGATTATCATCTAAATTAAAAACCTTTCTCGCTATAAATCTACTATAAAAGCGATAAGCAACTGCATATACACATACGGCAGCTACTAAGAGCCATACAGCATTAATGGTTTCACCTTGTGATAAAGCTATTACCCCAAAAGCACCTGCTCCTACTGTTGTAATAACGCCCCAAAGTAAGATCGATTTCAATGTCTTCACATACAATTCCCCCAATACTATTTCTTAGTGGAGATTGTACTAAATTTTCTGAATATTTAACTTGAATCCTCCCTATCATGAAGGATTTTCAGTTTATCATGTTAAAATACTCTCATTATCTACTATAATTCAATATTATTTCGAAGGCGTTTTACATAATTACGACTGACTGGAATCGGTTGCTCATCATACCTATCTAAATACAAATTATACGTGCCATTATAATAAGGTTTCAGTTCTTTTACATATGACATATTAATTAAATAGCTTTTATGTACACGTAAAAAATCATATGCATTTAGCTTATTTTCTAATTCCTGAAGTGTATATGTTGAAATATACTGATTATTCGTTGTGTAAATTGAAACAGTTTTATTTTCTTTATTTTTACTTACATATACGATATCTTCTGGAAGAATATATCGTATGCCCTCTTGACTTTCTATCGGTAGTTTTCGCAAATAACTCTTTGCTTTCTCACCTTGTTCTTTACCTATTTTATATAAAAGAAATTGTAAATCTTCTTCACGAAATGGTCGCAATAAATAATAAAATGCTTGGAAACGAAAAGCTGTAATAGATTCTTCTATGTTTTCACCTACAAAAATAAATTTTGTATAGCAATTTATTTCTCGTAATAAACTTGCATATTCAAAACCAGTACCATCTAGTAATTTGGAACTTAAAAAAACAAAGTCTGGTATATGTTTTTTCATCATAAATAAAGATTCTGTTCCTGTCTTTGCTTCAAAACATTCTACATTTCTCATATTTTCAGTGAAATTTTCAGCTAACTCTCTTCTCTCTTCTGCCTCTTCCATAATCAGTAAAATTTTCATTTCTTCAACCACCTAATTCTTTGTCCATATGTCCTGTTGTATACATTCGCTTTTATAAGAAATAATCCCTTTTTCTTACTATACCATGATTTATCTAAAAAAACAGAAAAAAGGAAACCACTTCGGTTTCCTCTCCCCCTTTATCCCGTACTAACTGCCTATAAAGAGCCAAGTAGTGTAGGATGATAAACGATCCAGGATACGTTTAAATTTTCACTTTATACTAATTCTCGTTGCTTCGTTTCCTGTCCAAGTATTATTACAGCGAATACACCAATTAAAATTGATCCACAGAAAATCGTAAATATTAATGATAGTGAAGCTTCTGAGGCAACTAAATATCCCACTAATAGTGGCCCAAGGATACCACCGATACGACCAAATGCTGCTGCCATTCCTGCACCTGTACCACGAATAACCGTTGGATACTGCTCAGGTGTATAGGCGTATAATGCTCCCCAAGCACCTAAGTTAAAGAAGGATAGTAGCATACCTGCCACAATTAATACTGTTAATGAATCCGCAACCCCAAACAAATAAGCACTGCAAGCTGTCCCAATTAAATACGTAACCAAAACAAATTTACGACCGAGACGTTCAATAAACCAAGCAGCGGTGAAATATCCTGGAAGTTGAGCTAATGTCATAATAAGTACGTATTGGAAACTTTTTATTAAACTAAATCCTTTTAGCACCATTACACTCGGTAACCAAAGGAACATTCCATAATAGGAAAAGACAACACAAAACCATAGAATCCATAGCATAATTGTTGCTTTACGATATTCCCCAGACCAAACTGATTTTATATTTTCAATAACAGATGGCCTTTTTTCAACTTTTTGGAACCTTGGGGAATCCGGTAAATTCCATCTTAAATATAAAGCATATAGTGCTGGAACTGCACTCAATACCATCGCAACTTCCCAACCATATTTAGGAATAACAAAATACGAGATAAGAGCTGCAATTAGCCATCCACCTGCCCAAAAACTTTCTAATAACACAACAATTTTCCCACGTTCATGCGCTTCAACACTCTCTGATACTAGTGTAGAGGCAACCGGAAGCTCTCCGCCAAGCCCCATGCCAATTAAAAAGCGTAAAACGAGAAACATCGCGAGTGTCGTCGTTAATGCAGTTAAACCACTACCGATAGAAAATAATAATAATGTAATAATAAAGACTGATTTTCGTCCTATTTTATCTGATAGTATTCCAAAAATAAGCGCTCCTACTGCCATACCGATTGAGTTAATACTGCCTATCCAGCCCATTTCCTGGCTCGTTAATCCCCAATCCTTTTGCAAGGCTACCATTACAAATGAAAGCATTCCAACATCCATTGCATCAAATAGCCATCCAAGCCCAGCTATCCCAAGTAGTTTGCGCTTCGAAATTTCTTTTACCTTGCCCACTAGAAGTCCTCCTTACACAGGTGTCTTTACACATCATTTTACATGTGTGAATTGTATAAGTAAAATACTTTTGTGTAAAAAATTCTCCTTCATCATTCCCAAAAAGTAAAACGTCTATCCTGATTGGTGCGGGCTAATAATCAGTGGGGATGCCTCACTGATTAAAGTTTCAATTTATTAAAAATGAACAAATAAAAAAAGCAGCGATATTTCGCTACTTTTTCGAACGCATTACTTCTTTTAAAAATTCCGCTAATACTAACTGACGACGCCAGCGTGTTGGATTACTGCATAATCTATAAAACCACTCTAAATGAATCGCTTGAATCCATTTTGGTGCACGTTTTACCTCTCCAGCCCATACGTCTAAACTTCCACCCACTCCAACAGCCATTTTCGTTTCTAAACGATGCTTATTGTTTTGGATAAAGTTTTCTTGTCTCGGGAAACCAAGTGCAACAAGTAATAAATCTGGTTTTGCTTCTTGAATGCGAGAAATAATATTCTCTTCGTCTTCTTGTTTAAAATAACCATCTTGTATACCAGCAATGGATACAGCTGAATATGTCTTTGTTAAATGCTCTGCTGCAGCTTGGACAACATGCGGCTTTGCACCTAATAAGAAAACAGATACCGGTTTGCTATCTTCTGATAACTTCGCCAGTAAATTACACATTAAATCAAAACCTGCTACACGTTCTTTTAAAGGTGTACCAAGCATACCGCTTGCTTTTACAACACCAATGCCATCAGGTGTAATTAAATCTGTATTTAATAATGTTTGATAGAACTTTTCATCCTTTTTTGCACACATAACAATTTCAGGGTTTGCTGTTACTACCTGAAACGTATGAGTTCGCTCCGCTTCTAGTTGTTCTTTTAAATATTGGACCGTTTCATCCATTGTCATTGTAGAAAAAGGAACGCCTAGAATATCAACTGTTTGTACTGCCATAGTTAACTATCCTCTCTATCATTACAAGTTTTTCGCTATTAATTGCTTATATGTTTCCTTTGTATCTTCATATAGTTTTTGAAGTGAGAAGTTCATAGTAGCATGCTCATAAATATGTTTTCCCATTTCTGCTAACTCTCCAGTTTTCCACTTATCATACGCTTCTTCTAAAGCTAATGCCAATGCCTTTCCATCACCTGTTGGCACAATCCACCCGTAAGTTTCATCTACGATTAATGGTTCAATTTCTCCAGCCCTAGTCACAATTGATGGTACGCGTTGATTTGCCGCTTCTAATAAAACTAGTGGGAACCCTTCACTATGGGAAGTTAATAAATTTACATGTGACGACGCAAATAATTGTTTTACATCTTGACGATGTCCTAAAAACTCTACTTTATCGTTAATCCCTTTTTCAGTAGCTAATGACTTTAGATTTTCTTCTAATGGGCCATCGCCAACTAATAATACTTTAATTTTCTCTAATTTTGTTTGTTGTAACGCATCGAATAAAACTTCATGTCCTTTGACAGGATGTAATCGTGCTACTTGGATTGCCGTAAATACATCTTCATCAATATTGAACATTTCTTTTTTATTATAACCTTCTGCTTTTTCATTATCGTATTCAATTCCATTATAAATAACATGCATCTTTTCATTTGAAATACCTAATGCTTCCAGGCTTTTTTTCAATCTATTTGTTACAACGAAAAATAAGTCTATATTTTTTAAGGCTTTCAAATTTAATTTCGTAAAAATCCAACCTTTTAAGCCCTGCTTAGTAAAGTCTTGAAATGGATCACTATGAATAGTCGTTACCCATTTTGCCTTTATTCTCTTTTTCATTAAAGAAACATAGAAATTAGCCCTAGGGCCATGTGTATGAACTACATCAAATTTTTCTTTATTAATAAATTCACTTATATTCTTTAAAATGGATAAATCATAGCGCGATTTTTGTGAAAACACATGGACTTTTATCCCTAACTCCCTTGCTTCCTTCGCAACAATTCCATCTTCAAATACTGCTAATTCTACTTCACCAGTTGGAAACTGATCGAGAAGTGAAATAATATGTGTTTTCCCTCCCCCATCTTCTGCTCCTGCATTCATATGCAATATTCTCATATTTTTTCCTCCTTTAAATCCTCGCTACGTTTCCATCTATTTTTATTTTACTGTACTAAAAAATAAAAGCTAACAAAAGTTAGCTTTTATTTTTATCATTCAATTTCTAGGTCTACTATTAGATAAGCTAACACCACTACAAAGTAAATCCCAACTCCTGGTGCTGTTAAAATATGTCCTGCAATATAAGCAATACCTAACGCTAACAATAAGCTTGCTGAAATCATTCCATATTTTATATTAAATATGTCCTTAAATCTCGTAGCAAATGCTAGTAGAATTCTTAGCCCGTAATAAATAAATGGAATCATTAGTAATACAAAGCCAATAATCCCGAAATCATAAAACCAATCATGGAAGTCCATTTCAATTAGTTTTGGATCTGGCTGCTTTTGTTCATTGTATTTAAAGTTACCTGCATAACCCATTCCTAATAACTTTTGTGACATTGGCGCTTCTTTAAAGAACTGCTTATGTCTTTCTTCATATACTTGACGTCCACTGAAAATAAGATTTTCTTGATTTTCTTTCTTTTGCTCTTTCTCAAGCTCTTTCTTAACTTCCTCTTCTATCTTCGCCTTTTCTTCTGGCTTTTCAACTTTATGGTGATTTTCTTCTTTTTCTTTAAGTTCTTGCTCTTTTTTCAGCTTCTCTTTAATTTCTTTTTCTTTTTGACCTTGCTGCGCCACATTTTGCTCTGATAAATAATTATTATGAATGCCCATATTTTGTGCTAATGGTGTTTGTTTAAACGTCCCAACTACACCAGCTAATAGGACAATAGCAATTACTGCATTAAGCGCAAGGGATTTTTTGTTCGGATTTTTTCTATTAAATAATAATTGTAGTACAATGATTCCGATTGCTGCCGCTAACGTAGCACCAATTGAGCCCATTCCTACTTTTGTACCAACTTGAATTAGCGAATAAATCATTAAAAGTGATGGAATCCAATATAAAATGTGTTTCCAGCTCTTTGTTTTTTGAATAGAATATAGTACTACAATAGGGAAAATAATAGCTAAGATTGAACCTAGTTCATTCCCTGCATAGAACCAACCTCGAGAACCAACCTTCATCCATTCATAACTACCAAAATCAGTAGATGTTGAAATAGAAATAACCATAATTGCGTTAATGATTAATGTAGAATATACAATACTATTTCGAACCTTATCACTAATATTAACTGTCTTTTTCAATGATTTTAAAGCTAAAATGTATGATCCCAGCATGATATATATATATAATGCTTTCGCAACGAATTTAACTTCTTCACTAAGTACAATAGGATCCTTAACTAGTTTGTTATTAATAAATCCTACTCCTAAAACTCCGGCTAATAATATAAGATAAATTAAAAACTTTCTATTTTCCTTCTCTTTTGCCTGAATTAAAATGTAAATGCCACCAACAGCCATAATAAGGAATCTTACTAAAATTCCAACGGTAGCATTTGACTTTAATAAAGTGATGCTAAGAGACGTTAATAAATCTAAAACAGGCTGTAAAATAATAAAAAAGAGCAAAAAACGCTCAAATCTAACCCTAGCTTGATTTGCTAACATTCCAAGACCTCCATACAAAATCTTAACATTATCTTTTAATCATAATTTATTATCGTTAAAACACACCTAGCAATTATAACATAACTCATATTCAAATCGAGAACTATTTTTCCAGCTAAAACTAGCCAGGACAAGTATTAATCAATAATAGAAATTACTGTCCTTTAGCTATAATCCCCTATTTTTACAAAAGCTATCTAACAACCATCCCCTTATTTTTGTCAGTATATACATATTTATTTATCAATTTATACAAGCATAAATAAAGTGCCTATCATTGTAATATTTCACCAAATAGGTAACATCAAAAAATGTAAAGTTAATCTTTTCATACCTTTTTCAAAATACTTTATGTCTATTTTCCAAACATTTTCAAACGCTTTCTTTATGTATTTTATCCGTTTTTCTACATGTAGCGAAAAGTAATTGTTATTTCCAATACTTTAGTGTATATTTTTTCTCTGGAACATCTTTAAGAGGAAGGGATTAAGGCCATGTTATTAATCGATATATTTACGTTTCTTGGCATTATCGCCGCTGCCATTTCTGGTACATTAGTTGGTTTAAAAAAAGATTTAGATTTATTTGGTGTCCTTTGTTTAGCTGTAGCTACTGCGCTCGGCGGCGGTATTATTCGTGATATCATGATTGGTAACCTGCCCCCTGTCGCATTTGTAAAACCCATTTACTTTTTCGTAAGTGTATTATCAGCATTATTTACTTGTATGTTTTTTGAGCGTATCAATAAACTTCAAGTCGTTATTATGCTTTCTGATGCTGTTGGCTTAGGCGTTTTTACAGCTATTGGTGCAAATGCGGCAATGTCACATCATGTTGACGCCTCATTTCTAGTTGTTTCAATGGGAGTCATTACAGGTATTGGAGGCGGTATTTTGCGTGACATTTGCGCTCAAGATATCCCTTACGTATTCCGAAAAGAGATTTACGCAATCGCTTCTATCTTAGGAGCAATTAGCTTCCTAATCACACACGCTATGGGGGCGCACGTATTAGCTTTTTATGTTTGTTTATTAGTAACATTTGTTATTCGTGTCGTCACTGTAATATATAATGTGCATTTCCCTGTTTTCTTTAAAACACATGCTAAAATTAATAAAGGCCATTAAGAGAATTCTATCTAGAATTCTCTTAATTTATATACTATTCAACGAACTAATATAGAGTAATTGTATATAAGCATATATAATTACTCTATATTAGTTTTAAAATTGAAAACGTTTTATATACAGGGGGGAAGAATGATGCTTGGGGTTTTCAAAAAAAGTATTAATAAAACAAATGCCAGTATAATCGAATTAAGTAAGGACCAACAAATAACTTTTAATGTCCCTACTAATTCTGAATTAAAAATTCAAATGGATATGCTACATATTTCAAAAGAAGATTTACAAGTTGTAAAAGTACTACAGCCTTTTATTTATGCAGAAATTGATTGGATTACTGAAAAATTCTATGCCAACATTACAAAACAACCTAATTTAATTACTATTATTGAACGTTACAGCTCTATTCCAAAACTAAAACAAACTTTAAAAACACATATTAAAGAATTATTCAGCGGCAATATGCATGAAGATTTTATTGAACAACGTGTTAGGATCGCCAAAAGACATGTACAAATTGGTTTACATCGAAAATGGTATACTGCTGCTTATCAAGAATTATTCCGCTCTATCATGAAGATTTTGCAAACAAAAATAACGACAATCGATGATTTTTCCTATTCTATAAATGTCATAAATAAATTATTCACTCTTGAACAAGAACTTGTTCTTGCAGCTTATGAATCTGAATATGAAAGAATGCAAAAAGAGCATGAAAAAGAAAAAGAACTAACTGCTATGACAATTACGCATATCGCAACAGAACTAGCTGCTGTATCTGAAAAAACAAGCTCTTCTATTCAAAAACTAACCGCCAAATCTGAAACTATTGTAGAGATCGCTAAAACAGGTACATCATTAGCTACAACATCTGAAGAAAAAGCGAATAAAGGGAAAGAACAATTAAACCAGCAGAATAAACGAATGGGATCTATTCAAATGAATATGGAAACGATTATTACAGATACTCATGAACTTCTTAATATTTCTAACAAAATTAATGAAATCATAGATATTGTTAAATCAATTGCGGAGCAAACAAATTTACTCGCACTAAACGCTGCTATCGAGTCTGCACGTGCTGGAGAATTTGGGAAGGGGTTTTCTGTTGTTGCTGGTGAAATCCGAAAATTATCAGAGCAAACGAAAGAATCTATATTTAACGTTACAAAGCTCGTCGAAAAAACAAATGAACAAATTACCCGTGTCTCGTCTTCCGTGAAACAAATTAGCTCTCTCGTATCGGAAGGAACGGATAGTATGTCGGCAACAGATCGATACTTCCAAGAAATCGTACAAGATATGTCTAACTCAAAAGAACAGAATAAGAAAATTGAACACGAACTACAAGCTATTTCACAAGTAATGAAAGGAATTCAAGATGACTCCTCACAAATGGCTCTAACAGCCGATAATTTGCAACTAGAACTAAATCGATAAGATAAAGTAAAACTTTAATCAGTGGGAGTTTTGTTCATTCCCCACTGATTATTAGCCCTCACCAATCAGGCTTTTACGAGCAGCAGGGTTCCCACCTAATTTCTTTGCTTTCGCTGAATTTTGAGATGGGGGTCTTACTGCCTAGAAAATAGCGGGATAAAATTCAGGTCAGGCATACTTTTCATCTACACTGACTACTAAATTTCATCTCCCATCAAAAAAGAATCCAGAATGGATTCTTTTTATTTTCTGAAAAATATTTTTTGACAATACACATAACTCATATAAACACCAAAGCTCTGCAAAATAAACAATGCTGGCATAATTACATTGTAATATGCCATATCTACTTGGAAGAGCTTTAACAATACGTAGCCACTAATGAAAAATAAGAACAACATATATCCCTCATTTTGTTGTTTCTTAATAAGGAAGTGTAATAGAGCTATAGTCATAAACAATATTACTGCTATATATATCAGTTTTTCACATTTGAAAAGAATAGAATTTATCCCCTCATCTGAAAACTGATTTATTATCGGTTCTAAAAGTTTAAATCTTTCTCCCTCAATCTCTTTTAACTTTTGATCAATATGCTCTGTTACACTTTGATTTTTTGATATTTTTTCCTCATGTTGGGTTTTTCCAATTAAAACAGATTGAACATACGTCTCATTTGCAATCGTATATTGTGACATCCCCATTGTTTTAATTCCATAATTCACACCAAAATGGGCACTATAAAATAGAATAAGTATCCCTATCATCTTTAGTAACACCTTTTGTTTCGTTGCTGATTGAAATACTTCGATTAATAATACATATACCGTGATAAAAATAGGAAGAAATAATCCCATTGGGAAAATCATATTACTAAATGCAAATAAAATTGCCGAAAACACCCACATATAAGGATGATCTAATCCTTTATATAAAAGTATGTAACAAGCAAAATAAAATAAAAATATTGCAAGTGACTCAGGAGTTAATACGGAACTCATGAATATATTTGGAATATACAGAGCATAAAATACGGAAGCAATACGACCGCATTCTTCTCCAAAAACCATTACCGCAATACGATAAATAAAAAATGAGGTTCCTGCGCAAAATAACACATTAAATAGTTGTAAAGCGAATAATGTATCACCAAATATACGAATAATTATTGACTCATATATAATAAAAGGCAAATGAGTTACAGTCCCTATATTATTACCAATTGCAATCTGCTTTGCAGACTCATACATCACTTTCATATCACCAATTATTGGAGCATCTACAAATAACAGCATACTAAGCCTTACAACTATAGTTATACTTATAAGAAAAGTAAGAAATTGTTTATCTGTAAAACGATATTGTAGAATTGATGTCACTAGCAAAATGAGTATGACGAAAATTGCCAATATGATTGTTACACTTGTTGTACTTCCTCCAAAAAATTGCTTACTTGTCTCAAATGCTGCCCAACAACTATAAACAAAAAATGCGAGCATCGCACCGATCATAATTTTATTGAAGAAAGATGAAAAATTTGTTTGTATATGATTCATATGTCCATTGCACCTCTATTTCCATTCATAACAAAACGATTCTACCATGAATGGGTACACGGCTGATAGAGAATTTCTATGACAAATACATAGTCATTACTTTTTACTTGCAATGTAAGCGAATCCTCTTTTACACTACATTTTAGATAAAATAAATTTTCTTTCAGTTACATGAATACAAATACAGAAGTTTAAATAATCCTCTTTTGGAATACACTTTACTTCATTAAATATCTAATATGAGTAATCCACTTACACATATTATTCTGATTGAAAACAGACTATAGGGGCTGAATATATGGAAAAGAAATTCATGCGAGAATCTAAAGCAATTAAGACAACACGTGTTTTTCCTAACGATTTAAATAATCACCAAACACTTTTTGGAGGGAAATTATTAGCAGAGATTGATAGTATCGCTTCGATTGCGGCTGCAAGACATAGTCGTAAACATTGCGTAACAGCATCTATTGATTCAGTTGATTTTTTAACTCCAATTCACCAAGCTGATTCTGTTTGTTATGAAGCATTTGTATGTTATACAGGGAAATCTTCAATGGAAGTTTTCGTAAAAGTAATCGCAGAAAATTTATTAGCAGGCGAGCGTAGAATTGCCGCTACTTGCTTCATTACATTTGTAGCAATAAAAAATGGAAAACCTTCGTCCGTACCACAAGTACTCCCTGAAACTCAGGAAGAACATTGGTTACACACAACCGGTTTAGAACGCGCGGAAAACCGAAAAAAAGGACGTTTAAAAAGTAAAGAGATGGCTGAAGTTTTAACTTTAAGTAAACCTTGGAATATTTAACATAATCTTCTCATCATACATGCACAGGTCCTTCCTTGCATGTATTTTTTATTATAAAAAATACTATCGCTTGCTTCATCAATGCGGAATGGATAGCGCTTCATTAAAAGATATATAAATAATAGTATTGGATATAAAGCAAATTGTAGGCGTAAGTACAATGCTAAAAAGTAGAAAATGTTTCGTTTTATGAGTATCAGCTAATTTTAAACTCCAATATAATAATCTCAATGAAAAGAATAGAAACTGTCCTTCTGTTAAAGTTAAATTTTCCAAAACAATCTCTGGAGGATACACAGCTAATAAGAAAGTACCTATTAATCCTGCAGCGGGATTCAATAAATAAGTACCAATCTTATAAGTTAGTAAAATAATAAGTACCCCTAATAGGATAATAATTAATTTAGCTACAAAAAGGCCTTTATTGCCATTTACAAAAAAGTAAAATACAGTAACTAAAAACACTGGAAAACCTGGCATAATATGAATAGGTGGTTTATCCAGCTCATGATATATTAACATTCCTGTTTCCAATAAAATAGTTGCCGTTTTTTGATAACCTATATCATCGCTAGCTAGAGTCAAATCTGCACCATGTGTTTGTAAAGTTGCAAAACGAAGCGCAAATCGCCTTAACATTTCATATTTCCCCTTAAAATACATAATTCCCAAATTGTATTTCTATATTTTTACAAGAAAATATATTCTATAATAAATACTTTTTATACAAAGTACAATAATAGAAAGTTGATTTACAAAGTTTATATGCGTTAAACTGATACAGATGTTCTTGTAATCTTCTTCCTTTCAAAAGGCTTGTATATATGGTGCAAGACATAAAAAATTTGAGGAGATAAAAATTCTATGATGGAACAAAAACAACTTGTTTCTGTTGTCATACCTCTGTATAACACAGAAAAATATATTGAAGAAACGATGCAGTCAATACTGGATCAAACATATAAAAACATTGAAATTGTAATTGTAGATGATGGAAGTAAAGATCAATCACCTTCTATCGTAAAAAATCTTGCAGAAAAATATCCAGGGCAAGTAAAATACGTTCACCAAAAAAACCAAGGCGTTTCAGTAGCTCGTAATACAGGGATTGAAAATGCTAGCGGGGAATACGTCGCTTTCCTTGATAGTGATGACTTATGGCATCCAACTAAAATTGAGAAACAAATCGAGAGTATGCATAAAAACAACATGGATGCGTGCTATTGTGGTTATATGAATTTCTACGAAGAAACAGGCGAAAAGGTTGAGCATACAACAAACTTCATTAAAGGTGATATGGCAAAAGCATTCTTAACACACCAAGTTGTTGCTCAAACAAGTACTTGGATTTTCAAACGCTCTATCGCAATGAATCATAATATCCGTTTTACACCAGGATGTAGCTGGGGAGAAGACTTGGAGTTTTTATTTAAACTAATGAGTGTGACAAATGTATGCTATGTCGATGAATATTTAACATATTATAGAATCTTATCCGAAGGAAATCTTTCTTCTAAATATAAAGATTACGAATTAAAAACAACTAAAGAACTAGAAGTATTCAATCGTATGAAAGACTGGGTACATAATAAATCTCAAGACTTCATTACGAAAGACCCTCAGTCACTTATTGAGATTCTTGAGACTTATTTATTCCCTTATACGGTTATCAATAATGCTTGTATATACATTAAAGAAAACTCTCAATTAAATAATGCCCAAGTCCAATTAATCAAAAAAGATATAAAGAAATATTGCCGTAAAATCTATTCAAAAAATGGAAAGCGTAGTAAAAAACTATATGCAATGCTTTGGTTTGTGCGAATTAAATTTCTGTTTTCTTAAACTGAAAATATAGTACTCATCTCTCTTTCCGTAAACAAATCAAATTTACAAATAGGACAAACGAAAAAGGTCCTAAAGAATAGAAAGGTTTTTTCTCATGAAAACAAATAAGATTCTTAAAAATGCCTCCTACCTATTTGTAGGAAATATTACTGTTCGATTTGTACTTGCTATCGCGACGATTCTCTTCGCAAGATACGTTTCTCCCGGTGAGTATGGGATGTTTACAACTGCATTAGCTGTTTCCGCTGTTATTTGTTATTTCACAGATGCAGGTTTGACACATACGTTTATGCGTGAAGGAACGAGAAAGGATGCAAATATTAGCGTACTAATCAGTAGTTATTTACGCATTCGTTTCGTATTAGCTGTCGTAATTTCTGTACTCTTCGCTATTTTTGCTCAGTTCTTCTATACTGATGCCTACTTACGCGCCATGGTATATTGGGTTGTACTACCAACAATGTTTGGAGCAACTTTACAAGGTGTTGGAATGGCTTACTTCCAAGTAACAGAACGTATGCAATTTACAGCGATTATTTCTGTACTACAAGGTGTAACAGCCGCAGCTGCGCTTCTACTAGGAATGTCGTTGAAATGGTCACTTATGACGGTCGCTGCTATGTATGGGATATCTAGTCTTGTAACAGGGGTCATCGCCTTCATAATGGTACTCCGCCATACGACAGTTCATAAGGGCTGGGACAAAGGGATTTTAGATCAACTGCTGATTTTCACAATCAATGGCATTATTATTATGCTTTTACCGCAGTTAGGCCCTATTATATTAGAAAAAGTTTCGACGTATGAGCAAGTTGGATTCTTTGGAGCTGCATCGAAAATACCTGCAGTCCTTTATCAAATACCTGGTGTAATTGCAGCAGCCTTCTACCCAAAATTATTTACTTTTGGAAATGAAAAGAATATTGATGAACATAGAAAACTATCTCAGTTTGAATTAAAACTAATGTCTTTCTTAGGGATGGGAATCTCCATTCCATTTATCGCTGATCCAAGCTTTTGGATTGTTACTTTATTAGGTGAAGAGTATGCGCCAGCTGGTGATGCTCTTGCCATTTTAGCCTTTATGGTCATTTTACAATCTATTAACTATCCACTTGCTGATAATTTAACGACCATTGGTCAACAATGGAAACGTGCAACAACAATGGGAATCGGACTAGCTGTTGCCATTATAAGTTACATCGTCTTAGGTAGTCAGTTCGGAATGATGGGAGCCGCTATTGCCGCTATCCTTACCGAGATTACGTTATTGATCGGATTCACTCTATTTGTTCGTAAAGGCTTCTCGTTACTATTTAAAGGGATTATATTCAATACCTTAGCCTTTATATTAAGCTATATTCTATACCGTACAATATTAATTACCTTACCGCCACTAATTGCTTTAACAATTACTGGTATATTATACGGTATTATCGGTCTTGCAATTGATCCACAAATACGAGGATTGATTTTAGGATTTATAAATAAAAAGCTGGCTCGAAAATAAATAAAAATAAAAACTTCAAATTAAATTTGAAGTTTTTATTTTTATCTTCTTCACTTAGAAAATGGGCTTTTTTCAATCTATATCTTAAATTGACTTGCCTTTCTGGAATGATTATACTTGGAAACGAACAGCACTAGATGTAAAACACCTATTATTAAGGTAATTCATAGTTAATTTTTCATGTAAATATTAACTACAAACACCCTAAATTTACTATAAATTACACAAATAAACACTTTATTAATACTATTAAAAATCGCCGATTCATACATAGTTTTTCTTCATCCTAAAAAGATAACCAGAGATGAAGAATGTGGCAATTGAATTTAAGGAGGCTTATTTATTTAATGACTTCAGAAGTAAATAAAAGAACATTTTTCACTAAAAGCACACTTATTATTATTCCATTATTAATAATATGTGCATTTGCTTTTCATTACTTTTTCCTAAAATCAGACAGTGTATTTTCTAGTACGGGAGATGCATTATCACAATTCAGTTTCTTTACATTCCTTTTACAACACGCATTTAAAGATGGAAATTTATTTTGGTCTTGGGATTATGGCTTAGGTGGAGATTTATTCGGAGAATTTAGTTATTACTATAGTACAGCACCATTTTTCTGGCTTACGCTTCTACTTCCTAAACTAAATTTTGACCAAATCTTTGAGCTGAAACTATATATGAGCGTTTTAAAAAGTACATTAGCTATGTTATTCATGTATGGTTCTTTACGTTATCACAATAAAACTATTTTTTCTTCTTTTATTTCTGCCATTATATATGGAGGATGTATAACTTTCATTCGCCATTCTTTATTATGGGATTTCATGGCAGATGCTATAGTGTTTTTACCTTTAGTAATATGGGGATTAGATAAATATATTTTAGAGCGAAAAAAAGGATTATTCCTGTTTGCAACAGCACTTATGCTTGCATCAAATTTCTATTTCGCTTTCATTACTAGTATTTTTATCTATATTTATGCCTTTTTCCAATATTTCGCTACACAGCAGAACAAAACAATTAAAACATTTATAATTTATTATATTAGAATTGCTTTTCTATATGCTTTATCACTAGGTTTATCTGCTGTTTGCTTTATACCATCTGTAAATGGTGTATTTAGTTCCGACCGACTCGCTACAAAATTTACTATACCGTTATTTTTTGAAGGTACGTTTTATAAAAACTTAATGGAAAGTATCTTTTTCATTAACAATACAGAGGATTATCAGCTTGCATTCCCTGTTTTCATCCTCTTCCTTATTACTAGCGCGCTTCTAATACGCAATAAACTTGTCACAAATAAATTAATCTTTACTGGGTTTATGTTAGTGCTATATATGCTTCCATATACGTATTCCGTATTTAATGGCTTTTCTGCCATGCAATACAGATGGTTTTACTTATTTGCATTTGTGGTTGCACAAACTGTCGCCTACATTTTAGATTGGATGCTACTCAACAAACAAAAGGTCAATTCTTTAATAGGTCCTTTGCTAGCAACAACATTATTTATTTACGCATTCTATAGAAAAGTAAATATAAATGCACAGCCGCTACAAACAATTGATAAAATTTTAATTTGCACTACTGTATTATCTATTATTACAATATTACTATGGCGCTATTTATCAAAAGTAGCCTTACAATGTTTCATTGTATTAAATGTACTCGTCAATGTAATGTTTATTAATTACTTCTATTCAGATTTTGCTCTTAGTAAACACTTTAATCAAGCAGGTGTGACAAAAGAATCATTACACGGGCCAGGTCTTGATAATAAGGATGAAATTGACGCAATTCGTTATATACAAAATCAAGATAAAGATTTTTATCGAATTATCAATCCAAACAATAATTATAAAAATACGCCGATGTTGCAAGGTTATCATGGTACAAGTACTTATCAAAGCTTAGTCAATTATCATGTTCATGACTTTATGAAAAATAAGTATAATGTTTTCCAAGGATACGATAGTCCATCTATGTTCTTCCAGTTAGATAAACGATTATTCCTTGAGAACATGCTAGGGGTAAAATATTATGTACTAAGTGAAGGTGCTAATAAAACCGAAATTCCTTATGGTTATAAGCATTTACAACAAGTAGGTCCTTACAACATTTATAAAAATGAATTTGCACTACCATTAGGCTATGTATACGAAGCTGGAATAAGTGATGAAGAATTTTCAAAACTTAATTTTGCCGAGAAAGATCAACTTTTATTAGATGCTGTAGTTGTAAATGATGTTGGAAGTCTCCCACTAAAACAATTTAATACAAAACAGCTAGATTCAAAACAAATTAAGATTAATCCAAATAAAATGAAGTGGGAAAATATAGAGAAAGAGAAAGATATACTCACTGTTCATGAAAATGGGCGTATAATAGTACCTATTGAGAATAACGATATGTTAGGTGATCTTCTTGTTGAAATTAAAATTAGAAATATAAACAAGGAATCATTTGGGGTTACCGTCAATGACAAATCTATGATAAAAGGTAATGAAGATGGAGCTTATGCTTATCCGTTAGAAAGATTTGTTTACAACTTAGGAAAAGATGCAAAGCCAACCGAGCTAATCATTTCTATTCCTACTCCTGGTCAATATGAGTTGAAAGATTTACAAATCAACAGTACTAACTATCAGACTGTCCCAAAAAAAGTAAATACTTTAAAAGAAAATAGCCTACAAAACATTTACTATGAAGGTAACTCCTTAAAAGGTGATATTAATTCCACTAAAGATGGATTACTATATTTATCGGTACCATATAGTAAAGGATGGTCAATAAAAGTTGACGGTAAAGAAACGGAATTTACGAAGGCTAATTCCGCCTTTATTGGCGTTCCTATTTCCAAAGGGCAACATGTAGTTGAAATGAAATACGTCACACCTTATTTCAAAATGGGTCTCGTTATTTCTATCATTTCATTTATCATTTGCATCTCGCTTCTAGTTCTTGGAGATACGAAAAGATATTCAAAATTAAAAAATCGTTTTAAAAAAAGGTATTAAAATGAAGTGAAGTAAAAGTTGAAGATGATTGCTTCACTTTTACTTCATGCCCACTTTAAAATTACACCTAAGGAGGTCCTAACATGACCCTTTCAATAGTAGTACCATGCTACAATGAAGAAAAGGTGCTTCGAGCCTTTTATTCAGAGACTTCTCTTGAAATTCATAAATTAACTACCGATTATGAATTTGTTTTTGTTAATGATGGTAGTAAAGATGATACATTAAATATTTTACGTGATTTAGCTAGTTCAGATTCATCGGTACATTATATATCATTTAGTCGAAACTTCGGAAAAGAAGCAGCAATGTTAGCAGGTTTAAAATATGCTACAGGCGATGCAATTGTTATTATGGATGCTGACTTACAACACCCTCCTACGTTAATAAAAGAACTGTTAGAAGGATATAACGAAGGCTACGACCAAGTCATTGCAAAAAGGACAAGAACTGGTGATTCACCCGTTCGCTCTTTCATCTCTCGTCTTTACTATAAGGTAATGAATAAGTTTGTAGATATTGAATTAGTAGATGGTATTGGTGACTTTAGACTTTTAAGTCGAAGAGCAGTGGATTCTTTAGTGTCTTTAAGTGAATACAACAGATTTTCAAAGGGTTTATTCTCTTGGATCGGTTATAACGAATTAATCATTGAATATGAAAATGTATTACGTTCTGAAGGAGAAAGTAAATGGACCTTCTCAAAATTATTAAATTACGGAATTGATGGTGTAATTTCATTCAATAATAAACCGTTACGTCTATCTATATATCTTGGATTACTAACAACCATTTTAGGACTTTTATACGTAATCACTACGTTCGTTCAAATCATCCTTGGTGGTGTGGAAGTTCCTGGTTATTTTACTCTCATTTCCGCTATACTATTTATTGGTGGTATTCAACTCATATTCCTCGGTGTTATTGGTGAATATATCGGTCGTATTTATTATGAAACAAAACGTAGACCGCATTTTATTGTAGCTGAAAAGAAAGTTAGTGAAGTTAAACAAAAGGCATAACCAAAAAGTTACTTCTGTAGGTAGAAGTAACTTTTTTATATACTAACATTTACAAACACTTCTTTTGAAAAAATATACATTTTGAAATGATGGCATTATATGAAAGAATTTAGTATCATGATTCAAGGTACTATTTCAAGTTGGACGGAGGATACTATGAGCTTATTAACAGTTGAAAAATTAGGACATACATTTGGCGATCGTACATTATTTAAAGATGTATCTATGCGATTATTAGCAGGTGAGCACGTTGGATTAGTTGGTGCAAACGGTGTTGGTAAATCAACATTCATGAATATCATTACTGGTCAGCTTATTCATGACCAAGGTCGTGTAGAATGGACACCGGGCACACATTACGGCTACTTAGATCAGCATACTGTTTTAACACCTGGGCGTACAATCCGTGACGTACTAGCGGATGCATTTTTACCGTTATTCGAAAAGGAAAAAGCTTTAAATGAAGTTACAGAAAAAATGGGAACTGCTACACCAGAAGAACTAGAAGAACTTCTTGAGCAAATGGCAGAAATACAAGATGCACTTGAAGCAGGTGGTTTCTACTTACTAGATATGAAAATTGAAGAGGCTGCACGTGGTCTTGGAATTGATGCAATTGGTTTAGATCGTGATGTTTCAGCACTAAGTGGTGGACAACGTACAAAGGTATTGCTTGCAAAGCTATTACTTGAACAGCCAGAAGTGTTATTGCTTGATGAACCTACTAACTATTTAGACGTTGAACATATTCATTGGTTAACAAATTATTTAAAAGAATACCCACATGCATTCTTATTGATTTCTCATGATACGGAATTTATGAACAAATGTGTTGATGTTATTTTCCATCTAGAATTCACAAAAATGACACGCTATACAGCGACATATGAAAAATTCCTAGAACTAGCAGAAATCAATAAAAATCAACATATAAACGCTTATGAAAAGCAGCGTGAGTTTATCAAAAAACAAGAAGACTTCATTGCAAAGAACAAGGCTCGTTATTCAACGACAGGTCGTGCAAAGAGTCGTCAAAAACAACTTGATCGCATGGAACTTATTGATCGCCCAGAAACAGCGATTAAACCTGAATTCTCATTTAAAGAAAGTCGCGCAAGTAGCCGCTTCGTCTTTGAAGGTGAAAATGTAGAAATCGGATATACGCATCCTCTACTACCAAAGCTATCAATGACGATTGAACGTGGTGAAAAAATTGCTATTGTTGGATGTAACGGTGTTGGTAAATCAACGTTACTAAAAACAATCTTAGGTAAAATTAAACCTTTAAGCGGTAAAACAAGCCTTGGTGACTTCTTAGAGCCTGCATACTTTGAACAGGAAGTTAAAGCTGATAATATAACACCAATTGATGATGTATGGAATACATTCCCTGGTTTAGACCAGCATCAAATTCGTGCAATGTTAGCAAAATGCGGATTAAAAAATGAACATATTTCTCGCCCATTAAGTCAATTAAGTGGTGGAGAACAAGCAAAAGTTCGTTTATGTAAGCTAATGGGTGAGGAAAGTAACTGGCTATTATTTGATGAGCCGACAAACCATCTTGATGTTACAGCAAAAGCGGAACTTAAGAAGGCTATGAAAGCATATAAAGGAACAATTCTCCTTGTATGTCACGAACCGGATTTCTATGAAGATTGGATCACAAAAGTTTGGGATGTTGAAGAATGGTCTCAAAACAGTAAGTAGTCTTTAAGAAAAAACTCCTTGTGTAGACAAGGAGTTTTTTACTTATTTTTATTAAGAATTTTTTATATTGTAGTATCCTATAAGGCGTAATTGAAATTCTTTTAATTCCGGATACGCCTCTAAGTTTGCTAACATACCTCTAATTACCGGAATTCTTGGATTAAGCAATCGTATTTCAGCCTCTAAAACATCTAACGTTACTAACAACTCATCATCCTCTAATTGATCAGCTAAATTACGCTTAAATACAATAATTTCTTTTAAAAAATGCTCTTTAACTTGTTCCTTAATGAGCTCGGATTTACAAAGAAATTCTCCAAGCTTTTCTTCATGTAAAATAGGTTCTTCCGAAGATTCTACTAAGCCATCTACTAAATGATCTACTCTTTTTAAAATAAAAGCAGCGACATACGATAAATCGATTTCTGGTGCTTGTAAAATAATTAATTCTAAATACCCACGGCATATGCCTTCTACCATAATTACTAAATCCAATAAATATGGCATAACCTTTTCACCATAAATGGACAATAAACTATTCCGATAAAATGCATGAGACTCTAACTTCATCCGCATCATAAATTCTTCCACTTCTTTATTAAACGGAATTGCATTTTCTCTCGCATGCATAATAATAAATTCTTTATGCTTTTGTATATCATTAAACTGACAATGTAATTGTTTTGCAAATTTTTCACGTGGTAATAAAGACTCTTGTTCAATATCCAGCATTTTCTTTTGGATTTTGCCATAATAATATCGAAGTGTCGCTAATAAAAGCTCATCTTTCGATTTAAAATATAAGTAAAAAGCTCCCTTAGATATACCACTAGCTGTCACAATTTCCTGCACTGATGTCGCATTTACACCCTTAGTAGCAAATAACTTCATAGCCGATTCTATAATTAAACGCTCTTTTTCTTTCATATCTTCTCTCCTAAATTTAATCTCGCATCTTATTATAAATGTATTATACCATCTCTTTTTATTGACGATTGACCGAGCGGTCAGTTATATTATGTATTAGACTGACCAGTTGGTCAATATAATAAAAAGGGAGCGCAAACATGAACAAAATCATCAATTTCTCGTTAAAAAATAAGTTCGCAGTTTGGCTACTAACCATTATTGTTACTATTGCCGGGATCTACTCTGGACTCAATATGAAGCTGGAAACAATTCCTGATATTACAACACCGATTGTAACAGTAACTACGGTCTATCCTGGTGCTACACCAGAAGAAGTAGCTGATAAAGTTTCAAAGCCGATGGAAGAACAACTACAAAATTTAAGCGGTGTTAACGTTGTAAGCTCATCATCTTTTCAAAACGCATCTTCTATTCAAGTAGAATACGATTTTGATAAAAATATGGAAAAAGCAGAAACAGAAATTAAAGAAGCTCTTACGAATGTGAAGCTCCCAGACGGTGTTAAAGACCCTAAAGTTTCACGAGTAAACTTCAATGCTTTTCCTGTTATTTCGTTAAGCGTAGCAAGCAAGAATGAATCTTTAGCTACCTTAACTGAAAATGTAGAAAAAAATGTTGTACCAGGATTAAAAGGACTTGATGGTGTTGCATCTGTTCAAATTGCTGGTCAACAAGTAGACGAAGTACAGCTCGTCTTCAAGAAAGATAAAATGAAAGAACTAGGACTAAGTGAAGATACTGTAAAAAATGTAATTAAGGGATCGGATGTATCTTTACCACTTGGCTTATACACATTTAAAGACACGGAAAAATCAGTTGTTGTAGATGGCAATATTACAACGATTAAAACATTAAAAGAACTCAAAATCCCAGCTATACCTTCCTCACCTAACGGTCAAGGTAGTCAAAATGCTGGCGCTGGTGCACAAACGCCGCAAATGAATCCAGCTGCTATGAACGGGATTCCAACAGTTACATTAGACGAAATTGCTGACATTAAAGAAGTTGGGAAAGCAGAATCCATTTCTCGAACAAATGGAAAAGAAGCAATTGGAATTCAAATTGTGAAGGCCTCTGATGCAAATACAGTTGATGTTGTAAATGCAGTAAAAGATAAAGTAAAAGAACTTGAGAAAAAGTATAAAGACTTAGAGATTATTTCAACATTCGACCAAGGTGCACCTATTGAAAAATCAGTAGAAACAATGCTGAGCAAAGCAATTTTCGGTGCTATCTTTGCGATTGTTATTATTATGCTGTTCCTACGAAATATTCGAACAACGTTAATCTCTGTCGTTTCAATACCACTTTCTTTATTAATTGCTGTTTTAGTCATAAAGCAAATGGATATTACGCTTAACATTATGACACTTGGAGCAATGACAGTTGCTATAGGCCGCGTTGTCGATGACTCAATTGTTGTTATTGAAAATATTTATCGACGTATGTCGTTATCAGAAGAGAAATTGCGCGGAAAAGATTTAATTCGTGAAGCTACGAAAGAAATGTTTATCCCGATTATGTCTTCTACCATTGTAACAATCGCTGTATTCTTACCGCTAGGGCTTGTAAAAGGTATGATTGGTGAAATGTTCTTACCATTCGCCTTAACTATCGTCTTCGCTTTATTAGCGTCGTTACTAGTAGCAGTTACAATCGTACCGATGCTAGCCCATTCCTTATTTAAGAAAGAGAGCATGAGGGAAAAAGAAGTACATCATGAAGAAAAACCAAGTAAATTAGCAAATGGTTATAAACGCATACTTGCATGGGCTTTAAATCACAAAATTATTACATCAAGTATCGCTGTCCTTCTATTAGTTGGTAGTCTTGCACTTGTACCAGTTATCGGTGTAAGTTTCTTACCTTCTGAAGAAGAAAAAATGATCATTGCAACATACAACCCTGAACCAGGTCAAACGTTAGAAGACGTTGAAAAAATTGCAACAAAAGCTGAGAAGCACTTCCAAGATAATAAAGACGTCAAAACAATTCAGTTCTCATTAGGTGGAGAGAATCCAATGAGTCCTGGTCAATCAAACCAAGCAATGTTCTTCGTGCAATATGATAACGACACAAAAAACTTTGAAAAAGAGAAAGAACAAGTCGTTAAAGATTTACAGAAGATGTCTGGCAAAGGCGAATGGAAAAACCAAGACTTCGGAGCAAGTGGCGGTAGTAATGAAATTAAACTATACGTTTACGGAGATAGCTCAGAAGACATTAAGCCTGTCGTAAAAGATATTCAAAATATCATGAAGAAAAATAAAGACTTAAAAGATATAGATTCTAGTATTGCAAAAACATATGCAGAGTACACTTTAGTCGCAGATCAAGAAAAGCTAAGTAAAATGGGCTTAACGGCTGCTCAAATTGGAATGGGACTTTCTAATCAACATGATCGCCCTGTTCTGACAACAATTAAAAAAGACGGTAAAGATATCAATGTATATGTAGAAGCTGAAAAACAAAATTATGAAACAATCGATGACTTAACAAATCGCAAAATTACAACACCACTTGGTAATGAAGTAGCTGTGAAAGATGTTATGACTGTAAAAGAAGGTGAAACATCGAATACAGTAACACACCGAGATGGACGTGTTTATGCAGAGGTTAGTGCCAAATTAACATCTGATGACGTTTCAAAAGCATCTACTGCAGTACAAAAAGAAGTAGATAAAATGGATCTTCCTTCTGGTGTAGATGTTTCCATGGGCGGTGTTACTAAAGATATTGAAGAATCATTCAAGCAACTTGGCCTAGCGATGTTAGCTGCGATTGCCATTGTATACTTCGTTCTTGTCGTTACATTTGGCGGTGCCCTTGCACCATTCGCAATTTTATTCTCACTACCATTCACAATCATCGGGGCTCTTGTTGCCTTATTAATCTCTGGTGAAACATTAAGTGTCTCTGCAATGATTGGTGCGCTTATGTTAATCGGTATCGTTGTAACAAATGCAATCGTGCTTATCGACCGCGTTATTCATAAAGAAAATGAAGGTCTATCAACACGTGAAGCTTTATTAGAAGCTGGTGCAACACGCCTTCGACCAATTTTAATGACTGCAATTGCAACAATCGGTGCTCTTATCCCGCTTGCATTAGGATTTGAAGGTAGTGGCTTAATTTCTAAAGGACTTGGCGTAACGGTAATTGGTGGATTAACAAGTTCAACGTTATTAACACTTCTTATTGTTCCAATCGTTTATGAAGTATTAAGCAAATTTAAAAAGAAAAAAACAAAATAACAAAAAAATAACCTCGCTAACTGCGAGGTTATTTTTTATTTCCAAACAAGATTAGGAAATCGCCATAGCCTTCTTTCTCTAATTCCTCTTTTGGAATAAATCGAAGAGCTGCGGAATTAATACAGTAACGAAGGCCATTTGGTCCTGGACCATCTGGAAATACGTGCCCAAGATGTGAATCTCCTTCTTTACTTCTCACTTCTGTACGTGTCATATTATGACTCACATCCATCTTTTCTTTCACACTAGCTGACATCACTGGTTTTGTAAAACTAGGCCATCCACATCCACTATCAAATTTATCTAGAGAAGTAAACAACGGCTCACCTGAAACGATGTCTACATAAAGACCTTCCTCTTTATGGTTCCAATACTCATTTCGAAATGGTGGTTCTGTACCATTTTCCTGTGTTACATAATACTGCATCTCATTGAGTTTTTCTTTTAAATGAGCATTATCCTTTGGCCAATGTTGCTTAATAAAAGCATCTCGTCCTGAGCCTTTACGATATAACTCATAGCGGAATGTGTTTTTCTTATGGTATCCTTGGTGATATTCTTCAGCTGGATAAAATGTAGCTGCTGGTAGTATTTTTGTCGCAATTGGTTTTGAAAAGCGTCCACTCTGCTCAAGCTCTTCTTTTGAGGCCTCTGCTTTTTTATGTTGTTCTTCATTATGATAAAAAATCACCGTTTCATAAGACTGTCCGCGGTCGTGGAATTGTCCACCAATATCGGTCGGATCAATTTGTCTCCAATATATATTTAACAATTCCTCATACGGCATTTTATTTGCATCAAATGTAATTTGTACTGCCTCATAATGTCCCGTCGTTTCTGAACATACTTCTTTATACGTTGGATTCTCTTTATGACCACCTGTATAGCCAGAAACAACCTTTATAATCCCTTCCATCTCTTCAAATGGCGAAACCATACACCAGAAGCACCCTCCAGCAAATGTAGCTAACTCTACCTTTTCATTTACAGCCATTCTTTCACCCCTATTCTATGTTCTTCTTACAGTATGGCATAAGGAACATCATGTTATAAAAGAAAAAGCATCGAACATCGATGCTTTTTCTTACTTCACTTTATTTTTTCCAACATCCTTCTCCATTTCATCACTTGTCACGTCTAAAACATCTAGTAAGAAAATGAAGATTGGAATACCGATAATCAGTCCCCATACACCTAAGAAGTGCTCTGAGAAAATTAATACCATAAAAGTATAGAAAATCGGTAAATTTGTTTTTTGCGACATAAACTTCGGATTTAATACGTAACTTTCAAGCGCATGAATCACTGTTACGATAACTAAAATATAAACAACGTACATAATACCGCCAATATTGTAAGCAATCATACAAAGTGGGAATAACGAAATGATAACCCCCGCTACTGGAATTAATCCAAGCAAGAAAATCATTAATGCTAAACCTAATAATTGCGGGAATCCTAATATCCATAATGCGATAACTGAAAGAACACAGTTAACAACAGCAATTAAAAATTGTGCTTCGATTACCTTTCCAAATGAACGTGCAAATTTCTTTCCGAAGTACTCAATTTCAGTATAGAAAATTGCAAGCCTGCTTTCTTTAAACTTTGCAGTAAAACCAAAAATACGAGATTTTTCTAGTAAGAAAAACAAACTCAAAATTAAAGAAAGTAAAACTTGAAGGCCGAATTTACCAACATTTGTAATCGATTTATACAAAATGTCTACGCCTTGTCCTACATATTTAGAAAGCTCCATATGATTGACAGCATTAACTGCATACTTAATTAGTTCACTATCTGGTGGGTTTCTTAAAAATACATTGAATTGGTAAATCAGTTGTGAAATTTGTATCGTCAATACTGGTAAATATTTAAATAACGTAATAGCAATTCCACCAATTAACATTACATATAGAAATGCTATAATAATTTTTCGATTAATAGGCATGAAATGATCTAATTTGCGGGAAATAAACTTTTGGAATCGATCCATTAAATACGTGAGAATAAACGTAATTAATATTAAATTCAACATACTTTGCAGCCCGTATAACACGAGAGCAAGTATTACTAATACGAGTAACCTCTGAAATCCTTTGCTTTGAAACAGGTTTTTTATTTGCATAATCGACGAATACTCTCTCCTGTCCTATAAACTAAAACGTTAATAAGTAGATTTCTCTCTCTTTTCTACTTTTAATTATTCATTCATATTAAGATTTTTATAAACTCATTATATGCCTACCTTAACAGGTATATAAGTAGCTTACTTCTTATTTTACAATACAATGCCCTAATTCAAAACGTATTCTACATAGTATTAATGAAGATTTAAGGAAACTTCCATTTTTTTAAATAGGTCTTACCACTACTGTAACATAAAAAGCAAGCTATCAGTAGAAATCTGTCCTACAAATAGCTTGCTTTTCTTATTTTTTAAGTCAGTTTTACTATCCAATGAATGGCATAAACATTGGGATGACAACTACTGTTACAACCCCAACTACCGTTACAGCAATACTTGCCATCGCTGCCTCTACCTCACCCATTTCAATTCCTACTGCAACTCCTAATGCATGGCCCGCTGTTCCAAGTGCTAAACCTTTTGCAATCGGATGTTTCACTCTAAATGTTTTTAAGAATAATGCCCCTAATGCGTATACGATAACTGCGTTAAAAATAACTGCAAAAGATGTAATTGCTGGAATACCACCAATACTTTCTGAAATTGGTAACGCAATTGCTGTTGTTGCTGCTTGTGGTAACATTGAATTCATTACTGCTGTATCTAAACCGATTGCTTTTGCAACAATGAACACGACAATTACTGAGCAAATAGATCCAACCACGATAGCCGATAAGATTTGCCACCAATATTTTTTTAACTTATCTACTTGTTTATATAGTGGGATAGCGAATGCAATTGTTGCTGGTTCTAAGAAGAAACTAATCATTTTTCCGCCAGTATTATATTCTTCAAAAGTAAAGTTACCTACCTTTAGAAAGACAATCCCTAATACCATCGCTACGAATAATGGTGTAAATAAAAAGAATCCTTTTGAATGCTTGAATAATAATGTTCCGATCCCGTATGCGATTAATGAAACGACGATTCCGAAATATGGAGTCATTGTGCTTGCCATGTTTATTACCTCCTAACAATATATAAATGTAGTGGTTACGCAACCTTTCCGTGCTTGCGTCCTTTATTTACTACTTTCAATTCTTTTGTATCTTCTGTTTCTTTCTCATCTTTTCCTAAAATGAATTGTGCAAATAATCCTGTTACAGCGAGTAAAATAACTGTTGCGACAACAATTACAGTTAAAATTTGTACAAAGTACTGCCCCATTACACCAAGAGAATTAATAACTGAAATACCTGATGGGACGAATAAGAATCCAATAATACCTGTTAAAGCTGTTCCAAGTGATTCAACTTGCTCCAATTTAATAACTTTTAAACATAATAGACTAAATAAAATAACTAACCCGATTACCGATGAAGGCATTGGAATTGGTAAATGTGTTGCAATAATATTAGAAATTAACATAATAGCTGAGAATATGAATGCTTGTGATAAGAAACTATATACTTTTTTCGTACTCATTTTGGCCACCTCTTTCGATTTGGTACCTTTATTGTATAGGATGTAAACAAATAAGTAAGCGTTTGCATAACAGAACGTCAAATATACAGAATCAGTTACAAATATAAAAGGATGAAATACAAAAGCTGCTTCTTAAATACGAAGCAGCTTCTTGAGTTCTTTTGCATATGTACGACTAACAGGTACTTTCGATCCTTCTTTCATAATTAAATTATAAGTAGAATTGAACCATGGCTGAATTTCAGTAATATGATTAATATTCGCAATAAAACTACGGTGTACACGCATGAAGCTTGCTTGTGGTAACTTCTTCTCTAAAATTACAAGTGTATCATGTGTTACATACGTTTCCCTCATTGTTTTTACTGTTACTTTCCCATCTACAAGCCCTACATATATAATATCTTCAATATTCACAAGTACGATTGATTCTTCAATTGGTAATGCTAATTTATGCATCTCTGCTGTTACATCTGTCCCCTTTATTTCGTGCTTCGTTTCTGTTTGCGCTTGTTTTTGTTTTTTATACTTCTTTAATGTCTGCACAATACGCTCTTCATCAAATGGTTTTAAAATGTAGTCTAACGCATCTACTTCAAATGCTTGCAACGCATATTGATCATAGGCCGTAGCAAATACAATTGCAGGTGGATTTTTCATCTTCTTTAATATATTCGCGATTTCAAATCCGTTATCATCGGATAATTGAATATCTAAAAACACAATATCTGGTCTACTTTGCATTAGTTCTTCTAATGCGTCTTCCACACAATCAGCCTCACCAACTATCTCAACTTCTTTCGTCCTCTCTAATAGATACTTTAGTTCATCACGTGCTAACATTTCATCGTCAACTACTAATACTTTTAACACCCGGTTCTTCCTCCCCTACTTTTTTTGGAATAATAAAGGTAATCTCCGTCCCTTTATTTAATTCACTTTCGATATGAAGCATCGTTTCTTTCCCAAATAAACCAATAAGACGTTCGTTAATATTATATAAAGCTGTTCCAGTCCCTTTCTTTGACGAAACTACCATCTTTCCTAATTGTTCTAAACGTTCTTCATCAATTCCCTGTCCATTATCTTTTACTTCAAAGTGAACCATACCCTCTTTTTCAAAAACATGCACTTCCACTTCGCATACTGGTTGCTTCTTCGGAAAAGCGTGTCGCAATGCATTTTCAACCAATAGTTGAAGAACAAATGGTGGTACTAAAATTGTCTTTAGCTCATCCTCAATATACATCTTTACCTCATACTTATTTGGGAACCGTGCTTGTTCTAGTGATAAGTATGCCTGTACATGGTTTAATTCTTGTTCTAGCGGAATCAATAACTGACGTGCTCCTTGCAAATTACAACGGAAATACACGCTGAGCTGTAATAATAACTTCCTTGCTTTTTCTACATCTGTTCGGCATAAAGCTGATACTGTATTAATCGCATTGAATAAAAAGTGCGGGTTAATTTGCGCTTGTAATGCTTTTATCTCCGCATCTTGAAGTAATTTACTTTGCAACTCAGCTTCCCCTAATTCAAGTTGTGTAGAGAATATTTTTGCTAACCCTTCTGCTAATTCCTCTTCCACACGACTTAACTGGTTAGGATTTTTGAAATACAGTTTTAATGTCCCTATCGTATTTCCATGCGAAGTTAGTGGAATAACAATCGCCGCTTGCAAAGGGCATCCTTCATGTTGACAATTAATGACCTCACGTGATTTTGCTTTCATTATTTTCCCTGTATTTAAAACTTCTTTCGACAAACCAGTTATTAAACTATGTGAAGGAATATGATGATCTGATGCTAATCCAACGTGCGCTAATATTTTCTCTGTATCTGTTAAAGATACCGCATCCGTTCCTGTAAAGCGGTGAATAATTTGTGCCACATGCTTACACGATTCTTCTGTTAAGCCTTGACGAAAATACGGTAATGTTTTATCAGCAATACGCAATACTTTATGAGTCTGAAGCGCTTTTGCATTCTCCTCCTGACGCAAAATAGCTTGTATCATAGAAAGTAAAATAAAACTGCCAAAACTATTTACAAGAATCATCGGTATCGCTATTGTTTTCACAACGCTAATTCCATCCTCTATAATTAATAAAATCATAAGCATTTCTAAAGATACGATAAAAATACTTAAAACTGCTGAAAACTTAGGAGTAATTGTACGATTATATTTTTTGAAAATATATCCGATATAACCAGTTATAATCCCAGCTAAAATAGAAGAGATTGCGCAGCTTAACGCTGTCGTACCACCAAGCATATAACGATGAATACCAGCAAAAAATCCTACTCCAACCCCTACAATAGGGCCACCAAGTAAGCCGCTAATACCAACACCCATAATACGCGTATTCGCAATTGTGCTTGACGAAGAAACACCTTGTAACCAGTTTTCATTCATAATCGTATTTCCTGCTATTTCAATCCCAGTGTAATTGCTTACAATTGTAAATACCGAAAAAATACAAATAAGCTTAAGCTTATCTACATAGCCATCCTGTTTATGAAGGAGGCGTCTGAAAGTTTTAATATGAGAGAGTAAAAATCCTAAAATAACTATAAGTCCGACTCGTTCAATCATCATGAGTACTAAATTTAGCATCTTTGATTCATTCCTTTTTATTTAGTTAGTTTTATTATGGGAAAATAATGAAGTCGGCGTCAAGAAGAACGAAATGTTTTTTGAAATATTTTACACATAATAACTTTCTCTTTATTTGACAATACAATAGAAGAGTGCTAAAAATAAAGTAATATAATACAGTCCTTTAACCCAACCCCGTGAGGTTGAGAAGGAAGTCGGAATACAATATACGTATGTTCTTTTTTGGGGATACGTATGCTTTTTTGGCCTTCTCATCATATCAGGTGAGAAGGCCTTTTGTTATTCTTCCATAGCGACTGTAGAAAATAAGGAGGAGTAATAATGAACGTCACTACTGATGTACAACAAACAACAGAGGAGACGAAAGCGAAAAGATATAAAACATTATTTGGTTCTGCGCTAGGATATGCAGCAGAAGGTTTAGATATGTTGTTATTATCTTTCGTACTTGTCTATATTTTAAAAGAGTTTCACTTAAGTCCTGTTGAAGGTGGAAACTTAACATTAGCTACCACAATAGGGATGTTAATTGGTTCTTATTTATTTGGATTTATTGCTGATTTATTTGGCCGTATTCGTACAATGGCCTTCACAATCTTACTGTTTTCACTAGCAACCGCACTCATTTATTTCGCAACAGACTACTGGCAATTATTAATTCTGCGCTTTTTAGTTGGAATGGGAGTTGGTGGTGAATTCGGAATCGGAATGGCCATCGTAACAGAAACATGGTCTAAAGAAATGCGTGCTAAAGCGACATCTGTTGTTGCACTTGGATGGCAATTTGGTGTATTGGTTGCTTCAATCCTTCCAGCATTTATTGTCCCGCACTTTGGATGGAGAGCCGTTTTCTTATTTGGATTAATTCCAGCTTTACTAGCTGTCTATGTCCGCAAAAGTTTAAGTGAACCGAAAATATGGGAGCAAAAGCAACGCTACAAAAAGGAACTATTGCAAAAAGAAGCTGCAGGTAAATTAACAACTACTGAAGCAGAACAACTAAAACATATAAAAAAATTCCCACTTCGAAAGTTATTTGCCAATAAAAAAGTAACAATTACAACAATCGGTCTTATTATTATGTCGTTTATCCAGAACTTCGGATATTACGGAATCTTCACATGGATGCCCACTATTTTAGCAAATAAATATAACTATACATTAGCAAAAGCAAGTGGCTGGATGTTCATTTCTACCATCGGTATGCTAATTGGAATTGCAATCTTTGGTATTCTGGCTGATAAAATTGGTCGTCGTAAAACTTTTGCAATCTATTATATTGGTGGTACAGTATACTGTCTCATTTACTTCTTCTTATTCACAGATTCAACATTATTATTATGGGGAAGTGCATTGCTTGGATTCTTTGCAAATGGAATGATGGGAGGATTTGGAGCAATTTTAGCTGAGAACTATCCTGCTGAGGCTCGCTCTACCGCAGAAAACTTTATTTTCGGTACAGGACGTGGATTAGCTGGATTTGGACCTGTTATTATTGGCTTACTTGCTACAGGTGGCAACCTACTTGGAGCATTGTCCTTGATTTTTATCATCTACCCAATCGGGTTAATTACAATGCTACTATGTGTACCAGAAACAAAGGGGAAAGTATTAGATTAAACGTAAAAGAGGAAGCATCTCATTTAAGATGCTTCCTCTTTTACGTGTTTATTTATTTTGATTTACTAGCCTTCTGAAATAAGAATGCAGTTTTATCTTCTTCTTTTACAATACCTTGTTTTAATGCTAATTCTCCCGCAACTTTAGGTGCTAACCATAGCATTGGGAATAATAAAATTGATACCGGAACTGCCGTTACTACGATAAACGATTGTAGAGCATTAATACTTCCTTCACCCATATATAAAAGAATTGCTGCAACTGCCCCCATAATAAGCGACCAAAAAATTCGCAAACTAATTCTAGGATCTCCGTCTCCAGTCACTGCCATTGAAATGGAATAAGCCATTGAATCTCCTGTTGTCACTACAAATAAAATTGTTAATAAAAGAAATGCTGGTCCAATAATATTAGAAAGTGGCAATTGCCCTGTAATTGCAATCATAGCTGCCGGCATACCAGATTCACTTAATGCGTCCGAGATAGACCCAGGATTCATCAACTCATAAAACACGCCTGATCCACCTAATATAGTAAACCAAAACGTTGTAATAATAGGTGCGATAATTCCAATTGCAACGATGATTTCTCGAATCGTTCTCCCTCTTGAAATTCGACTCACTAAAATTGCCATCATTGGTCCGTATCCAATAAACCATCCCCAGAAAAAGATTGTCCAAGATCCTAACCAACTTGTATCACCACGGTATGTGCTCATCGGTATAAACTCATTTACATAAAATCCAAACGAAGAAACAAACGAATCAATAATAAATCCACCTGGCCCAAATAGTAATATGAATGCCATTAATACAATTGCTAATCTAACATTTAAATTACTTATAATTTGAATCCCTTTATCAATACCTGTTACTGCCGATATGGTAGACACGGCCACCACACAAACAATAATTGCTAATTGAGTAGTAAACACATCAGAAATTCCAAATAATTCTTGTAATCCATAACTTGCTTGTAAACCTAAAAATCCAATTGGGCCAATTGTACCTGCAGCTACTGCAATAATTGCAGCTGCATCAATTATCGTTCCAAGCAGGCTCTTTCTTAATTTTTCCCCAAAAATAGGATATAAAAGCGTTCGAGGTTTTAGCGGCATATCTTTATGATAATGTCCATACATCATAACTACCGCACTAATTGTACCTAAAATCGTCCATGCTAAAAATCCCCAATGCATATAACTTTGTGCTAAAGCAGGCATGACTGCTTCTTTCGTTCCAGCAGATATACCATCATGTATTGGTGGCACCGTCATCAAATGATACATTGGCTCTGCTGCTGCCCAAAAAACGCCACCTCCGGCAAGTAATGTAGACATAATAATAGCAAGCCATTTTGCCGTACTAATCTCAGGTTTTTCTAATCCTCCAAGCTTAACTCTCCCATATTTGGAGAACGCCATACACATCGCAACAATAAATGTACCTAATAATAAAACTTGCCAGAAGGCACCGAAATATTTAATTGAAAAAGCGAAACTTTTATTAATCGCACTCTCTACATAATCCTTGTTCAAAAAAACTGCAATTACAAATAATAAAAGTGAACCACCACTAATAATAAATACAGGCCAATCAGTTTTTCGACTCTTCATCCTCATTTACACTTCCTCCTTCCTCAGCAATCTAAAAAAACAACTTTATTATGTTTTATTGTTTAAAACCAAAACACAATAATTATATATGCATAACATTTTATCGACTTCCCACATACTTATGTTGTCCCTAAAAATATGCCAAATCCCTTATTAAAAAGAAAAAATCTCTTCCTCTTACATAAAAAAGCAAAACAAAAGACCTTATATTTCTATAAGGTCTTCGAAACAGAAATTTGATTATAACATAAGGAACTCCTTGGTTCAAAAAGCCTCTTCCAAAAATAACCGAGAGTAAAGGCTTCCATTTGCTACATAACAGTAATTTAAAAAAATTATATTTCACAGAAAAAACCTACACTAAATATCATTTATGAAAGAAATTTGGCTTCAAAATTTCATTCGGATACGGTTTATGATAAATGTGGGTGGTAGCTGGAGATAATGGTGGAATAAGCCATACCCAATTACCTGTTACAACACGACCACAAGCAGCTTCTTGCTTCTCAAATTGCTGAAATTGTTGTGCAGCAGTATGGTGATCAACAATACTAACTCCATGTTTTTTAAAGGAGTGTAGTACGGCAATATTCAACTCAATTAACGCCTTATCTTTCCATAACGTACCATTTCTCGATGTATCTAAATCCATCATCTCCGCAACAGCTGGAAGTAAATTATAACGATCATGATCTGCTAAGTTGCGCGCCCCAATTTCTGTTCCCATATACCATCCATTGAACGGAGCGGCTGTATAAGAAATACCGCCAATTTCTAAGCACATATCTGAGATCATTGGAACCCCATACCATTTTACTCCAAGTGATGAAATAGGGTATTCTGGGTGTTCAATTGGCACTTCTTTTACTTCTTCTCTCGGAATTTCTTTATATGTAGGCGCCTTCCCGTTTATAGAGAACACAAGTGGCAATACATCGAAATTCGTACCTTCCCCTTGCCAACCAAGCTCCTGACAAAAGTCTGTAAATGTAGCGGAATGAGAGTCACCAATCACTCCCGTCTCTGTTTTATATCCTGCATATCGAATCAATTGGTGATTATAAATTCTTATATTATTTTCCTCACCTTGATATTGCTTAAAAATCGTAATGGTTGGTTTAACTTTCCCGTCGTTCGTTGCATATTTAATATGATGAATTAATGCATTATATACACCCTCTTCATCATTTACTTCGCGCGCATCTAATATGTGCATCTTACTCCAAAATAGTCTTCCAATACATCTATTACTGTTACGCCATGCCATTCGTGAACCATGAACAAGTTCTTCAAATGTATGCTCATATGTCCCTGTCTGCTCTATCTCAATTTGAATTTCTTTTATACGTTCTTCTATCAATTGTTCTTTATGAAGCTCCTTATAACAAGTCGTAATAAAATTACTTGCTTCCTCTATTAATTGTTTCGTTTTACTCATAAACTATCTCCTTCTATTTCAACAAAACCCTGCTACTTTACAGTATAAGCAAAAAGGATAGGAGTCACAAATGAAAGTGAGAGTGTTACTTTTATTGTAATATTTTTCAGAAAATTAATAGACTTACTATTGACTTATATGGAAAATGGGTGTATTTTTGACTAAGGTAAAGTATTTTTACCTAGACCAACTTTTTAAATCGAAAGGAGGTAATGTTATGTCTTCATTTCAATTGCCAAAGCTTTCATATGACTATGATGAACTAGAGCCACATATTGATAGCAATACACTTTCCATTCATCATGGAAAGCACCATGCGACATACGTAAACAATTTAAATGCTACTTTAGAAAATTATACTGAATTACATAATAAATCTTTAGAAGAATTGCTATGTAATTTAGATGCTTTACCGAAGGAAATTGTTACAGCTGTACGAAATAACGGTGGTGGTCACTATTGTCATAGTCTTTTTTGGGAAGTGATGAGCCCACGAGGTGGCGGTGAGCCTAATGGAGACGTTGCAAAAGTAATTGATTATTATTTCAATACCTTTGACAACTTAAAAGATCAACTTTCCAAAGCAGCTATTAGTCGTTTTGGAAGTGGCTATGGATGGCTTGTTCTTGACGGTGAGGAACTCTCTGTTATGAGTACACCAAATCAAGATACACCTTTGCAAGAAGGGAAAATCCCCTTACTCGTAATTGATGTATGGGAACATGCTTATTATTTAAAGTATCAAAATAGGCGCCCAGAGTTTGTTACCAACTGGTGGCATACAGTAAACTGGGACCAAGTAAACGAGAAGTATTTACAAGCAATTCAATCACAAAAACATTAGTCGTACGTATAAGGTAAATTTGGTAATGTAAAATCAGTATTGTCGAAATCCTCCAGAATCCCCCGGATTGCCACCGGGGGATTTATGATTACTTCATTGTATTTATATAATGTTTTAAAATATTTTTTATTTCTAGTTTCAGCTCTCGGAACAAAAATCCAAATTCACGAGCCTTTCCATTATGTAACGTACAGTTAGTTACCTCATTATAAGGAGCTATATTTTCCCCACCTTCCTGAATGAGTGCTTTTATTCCCGTCCTCTCTTCTATAAAATGAATAATTTCTTCCGTAGAAACTACACCATTACTACATGCGTTAATTGGTCCTCTCACATTTTCCATTCCGCACCAAGCTAGAAACTCTCCCGCTTCTTTTTCATGTATAAATGACAAAGTTCCATCTACATGATCCATAGCGATAGGTTTTTGGTTCACGATACATTCAACGTAAAATTGTAACCTTTTCGTATAATCATTTTCTCCAATAACAACTGGAAAACGTACTGCAACGACTGGGAATGTTGCATATTGAAATAAAACCGCTTCGGCTAATCTCTTTCCTTCACTATAATTAAAATCATTCCTATCTCCATATGTAATTGCATATTCATTTGGATTAAAGTCCTCTTCTAACAAGCTTAATGCAGGTTCATAGACAGCCATTGAAGATGTCATAACGTATTTCTTCGTTTTCCCTCGTAACACTTCACATACTATCTTTGCTGCATTCGAGCTATAGCATAAATTATCGTATACAATATCATAACTTTTTCCTTCTAGACGCTCTTCTAGTAGCTTTCCATCTTCTCTATCGACAATTATTCTTTTTACTGCATTACCAAAAGAATCTTCGGTAATTCCCCTCGTGGCAATTGTTACATCGTGTCCAGCTTGCAAAAGGTACTCTACTAAATGTTTACCAAAAAATCTTGTTCCTCCTAGCACCAACACTTTCTTCAATTTCATCACCCCCATTTTCATGATTTATAAGATACCACCTCTTTTATTATAAAACGCTAATATATAAAAAAGCATGAAATCAGTTTAACGATTCCATGCCTTTATGCAGATAATATATTAACGTACTCGATATTTATAAATACAATAACAGAAGTACAAAATAGAAATTACTGATACATAAACCCATAGTTCATATACAAATCCCTCTCCCCACACTCCCATAAAATAAAAGAGTGAAGGTAAAGTCAATGTTACCCATGATTGTACGAAGGCAATCCTTCCAAGATATTGATTAATGTTCTTCTTTTGTGTATTTAATACAAAGAATAAATACCAAAGTAATGCCCACATAAACCACGTTAACGCATTAACAACATCATGGAATTGAACAAATGAAACAACCATATAGAATAAGGCTATAATTGCTACCCAAATACAAAACCATCCTAGACCACTACTATCCATTCCTTTTATAAAAGTAACACCTACATATAAATAAGTTAATCCAAATAAGAAAGTAGCCGCATATGAATACACTGTCCAATTGCTTTGGTCAGAAATCATGATCAAATAAAACGGAATAATAATTTGTAGTGCACCCACAAATAAATTAAAAACACCCGCACTTTTCATCTCTGCTTTCCCTAATATAACAAGACTATTTAAAAATAAAGCTGCCCCTGAAAGTAATAATCCTACATAACCCATATATATTCGTGTGAAAATCTTTACCTTTCACACTTTTAACCTCCCCACACTATAAAGTGATACTTATATTATTTTTCTTCCCATTTAAAACTACATACATAATTTTTCATCCAAATAAGTCAGACCTCCTACCTCAAAAAGGAGCGAACTTAAAACGCTTTCAATAATAAATAATCCTATTAAAACATGAACTAGGATTCCTTGATTATAAACGGACTCTAACAATGATACAAGTGTTGGAATACTTTTCAATAATACGCTTTCAATTTCTATAAAAAATTAATAAAATAATACATTCCTCTATCTCATTCTACTACCTTCTAGCATACGATATTGTAAAATCATATCATTTAAAACAGCGAACGTTCTTTTCTAGGTTCGCTAATAAACTTAATAAAAAATGACCTCTTGCTTTTATGCAAAGGTCATTTTTTTATATTCATCATTAAACTTCTAAATAGCCATTTTTATTATTTGATTGCCATTTCCAAGAATCTGCACACATTTCTTCTAATCCGCGTGTTGCCTCCCAGCCTAATTCACGCTTTGCTTTCGATGCATCAGCAAAACATACTGCCACATCCCCTGGGCGACGCTCTGTAATTTTATAAGGAACTTTCTTGCCCGAAACTTTTTCAAACGTTTCAACCATCTCTAGTACACTATAGCCCATGCCTGTTCCCAGGTTATAAGCATCTACTCCTGTTGTACTCAGTACTTTCTCAAGCGCCTTTACATGACCATTTGCTAAGTCCACAACATGGATGTAATCACGGACTCCTGTTCCATCTTTCGTTGGATAGTCATTTCCGAATACGCTTAATTCTTTTAACTTACCTACTGCTACTTGCGTTACATATGGCATTAAGTTATTTGGGATTCCATTTGGATCTTCTCCGATACGCCCACTTTCGTGTGCACCAAATGGATTGAAATAGCGAAGTAATGCGATACTCCATTCTGCATCTGCAAATGCTACATCACGCATAATTTGCTCAATCATTAATTTCGTTTGACCATATGGATTTGTTGCACTTAATGGAAACTCCTCCGTAATCGGTGATGTTTCTGGGATACCATATACAGTTGCAGATGAACTAAAGATCATCTTCTTTACATTATGTTTCTGCATTACTTCACATAGCACTAACGTGCTTGTAATGTTGTTATGATAATATGTTAATGGAATCGCTACTGACTCCCCTACAGCTTTAAATCCTGCAAAGTGAATAACTGCTTCAATTGCATTTTCTTCAAAAATTGCGTCAAGCGCTTCGCGATTTAAAACATCTTCTTTATAAAACTTAAATTGTTTTCCTGTTATTTCTTTCACTCGATTTATAGATTCTACCGAGCTATTCGAAAGATTATCCACTACTATAACTTCGTAACCGCTATTTAGTAATTCTACACATGTATGACTACCAATATATCCTGCTCCACCTGTTACAAGTATTGCCATAATTATAGTCCTCCATATTTCATTCATTATAAACTTCTCAAAGTATATCACATATTTCTTATCCTATGTTTAACATGCGAACACAGAAACTTACATTTTATCCCATAATAATTTTATAACATATACGATTCTAATCAGGTAATAAAAAAAACGCCACATAATAAAAATTATGTGGCGTTTTTTTATTAAATTACGTAACAATATACACTTAGAAAATGCGCAAGACTACCTAATAATACAAAAACATGAAAAATTTCATGATGCCCCATATATTTAAACTCTAACCATTTTGGCTTTGTTCCATAAATAAATCCACCAATTGTATAAAAAATGCCCCCAAGTACTAAGAAAATAATGCCTCCTGTACTTAAATTCTCAGCTAACGGTGCAAAAAATAAAACAATTAACCAACCCATCGTAATATAAATTGCTGTCGATAACCATCTTGGACAATTAAACCAAAACATTTTAAATACAATGCCACAAATCGCAGTTGCATAGACTAAACAAAATAATAGTAAACCACTTGCTGAATTTAATGTAATTAAGCAAAAGGGTGCATATGTACCTGCAATTAATATAAAAATCATAGAATGATCTAACTTCCTAAAGAAGTAAATAACACGCTCATTGGCCACAACACTATGATATACAGCTGACGCCGTATAAAGGACCATCATTCCAATACCAAATAAAATAACAGCTGTAATTGCAGCAAATGATGGCATCTTGATAGAAACTTTCACAAGCATAGCTAATAAGGCAATAAATGATAATATCGCTCCACCTAAGTGAGTAAATGCATTAACTGGTTCCCTTACATAAGCATTCATAATAACACCCCTCATATAATTACATGTAGTTTTGATAACTACATGTAATTATATACACATTTCTTTTTAAGGTCAACATTTACAATTCATTTGTTTCGTAATACCATATTTAAAGATATATTAATTAGACATTAAGTTCCGCTAAGTTATAAAAGTGAGGGATTCTACGTGGAAAATATAAATGAATTACTTGAGACATTGCATTTAGAAAAAAATATTAAACTTGAGGATATTCCAAATGTTGACTTATATGTAGATCAAGTTGTCCAACTATTTGAGAATACTTATGCAGATACAACGAGAACTGATGATGAAAAAGTATTAACAAAAACGATGATTAATAATTACGCAAAAGGGAAACTATTCATCCCTATCAAAAATAAAAAGTATTCAAAAGAACATATGATTTTAATTAGCCTAATTTATCAATTAAAGGGAGCTCTCTCCATTAACGACATAAAAAGTTCATTAGAAACTATAAATGACTCCTTATTAAATGATGATTCATTCGAATTAAATACGTTATACAAAAATTATCTTGCTCTTACTGAAAGCAATGTCGAAAGCTTTAAACAAGACGTAAATAACCGTGTTACAGAAGTAAATGAGATTTCTTCCTTAGAAGATACAAAGCTAGAAAAATTTCTACTACTAACATCCTTCGTGACTATGAGTAATATGTATAGACGTTTAGCGGAGCAACTAGTGGATAATTTAAAAGAATCATAAATAAAAAACTATCCACCTATTAAAGTGAAGTGACCCCCGAAAAGGGGACACCAATCAAAACACCTAAACCACTTGTTCCCTAAATTCTTTAGGGGATAGGTGGTTTAATTTTTCTTGAATTCGCACACAATTGTAGTAATGAATGTATTCTAGCACAATCTTTTGCACAGTTGTGTTGGATACTTTTGTTATCTCTTGTGAATAGAAGGCTTCACTTTTTAAATGACCAAAGAAGCTTTCCATGACGGCATTATCATGGCAATTTCCTCTCCGGGACATGCTGGTGATCATGCCGTTTTCTTTGGCATACGCTTGAAATTCTTTTGCTGTATAAATACTTCCTTGATCTGAGTGAAGAAGGACATCTTTTACTTTTCGCCCTCTCATTGCTTGTTTTAATGTCTTCATCGCTAATGTCAGTGTTTGTGATTCGCTGATGACACAACTAATAATTTCACGATTAAAGGCATCCATAATCGTTGATAAATACAAGGTACGCTCTCCAAATAAGAGATACGTCACATCCGTAAACCACTTTTCATTTGGTCTGGATGCATCGAATTGGCGCTCCAATCGATGAGGGGATACCATTGGCTCCGTACCATTGATATATTTCTTTTTCTTTCGACGTACTTTTGAAAGAATGTGATTTTGTCTCATGATTCGTAATACTTTTTTATGATTGACACACAGTCCCATTTTTCGAAGAGTAGCGGTCACTCTTCGATATCCATACCGGAATTTATGCCTAAGACAAACGTCCTTTACTTTCTCTTCTATACCATCTTTCAAATCTTCCGTTCGTTGTAACCAACGATAAAATGTGGAACGGGGTAATTCTAATACGTTACACAATTCTTTTACCGTTATTTTTGTTTTTACATTTTCCCATAAAGCAACTACAGTTTCTGGTTTCAGCCCCTTTCGATTTCCAGATACTTTCCCCATACAAGTAATTTTGTTTTTAGATGTTTATTTTCTAAACGTATCTGTTCTAATTCACTGAGCTCTTTTGGTCCTTTTCCATAAGAATATTGTTTTCCTACAGGTTGTTGAAAACGATACGTTTGATCTGTACGATACCATTTCATCCATGTCTTAATTTGGGAAACATTTTTAATTCCGAGTTTCTCCATAATTGTACGATTTGAGTAGCCGTCTTTCTTCATTTCAATCACTTTCCACTTTGTTTCTTCTGGGTAATGAACTCTTGTCTTCAAACGAAAAACACCTCCAATGAATTTGCATACTTAGTATGCGAATTCAGGAGGTGTTTTTTTCATGTACCACTATTCGGGTTCACTTCAGAGGGACCCGTTTTTTTTAATGGGCAGTAAGACCCCCACCTCAAAATTCAGCGAAAGCAAAGAAGTTAGGTGGGGGTCGGGCTACCCATAAAAGTCCGATTGGTGAGGGCTGATAATCAGTGGGTGATGAAGAAAACCCCCACTGATTAAAGTTTCACTTTATTTGCTTCCTTTTAATAATCGTAAGCCATTCAAAATGACAAGAATCGTACTTCCTTCATGGCCAATAACACCGAATGGAAGAGCTAAAAATTGTAAGAAGTTTGAACAAATTAGCATGGCAATAACGGCTAGCGAAAAGATTACGTTTTGCTTCACAATACGGTTCATTCGTTTTGATAGACGGATCGCTTGAGAAAGACGAGATAGTTCGTTTTTCATCAGTACAACATCCGCAGTTTCTAAAGCTACATCTGTTCCTTCTCCCATTGCGACACCAATGCTAGCAGTAGCTAGTGCAGGTGCATCATTTATACCGTCTCCGACCATTGCTACTGTACCGTATTTTTCTTTTAACTTTTTAATCGTTTCAACTTTTGTTTCTGGTAAACATGATGCGTAATATTCTTTTATATTACTTTCAGAGGCAATAGCTTTTGCCGTCTCTTCATTATCGCCAGTAATCATAATTGCTTCGACACCAATGCTTTGCAATTCATGAATAGCAACTATTGTTTCTTGGCGAAGCGTATCTTTTAAAGCGATAAGTCCAAGAATGCCTCCTTCATCACTAATATAAACGACAGTTTTACCTTCCTTTTCAAGTGAGGCAGAAATACCATTATGAAATGTTTTGGTTTCTTCACCGATAAAATCAGCTTTACCTATTTTATAAGCAGTGTTTTCCAATATTCCTTTTAGCCCAAAACCAGTTACATCTTCAACCTTTTCTGGTTTTTTTAATGTAATGTCGTACGCATGTTGTGCATATTTAACAATAGATTCAGCTAAAGGATGTGTAGAGTGACTTTCAATGGATGCTGTAATAGAAAGTACTTCTTTTTCTGTTATATTTTCTCGAACATATACATCTGTTACGGTAGGTTTACCTTCCGTTAATGTACCTGTTTTATCAAAGGCGATTGCTTTTACTGAAGCGAGACGTTCTAAATGTACGCCACCTTTAAAGAGAATCCCATTTCTCGCTCCGTTAGAAATTGCAGATAACGTTGCTGGTGTAATGGCAGCAACGAGTGCACAAGGAGATGCGACTACAAGTAAGATCATAGCGCGATAAAACGTTTCATTCCAGCTCCAGTCAAGTAAGAAATGAGGAACGAACATCATAAGCGCAACAACGAGTAGTACACCTTTTACGTATGTTCCTTCAAACTTTTCGATGAATAGTTGTGATGGTGATTTTTCACTTTGTGCACTTTGGACGAGACGGATAATCTTTTGGAATAATGTTTGATCGCTCGGCTTCGTAATTTTAACTTCGATAGCACCACGTAAATTTACAGTACCGGCAAATACTTCATCGCCATGTCTTTTCTCATTTGGAATAGGTTCTCCTGTGATTGCTGCCTCATCGATATTTGTTTCACCGTTATGAATTGTACCGTCAGCAGGAACACGTTCACCTGGTTTAATTAAAATAATGTCGTTAATTTGTAACTCTCCAACAGGAACACGTTCCTCAGTTCCGGTGGAAATACGTAATGCTTCTTCAGGTTGTAAGTCAAGAAGAGCGGAAATTTCTTTTTGGCTCTTACTTAACGTATAAGATTCCATAGCACCGCTGAGCGCAAAGATGAAGATTAAAATAGCCCCTTCTGCCCAATAGCCAATAATTGCAGCACCAATAGCTGCAAAGAGCATTAGCATTTCAACATTTAGCTCTTTTTCTTCAATCGTATCTTCAATTCCTTCTTTCGCTTTTGCATATCCACCAACTATATAAGCAAGGATATAGCAAGTAATACCTACATTCATTGCATCGTTCTTTGTGAATAACCAACCAACTAAAATAAAAATACCAGATGCTACTGCAAATACAAGTTCATAATGTTTTTTTAATGTGTCCCATAGAGAGGGATGAGAAATTGTTTCTTTTGCGTGTAACGTTTTTACTTCTGAGTTCATTACTACTCGCTCCTTCCGAATTCTTATTGAGAAAAATAATCAAAATCGAAACCCCTATAAAACGACGAAAGCTGCCATCCATAATGGATAGCAGCATTTCTGTTGAATCTGTTTTTAATAGTTATTATGTTGTAATTATTCTATAGTATATCATATGTTTTTATGAGATGGTACGGTTTTGTTTCAAGTATAAACGGAAAACTTGTGTTTTCGCAATTCCTCTGGTATATATGAATATTGTTCATAAAAGATCGGAAAGGAAGATAACAAGTGAAGACAGAGAAATTTTTTACCCATCCGATTGGCGTATTTATTGCTGCGATAGTAGCAACTTTTTTATGGGGAAGCGCATTTCCTTTTATTAAATTAAGTTATGTTGAACTTGGAATTCAACCACAAGAAGTTGGAGAGCAAATATTATTTGCCGGTTATCGTTTCCTTTTATCTGGAGTCATGCTCTTATTATTCTTTAAAATGTTAGGAAAAGATATGAGCTTCAAAAAAGGAACGGGGAAACAGTTAATACAAATTGGTTTATTCCAAACGTTTCTTCAATATATCTGTTTTTATATTGGAATGAGTTATAGTTCGGGAATTGAAGGAGCTATCATTTCAGGGACATCATCATTCTTTCAAATTTTACTCGCCCATTTTTTATATAAAGATGATGCCCTCAATATGAGAAAAATAATTGGGGTATCAATTGGTTTTTGTGGCGTCATTTTAGTAAATGTGCCGAGTGATGGTAGCTTATCATTTCATTTTGGAATCGGAAGCTTGTTACTTCTTAGTGCAGCAATGCTGTATTCATATGGAAACATATTAGCAAAAGAAGGTAGTAAAACATTAGATGTTGGCTATATGACAGCATACCAAATGATGTTTGGTTCTATAGGATTATTATGTATAGGGGCTTTACAAGTTGGAGTAATGCCATTTACATTTAGTCTACATGCACTACTTATGCTGATTTATTTATCTTTCTTATCTGCAGCTGGTTTTTGCATTTGGAATACAATTATGAAATACAACAAGGTTGGAAAAGTATCTATGTATATGTTCTTTATACCCGTATTTGGTGTATTATTATCGAGCATGATTTTAGGTGAAGCAATTCATTCATTTGTGCTATTCGGTTTAGCGTGTGTAGCCGCGGGAATTATTGTGGTAAATCGAACGCCAGCTAAGCAAAAAATGGAGCAAGAAAAACAAGTGGCATAGAGAGCAGAAAAGCGATTACAATGGAAGAACAGTACTGTTCTTCTTTTTTTTTGTAGAAAAAGGATAATAGACTAAGTGTAACGAAAAAAGATACAAAAAGCATTTATTGAGGAGAACATATTATGAATCTACTTTACGTGTTGTTAATTGGGCAAATACTTCTTTTTTTAATTGGTGCAATTTATGCAATACGGCAGACAAAAAGAACAAAAGATAATATGCCGTTACCTTTAGCAATCCGTCTTATTCTTAGTTTTTCTTTAACAGGTAGTGCAATTTGGATATGGGTACAAGATCCATCTGTAGAGTATAGTACGTGGGTTGCACTTGGTATGACTTTATCCACTGTGGGAGATTTGTTTATGGCTGGGCTGATTCCAATTGGTCACAGGTTAATTGGTGGGATGGTTACTTTCGCTCTTGCTCATTGTTTTTATGTAAAAGCATTTTTGCAAACAGGAATTTCGTGGAATGGTTTTTGGATTGGCTTACTCGTATATGGGCTCTTTCTAATTGTAGGATGGTTCTTCTTTATCCGAAATGATAAACAGGATAAATTGTTTACGATAGGAGCTCTAATTTACGGATTGTGGGTTGGAGGAATGGCTTGCTTTGCATTCGCCTTATATTATGAAAATACAGGAATATGGTGGATACCAGCGTTTGGTGGTTTACTGTTTGTGATTTCTGATTTCATTATTGGCGTGACAGATATCGGAGGGCGTAAATTGAAGTATGAGCCACTTTGGATTTGGTTTACATATGTAGCTGCTCAAATGTGTATTGTATATGTGGGATTATAAAAAGATACTCTCAAAATAGTGGATAGACTATTTTGAGGGTATCTTTTTTGCTTGTTTAATTTGATCAGTATTATTATTTTAAAATTTATAATTTTACAATTAATAATTTTGTAGAAAATCATCAGTTGTATTATTTATAATAAAAGTAAAAAGATGATGAGATGGTGAAATGATGCAAAAGAAAAAACGTTGGCGTGAATTCTTTGGAACTATTGCAATTGCATGTTTATTGGTGTTTTTGGCGAAAATTTTTGTGTTTTTCCCTACGACTGTAAAAGGAGCATCTATGAGGCCAACGTTGAAAGATGGAGATAAGGTGATTGTTAATAAGTTAGCAAAACAATTTGAAAGCTATGGGAGAGAAGACATTATTGTTGTGAAAACAGATAATTTTTATGTCAAAAGAGTGATTGGATTGCCTGGAGATATAATTGAGATGAGAAATGATCAATTATATGTAAATTCTGAAGTGGAAGATGAAGAGTATTTGGATAGTAATAAAAAACAAGCAGAAAAAAAACTTATGAATTTAACAGAGGACTTTGGACCGATTACAGTTCCTAAAAATAAGATTTTTGTTATGGGAGATAATCGCTTAATAAGTAAAGATAGTAGAAATGGTTTAGGTTTTATTGATAGAGAAGATGTGTTAGGAAAGTTAGCAGGCGTTTATTATCCGTTTGAACATATGAAAATAATAAAGTAAAAAAACCAAGCAAATTTTAGTTTGCTTGGTTTTTTTGTTAAACAGTAGGAGATTCGTTAGATACAAAGGTATCTTCATATTTCTTTGTAGTACTTAAAACGAATTTATTTTGTAGCAATTGTAGTTTAAATAACGCCAAAGGATCATGATATGTTTCTGGATTGCTTCTTAGCGTTGCTAATGTTTGCTCGTCTTCCTTTATCTCAAGTTGAGCTGCATCTACATTTTGTTTCAATATGTTAAGTGGATCTTTGAAGAACATCATGATATCACGTTCTAATGCACCTTCAAATACTTCAAATTGAAGGAAGAATTGTTTTGAAATTGTGTGAGCAATTTCTGTATAGTCTTCTGTTTCAATATATTGTTTATATTTGTTGGCGAGCATAGATTGGTTTTTTTGCATATTACCAAATAATTTTCCGGCACTTTTTAAGAAAAACTGTGTCGGTGTAAAGCGTAATAAAATATTGATGTTCGTTACTGTAATTCGATTTGTCATTCGTACAACATCTCGATTCCAATCATCTAATAATTTGAAATCGCAAGGAAGTTTCATACGTTCTTCTTTATATAATTTATTAAATGTTTCACTCATTTCATCTAAATAAGCTTGAGCTTGAATAAATTCATTATGTGCTGTTTCAATCCATTCTTGAATAGAACCAGTAAATTTAGGAAGAAGTACCTGTTGTACATGCTTTTGAACTCGTTCATTCATTGCAGCATTTAATTCTTCATGAACTAGTTTGAAATCACTATCTTCTTGAACAAGATCAGAGCAGCTCTGTAATAATTCAGGAATTTGAGAATGTATATCTCGTGTAATTTCTTCTTTCATTAAAAGATAGGATTCGGTAATAGAGCGAATTTTATCTTTTTCAAGAGCAGTAAGGTTATTAATAAATCCAGTAAGTTTCACTGAGATGTGTTTATTCCAGCGTACGGATTTTACTAATGTATTTTCTAATTCCACACGTTCATTTATGAGATAAGCAATTGTCTTTTGCGTAAACCATATTAGCTTTTCTATACGTTCTTTTTCTATATCGCGTTTTGCAAGATTAGAGAGAATAGATTCTGTTACATCTCCAAGTTGCTGGCTACTCTCTTGCGAAGGAGAGTATGGGAAGAATTGTGCATCTGGAAAATGTGCTTTAAGTTTATTAATTAGTTTTTCATTAGTAGTCGTATTATTTGTATGTAATACGAAGTGAATTTGTAAGTTTGGTACTTGTTCACGTAAATAAATTAACGTATCAATTTCTTCACTATGCAATGGTGAAGAAGAATTTAATACGTAAACAAGGCTATCTGCTGCTTGTAAGTATTCAAAGTATGCATTGTTTTTATCCAATTGTTCTTGAATGGATGGTGTAATAAGAAATGTAAACTTATTTTTTCTTAAAAACCTACTTGGTAGCTTAATTTCTATACATTTTTTCTCAAGTTCTGACTGAGCAGATGTAGACGTTATTTGATGGAATTCATCAAGGTTAGAGATATTTCGTATATCTAACTCGGTAAATTCTGTAATTTCAGTTTGACTAGCGTCTTTAAATAGAATAGGAGTTGTTAAAGTTTCAGTTAAGATGTTCTCTCCCAATATTGAATTAATAAATGATGTTTTATCATGGTCGCTAGTTCCAGCTATTAGTAGTGGTGTGACATTTAAATCACATAGTTCATGGACGAGTAGCGTAAATTGATGACTTAAATCTACATCATTTTTCTCAGCCCATACAGCGATTGTTTCGAATAAATGAGAAACTGTTTCCATATTTACATCTGCTTCAGCTGATGTATTAGAAAGTAAGGAACCAGCACTTTTTACAAGTAATGATTCTAAAGTTGTAGGTGAGACTTCATTCCATGCTAACACTGCTGCAGAGACAACTATAGAATCTTTTGCTTTTGTTAAACTGAACCAATTTGTTAATAAATTTGGTACAAGTCCGTTTAATTCATGCATAAAGTGATTTCCGGTAATTAATGCAAAGTATGTTTCTTGATAGCGAGTACAAATTTCATTCCAATCGTCATTATTGTCTGTTTCAATATGCAAGAATAAATGATTAATACTTTGAATCCAAGGAAGGTATAAGGATTCATGTTGATAGCTATTCCAAAGAGCAATAACAAGTTCTTTAAATTGGGCTTGATCAACAGCATATAGAGCTTTTAAAGACTCATAGAAATATTCAGGCTTAATATTTTTTGTAAATCCTTTGTTTATGTAATTTATTAACGTATCAAACCAGTGTAAAGATTGTGTTCGAATACCTTCTTGAACAGCTAGTTCGATAGCGTTGTTCCAATCTTCTTGTTTTTCATAGAAAGAACGTGCAATTGCAGTAATATTTGGGTAATCCGGTTGGAATGCAACAGCTTCACTAATCGTCTTAAAAGCGAGTCCTAAACGATCTTGTTCGATATAAAGAGAAAGAAGTTGTAAGGAAACCTCCATCGTAAGAGTTGTATCTTCCGTTTGAATAGATTGATAAATTTCTTCTGCCTTTGATAAGAATCCTAGTTCAAAATAAGCATCTGCAATATTTTTTGTCGCCCAAAGTGCAAGAGCATTATTTACTTTTTCCCATTTAAATATAGCTGCTTCAAAATCTTTATTTTGATAATAAAATTCACCTTGAGCAAATCGAATATTAGAAATGTTGGAGAATTCATTTTTAGATTCATTTATATATGCTTCACCGAGTACTTCCGATGCAGGAGTAGAAGTTTCTTCTGTTAAAAATGTTTTATAGTAAACTTTTTGAATAAATTGATTTTCAATGGTCATGTTCGTTCCCCCCTGTATAATTTAGAAAAATGATGTTGTATGTAAAAGGGTGTATGTTCTTTTAATAGGTAGAAGTTGCATTATATAGACCAAACTATGTTTTTGCTAGATATATCATTTTTCTTGAGAGTTAAACCGTTGCGAAAAGTAACTTTCCTTTATTGTAACAAAAAAACACGCATATGAATTTTTATTTTTTATCGGGTCATTTGCGTGCAGTAAGAATCTAATCTCAAAATTGGTGAATGTAAGTGAGTTATGTGGGAGTCGGGATGTCTGTAGAAGCAAGATTGGCATAGGTTAATAATTAGTAGAGGATGAACAAAACTCCCACTGATTAAAGTTTCACTTTATCTCTGTTAAAGGAAAGAATAAAAGTAGAGTTCATTATAAAAACAATGTATAGTGAATATGTATACCATGTTTGCCTTAAAGATAGAAAGGGTACAATGTGGAATAACGATCGTGCATAGGATGTGTCTTCCGAATGGAACAACATATTGGCGAGTTAATCGCGCATTATGGCTATTTTGGAATTGTTATAGCTTTGGCTGGTGGGATTGTCGGATTACCGATACCAGACGAGTTTTTATTGACCTTTGTTGGTTATAATGTTTCAAAAGGAGTTATGTCAGGAACTGCTGCTTTTTTAAGTGGGATGGCTGGTGCGATGTTAGGGATCACGTTAAGCTACATATTAGGTTTAAAACTTGGGCTCCCTGTTTTAAAGAAATATGGGCCGAAAATTAGAATTAAAGAACATCACATTGAAAAAACACATATTTTATTTGAAAAATATGGGCCATTTCTTTTAATGATTGGTTATTTTATACCGGGAGTACGTCATTTAACAGCATATTTTGCTGGGGTATCAAATTTGACACTTTGGCGTTTTTGTTTATACGCTTACGGTGGTGCGCTCATTTGGATAAGTGTTTTTATTGGGCTTGGCTGGAAGTTAGGCGAGAAGTGGCGCTTCGTTGAGTATAGTTTACATCATTATGGAATATGGATTTTATTAATTTCAGCAGTTGTTACATGTGTTGTATGGTTGTACATAAAGAAAAAGAAAAACCGCTAATAGCGGTTTTTTAGCTGAAAGCAATAAATAATACACCAGCTGTAATAAAGACTACACCAACACCGGTCATAAAGTTTAACTTTTCACCGAGGATAATCATAGCGAGAATGATAGAAAATACGACGCTTAATTTATCGACAGGAGCTACTTGTGAAACCTTTCCTGTTTTGAGGGCAAGAAAATAAAATAGCCATGACGAAGCACCTGCAACCCCACTTAATGTGATAAATAGCAGTGCTTTTTTATTTAGCAGTACGTCGCCGATATTTTGAAATTTACCTTGTATGATAATAACGCCTATCATAAATAATGCCATAATAATAGATCGAATTGTTGTTGCAACGTTTGCATCGATGCCGTCTAAACCAAACTTTCCAAAAATCGATACAAGGGCAGCAGCAATTGCTGATAATAGGGCAAATAAGAGCCACGAACTCATAGTAAAATTCCTCCAATCTTACAGTATTATACATGAAAATGATTCTCATGTATAAGGTTGAAGCAATTGAGGTTTATAGGAAGCACGACTTCAACTTAACTTCTTGCTCCACCTGAATTTTAAGGTGGGAGTTTTACTGTCTGTAAATAGTGGGCTAAATAACGAAATAACCCCCACCTTATATTTTTAATAAGGTGGGGGTTATTATACTACTCTGCAATTTCCTCATATAAAAAGTACGTTACATTATAAATATGTTCTACTTCATCGTCTGTCATAAACAGTAATTCGTCACGCTCAATCCCTTTTTTCTTTTCAATAAACTCAATCATGTTTTTGCGTTCTTCTCTCTTCATCAATTTTATTTCTCCTCTCAATCTGTTTTAATACAGTTTATTTAAGTTACTGCTATTATATAACAGAATCTTTAGAAAGTTCCACCTATTTTATTGTTTTTTTCAAAAGAACTTTTCGACAAAACAAGCCCACCTAAGGGGGCTTGTTTTATTTTATAGTCGTAAAAACTCAGGCTCCGTCGTACCGGCACCATCGATGTAATAAATTGTGTCGGGATTGATTTTGATCAGTACATAATTAGGGTCTTCAGGGCCGAGTAACCAACGTTTTAAGCTATTATTCCAAAACTTGTTTTTTAATGTCGAGTCTTCCTCGATTGAAGCCAATCCTTCAACTTCAATATAATCTTCATCTAATTTTTTCCCTTCTCGTCCGAGTAGTACATGGACATTAGGATTTTGTTCAATATCTGTTATCTTTTTTGATTGTCGATCTGTTGCAACATACAGTACAAAATCTTCATGGAAAAACATCATAAAGGCGCTATGAGGTTTCTCATTTCGTACTGTAGATAATACACCAGTACGTTGACCTTGAATAATAGTTGCGATTTTTTCTTTTAAGTGCATAATTTTAACCCCTTTTCACAATTTATAATTCTGTCTGTTTAAACAAGATAATTTAAATATCTTTCATACTGTTTTCTTCAATCCGATTTTTTAAACGTAATTGTGATGAAATCGGACAAGTTAGGAGAATAATAATAATAATATTGAGGAGAAATACATACGATGGAAGGATGAAAAAGCATGTTTAATAAAATATTTCTTATAGTAGCGCTTATAGGTGTACCACTGTCTGTGCTTGGAAAAACACTTCATTGGCCAGAAACAATTATGTTTGCTGTGTATTGTATTACGATTATCGCATTAGCTGGTTTTATGGGGAGAGCAACAGAGAGTTTAGCAATTGTTTCTGGTCCTAGAATAGGCGGGTTATTAAATGCTACTTTCGGTAATGCTGTTGAACTTATCATTTCAATTTTTGCACTTCAAGCAGGGTTAATTGAAGTGGTGTTAGCTTCTTTAACCGGTTCTGTACTTGGAAATTTATTATTGGTAGGAGGGTTATCTTTCTTTGTTGGAGGTCTTAAATACAAAAGACAAAGTTTTAATGTATATGATGCAAGGCATAATTCAGCTTTATTAATATTTGCTGTTGTTGTGGCCTTTGTTATTCCAGAGATCTTTTCAATGAAGATGGACGCTGGCAAGACGTATCAATTAAGTATAGGTGTTTCTATTATTATGATTATCATGTACCTTGCTGCATTACTATTTAAGTTAGTTACGCACCGTGGTGTATATCAACATAAAAGTGACGAAGTAGCGCATGAAGAAGAGCCAGAGTGGTCGAAAGGGAAGGCGCTCCTTATTTTAGCGATAGCAACACTGGCAGTAGCTTATGTGTCAGAGGCACTCGTGCATACTTTTGAAACTGTTGCAAAGTCATTTGGCTGGTCAGAGTTATTTATAGGGGTTATTATCGTTGCAATTGTTGGGAATGCAGCGGAACATGCGTCTGCAATTATTATGGCTTATAAAAATAAAGTAAATATTGCAGTCGAAATTGCAATAGGCTCTACATTACAAATCGCTATGTTTGTTGCTCCTGTATTAGTATTGCTATCTATGTTCTTCGCACAAAGGATGCCTTTAGTATTTACCATACCAGAACTTGTGTCTATGATTACAGCCGTTTTCTTAACGATTGCGATTTCCAATGATGGAGATACAAACTGGTTTGAAGGTGGCACTTTACTAGCGGCGTATGTCATTATGGGAATTGGTTTTTATTTATTATGAAAAATAGGCATAACAATTGCGCTCAGAGAAAACAATAAACGAAGTAGTATATATACCTACATAGGAAGGAGCCAGACAGGTGAAACGAGTATACAGCATATGCCTTTCAACTATGGTCTCGTTTATTTTATTATTTCCTAACATGAGTTTTGCAAAGACAACAGTAGGAACAAAAATGCCTTCATCTGTTTTAAATATTTCAAAAGACAATACATTTCCAAATGATGCGCAAGATTTGCCACGTTTACAACCAAGTAAATTTGCTCAAGAGCTATTGAAAACGGCTAATATTAAAATTGAAAATCCAGACTTAATTCGGATGTTTAATGAAACGACAATTTCAAATGCGCCGCTTGCAGTAGGGTATCGGGCAAAAATTTATTTAGGTCAATGGGCTTTACGTTATGAATCAGTAGACACATCGATTAATTGGGAATATAAACAAGTGAATCGAAATGTGTATGATAATCGCGGAGGAGACCGTTTATATCCACTTCGCTATAAGCAAGAAACACAAAAGACGGTTGAAGGCGATTTAACAGCAGATATGAAAGATGCTGCAGATGTGAAAAAAATGATGCTTCTCAAAGCACTTGAAAAAGTACAATTACCCCTTTCGTTTAAAACGACCATTGGTTATGGTACTGGGCATGAGCGTGTGTATAATATTAGCCCGAGTCAACTCGGATATTTATACGCTTATACACCAGCAGTAAATGAAAAAGGAAAAGTAACATTTGGAGAAGTGTATCTTGTATTAAAGGGAAATCAAAAAAGACTTGTTGTGAAAAATATTACTTCTCAAGGAATTGGAGCTGCTATTCCAATTCATGATCATTTGTATTTTAAATTCATTTCTTCTTCCCACTCGCAATAACATGAAAAAACGTCAGCTTATGAGCTGACGTTTTTTTATAATGTAATGTTTGCTGTTTTTGATAAGAAATCTTCTGTCGGATAGTAGCTGTTTTTTACAAGAACATTTGGTCCAAGACATTTTACTGCAGGACAGTGACAGCTTAATGATTTTGCTGTTTTTGAAGCGCTCCATTTTTCATACGCTTCTTGTAATGTGTTTGTTTGTATGTTTCCTAGAAGTGGAACATCACCAAAATCAGTAACGATAATATTGCCATCAAAAATATTTACATTTAAGCGTGAACGACCATCTGGATCGTTACGAACAGTTACATTTTTGCTCTCTTGTAACTTTTTAAATGTGGCAATGTCTCGCTCGTCATCGCTACAAGCATAGAAAGGTAAAGTTCCAAATAGCATCCATACATTTTCATCGCGAATTTCTAGTAAATGTTCAATCGCATCACGAATTTCAGCTTTTGTTAAAATTTCTAGATTACTCGCGAAGTCACTTGGATACATTGGATGAACTTCATGACGTTTACAGCCCATCTCTTCGACGATTTGGCGGTGAATATGTTCAATATGTGGTAGAGTTCTTTTGTTTAGCATTGTTTCGGCCGATACAAGTACACCTGCATCTGATAAAGCCTTACTATTTGTAATCATTCTTTCGAATAATTTTGCACGTTGTTCGTAAGTAGGCTTACGCTCCATCATTGCAAATCCGCCTTCAACGAAGTCATCAATTGTTCCCCAGTTATGAGAGATATGCAATACGTCTAAATAAGGAATAATCTGTTCATAACGTGCTAAATCTATAGTTAAGTTAGAGTTGATTTGAGTGCGAACGCCTCGTTCATGGGCATATTTTAAGAGTGGTGTTACATAGTTGTCGACGGATTTTTTGGAAAGCATAGGTTCTCCGCCAGTAATACTTAAAGAACGTAAATGAGGAATCTCATCTAATCGTTTTAATAAAAGATCCATCGGAAGCGGATTTGGGTCTTTCGGCTGTAACGTGTAACCAACAGCGCAATGCTCACAGCGCATATTGCATAACGTCGTCGTTGTAAATTCAACATTTGTTAATAGTAGTTTGCCGTACTCTTCAAGGTCCATATACGCTTCCCATGGATCGTAAGAAGGAGTAATCGGCTTCATTTTTTGTGATATCGTCATATGAAATACTCCTTTGACTATTGAAATAACAATTTGTCCATTCTCTATAATAGAAGAATATGTGCTTTTTATAAAGTGAAACTTTTTAGCATGAAAAGAGAGAGGGCTTACATTATAGTGGATGACTGTGACAAAATTGATGAAATTTCATGCCCATAGCAATCGTTTTTGCGGTATAATAAAAGCAACTCGAATTAAAAGGAGAGTGCCTTCATGGGAAAAGCAATTCAAGATAAAGATACACAATTAGTATATTTAAAAGAACGTTTAAATATGTTCATTGAAGTAATTGATACAATTGAACCTGAAGAAGTAGAATTAGAAGATGTAGATCGTCTTCTTGCAATGTTAGATGAATTAGAATTAAAATGTGAGCAATTTAAAAAAGACGAATAATATATTAAAAAGGCTACCAATTCCAATTTGGTAGCCTTTTTCTGTTCGGGTAATAGAAGGACGATAGAAAAAGAGGTATAATCAAGTTGTGAAAAATTTCATTTATGCTCTAATAGCGTGAAACAAATAAATAGCTAAAGAGCATAACAATTGAATTTTCAGCTCATAACGTTTTGGTAGCGTTCACAATTGAGGGGGAAGTAACAATGGAAAAGCTTCAAGAAAGCATGTATCAACTAATTGTTGAAACGTCAACGAACTTACCGAAAGATGTTCGTCGTGCGATTCAACAAGCGAAAGAGCGAGAAAATGCAGGGACTCGTTCTGCGATGGCACTTGGCACAATTACAAATAATATTAAAATGGCTGATGATAACATCTCGCCGATTTGCCAAGATACAGGGATGCCAACGTTTAAAATTTATACACCAGTTGGTGTGAATCAATTAAAGTTGAAGGAAGCTATCTATAATGCGCTTGAGCGGGCGACAAAAGATGGTAAACTTCGTCCCAATTCTGTTGATTCTCTTTTTGGAGATAATAGTGGAAATAATTTAGGACCAGGTACACCGGTGATTAAGTTTGAACAATGGGAAAAAGATTATATTGATGCACGTTTAATCCTAAAAGGTGGTGGCTGTGAGAATAAAAATATTCAATATAGCTTACCGTGTGAACTAGAAGGACTTGGACGAGCTGGCCGTGATTTAGAAGGGATTCGTAAATGCCTTCTTCATGCAGTATATCAAGCACAAGGGCAAGGATGTAGCGCTGGTGTAATTGGTGTTGGTATCGGGGGAGACCGCACATCAGGTTATGAATTAGCAAAAAATCAATTATTCCGTACATTAGATGATGTCAATCCAGTACCAGAGTTACAACATCTTGAAGAGTACGTATTAGAAAATGCGAATAAGCTTGGCATTGGTACGATGGGATTTGGCGGAGAAACAACTTTACTTGGTTGTAAAATTGGCGTCTATAATCGTTTGCCAGCTAGTTTCTATGTATCTGTTGCGTATAATTGCTGGGCATATCGTCGCCTTGGTGTGAAAATCCATCCTGAAACAGGAGACATTATGGATTGGTTATATCAAGAAGGGGAAGATACACTTCAGCATGAAGTACAAGAAAAAACAGAGCAACGTGAGATTGTATTACAAGCACCAATTACAGAAGAGCAAATTCGTGAACTTCGCGTTGGTGATGTTGTAACAATTAATGGCATGATGTATACAGGTCGTGACGCAATCCATAAGCATTTAATGGATAATGATTGTCCAGTAGATTTAAACGGACAAATTATTTACCACTGTGGTCCAGTTGTTGTGAAAGATGAAAATGACAATTGGCAAATTAAAGCGGCAGGTCCAACGACAAGTATTCGTGAAGAACCGTACCAAGGCGATATTATGAAGAAATTCGGTATTCGCGCTGTCATTGGAAAAGGCGGTATGGGTGCGAAAACATTAACGGCTTTAGAAGAACACGGCGGTGTATATTTAAACGCAATCGGTGGTGCAGCGCAATATTATGCTGAATGTATTAAAGAAGTGAAAGATGTTGATTTCTTACAATTTGGTATTCCAGAAGCAATGTGGCATTTACGTATCGACGGGTTTAAAGCAGTTGTAACGATGGACTCTCATGGTAATAGCTTACATGCAGATGTTGATAAAACATCACTTGAAAAATTAGCTAGCTTTAAAGAGCCAGTATTTAAGTAAATAAAAAATGCATCTCGAATGATTCGAGATGCATTTTTTTGGTATATATAGAAAAACATGTTCAGCATGAAAGAATGCGTAGCAACAGAAACTACAAGTACGATTATATATGGAAAGGAGACTATTTATGAAATATAAATGGTTATATATCGGTCTCATTTTTTCAATTATGATGGCACTTGTTCCAGTTTCAGCACTGGCTTATACAAATACTCCACATAACTGGGGAATCCCGCGTCCTAAAAATGAAACAGTACCAGATGCAGGAAAGTTATATACAGATTTACTACAAAAAAATGGCGGGTTTTATTTAGGAGATACGAAGAAAAAAGATATTTATTTAACATTTGATAATGGATATGAGAATGGATACACCGGGAAAATATTAGATGTATTAAAAGAGAAAAAAGTACCAGCAACTTTCTTTGTAACGGGGCATTACATTAAAACACAAAAAGATTTATTGTTAAGAATGAAGGATGAAGGACACATTATTGGAAACCATTCTTGGAGTCATCCTGATTTTACAGCGGTAAATGATGAGAAACTTCGTGAAGAATTAACGAGTGTAACGGAAGAAATTAAAAAAGTAACGGGGCAAAAAGAAGTGAAATATGTACGTCCTCCGCGCGGTGTATTTAGTGAAAGAACGTTAGCTCTTACGAAAGAAATGGGCTATTATAATGTATTTTGGTCACTTGCATTTTTGGATTGGAAAGTGGATCAGCAAAGAGGATGGCAATATGCGCATAATAATGTTATGACGATGATTCATCCAGGATCTATTTTATTACTTCATGCAATATCAAAAGATAATGCAGAAGCACTTGCGAAAATCATTGATGATTTGCGCGAGAAAGGGTATCATTTTAAAAGTCTAGATGACTTAGTAAAAAGCAATCAACCGTAAGCATGTATGCTTACGGTTTTCTCATGCTATAATGATGTGTAAAAAGGATGGGGAAACGTATGTGGAGCGAACATGTTACGTTAGAGTATCCGTATCATTTTGAAGAAGTATTAAAACGTTTATCTTTTGATCCTCTTAACGTCATTCAATTAGATGAGAAAGTTATTTATATCCCGCTTTGTATAGACGAGGAACAGGTTGTTGTTCGCTTACAAGGGATTGGTACTGTTCAAAATCCACAGTTTTGGATTTCTAGTCAGACAGGAGATCCAGAGAAAGTCATGAAACGAATGAGGGCCATTTTTCATTGGAATGAACCGTTTCAAGATATACAAAATCATTTTTTAAACACATCATTACGTCCACTATTTGAAACATATGCTTATACTCCAATTATTTTAGAATTTGATTATTTTGCTTGTCTTCTTCGCTGTATCATTCACCAACAAATAAATTTGAAATTTGCTACTGTGTTAACAGAACAATTTGTGAAACGGTATGGAACAGAGAAGAACGGTGTATTCTTTTTCCCCACTCCGGAAATAGTAGCAAATATTTCAATAGAAGAATTGAGAGAGCAGAAGTTTAGTCAGCGAAAGGCTGAATATATAGTAGGATTAGGTCGAAGTATTGTCAGTGGTACATTAAATTTAGCGAGTATAGAAAATGGGACGGAAGAAGAAGTTTCAGCACAATTGTTGCCAATTAGGGGAATTGGTGCATGGACAGTGCAAAACTTTTTAATGTTTGGGCTTGGACGGAAAAATATGTTCCCGAAAGCGGACATTGGGATTCAGCGTGCAGTGCAAGGTATATTTCAATTAGATGATAAACCTGATGATGCATTTTTAGAAAAAGTGAAACAAGAGTGTGAACCATACTGCAGTTATGCAGCGTTATATTTATGGAAAAGTATAGAGTAGAGGTGTAATAATGATACAAAAGCAACATGAGAGTAAGTTGGAAGTTGGTCAAACGTTTCCTGTGACAATTAAACGTCTTGGGATTAACGGAGAAGGCGTTGGTTATTTTAAGAGACAAGTTGTTTTCATTCCAGGGGCATTACCAGGAGAAGAAGTTGTTGCAGAAACAACGAAAATTCAGCGTGGCTTCGCTGAAGCGAAAGTGAAAAAAGTTCGTAAAGCTTCACCGCATCGTGTGAAAGCACCGTGTCCAGTATATGAGGAGTGCGGCGGTTGCCAATTGCAACATTTAGACTATAAAGAACAACTAAATCAAAAGCGTGATATCGTTGTACAAGCATTCCAGAAGTATATGAACAACGGTTTGGAAGAGAAAATTCGTCCGACGCTTGGCATGGAAAATCCATGGCATTATCGTAATAAGAGTCAACTACAAGTGGGGCGTAAAGACGAAAAGGTTATTACAGGGCTGTATAAACAAAACTCACATCAGTTAATTGATATTGCTCATTGTATGATTCAACATAAAGCAACGAATGAAGCGACAAAAGTTGTAAGACGTATATTAGAAAAGTTAAATGTTTCTATTTATAATGAGAAAAAGCAAAAAGGTTTAGTACGTACAATTGTGACACGTACTGCAGTGCAAACAGGGGAAGTACAAGTTACACTTATTACAACAAAAGAAGAATTGCCAAATAAAGAGCAATTTATCGCAGAAGTACAAAAACAGATGCCAGCTGTTAAATCAATTATGCAAAATGTAAACTGGCGTAAAACATCTGTTATTTTCGGTGATAAAACATTTAAATTGGCTGGAAAAGAAGTAATTCAAGAAACACTTGGTGATTTATCATTTGAATTATCAGCACGTGCATTCTTCCAGTTGAATCCAGAACAAACGGTTGTTTTATACAATGAAGCGAAAAAAGCCGCTGCTTTAACAGGCAATGAGAAAATTGTAGATGCGTATTGTGGCGTTGGTACAATCGGACTTTGGCTTGCAAATGATGCAGCGGAAGTACGTGGTATGGATGTAATTCCAGAAGCGATTGCAGATGCAAGAAAAAATGCGAAGCGTCACGGATTTACAAATACGAAATATGAAGCAGGTAAAGCTGAACAATGGTTACCGAAATGGGTAAAAGAAGGATGGCGTCCAGATGTAATTGTTGTCGATCCACCACGTACAGGTTGCGATGATAAATTACTGGAAACAATTTTAAAAGTGAAGCCGAAACAAGTTGTGTATGTGTCTTGTAATCCTTCATCATTAGCACGTGATGTACAAGTATTAATGAAGAGCTATGAAGTGGAGTATGTGCAACCAGTTGATATGTTCCCGCATACAGCTCACGTAGAAAATGTAGTGAAGCTTGTTAGAAAGTAAAGTTTATTAATATTCCCTCATGGTATGAGGGAATATTTTCTATGAAGGAGAATGAAATGTACAATTATAAATTAACGATTCAGTACGATGGTGCACGTTTTAAAGGATGGCAACGTCTCGGTAATAACGATAATACGATTCAAGGAAAAATCGAAAGTGTCATCTCTGAAATGGTCGGAAAAGAAATTGAAATTATCGGTTGTAGTAGAACAGACGCTGGTGTACATGCTTTGAATCAAGTTGCTAACTTTCAAAGTGATGAGAAGTTAGTGGAACATAAAGTGAAAAAATATTTAAATCAATATTTACCTAATGATATTAGCATTACGAATGTGGAAGAAGTACATGATCGCTTCCATGCTCGTTACAATTCTAAAGCAAAAACATATCTGTATAAAATTTGGAATGAAGAGCATACAAATCCATTTATGCGTAAATATAGCATGCATGTGAATAAAAAATTAAATGTGAAAAGCATGAAAGCAGCTGCGAAACATTTAGTTGGTTCACATGATTTTACTGCTTTTTCAAATGCGAAATCAAAGAAAAAATCTATGGTTCGAGAAGTATATACACTTGATGTGATGGAAGAGGCAGGGTTTGTACAAATTAGAGTAAGTGGTAACGGCTTCCTTCATAATATGGTAAGAAAAATTGTCGGGGCATTAATTGAAGTTGGATTAGGACAATTAGATGCTGAAGCAATTCCCAACATTTTAGAGGAAAAGCAGCGCAATCAAATTAATTGTCTTGCTGAGGCAAGTGGGTTGTATTTAGAGAATGTTGAGTTTTAATGGCAAATAAAAAATCGGGCTAAGTAGCTCGATTTTTTTAGTATTACGAAGATTTTTCGTTTTTTATACGTAGCTTCAAATTCCAAAAAGCAGCAAGCATAATAGCTGCAAAGGAGCTAAAAATTGTTCCTAATAGCTTTGCATAAGGAGAGCTGCTTACATCGGCATTAATGAATAACATCATACAGAGCATGGCAGGGAAAAAGTATAAGTATTGTAATAACTTTAATTTTTTATCATTACTCATATATATAGCCCATTTCTAGCATGTTATATGTTTATTGTAACATATTTTACCAAGTTGTTTTTACACTTGGAGACATGTTTATTTTATATGTGTAAACGCAGTTTTTTAATTCGATATTGTAAGTTTTGCCTACTTAATCCTAAAAATTTTGCAGCTTGTGAGATGTTTCCATGATTCTCTTTAAGAATTTGGTTAATGTAGTTCTTTTCCATTTTTTCTATTGTGTGTTTTAAAGTTTTAGGTGTATCAGTATTGTGATTAGTTAGTGCATGTTGCATATTGAATTCTGTTTTTATTCGTTCGCGAAAGCGAGTAGGCAGCTGAAACGCTGTAATGATGGTTTCAGCTTCTATCAAGTTCATGGAACCTTCAATTATATGTTCCAACTCCCGTACGTTTCCAGGCCAATCGTATGCATAGAAAAATTCTCTTACATTTACATCTACATCGGTTACATTGAGCCCGAATTGAGTATTATATTTTTCAATAAAGTGCTGAACAAGAGCTGAAATATCTTCTTTTCTTTCACGTAAAGGCGGAAGACATAAAGTAACGACGCTTAATCGGTAATATAAGTCTTCTCTTAATCGATTATGTGCGATGGCTTCAAAGGGATCTTCATTGATAGTTGCTATAATACGAACATCAATTTCTTTTTCGTGTGTACCTCCGATTCTTCGTATTGTTTTCTCTTGTATAGCCCGCAGCAACTTAGCTTGAAGTATTGGGCTTAATGAATTGATTTCATCTAATAATAAAGTTCCTCCGTTTGCTTCTTCGAATAAGCCTGATTTATCTATTGCTCCTGTAAAGGCACCTCGATTTGTTCCAAATAGTAGGCTTTCCATTAATGTATCAGGTATAGCGGCACAGTTTTGTGAAATAAAGGGTTTGCCTGAACGCTGACTTTCATTATGGATGCTTTGTGCAAATAGTTCTTTACCAGTGCCTGTTTCTCCTACTAGAAGTATGGAGGAAGATGTACGAATTACTCTTTTTCCTTCTGTAATGATTGATTGAATGGCTTCAGAATCACCAATTATGTGATCAAAGGTAAATTTAGTGCTTTGTTTTCGAGAAGGGCTCATTTTTATTGTTTGCTTTAAGTTACTAATTTCTTTTGATACTTCAATAGCGCCTTTGATTTTTCCATTTTCTGTTATAGGGAAAGTATCGTTAATCGTTGTAATTTCTTGTCCTTTATTATTAAAATACGTTTGTTTTATATTTTTCTTTGTTTTTCCAAATTTTAATGCCTCTATAAGAGTACTATTTTTATTTTCTTCAAATGCAAACACCTCTAAAGGGCTTTTATATAGCACATCTAAGCGATCCATTGATTCAATTTCCATCATTTTGCGGTTATAGACAATCGTTTTACTTTCCTCATTAATAATATGAATCCCGATATCGAGTTCATTGAGTAAAGTTTCATATAGCATATTCATTTCAATAATTTGTTTAAAATTAATTTCTTCTGTATGCATGTAACATCTTCTCCTCATTTTACCCTATGAAGACTGACTTTTTATAATTTTATTAAAATTCTCATAAAATCGCAAAAATTTTTTGCTATTTTTCTCTTAAAACTTTTCAAATGATAGAAAAATTTTGCGGTTATAAACATTTTTTTTTGAGAAACCTTCATTTTAAATAGGAATTGGAGATTGGTACGCATTTTGCATAAATAATAGTTGAAATCTCTAAAGGAGGGATATGCAACGTTTCAGTACCAATTAAAAAGAAGGAGGAGTTTATAAAGTGAAGACGGTTATAGAAGGCGTGTATAGTCCTTGTTATGGAAAAGTAGAGAAGTTATTTGTTACGGAAAGTTCTTACGTATACGAGTGGGAGAAATTAGCGTTAATTGAAACGATAGATAAACAGAAAGTAGAAATTAAGATAGGGATCAGTGGTTATATTGAATCATTAGAAGTAGTAGAAGGACAAGCTATTGCTGATCAAAAATTATTAATAACAGTAAGGGATGATCTTTTAGTAACAGGCAGTGATTAATGTAAGTGACGTGTATTTTTGCTCTTTTCAATCATTATTTTTACAATGAATACTTTTAAAAACGCTTACATTAAATGGGTTGGCAAAGTGAAAAGGGGGGATTTATATGATGGATCAAAACCAAGGATTAAAAAGAGAATTGAAAAGTAGGCACATATTTATGATTGCACTCGGTGGAGTTATTGGTACAGGACTTTTTTTAGGGTCAGGTTATACGATTCATGAGGCTGGACCTGGAGGAGCAATTGTAGCGTATCTTGTCGGTGGATTTGTAATGTATTTAACGATGCTCTGTCTTGGAGAATTAGCTGTTGCGATGCCTGACGCAGGGTCTTATCAAACGTATGCGACAAAGCATATTTCCCCTGCAGCAGGTTATGTAGTGGGATGGATGTCATGGTTAAACTGGTCTGCTACGATAGGTATTGAATTAATTGCAGTTAGTATTTTGATGAAACGTTGGTTTCCTGATGTACCGTCATGGATTTGGTGTGTAGTGTTCGCGGTACTGCTCTTTGCTATTAATGCGTTATCTTCAAGAAGTTTTGCGGAAGTGGAATTTTGGTTTGCAAGTATTAAAGTAATTACAATTATTGCATTTATTATTTTAGGCGGGGCGGCAATGTTTGGTTTTCTAGATATGAAAGGAAATGAACCAGCACCGATGTTCTCTAGCTTTACTGATTATGGTGGATTGTTCCCCAATGGATTATCAGCCATTTTAATTACGATGATTGCAGTTAATTTTTCTTTCCAAGGAACAGAATTAGTTGGTATTGCAGCAGGTGAGAGTGAAAATCCAGAGAAAACAATCCCGAAGGCAATTAACAATACAGTTTGGCGTATACTTGTTTTCTTTGTACTATCTATTTTTATTCTTGCTGGACTATTCCCTTGGCAACAAGCGGGAGTAATTGAAAGTCCATTTGTAGTTGTATTTGATAAAATTGGTATTCCTTATGCAGCAGATATTATAAATTTTGTTATCATTACAGCAGTGCTATCCGTTGCGAATTCAGGGTTATATGCAACTTCTCGTATGCTATGGTCTATGTCTAATCAAGGAATGATTAGTCCGATTTTTGGTAAGTTATCTAAAAACGGTGTTCCTATTTATGCATTGATTGTAAGTACAATTGTAGGTTGCCTTTCATTACTATCAGGTATTTATGCGGAAGATACAGTTTATTTATGGCTACTTTCTATTGCCGGGTTCGGGGCGATATTAGTTTGGGCATCTATTGCTCTATCTAACTTATTAGCTAGAAGGTCATACATAAAGCAGGGCGGGGATGTGAAAGAATTGAAATTTAAAACACCATTGTATCCATTTGTACCACTTCTTGCGTTAGTATTAAATTTAACAGTAATCGTTGGAATGGCCTTTATTCCAGAACAAAGAATGGCATTGTATTGTGGTATTCCATTTATGATTGTTTGTTTACTGTTTTACCGTGCGACAAGAAATAAGGCACGTAAAGTAGAACATATTGAAAAGACAAATACGACGGAAGTAGAGAGTTTATAATATGAATTAATTTGGAGACTGTAAGATTTGTAAACAGTCTCTTTTTTTGTGAAAATAAAGCTGGAAACATACTATGTATGCAAAGGGGAATTAGCGATGAATCCAGAAGTTTCGCAGTTGTTAAAACAAATAGATTCAAGGAAAGAGGAATTGTTAGAACTTACAAAAACATTAATTCGTTTTGAAACACCAGCACCACCAGCGAGAAATACAAATGAAGCGCAAGAATTTGTTGCAGATTTTTTAAGAAAACGAAATTTTAGTATTGATAAATGGGATGTATATCCGAATGATCCGAACGTTGTCGGAGTTAAAAAAGGAATAAAAAGTGACTCATATAAAAGTCTTATTATTAATGGTCATATGGATGTAGCTGAAGTGTCAGCAGATGAGGCGTGGGAAACGAATCCATTTGATCCATTTATAAAAGATGGCTGGTTAGTTGGACGTGGCGCAGCAGATATGAAAGGTGGGCTGGCTGGAGCGCTATTTGCCATTCAACTTTTACAAGAAGCTGGTATTGAATTACCTGGAGATTTAATCTTTCAATCCGTAATTGGAGAAGAAGTTGGAGAGGCAGGTACACTTCAATGCTGCAGGCGAGGTTACGATGCTGATTTTGCAGTAGTAGTGGATACGAGCGATTTACATATGCAAGGACAAGGCGGTGTCATTACTGGATGGATTACAGTGAAAAGTCCGCAAACGTTTCATGATGCAACGCGCAGACAAATGATCCATGCTGGAGGATGTTTATTTGGAGCGAGTGCGATTGAAAAAATGATGAAAATTGTGCAAAGCTTACAAGAATTAGAGCGCCACTGGGCAGTTATGAAAACATATGAAGGCTATCCATCTGGAACAACAACAATTAATCCAGCTGTTATTGAGGGTGGAAGACATGCAGCTTTTATTGCGGATGAGTGCCGGTTATGGATAACAGTGCACTTTTATCCGAATGAAACACATGAACAAATAATAAAAGAAATTGAAGAGTATATTGGAAAGGTGGCAGCTGCCGATCCATGGTTAAGTGAAAATCCGCCACAATTTAAGTGGGGCGGAGAATCAATGATTGTGGATCGTGGCGAAATTTTCCCTTCTTTAGAAATAGATAGTGAACATACAGCTGTAAAAACGCTTAGCTCAGTACATGAATCAATTCTTTCTAAAAATGCAATTTTAGATATGTCTGCAACGGTAACGGATGGTGGTTGGTTTAGTGAATTTCATATTCCAGCGATTATATATGGACCAGGTACATTAGAAGAAGCACATTCTGTAAATGAGAAAGTTGAAGTTGAACAGTTAATTGAATTTACAAAAGTGATAACAGCATTTATATATGAATGGTGCCACACGAAAAAATAGATTTGTACAGTAAAATCGTACGAGTATGTATACTTGTACGATTTTTTATTGAACTATTTCAGTGTTGAATATAAACAACTGAAATAGTTCTTTATTTTTCTATGTCTTTCGTTTCATTTCAATTAATTTCTCTTTCGCTAATTCAACGGCAATCGCATCATCTAAATAGCCAATTGGAAAGAGATAGTCGGGAATAATATCTGTCGATAATATGAAATAAAGTAATGCGCTCCCAAGAACTGCACGTTCTTCTTTTGAAATGGTTTCATTACAAAATTGTTGATACATATCTGTTAATTGTTCAATAAAAGGACCAGCACTATCAATTTGCTCTAATTTGCTTGCAAAACTGTCATGAATACGTTTTTCGCCTTCTGTTGTCTGGGCATAGCGTTCGTAATTTTCGAGTTCTTGTTTTACGCGAGTTGTAGTGTAATCGAAATCGAATAAGTTAGAGGATTGTAAAGTTTGCTGAATGGTATCAAGAGATGTGTACATATCTGTTTTTTCTTTATTTATGTGAGGAGAATCAGGGTACATTTCATCAAATAACAATTGGGGTGGAACTTGCAGACATTCTGCAAATTTTTGTAGATGTTTTTGTTTTGGCGGTTGTTTGCCATTAATAATTCTTGAGACTGTTGCAGGATCAATATTTGTAAGTATTCCTAGTTGGCGCATAGATAAGGCACGTTCTTTTAAAAGTTTTTTTATTAATCTACTAAGCTGCTCATTTGGATTTTCTTTAGGCATAGCGAAGGCACTCCTTTTTATTGTTGAAAAAATATTGAGCATTTATTACAAGTATATGAAACAGACAGGCACAGTTGCTCAACATTTTCATAATATGCATTGAAAAGTGAGAAAAAGGGGTGACTATTTATGAGTACGGTAGGCTTATTTTCAATTTTTTTAATCGGGATCGCTTCTAATTTAGATAATGCAGGTGTTGGAATTGCATATGGCATTCGTAAAATTCGTATTTCGTGGTTTAACAATTTTATCATCGCATTCTTTGGATTTTTATTTACTTTACTAGCTGGATTTTTTGGAAACTGGATTGCGTTATTTATTTCAGAGTTTACAGCAAATCTGATTGGAGCAATCGTTTTAGGGATAATCGGTGTGTTTATTTTATGTCAGCCTTTCTTGGGTCAAAAAAATACTGCAGGTTCTAAAGAAGATAATGTACTTATAGGCATTTTACGTGATCCGGAAAAAGCAGATTTTGATGGTTCTAAAACAATTAGTTTCTCAGAAGCAATTGTTTTAGGAGTTGCGTTGTCTATTAATAATATTGCAGGTGGATTTGATGCAGGGGTAACAAATTTAAATCTTTGGCTTACAGCGACTATTTCTGGGGTGTTTAGTTTTATTTGTATTAGTGGTTTTGCGTATGTAGGAAAACGATTTTTAGCAGAATACTTAGGGAAATGGGCGACAGTTATCGCAGGACTATTATTAATTCTTATTGGGATCGATCAGTTGTTGTAAGGAGAGTAGAAAACAAGGTTCGAGTATTTCCTTGGAAATACAGCAAGAGATTGCATATATCGACGTACTTTTCTCCATACTAATACGGATTTCTTTTAAGAAAGGGGGATTTGTATGGGACGCGGGAAAGCATTTGATCATAAGAAAAAAGGGCATGATCATCAACCACCTAAAGGTGCGTTCATTCATAAAGATGTAAATGAACATACTTTGGAAGAGGAAGAGCTACCAGTAAATATTGAGGCGTATAAAAATAGTTTAAAAAAACATTAAAAGCACCTACATAGGTGCTTTTTTAACGTATATCTTCAATTAATTGTTCGGATTCTTCATGCATACTGTACTCACTTAATACTTGAATGCAAAGCCACTTTAATTCCTCGATCGTATGCTCAAGTTCTTCAGGAAGCACATGATAAATGTCTTCAAGTCCCATCCCGAAATGAATAAGTTCAAGTACTTGATCATCGATGTTCCGATCCATTAATAATTCAAGTACTTCTAAATTGAATATGTATCGGTGAGCTTCGTCGAGTGAAACAACTTTTAACTTCAAGCTTTCTACAATACTCAATATAAAAAGAAGGATTGTTTTTTCAAGAACAGGTTGTTTTCCCATTTGAAATATTAGTTTCATCTTTCACACCTCCACATATAGCGCTAGGTTGTACTATATTATTCAGGAGGGGGGAACAAATATGCATGATATAGAGAAACTTTCAGCACTGTTTTTGTAAGAAGATTGATACCTGACAAAAGTAAGGTTTTGGCGAAATAAAAAATCCTGCTAGTATAGCAGGATAACTCGCGATTAAAAAATGCTCCAACCTTCTTGAGCAGAAAGAAGTTCAAGAATTTTAAAACCGGCAATACTATTTCCGTTTGCATCTAAAGCTGGTCCGAAAATACCGATTCCCATGTCTCCTTTTACGCAGCCAAAAATACCACCGGCTACACCACTTTTTGCAGGAATACCAACACGAATTGCAAATTCACCAGATTCGTTATACATACCACATGTGACCATAAATGTTTTGCAAATTTTTGTAATATGTTTAGGGATGATTTGTTTCTTTTTATATGGATCATATCCATCCATTGCAAAAATTAAGCCGATACGTGCTAAATCGATGCAGTTTACTTCAACTGCGCATTGACGAGTATATAAATCCATAAGTTCTTCAATATCACAATCGATAATTCCGTTTTGTTTCATATAATAACAAAGTGAACGGTTTAGGTAAGCTGTCTCTAGTTCTGAATCGGCAACTTTAGAGGAATAATTAATAGTAGGATTATCTGTTATTTCACGTACAAAATGAAGAATACGTTCCATTTTTTCCTCGTTATCTTTTCCTGCTAACATGCTTGTAATAGCTAATGCTCCTGCATTTATCATTGGATTAAGGGGTTTGGACGGACTTGTCGTTTCTAACTTAATAATAGAATTAAATGGGTCACCCGTTGGTTCCATTCCAACTTTAGAAAATACATATTCTTCACCACGGTCTAAAAGGGCAAGTGCAAGTGTAATTACTTTGGAAATACTTTGAAGAGTAAATAGTGTTTGTGAGTTGCCTGCATGGATATATTCTGTTTCTTTATGGAAAATGGCAATCCCTAAATCGTCTGGATTTGCATTTCCTAGTTCGGGGATATAAGTAGCAAGTTTGCCTTTTTTCGTATATGGTTTTACTTGTTCTAACAACTGTTGTAAGTTGTTTGTTTCAATGCACTGCATAGTACCAACGCTCCTATTTTGAATTAACTAAGTTTACTTTTCCCGATATGCTCGGAAATAAATAATAACATGAAAAAGTGGAATGATAAAACGAAAGTTCAATGTGCTATAATAGATCTTTCGTTTCGAGTATTCTGTATTTTAAAAAGGAGAATTTTCCTTTTATATAACAGTTTGGAAATAGGAGATTTATCCATAAAAAGTTCAGAAATAAAAACTACACATCTATACAACTATATGTTATTATGGTTATGTAATAGAAAGCGTTTTCTAAAGCGTACTTATAATGATAACGATTTCATAAATTTAATTAGGGGGAATTAAAATGTTGCAGTTTTTACAACGTATTGGTAAAGCTTTAATGCTTCCGATCGCAGTACTACCAGCAGCAGGATTATTGCTTCGTCTAGGACAAGAAGACGTATTAAACATTCCTGTTATGGCACAGGCCGGTGCAGCAATTTTTGATAATTTAGCACTTATTTTTGCAATTGGTGTTGCAATCGGTCTTTCAGTGGATGGTAGTGGTGCAGCTGGTCTTGCAGGTGCAATTGGTTATTTGGTTATGAAGAATACAACTAATGCTTTAAGTGTTACTTACTCAACAGCAGAATTAAATGATAAATTAAAAAGTGTTCAAGATTTAGTCGGTTCAGTAGATCCAACTAAATTAGCGGATACGATGAATAAAGTTTCTAAAGCAGCAGCTTTGACGCCCAAAATAAATATGGCCATACTCGGTGGTATTATTGCTGGGGTTATCGCTGGATTACTATACAACAAATTCCATAAGATTAAACTACCAGAATGGTTAGGATTCTTCGCTGGAAAACGTTTCGTACCAATCATTACGTCTATTGTAATGCTTCTTTTAGGATTATTATTCGGTCAAATTTGGCCAACAATCCAAACTGGTATTGATGCAGTGTCACACGGTATTGTAAACTTAGGTTCAATTGGTGCAGGGTTATTCGGATTATTAAACCGTTTATTAATTCCAATCGGTTTACATCATGTCATGAACACTTATTTCTGGTTTGTACTTGGTGACTTTACAAATGCAGCTGGTGATCTGGTTCATGGTGATATTGCTCGTTTCTTTGCAAAAGATCCATCAGCGGGTATGTTTATGACTGGTTTCTTCCCAGTTATGATGTTTGGTTTACCAGCAGCATGTTTCGCAATGATTGCAGCTGCTAAACCAGAAAAGCGTAAAGCAGTTACTGGTATGTTAGCTGGTCTAGCATTAACTTCATTCTTAACTGGTATTACAGAGCCTATTGAATTCTCATTCATGTTCTTATCACCAGTATTATATGGTGTGCATGCAGTATTAACAGGTCTTTCTTTATTCATAACAACATCACTTGGCATTCGTGATGGTTTCACATTTAGTGCAGGTGCTATTGATTATATTATTAACTTTGGTATTGCAACAAAACCTGTATTACTAGCAGGTATCGGTTTGATTTATGCAGCAATTTACTTTGCAGTATTCTACTTCTTAATTAAGAAGTTCAACTTAAAAACTCCAGGTCGTGAAGATGACGATGAGTTAGTTGAAGATGGTGATGCACCAGTTGCAGGTTCAATTGGTGAAACTTACGTAGCAGCTTTAGGCGGAAAAGAAAACTTAACAGTTATTGATAACTGTGCAACACGTCTACGCTTACAAGTAAAAGATGCTGGTCAAGTAAACGAAGCAGCATTAAAACGTGCAGGTGCAAAAGGTGTTATGAAATTAAGTGACACAAGTGTACAAGTTATCGTAGGTACAAATGTTGAATCTGTTGCCGATGATATGAAAAAACACGTATAAATAATGAGATTAGAGGATATCCAAAAAGATTGATAACATCAATTTTTTAGAGGATATCCTCTTTTTTTTGTTAATAATTTAACGGGAATCTTACTTTTGTAAATTTTCTTTTTCTTTTTTGTACATATAGGTTGGTAATATGTGCAGTGCGTGATAAAGTAGGGATGATATAGAATGGATTATCCATAATCTACTAAAACGAATCTTTAGTAGAGGAATTAAATTATTGGTGAGTAAGGGGAAAAAAGCAATTATGGATCAGGAAAAAAATAATGCGAATGGGAAAGCACATCGGCCGATTGTATACATAAAAAGAACAATCATTCTCGTCTTACTATTATCACTTGTATATTTCATGTATACAAAAATTGTTGCGCATAATAAGAAAGAAGAAACTTTAAAAGCGGCAGCAGAAATGAAGAAACAAGAAGAGTTAAAAAAGAAAGAAGAAAAAAAGAAACAAGAAGTACAGAAGCAAAAACAAAAAGAGCAGGAAGAACAAATGAAGCAAGCGCAAGCAGCGGAGAAACCTGCTGAAGGACCACCTCAAGAAATTAATGAAAACGCTCAATTGGACCAGTATTTACAAAACGCAGGATTTAGCGGGACAGCTGTTATTGTGAAGAACGGAAAAGTTCTTCTGAATAAAGGGTATGGTATGGCAAATAAAGAGCAGCAAGTACCAAATAATTCAGAGACAACTTTTTATATTGGCTCTATTTCAAAGGCGTTTGTGGCAACCGCTATTATGCAGTTGAAAGATCAAAATAAATTACAAGTAGAAGATACTGTTGCAAAGTATATTCCAGACTTTCCTCAAGGTAATAGTATTCAGCTAAAACATCTATTAACACATACATCAGGGATTCCCGAATATGAGCAGGGAAAAGAAGATATTTCTCATGAAGAACTGATAAAGCGGATAGGAAATCAAAAGCGTATTGGTGGTCCAGGAGAGAAGTGGAAGTATTCTGATTCGAACTACTCTATACTTGCATACATTGCCGAGAAGGTAAGTGGACAGTCGCTCGAAGAATATATTAAACAACATATTTTTGCTATTGCGGGTATGAAACATTCTGGTTTTGGCACAGCGTTAGAACAAACAAGATTCCCATCAACGGGTTATAAAATAGTAAATAATAATATGACAACACCTAATATTCCGAGCATGTCACAACTATATGGTTGTGGTGATATATACACAAGTGCGCATGATTTATATTTATTTAACGAAGCACTATTCTCTGGTAAATTAATTTCAAAAGAGAGTTACGATCAAATGTTTACGGGTGGAAAAAAGGATTACGGGTTTGGATGGTACGTAGACCCAGGAAGCTATTCGAATCACGGTGTAATGCCAGGTTGGAATTGCTTAAACGGATTTAGTAAAAATGGTAGTGTATATGTTGTTTTATTATCTAACATTCAAAATAACATTAAATCATTTGGTAAAGTGAATAACGACATTTATTCGATATTGCGGAATATTGAAGTGTAAGAAACTATCCTTTTGGATAGTTTTTTTTATGCCTTGAACCAAATATTTCTTTTAGAAAATGTATGTCTTACCTATCACAAAAATATCTATTTTGTATACATTAAGATGTATGGATGTGAAATTTTATAATCTAAAAATAATAGGAGGAGAAGTGTATGTGTCTGTTCAGAAAATATTGGCATAAATTATCGAGATTGTTTAATAGGCAATTAGATTATTTTTTAGATAATAAGTTATTACCTGCTGTGGAAAGACTTTTATTTTCACAAAACTTCGCGAGATTTATTCAAAGAAATTCTAAGCAAGCTACAGAGGAATTTATTGAATCAAGTAGATTTCAATCTATTATTTGTAACATTTTAAAAGAATGTAATACATCACCATTTAAAGAAATTGCAGAGCAGTATTTGGGTAAAAACGTAGAAATTACTGTGACAGTTGGACAGTTAACGGGTGTGATTGTAGCGGTTGGAGATGATTTCTTAACACTGCGAGAAGGAATAGGAACAGAAGTTTTATTACCATTTACAAGTATTATATCAATTAAAGAAGCGTAAGAAAGGAGAGTTATATATGTTATTTACTGATGAATTACGTAACCATGTTGGGGAACTAGTGCAAGTTGTGACAGCTGTAGAAATCATTGCAGGCGTTCTTTTATCTGTGACGGATGGGGCAGTAATTGTTCGTACTTCTCCTTCTTATGGACCACCAGAAGATGTAGTTGTACGTATTCCTATTATTGCTTATGTTCGCTTGGAAGGGTAAGAGTGATGCAAGTATGAGAGTGTCAGTTGTGATTCCAGTGCATAATGAAGCAAGTACTTTATCAAAAGTTTTAATAGAAGTAAGAAAGCTCGAACCATATGAAATTATCATAGTAGATAATGGATCGACAGATGGTACGAAAGAAATAGCGCTACAGCATAATTGCCGTGTGATTTATTATAGATATTCCCTTGGTAATGATGTGGGACGGGCAATTGGTGCTAGAGAAGCAAAAGGTGAAATTGTTTTATTTTTAGATGGCGATATCGTCATGAAAAGTGAAGAATTATACAATTTTATTAAAGGAATACAGCAAGGACATGAGATTGTTTTAAATAATTTAACATGGTCCGTTTATTTGAAGATGAGACCGCATTATACGACGGTTGGAAAATATATGTTAAACCGTTATTTGAACAAAAAAGAGTTTGTTGTAGGATCTTTAATTGCGATACCACATGCGATAAGTCGTGAAGTGATTGAAAAACTAGGATGGTGGAATTTAGCGGATCCAGCACTATTTCAAGCGATGGCGATGTCTAGAGGAGTAGATATTTCTGATATGGCTTCAGTTGATGTCATTTACACAAATAAAGTTCGTCCTGTCCATACGGGCACATCACCTGGCTCTCCTTATCCGAAAGCGACTAGTCGTATTATGGGTGATCATTTGCGTGCTTTACAATACGTAATTGAAACATACGGTAATCGCGGTGATTTTTCAGAGGACAATAGAGATAGAGAGTTTGTAGGAAAGTATAAACCAGTTTTATTACAAAAGAAAAAAGCGAAATATAGTGCCATTATCCCGGTATCAGAAGAGAAAACAACTATAAGGTCTGTTATACAAGAAGTGAAAGAAGCAGGTGTAGATGAAATTATAGTTGTCGCGAATGGAGCAGATGTTGAGACTGTTAAACAGGCAAAGCTAGAGAATGTTATTGTTGTTGAATTTACGAAGGCGCTTGGACATAATGTAGCACGAGCAATAGGGGCCATGCATGCTACGGCAGATATTTGTTTATTCGTTGATGGTGATTTTGTTATTCCAGCAAAAAAACTCACTCCATTTTTACATGCTGTTGAAGATGGAAATGACGTGGTGTTAAATGATTTACAATGCTTATTAGATATGTTTCATCCAGCAGATCCAATTAGTATGGGAAAATACTTTTTGAATTTGGTAGCGAAAAGACCAGATTTATGGAATAACTCACTAACTGCTGTACCACATGCCATTCATAAGAAGGTAATAGAGAAAATAGGATATGACTCCCTTATCATTCCGCCATTAGCACAAGTGAAAGCTATTTTAGAAGGATTCTCTATTACAGCAGTAGAGTTAGTAGATGTTATAAAAACAAATCGAGTACGTCCAGAGCAACACGAATTTGTAAATGGACGTATTTCAGCATTTGATCGTATTTTCGGTGATCAAATTGAGGCGATTGCGTATTTATTACAACGTACGGACGAACGCGGTGGCTTTACTGATGGAGATAGAGATAGAGATATAATTCAACAATTGAGAAGGGAAGAAGAGAATACAAATGAATAGTAGTAAAGTAGCTATTATTGGGTTAGGGTATGTTGGCCTTCCTTTAGCAGTACATTTTGCAGAAAGAGGGCATACAGTACTTGGATTAGATAAAGATATTAGAAAAATAGATTCAATTATAAAAGGAGAAAGTTATATTCCGGATGTTTCTTCTAAAGAGTTACAAAGTTTATTGACCCAAAAAAAATTAACAGTAAATACACCGGATCAAGGCATTGCTGATTTTCAAAATAGTGATTATGTTATTGTCACTGTCCCGACTCCAATTAATGAACAAAGAGAACCAGACTTAAGTGCCCTCATTTCAGCTTCGCATTATATACAACAAAACCTTCAAAAAGGACAAACCTTCATTTTTGAAAGCTCCACATATCCAGGCACACTTGAAGAAGTCATCCTACCTATTATTTCTCAAAATGGTAAAAAGGTAGGTGAAGATTTCTATATCGGATATTCCCCTGAGAGAATTGATCCAGCAAATAGTCAATATTCAGTTCAAGTTATTCCAAAAGTTATTAGTGGACAAACAGAAAAGTGTAAACAAAAAGTACAGGAGTTGTATAGCACTACATTTGATGTAGTTGTTCCAGTTAGTTCTCCAAAAGTAGCGGAAATGTGTAAGTTATTTGAAAATATTCAGCGCCTAGTCAATATTTCCTTAGTAAATGAGTTAAACACACTATGTGAAAGTTTAGGAATTGATTTTTATGAGGCGCTTGAAGCCGCATCTACAAAACCATTTGGATTTACCCCATATTGGCCAGGACCAGGAATAGGAGGACATTGTATTCCAGTAGATCCTTTATATTTCCAATGGAGAATAAAAAAGAATGGGGAAATTAGTCAATTAATTGAGGCTGCACATGTGATTAATGAAGAAATGCCAGAGAAAATAGTCCGGAAAGTAAAAAGTGTGGTGCAATCACCTGCAACGGTGTTAATTGTAGGGATTGCGTATAAAAAAGATGTAAATGATTTGAGAGAATCACCAGCGTTACCGATTATTCAGTTATTAAGAAATAAAGGATACGAGATAGAATATCATGATCCTTATATTTCTTCCGCGGAAATGGGAGATAAGGTGTACCAATCTGTTTCTTTAGATGAAGAAAAAGTTAAAAAAGCGGATTGTATTTTAATTTTAACGGATCATTCAAATATTGATTGGAAGCTTTTTAAAGGAATGGATCAAGTAATAGATACACGCGGGATCGTAAAGAAGGTGAGTAAATGAGTAAGAAATGTTTAATTACAGGTGGGGCCGGATTTATCGGGTCGCATTTAGCTGAAGAGTTGATGAGAAGAGGTTATGAGGTCACTGTTGTGGATAACTTTTATAAAGGTAAAAATAAGTATCATAAAGAGTTAATGAAAGAAATCCGTGTTATTCCAATAAGTGTTTTAGATAAAAATTCTATTTATGAATTAGTAGATCAGCATGATGTCGTGTTTCATTTAGCAGCAATTTTAGGTGTGAAAACAACAATGGAAAAAAGTATAGAGCTCATAGAAACGAATTTTGATGGGACGAGAAATATTTTACAAGCAGCGTTAAAAGGAAAGAAGAAAGTAGTTTTTGCTTCTACTTCAGAAGTATATGGTAAGGCCAAGCCGCCTTTCTCTGAAGAGGGAGATCGATTATACGGGGCAACTTCTAAAATACGCTGGAGTTATGCAGTGTGTAAAACATTAGAAGAAACATTATGTTTAGGATACGCATTAGAAGGTTTACCGGTAACGATTGTTCGTTATTTTAATATTTATGGTCCAAGAGCGAAAGATGGTCCGTATGCAGGGGTAATCCCGCGATTTATTAGTGCGGCACTGCAAGGAGAAGACATTCTCGTATATGGAGATGGAGAGCAGACACGTTGTTTTACGTATGTAAGTGATGCGGTAGAGGCAACGATTCGAGCGATGGATGAAAAGGTAAATGGTGAAATTATTAACATAGGTTCTGAGAATGAAAAGAGTATAAAAGAAGTAGCAGAAGTAATTAAAAAACTAACGAAATCTTCTTCGAAAATTGTCCAAGTTCCTTTCGAAGAGGTATACCCACATGGATTTGAAGAAATTCCAAATAGAAGACCGGATGTTGCGAAATTAAGAGAACTTGTTCAGTTTCAAGCAGAAGTAACGTGGGAAGAAGGATTGAAAGAAACTATTAAGTGGTTCCGTGAAGAAAATAATGGCTAAGTCACTATCGGTCATTATACCTGTATGTAATGAAGTTGAAACGATTTCAGATGTTATCCAATCGGCAAAAGGATTAAATCCAATAGAGATTATTGTAGTAGCAAACGGTTGTAACGATGGTACAGAAGAGGTTGCTGATCGTTTAGGGTGTAAAGTAATCAAGCATACGGAGCTACTAGGGAACGATGTTGGCCGTGCGGTTGGCGCAAAACACGCGATAGGTGATGTATTACTATTTATAGATGGTGATTTTGCTATTCAAACTTCCAAATTACAATTATTCCTGAATCCGATTTTACATGATCAGACCGACATCGTTTTAAATAACTTGGATGCATTATTTTTAAAAAGGCAAAAACCCAATTCTATTACAGTATGGCGCCAAATATTAAATGCAATGTTAGAGCGTGAAGAATTAAAAATTGATTCCTTATTAGATGCACCTCATGCGTTGACGAAAGAAGTCGTTCAAAGCATTGGATATGAAAGCTTTGTTAATCCTATTGTCGCTCATTTACGCCTAGTTCAAAGTGAATGGAGAATTAGTCGGCATTGTGCAATTGACGTTATTACGCCAAATAAATTTCGGCCGACCGAGCATGCTGCATATGGCACGGGTCTGTCGCAATCTGAAAAACGGATGATAGGTGATCATATAGAAGCTGTAGCGGAGCGAATAGTAGGTAGTGATGAGCGCGGAGGATATTATGATGGAAATAGGAAAAGGGATAGTGTCTATCATACTCTAGATTTCGAAGATTTTTATCAAGGATGGGGCATTACATCTAAATTGTATAAAGGAAAGCAATTATCAGTCATTATTCCTGTACAAGATGAAGAGAAAACAATTGGAAATGTTATAGATGAACTTCGAAAAATTGAACCTTTTGAAATTATCGTTGTAGTAAATGGCTCGTCTGATCAAACCGCAACGATTGCAAAAGAAAAGGGAGCAACAACAATTGTATATAAAGAAGCACTTGGAAACGATGTAGGGCGTTCACTTGGAACTTACTTTGCAAAAGGCGATATTGTGTTGTTTATAGACGGTGACTTTGTTATCCCGGCTAGGGAACTATATCCTTTCGCAAAAGCTATTGCAGATGGAATGGATGTCGCATTAAATGATCTAAATCATTATTTAGATTTAAGAGTACCGCTTCATCTTGTAACTGCATTTAAATATGCATTAAATTTAGCTTGTGATAGAAAGGATTTAGGGGTAGGATCACTTATTGCGGTACCTAATGCATTTAGCCAAAAGTGTTTGAAAGCAATTGGGTATAAATCTTTATTGTCACCTTGTGTAGCACAAGTGAAGGCTCTTCTTTCTGGATTTGAAATTGCATGTGTATATCGTGTTGAGGTTGATAAGATGAACCGTATTCGTCCCAGTGAACATTTCGCAAAAATAGGTCACCCTCCAGCTGTACTTCGAATTATAGGTGATCATATAGAGGGACTAGAGCAAATAATTGCATTAATAGACAATCGTGGCGGATTCTATGACGGCAATAGAAAAAGAGATGTTTTAGAGTAGTAACAAAAAAAGTGTACAACATATGTACACTTTTTTGTTCTGTTATAAAAACTATAACAGATTAGGAGATAAGAGTATTACAGCTCTATAATGGGTATTGTTCTTATATTACAAAATAGGACTCGTATATAAGGGTACCAAAAAAATACAATTAAGGAAAGGGTTAATTATAAAGACTTTTAAGTGAAGTTAACACTATACATATAGTAGTTTGCTCAATATTTCACAAACATGTCACAACTGTTTCGTTCACTTTCGCAAAAAAGTAGTATTCTAAGTGTGTAAGCTGTTATATAAAAAATCTTAGTCCTGTACTAATCAAAAATGGAGGAGATTAGGATGACTCAAGTATTAGAAAATGTTAAAAACGCATGGGAAAACTTTAAAGGTGAAAAATGGAAAGCTGAGATTGATGTTCGCGATTTCATTTTAAATAATGTAAACGTTTACGAAGGAGATGAATCTTTCTTAGCGGGAGCAACTGAAGCAACGAAACAACTTTGGGATCAAGTAATGGATTTAACAACAAAAGAACGTGAAAACGGTGGCGTTCTTGATATGGATACAAAAATCGTTTCTTCTATTACATCACATGAACCAGGATATTTAAATAAAGATATTGAAAAAGTAGTCGGTTTCCAAACTGATAAACCATTTAAACGTTCTTTACAACCATATGGTGGTATTCGTATGGCGGAACAAGCTTGTGAATCTTACGGATACGAAATGGATAAAGAACTTAGTCGTATTTTTAGAGATTGGAGAAAGACTCATAACCAAGGTGTATTCGATGCTTATACATCAGAAATGAGAGCTGCTCGTAAATCAGGTGTTATTACTGGTCTTCCAGATGCATACGGGCGTGGACGTATTATCGGTGACTACCGTCGTGTAGCATTATATGGGGTAGATCATTTAATTGAAGCGAAAAAAGCTGATTTAAATTTAACTGGCGGTGTAATGAGCGAAGAGACAATGCGTTTACGCGAAGAGTTATCTGAGCAAATGCGTGCACTTCAAGAGTTAAAACAAATGGCTGCTGCTCATGGTTTTGATATTTCTAAGCCAGCAACAAATACGCAAGAAGCATTCCAATGGTTATACTTCGCATATCTTGCAGCAATTAAAGAGCAAAACGGAGCTGCAATGAGTCTTGGACGTACTTCTACATTCTTAGATATTTATATTGAAAGAGATTTAGCAAATGGTACTTTAACAGAAGAAGAAGTACAAGAAATTGTGGATCACTTCATTATGAAATTACGTCTTGTGAAATTTGCAAGAACACCTGATTATAATGAATTATTCTCTGGTGACCCAACTTGGGTAACTGAGTCTATCGGTGGTATGGCATTAGATGGTCGTTCATTAGTAACAAAGAACTCATTCCGTTTCTTGCATACATTAGATAATTTAGGACCAGCTCCAGAACCAAACTTAACAGTTCTTTGGTCTAAACAATTACCACAAAACTTTAAAAACTACTGTGCAAAAATGTCTATTAAAACATCAGCAATTCAATATGAAAATGATGACATTATGCGTGCTGATTACGGCGATGACTACGGAATTGCTTGCTGTGTATCTGCAATGAGAATTGGTAAACAAATGCAATTCTTCGGCGCACGTGCAAACTTAGCAAAAGCATTACTATATGCGATTAACGGTGGTAAAGATGAAAAATCTAAAGCACAAGTTGGTCCTGAGTACGCACCGATTACTTCTGAAGTATTAGATTATGAAGAAGTTATGCATAAGTTTGATATGACAATGGAATGGTTAGCAGGCCTGTATTTAAACACATTAAATGTTATTCATTACATGCATGATAAATATAGCTACGAACGTATTGAAATGGCACTTCATGATACAAATGTTCTTCGTACAATGGCAACAGGTATCGCGGGTCTATCTGTAGTGGCAGATTCATTAAGTGCAATTAAATACGCAAAAGTAAAACCAATTCGTGATGAAAATGGTATTGCAGTTGACTTCGAGATTGAAGGAGATTTCCCTAAATACGGTAACAATGATGATCGTGTAGATGAGATTGCTGTAAATCTTGTAAAAACATTTATGAATAAACTTCGTAAACATAAAACATACAGAAACTCTGTTCATACAATGTCAATCTTAACAATCACATCTAACGTTGTATATGGTAAGAAAACTGGTAATACTCCAGATGGCCGCCGTACTGGAGAACCATTTGCACCAGGTGCGAACCCAATGCATGGACGTGATACAAAAGGTGCATTAGCTTCATTATTATCTGTGGCTAAATTACCATATAAAGATGCACAAGATGGTATTTCTAATACATTCTCTATTATTCCGAAAGCACTTGGTAAAGAAGATGATGTACAAGTACGTAACTTAGTATCAATGCTTGATGGCTATGCAGTAAAAGAAGGCCACCACTTAAATATTAACGTATTTAACCGTGAAACATTAATGGATGCAATGGAACATCCTGAGAAGTATCCACAATTAACAATTCGTGTATCTGGTTATGCTGTAAACTTTATTAAATTAACTCGTGAACAACAAATTGATGTAATTAACCGTACAATGCATGAAAGCATGTAAATGAAAAAAAGTGTCCCTTCGTTCTTAATATATAGCGAAGGGAGGCTGTTTCAATAAAGGAGGAAGTAACATGGTAAAAGGAAGAATACATTCTGTAGAGTCTTGTGGTACTGTTGATGGCCCAGGGATTCGTTATGTCATATTTACACAAGGGTGTTTATTACGTTGTCAATATTGTCATAATGCTGATACGTGGGAAATCGGTAAAGGTAAAGAAATAACAGTTGAAGAAGTGATGCAGGATGTGACATGTTACCTTCCATTTATTGAAGCTTCCGGAGGCGGTATAACAGTTAGCGGTGGAGAGCCATTATTACAGCTAGACTTTTTAATTGAGTTGTTTAAAAAGTGTAAAGAGGCTGGTATCTATACAACAATTGACTCTTCTGGTGGTTGTTATTCTGAAGAACCAGAATTCCAAAATAAGCTAGATATTTTAATGGATTATACAGATTTAGTTTTATTGGATCTGAAACATATCGATTCCAAAAAGCATCGTAAATTAACAGGGAAACCAAATGAACATATTTTACAATTTGCTCGTTATTTATCGGATAAGAATAAACCGATTTGGGTACGACACGTATTAGTCCCTGGTGTTACGGATAATGAAGAGGATCTACAAAAACTATCTAGCTTTATTCAAAGCCTGTCTAATGTTCAAAAAGTTGAAGTGTTACCATATCATAAGCTTGGTGTATATAAATGGGAGGCGCTTGGACACAAGTACCCACTCGCAAATGTAGAACCACCTACTGAGAAAAATTTAGAACATGCTAAACATATTTTACAAGCGGTCTAATCCAAATATTGGATTAGGCTTTTTGCTTTCTTTACAATAAAATCTAGAGTATATATTGATAAAAGAGTATACTGAAAGTAGAATATCCATAATTTTGTAAGGAATAAGTGGAGAAATTTACATAATTGTAAAGGGAAATCAAAATAGTAAAAAGAATTAAGAAGTAAAAGAGTGAGTATCATGGAATAGAGAACATTTGTAAGTTATTGCGAAAGCTCTTATAGGAAAGTATAATGTAAAGATATGAGCACAGATAGGATTAAGGGGTCAATCTTATATGCTTTGCATATCCACGACAGGTACATAGCTGAAAGGGAATTATTAGAATCTGTTTATGTAATTTTTAAGGAAAATGTTTTTCCTATTGTCGTATATGCAATATGGAGAAACAAAAAGCTAGGAGTGGATTTGTTTGATAAAAAACCCCAAGGTTTTAATATTAACTGCACATTACGGTAATGGTCATGTGCAAGTAGCAAAAACATTAGAACAAACATTTCGCCAAAAAGGAATTGAAGATGTTATTGTATGCGACTTGTTTGGAGAATCACATCCATTTATAACTGACATTACAAAATATCTATATTTAAAAAGTTATACAATAGGAAAAGAATTATATCGTTTGTTTTATTACGGGGTAGAAAAAATTTATGATAAGAAAATAGCATCTTGGTATGCGAACTTTGGAAGAAAACGTTTGAAAACACTGTTACAGGTGGAGAAACCAGATATTGTAATTAATACATTTCCAATTATCGCTGTACCAGAATTGAAGAAACAAACAGGTATTTCAATTCCTGTCTATAACGTATTAACGGATTTTTGCGTGCACAAAATATGGATTCATCGAGAAGTAGATCGTTATTTTGTTGCAACGGATCACGTGAAAGAATTGATGGTTGATATCGGTGTACCTGCGGAACAAATTGTTGAAACAGGAATTCCAATTCGGAGTAGTTTTGAGTTAAAGGTAAATCCAGAAATCATATATAATAAATATCAGTTATGTGAGAACAAAAAGATTTTACTAATTGTAGCAGGTGCTCATGGAGTATTAGGAAATGTAAAAGAACTATGCCAATCATTTATGTCAGTGCCTAATTTACAAGTAGTTGTCGTTTGTGGAAAAAATGAAGCTTTAAAACAGGATTTATTAAGTTTACAGAAGCAAAATTCCGATGCATTAAAAGTGTTTGGGTATGTTGAAAATATTGATGAATTATTCCGTGTTACTTCTTGTATGATTACGAAGCCAGGCGGAATAACATTAAGTGAAGCAGCAGCGTTGCAAGTACCTGTCATTTTATATAAGCCTGTTCCAGGACAAGAAAATGAAAATGCGATGTACTTTGAAAGAAAGGGAGCAGCAGTTGTCATTCGCGATGATAGTGAGGTTTTTGCTAAAACAGAGGCATTATTACAAGATGATGTGAAGCTTCTTCAAATGAAAGAAGCAATGAAAAGCATCTATCTTCCAGAGCCAGCTGGTCATATTGTAGATGCAATTTTGGCAGAAAATCATGCAGAACCGCGTCATATACCTATTAAATCACCTGCTCTTGCACAATCTTTTACTTAATATGAAACCCTCTTTGTATATGTAAAGAGGGTTCTTTATTATTTTCAAAGAAAATTCAGCCAGTTATCCACAAAAGGATTACGCTTTCATTAAACAGTAAAGTCGGAATATTAACAACTATATCCACATTGTCCACAATTTTTAGAAAAATATCCACAATTAAAACAGCTGATATATGCTTTAATATAGAAAAATATTAAATGTTTTTGAAAATTACTAACAATTCTGTTGGTTTTGTGGATAAAGTTGTCCACAGCAAAAAAAGCCCCTTATGTATAAGGGGCTTTTTTGCTTACTTCTATCAATCGAGAAAATTATGTAATGAAAATGAATAATTAGGGGGGAAACTTCTAATTATTCATTTTCACTTTAAATGCTTTTCGAGCGATATCCTGCTGCACGATCTGCTTTTTGAAATTCGCGTTGATAGAGAACTTCTTGTGTACTAGATAATGTGTTTTTTGCTTTATCACGTTTCTTTTTATCCATTACAAATCACCTCGTGTCTTAAAGTTACTATTTATCGTTTCCAAAGACATGAGGGGATATACGCATATGGAAAATGTTAATGATTGATTATCATTTCAGAAAATTTAGATTATGCTTCTTTTAATTGATGAGCATCTTGGAAGGTTGTATCTCGCATTGTAGCAAGTGTGTATTGATCTTTTGGAATTTCATATAAGTTATATACTTCTTCGTTTGCGTTAATTTCATCATATACGGCTTTTCTTGTTTCGTTTGCTAGATTCACATATTGCAGTTTTTCTGCAGCTTTAATAGAACGAATATTTATTTTACGAATACGCATGAAAATTGTTTCAATATCTAATTCATAGAAAAGTTCACTAAAAAATGAATCTTTTGCCAATTTATTATAGCCTTTTCCATGGTATGGTTTGCCAAGCCATGTCCCGAGAAATCCAGCTTTTTCTTGCACATCAAATAAAGTAATTGTTCCGATAGGGTTACCCCATTCATCTAAAATTGTGCGTGAAATTAATTCACCACGCTCTTCAGCTTCAATCGTTTGTTTTGTTAAGAATAAATATTCTTCATAAGAATAAGCCTTTTGACGCACAAAAGGGAAGACAGCTGGATCCACCATTAACTCGTATAGAACGTGGCTGTCGTGTAAGTCGCGTTTTTTCAACATACTAACTCCTCCTCACACGAGGGTAGCATGACGAAAAAACACCCCACCCTCGAAATTTTTATATCAATCTTTAAAAAATTTCGGGGTGGGAATCGAACCCACTAGAACCAGTTTCTAACGCTGGTGGCGCACCATTTGCCTTCCCCATTCATCAATTTGAAAATGATAATCACGACACAAATTGATTATGGTTTCATTCAGTTTATAATCGTATAATACTTTATCTAGTCAAAAAAATAAACTAGTTTTTTTTATTTTTTTTGTAAATTATTTTTCCATCAATCATAGTTAGTACAGGCTTGGCTAAATAATGGAAAGGATGATGAGTCCATAACACGAGATCGGCGTCTTTTCCAACCTCGATGCTTCCAAGTCTATCCTCTAAACGCAAATTTCGCGCTGGGAATATGGTGATTCCTTCTAGTGCTGTTTTCTCGTCTAATCCTTCTCTTACTGCGACAGCGGCACAAATATTTAAATATTGAATGGGTGTATAAGGATGATCTGTTGTTATAGAAACTTCCACACCATTTTTAGATAATATATGGTAAGTATCCCATGTCTTGTTTTTTAGTTCGATTTTAGAACGACGTGTCAGAGTGGGACCAACTGAAACCTTCAAATTATGTTTCGAAAGCTCTTCAACAAGAAAGTGTCCTTCTGTACAATGTTCAATACGTAGATCGAGGTTGAATTCCGTTGCAAAGCGTAGCGCAGAACTAATATCATCTGCTCGGTGAGCGTGGATACGTACGGGTATTTCACGACGTAATGCTTTTAAAATAGGAAGCATTCGAAAATCAGCTTCGTGCCCGTAGTGTTGTGCTTCATAGAATGATTCCCGAAGTAACCCCATAATCCCCATACGTGTAATGGATTCTTTTGTTCCATTACTATGGACTTTTTTAGGATTTTCTCCAAAGGCAATCTTTAAACCAGCAGGTTCTTGAATAATCATATGATCAATACAAGTTCCAGCTGTTTTTATTACACAAGTAGTCCCCCCGATAATATTTTGACTGCCAGGCATAACGTGAACGGTTGTAATTCCGTTTTGTACAGCGTCTTGAAAGGCGATATCCAAAGGGTGGATTCCATCTAAAGAACGAATATGTGGTGTTGAAACTTCAGATGTTTCATTGGCATCATTTCCAGCCCAACCAGTGCCTTCATCATAGAGACCAAGGTGAGTATGGACATCAATAAAGCCAGGTAAGAGATGGAGTGCTCGTGCATCTATAACGGTCATATCTTGAGTAGGTTGAATAAAAGGTTTGACCTCGGTAATTCGCTCTCCTGTAACGAGTACATCTCCTTGAAACTTTTGAGATGTAATAGGGTATACAATGGCTTGTTTGAGCAATATTTTCATAGGTACCTCATTTCTGTTACTTTATAATGCTAATGGAAGTTAAGGGAAAGTAACTGAAAGGTTATTTGTATGGTAATGCTTCGGATCCTAGAAAATGAAAGTTTTGAAAGAGCCCATGTAAAATTGTGTTTTAGAAGTACTACATTGTATGCGAAAGTATATTTTGTAATGCATGGTCTATTGCCGGAAATGTGTATTGGTATCCATGTTCAATTGCCTTAATGGGTAATACACGTTGCCCTTCTAGTACAAGTATGCTCATTTCACCTAATAAAGTTTGAATGATAAATGAAGGTACAGGCAACCAATGAGGCTTGTTCATTATAGTTGCAATGTTTTCTCCAAATTCCTTCATTCTTATGGGTGTTGGTGCTGTCATATTAAGAGGACCATCAATTTCTTTTTTGTGTATGATGAAATCCATCATACGAACGACGTCGTCTATATGAATCCATGATAACCATTGCTTCCCAGAACCAATGGTGCCGCCGATATAGAATTGATAGGGAAGTAGCATTTTTGGAAGAGCTCCTCCATTTGCACCTAATACGACTCCAAATCTTGCGTAGATTGTTCGTATTCCGAGAGAACGTGCTTTAGATGCTTCTTGTTCCCATGAATATACTGTATTTGCTAAAAAGTCATTTCCAGGAGTCTCATGCTGTTCTGTAAAAGACTCTATTTCAGATGTTCCGTAGTATCCAATAGCACTTGCGTTAATAAATGTGTGTGGCTTTGTATGGAGTCCCTGCAATTGTTTAATGAGTCCTTTTGTTGTTTGAATTCTACTGTTTAAAATGGCTTTCTTTTGTTGCTTTGTCCATCTACTATTAATAGACTCTCCGGCTAGATTAATAACTACATCAATAGAAGAGAGGGGGAAGGTTTGTAAATATGGTGTCCATTGAACATACTGAAGGTTAGGGTCGGAAGTTTCAGTAGTTTTTTTTCGTGTGAGAATGTAAACAGTATATCCTTTTTGAATAAAAAAAGTAGAAAGGGATTTACCGATAAAGCCTGTACCACCAGAAATTGCGATTTTCACAAGTATTTCCTCCTCATTATATATATTCTTGAAAAGAAAAAATGTTCCTCGACTATGTTAAAATAATAGAGAGGTGAGAGTATGGCTGTCATTACAAAAATAGAAGTACAAAAACGATCGAAAGAACGATTTAATATTTATATTGATAAAGGTCAAGGCGAAGAGTACGGATTTAGTGTGGATCAAGTAATCTTAATAAAACATGGATTACAAAAAGGCTTAGAAATTGATGAAATCGAGTTAGGAAATATTTTGTACAATGAAGAGGTACAAAAAGCATATTTACAAGCAATCTCCTATTTATCCTATCAAATGAGAACAAAACAAGAAATAGAAGATTTTTTACGAAAAAAAGAAGTGGGACAGGCCATCATCTCTGAAGTCGTTTCGAAATTATTACATGACCGATATATTAATGATAAAGAGTATGCTGTTTTATATACGCGAACGCAAAGTAATGTGAATCGAAAAGGTCCAACTGTTATTAAAAGAGAGTTATTAAATAAAGGTGTTCAGGATTTAATTATTACACATAGTTTACAAGAATATCCGAAGGAAAAGCAAATTGAGAATGCCTTGTTTCTCATAGAGAAGAAGAAAAAATCTTATCAAAAACATTCTTTTTTACAAATGAAACTAAAGTTAGATGAGATGCTTGTTCGAAAAGGATATTCTAGAGAAGTAATTCAAATTTGTTTGGAAGAATTGAAAGACGAAAAAGATGACGAAAAGCAACAAGAAGCGTTACACTATCATGGGAATAAATATTATGAGAAATATAAGAAGCATGATGGATGGACATTTGAAAACAAGATGAAACAAGCGTTATATCGAAAAGGATTCTCTATTGATGAAATCGAGATATTTTTGCAAATGAAACGCGAAGAGGAATGAGGAGAATAAGATGAATATGCCAAAACGCTACAGTGAAATGACACCGCATGAGCTAAGGGAAGAAATTGGCGCTTTGAAGGAGCAAGCAGTAAAAGCTGAGCAGCTTGGGATTGTCAATGAATTTGATGTATTAATGAGAAAAATGGCAATGGCTCGTGCTTATATGACGGATATAAACAAGTTCCATATTGGTGAAACATATGAATTAGTAGAAGAACCTGGTGTATTATTTAAAATTACGTATTTCAATGGGGTATTTGCTTGGGGATATAAGCAAAATGATAATGAAGAGATTGGCATACCAATTTCCTTATTGCAAGAAAAATAAAAACCAGAGAGCACATATCTCTCTGGTTTTCATCTTTGGTAGGCGTTAAAGGAGATAGGAGATTCTAAAATTGGCGTTTTTTACATTCATTTGCCAATATAATGAGAGACTGGGTTTGTTGCGTCTGTCCGTTAACTTGCGCTTTCGCATGTTTTGGACGAGTCCACGTATGGTTAAATAATTCAGAACGACTATCTAAGCGATCACGGTAGCTCATCTTTATCACCTCGTGTAGGAAGTTAATTTAATTTGTACTACTCTTCCTGCTGATTTGCAGCACGCATACGTTCTTGTGGGTGCGTGTTAATTGTGCCGTTAGGTCGTTTCGAAGCGAAGCGTGATTTCGCTTTCGGTTGACCGTCGATTTTGCTGTTGTTTTTTGACTCAGACCAAAATTCGGCTTGTTTACCCATTGCGAACGCCCTCCTCATTATCGGTTGATACCTTTTTAAGAAGTATCAATTATAGAATGTGCAAAATTGAAGAAACTATCCTTTAGAAATGAAGGGATAAATAGGTAAAAGGAGATTATAATATGAATGATATTTATGAAACATTAACGAAAGAATTATTAGACAAGAATGACAAGCTTTCTTACGCACAAGCTCGTGCATGGGTTGAGTTACTATGGGAAGATTTTCAAACAACTTATGCCAAATCAGGTCGTTATCAAGGTGATGAAATGACAGAACAAGTGGTACGATCATGGATTAATAATCATGGTGTACGCCTTCATGAAATGCGTACAAATAATCCGAAGTATAGCCATTTAATTAATCAAGAAGATCATTTGAAACATTAAAAAAAGCGACTTAAGTCGCTTTTTTTAATGTGGAAGTAATTCCAGTTTTTTTCGAAGCTTTTCTTCACTAAAGATCCATCCTGTATAGGAACTAATAATATTTAAATTGTGGTCGAGCTGAACGATTGCGACAAATGGATAATAATCTTTACTTCGGTATCGTAAATCAATGAATCGTACTTCGTAATAATGATCATGATCAAAAATATCCCAGCGATATACAGGAGAGAAAGATAGGAAGGCTGAGATGTTTTCATCTTGTTTAGCTGCTCGCATAATATTATTGTCTGGGAACGGTACCCGATCGAACTTGTCATATATCATGATGTTACCACGATGCCATCTCGCAACGTAGTAATAATCAGCCGTAACGACTGCTAAATGGTAATGATAAAATCGGTAAGAAGGAGAAATGATAATCTTTTCGACATTTTTGAAACGTTTGTGTACAACGCTTCTTATATTTCTGTGCATCATAATCCGTCCGATATAGTAAACAATCATTAATATATATGCGGCTAAAGCTGTATATCCCTTATGAGAACCGACGAGCATGCAAGCAATTGCAAGTATATGGATAAAGAAAATTACGGTATCGAATGTATTAATTATGCCAAGTGCGACCCATTTTTTTGTGAAAGGTCGTAATGCTTGTGTACCATAGGCGTTGAAAATATCTACAAAGACGTGAAGAAAGACGGCAATAAATGACCAAAGTAGTAGATGAAGATATGGAGCTTCTGAAAAGAAGGCGAAAGAGATGCCACTTATAAGGAATGACCAAAGAATTACCGCGGGAATAGAATGAGTAATCCCACGATGATTTCTTATATATTTAGCGTTATTACGCAATTTTAAAACTGTGTCAATGTCAGGAATGTTGGAACCAGCAATTGTAGCAAGCATAACAGCTTGGGGGCCAATATCACTTTGTGCTATGGCTGGATCTAATGTTGCTAAGCTACCTAAAGTGATACCCATAACAAGGTGAGTGGCTGTGTCCATAGAAATCCACCTCCGTTTTTTATTAATGTAACTCTTTTTATTCGATACCTCAAGTCCTTTGCCTTCTATTTCCTATGTCATCTTACTTAAATTTTTTCCTAAAATCTTTATAATAGTACTTATATGCAAAAAAATGAGGGGGATCAAGTTTGACACTTGAAATACTAAACAATTTTAATATAGAGCAGTTTCAAAATGATTTAATTGGTTGGTTTGAAGAAGAACAGCGTGACTTACCGTGGAGAAAGAATAAAGATCCATACCGCGTTTGGGTTTCTGAAATTATGTTGCAGCAAACAAGAGTAGAAGCTGTAAAACCATATTACGCAAATTTTATGGGGAAGTTTCCTACACTTGAAGCGTTAGCGAACGCAGATGATGAAGAAGTATTAAAAGCATGGGAAGGTTTAGGATATTATTCTAGAGCACGTAATTTACATGCGGCAGTAAAAGAGGTAAAAGAAGTATACGGCGGAGTTGTACCAAGTGATGTAAAGAAAATTGAAAAGTTAAAAGGAGTCGGACCATATACAAAAGGTGCTATTTTAAGTATCGCATATGGTATACCAGAGCCGGCAGTTGATGGAAATGTTATGCGTGTATTATCTCGTATTTTATCAGTATGGGATGATATTGCAAAACCAAAGACTCGAAAAGTTTTTGAAGAGATTGTGCGTGAAATTATTTCGATTGAAAATCCATCTTATTTTAATCAAGGTTTGATGGAATTAGGTGCACTAATTTGTATTCCGAAAAATCCAGCATGCTTACTTTGTCCTGTACGTGAACATTGCAGAGGGTATGCTGAAGGTGTTCAAAAAGAATTACCAGTAAAAAGTAAAGCGAAAGCTCCTAAAATGGTACCTATTGTTGCAGGTGTACTTCAAACTGAAGACGGTCGTTACGTTATTAATAAACGTCCAAGTACAGGTTTGTTAGCTAACATGTGGGAGTTTCCGAATGTGGAACTTGGAGAAAGTATTCGAAATCAGAAGGAACAGCTTATAGATTATATGAAAGAAAAATTTGAGCTCGAGGTTTTTATTGATGAATACGCAATGAATGTACAACATACGTTTACACATCGTACTTGGGATATATTTGTATTTTACGGAAAAGTAACCGGTAATATTGTTGATACAGATACATTAAAATTTGTATCAAAAGAGGTATTTGAGCAATTACCTTTCTCAAAATCACACCGTACTATTTATGAAAATTGTGTGGAGAAAATTACAATGCAATAAATAAAAAAGTGTTCCCAATCTAGGGAACACTTTTTTAATCGTAAGAAATTTTTGTCCCATGAGTCCAACTAGCTTCACCTTCTTGTAAGCCGCCTCTTGATTCGATTTCTACTACAATTTCTTTGTAAATACTTTGCCCTTCTACATTTAAATAAGGCAAAACCTGTTGTAGTGAGTGATGAAAATAAGCTAATTCATCTTCTTTCCATTCATTTTTTGAAATCATCGTTAGTTCAGTCATATCGCGTCCTATATACATATTTCCACCTCCATTTCTTATAGTTTGAATAAGTAACAAAAGATATATGCGGAAATTATTCAAAAGAAAATTACGGATAGCTTCTAAGTGAATTGGTTACATTATTGATTGTGGAGGTGAGAAAGATGAGTAAAAAACAACAAGGTTATAACAAGGCAACTTCTGGTGCTAGCATTCAAAGTACAAATGCTAGTTATGGTACAGAGTTTGCGACTGAAACAAATGTACAAGCAGTAAAACAAGCAAACGCACAATCAGAAGCAAAGAAAGCACAAGCTTCTGGTGCACAAAGTGCAAACGCTAGTTATGGTACAGAATTTGCAACTGAAACAGACGTGCATGCTGTGAAAAAACAAAATGCTAAGTCAGCTGCAAAACAATCACAATCTTCTAGCTCAAATCAGTAATGAAAGAAAAACACTTCTCTAATTCGGGAGAAGTGTTTTCTTTTTGCGTGGATCGTTGTAATGAAAAGAAAGCGAACGACATAACTTCTAATAAGTCAACAAATGTAGTCAAAGGAGAAGGAAGTTAACAATTAGAATTATGTAATTAGGAATAATAACTGATGAATAAGTCCAAAAGGGGGTAAGTAATGAACGATTTTGATAAGTTGGTAGGGGAGCAATTAGAGACGATGGATGAGTTGTTAAAGTTACAAGCACATCTAGAGAAGTATCAACAAATCGAAATGAATGAAAAAGATACGTGCGATAAAAAAGAACTGCATTTTATCCGCCAGGAAATATATAGAACAGAAGTAGCTTTGAAGATGTTACATGAGAAATTTGAAGAACAAACGAATAGTGTAATTCAATCTTTTGCAACTGAAAAAATGATTTCAAATTTAGGATAAGATATATTGTTGTCTTCAGGTGAAAAGTCCTTCTTTGTATGGAAATAGAGAAGGGCTTTTTCTATTACATGTCCTCGCTTATAAATAATGAAGTACAATCCCTATCTCTTAAGAAGAGTTGGGGCATAGTATTCAACGATAAACCTCCTACATATTCAGTTTAAAAAATAGAGTCTTATCCCTTTAGTTTTAAAATTTCGACAAAAAAGTTATAATAGAAAAAAAGTGAATGCCGTTCAAAGGGCATTTGCAGTTGAAAGAAGGGAGCATATATGGGATTTCCCAAAGAAGGAGAAAAAGTACAAATACATAGTTATAAACATAATGGCTCCATTCATAGAATGTGGGAAGAAACAACAATTTTAAAAGGGACACAGAGTCTTGTAATCGGAGCGAATGATCGTACAGTAGTTACAGAATCGGATGGCCGAACATGGATTACTCGTGAACCAGCAATTTGTTATTTTCATGCCAACTATTGGTTTAATGTGATTGGGATGCTTAGGGAAGATGGCGTATATTATTATTGTAATTTAAGCTCACCTTTTGCGTATGATCCTGAAGCATTAAAGTATATTGATTATGATTTAGATATTAAAGTATATCCAGATATGACATATACGCTTCTAGATGAAGATGAGTATGAAAAACATAGTCAAATTATGCAGTATCCACCTGTTATTGATACAATTTTAAAACGAAATGTAGCACATTTAACACAGTGGATTCATCAAAGAAAAGGTCCATTTGCACCAGACTTCGTAGATATGTGGTATGAACGATATTTAATGTACAGAAATTAAAACAAACCTGCAGGGGGCTTCCCGGCAGGTTTGTCCTATTAGAGGGGGGATTATGTGCAAGGCATAAAAAGATATTTACAATTTGTTAAACCATATCGATGGCTTATTGCTATTACAATTATTATTGGACTAGTTAAGTTCGGTATCCCACTTATTATGCCGTGGTTATTAAAGTATATTATCGATGATGTAATTCAAGGCGCGGGCTCACTTCAAGATAAAACATCTCAATTAATAACAGCGGTTGGAATTGCTTTTTTTATTTTTGCGGTATTAAGACCACCGATTGAATATTATCGTCAATATTTCGCCCAACGTATCGCAAATACAATACTGTATGATTTGCGGAAGCATATTTTCGGTCACTTACAAAAGTTAAGTTTACGTTATTACTCCAATACAAAAACAGGGGAGATTATTTCGCGTGTCATCCATGATGTAGAACAAACGAAGGATTTTGTAATTACTGGTTTGATGAACGTCTGGTTAGATACTGCAACAATTGCTATTGCTATCATTGTTATGTTTTCTATGAATATAAAATTAACATTTGTTGCGTTATTGATTTTACCTATTTATGTAATTGCAGTAAAATATTTTTTCGGACGTCTTCGGAAATTGACGAAAGAGCGTTCACAAGCGTTAGCGACGATGCAAGGGTATTTGCATGAACGTATTCAAGGAATGCAAGTGACACGTAGCTTTGCGTTAGAAGAGTATGAGGGGAAGCAGTTTGAAAAAAGAAATAATGAATTTTTAACGAAAGCATTAACCCATACAAGTTGGACGGCAAGAACATTTTCGGCAGTAAATACGTTAACCGATTTAGGTCCGTTACTTGTGATTGGTTTTGCAGCATATGAAGTAATTCAAGGGCAGTTAACGCTAGGAACGATGGTAGCTTTTGTTGGATATATGGATAGTTTATATAGTCCGCTTCGCCGCCTTGTTAATTCATCTACAACATTAACACAATCTTTTGCATCGATGGACCGTGTGTTTGAACTGTTAGATGAAAAATACGATATTGTTAATGCACCAAATGCGGTACAAACGAAAAAATTAAATGGAGAAATTGTATTTGACAATGTTTCTTTTCGTTATAATGCAGATGAAAAAGAGATATTACACAACTTGTCATTAACTATGCAGCCTGGAGAGAAAGTAGCGCTTGTAGGAGCGAGTGGGGGAGGAAAGTCATCTCTTGCTAGTTTGATCCCGCGTTTCTATGATGTTTCTGAAGGCGCGGTTTATGTAGATGGCATAGATGTAAGAAAGTACAATATGAGAAATTTGCGTAGTCATATTGGAATTGTACTGCAGGATAATTTATTGTTTAGCGATACAATTGGAGCTAATATTTTATATGGAAATCCGAAAGCTACAGAGAAAGAAGTGATTGCAGCTGCCAAAGCTGCGCAAATTCATGATTTTATTATAGACTTACCAGATGGTTATAATACTGTCGTTGGAGAACGTGGTGTGAAGCTATCAGGCGGGCAAAGACAACGCGTGGCAATTGCACGAGTGTTTCTAAAGAATCCGTCGGTACTTATATTAGATGAAGCAACTTCAGCATTAGATTTAGAAAATGAAAGGTATATTCAAGAGGCGCTTCAGACGTTAGCTGCTGACCGGACAACGATTATAATCGCACATCGATTAGCGACGATTACGCATGTTGATACGATTATTTACATTGAAGACGGTGAGATTAAAGAGACTGGTTCTCATGAAGAGTTAATGCGAAAAAGAGGATTTTATTACAATTTATATCAACTTCAACATATAACAGAAACAGCTCCTTTACCATAAAAGGAGCTGTTTTTTTATTCGTCTTCTTTTTTATCATCGATTTGGAGTTCTTTTTCTGGTTTATGATATGTGTAGAAGCTATCTACAAGCAAATCTAAATGCTCTACTTCTTCGCTATAGTTAATGATGGAAGAAATAAGAGGGAAGAGATGTAACCATGTTTTATATGCTTCTTCATCGTCCTTATTTTGATATTCCATAAAGATATCAATTAATTCTTGTTTACCTGTTTCAACTTCATCAAGCATTTCAACTGATTGTTGTTTTTTTGCTTTACCAATAAATTTTAATAAAACTTGTTCATGATAATGCGTTAATGAGTCAAGTTCATTTTGGATAGATTCCTGAAATTCTTCCGGCATATAGCGCAGTTCATTTTCAGTACGGTGTAATGATTTTAACGTACTTAAAGCACGGCTTGTTGTCGCTAACATTTGTCTGAATAAAACGAGCTTACGAATTTTTGCGAACTTTACTTTTTTCGTATAGCTTCTTTCTTCTTTATACAGCAAATAGTAATGATTTAGTTTGATCATTTTTTCTTTCATACGATCAATATCAGTTTTTAGCGTTGTAAAATCAGAAGCCTGCCTGCTATTCATTCGAATCCATTTTACAATTTCTTCTGTATTATCAACGATACGATGATAAAGTTTTGTTTCATATTTTGGCGGCATAAATACTAAATTTACAAGTGAAGCCGCAATAATACCAATCATAATCGTCGCAAATCGAAGTAAGGCAAAACTAAAGAAATCTTCGCCTTGATACTCCATAATGGCGATAACTGTTACTAAAGCAATTGATATTGTGTTTTCTAATCGTAATTGTAATGTAAGAGCAATTACTAATATACATGTTAATCCAATAATAAAAGGATTATGTCCAAAAGCAGTAGCAAATGCGATAGCAAATATCGCACCAATTACATTTGCTTGAATTTGTTCAAGTGCTGTTAAATAAGAACGGTATACAGACGGTTGAACAGCAAAGATAGCTGAAATTCCCGCAAATACCGGACTCGGTAATTGAAGTAAAATACAAGCAAATAAAGCTAACGTGATGGCAATACCCGTTTTTAAAATGCGAGCACCAAGTTTCATACCCTTAATAAGATCCTTTCTCTTGTCATAATGAATGTACAACATGATACTATACATTCATTACAATATGTTAGCAAGTGATATTTTAGTGACGTTAAAAGAAATTAGTGTTCATTTTATCCCGCTAATTGTGAGTAGTAAGATTCCTGCCTCAAAATTTAGAAGCTAGATGCCGGTAAACGCTCGATTGGTGTAGGCTAATTAAAGTTTCACTTTATAATTTTTTCTAATTCCTTTTAAACATCAGTTTTTAGTAAAAAAACCTGCTGAATTTCAGCAGGTCTCAAATTGTTACTATAGATTACTATGAGAAGCGTACTTCGTCAATTTTTTCTTAATAATGAAAATTACTCATTTTACTCTGTTGAGATAGATGGGTCTGCCTGTTCTTTTTTCGGGATAATCTCAAAAAACTGGTTCTGTATATCATCTAATAATGCTGTTAATAAAGCAACTTCCTCATATTGCTCATGTTCGTTTAGTACACGAATATAGTCTAGCAATAATTCAGTTACATCTTTCAAACCATTTTTACTAATTGGTTGTAATGTAACATTTGCCCCTTTTGCAATTCTTCTTTTTAAGGCCTGTTCTGTTAGGCCTAAGTTTGAATCATGACGCAAATAAACAACACCGCCAGTCATGCCAGCGCAAATCCATGGACCAGGGTCACCTAAAACAAGCGCTCGCCCATTTGTCATATATTCAAAAGCAAAACCTTTAATATTGGAGTATGCCCCTATATTTCCTTGCTCTTTTTCACGGAGTGGTTTTGTTATTCTACCTCCAATTATCATGTCTGCCCCAGAAAGGCGAATGCCAGCGCGAGCATCAGCGTTCCCTTGCACGTATAGTGCCCCTTTTTGTGCACCATATCCAAATCCTTTTCCGACAGAACCGTTATAATATACTCCGTCTTTTCCTTTTGATTTCGTTATATAAATCCCACCACCAAAGGAAGTTTTACCAATGCCATCTTGTGCGCCGCCATTTACGTGTATAAATAAATTTTCACTATTGTAAGCGCCTAACCCATTTCCGGGAATAGAACCATTCGTATACTTTAATGTAAGTGGTTCAAGTTGAGTAGCTTCATATAGTTTACTGCGAACGCGATAACATGATTCTAGACCACCCATAACGCGTTGCTCTACACCAACGCCTACTAATTCTTTTGAGTCAGCGGAATGAACTGTCTTAAATTGTTTTTCCGGTACGCCTTCTGTTGTTGTAACAGATGGATGTTCTATTATTTGTAGTAAATTACGTAAGTTTAATAAATTTTCGCCTCGAACTTGCTCTAATAAATCAGAACGCCCAACAATTGCTTGTAAATTTGTATAACCAAGCTGTCCTGTTAATCGTTTTAGTTCTATACCGAAAGAGGTGAATAAATTTAGCAGGCCAGCAACTGCGCTTTCTAATTCGCGTGGGACGAAGCGGCGTAACCCATGTTCTTTTGCTTGTGCTTCAGACTCGATTTGTGTCGCAATTCCAACATGGCAAGTATCTAGATGGCACCCACGGCAAGTAGTACAGCCGATTGCAATCATTGATAGTGTGCCAAATCCAATACGGTTTGCTCCGAGGAGCATGATTTTCAAGGCATCATTTACACTTCGAATACCACCATCTGCCCAAATCTCTACTTTATGTCTCATGCTTGCTTCTAATAAAGCGTTGTGAGCGGCTTTAACACCAATTTCTACAGGGAGACCTACATGCTGCAATGCGTGAATACGTGCAGCGCCTGTTCCGCCATCGAATCCGCTAATGTTAATAAAATCAGCGCCAGCTTTGGCGATACCGACAGCAATTGTTCCGATATTAGGAACAACAGGGACTTTCACGGCTACTTTGGCAAGTTGATTAGCTGTTTTAATTTCTGTAATCATTTGAGCTAAATCTTCAATTGAATAAATATCATGGTTATTAGAAGGCGAAATTAAATCTGAGCCGATTGTCGCATTACGTGCTTCAGCAATTTTGGCTGTTACTTTTGAACCAGGTAAATGCCCACCTTCCCCAGGCTTTGCGCCTTGACCGATTTTGATTTCAATTAAGTTTGATGAGTTTAGTAGTTCGGCATTTACTCCAAATCGCCCAGATGCCACTTGTTGTCCACGTGTATGTGGATATTTTCCAATCATATCTTTAATTTCGCCGCCTTCACCGTTCAAGCTAATCATATTTAGCTGATCGGCTGCTTCTGCATATGCGCGAAAGGCAATTTCGTTTTGAGAACCAAATGACATAGAACTAATAATAAATGGTAAATTATGATTTTTGATGCCGATAGATACTTCTTCAGTTGGAACGACATGTTTTGTTTGTTTCGTTTGAACAAGGTGTCTGATTGCGATTGGATTATTCTCTTCTAGTTCACTTAACTTGTCACGGTAATCATCATAAGAATTTCCTTTTGCAACATCGCCGATTGCTTTCCAAATTCGCGGGAATATATGAAATGATTTTCGCATTCTAATTTTAGGATTGTTATAATCCTCTGCTCGTATTTTTGCATCTTCAACAAGTGATTCAAGTGAAAAGGCTAAATCATTTGAACCGAAGAAATTTGTAATCTGTAATATATTTGCGATTTCTTCATGTAACCCAATAGATGAATAGAGACGTCCGTAACCACGTAACTCATGAATTCCAATTGTTGAAATGACTTTTTCTAATCCTTTATTAAGTGCATTATATAGATTCGTAATTGGTGTTTTTGTTCCATCATTTACAGTCGCGAATAATAAATATGGATTAATACCATCTGCCCCTAATCCATATAGCGTGACAATGTCATGTAAGGAGCGAAGAGCACCAGAACGTATAACGAGAGAACAATTGCGGCGTAATTTATTTTCACTTAATGCTTGATGTACTTTAGCAGTAACTAAATGTGGATCAATCCACAATCGTTCATTTAGATGGGCTTTTGCGTCATCTAATACTAGTAGGGAAGCGCCATTGTTAACAGCAGCTATCGCTTCAGAACTAATGCGGCTTAATGCACATTGCAGAGTTTCTGACGAGCTGAATGTAGCAGAGATTGTGGCGATAGAGTTATGAGTCTTAAATAGCTCTATGAGTTGTTCGTACGTAATTGTGTGTAATTCCTCTGCAATAGGTTGTGCCACGCTGCCTTCTAAAATAATTGGTGAAAGCATTTCAACTACAAATGGCCGTTTTGCGCCGCTTAATAAACTTGGGCGCTCTCCAAGTACAGTACGTGTAGAGAAGTGTTCAATTTCACGGTCACGGTCAATTGCAGGGTTTGTAACAACAGCTACACTTTCTTTAATAAAGTCAGCGATATTTCGTCTATCAGTATCGAGTGCGGCAAGTGGTGAGTCATGCCCAAGTGAGCGTATTGGCTCAACGCCTTTTGTTGCCATCTGTTCAAGAAGTTGAATATGTTCTCGGTCCCATCCGAAAGCGACGTATTCTTTCGTTTCAACTTGAACAGAATCACATAGCCCTTGGATTTTTTTCGTTTCAGGGATAGATAAATTTAAATGGTAATTGGTAGTATCAATTCGCTTTTTAAAACGGTTATATACTTGGATTTGATATTTGTCATATTCATAAAGAACAAGTTCATCTTGTTCATTCCATTTTAATCCGACTTTTTCTCCAGGAGCGAGTGGTTTTGGTTCTGCTACATATTTAGTTGGTGATACAACTCCAGGTTCAGAAGAGAAAATATAAGAGCTCTCGGTCTCTACTTTCCATACTGGGCGTAATCCAAGGGAATCAACGCTAAAAACAGCTTCATCTTTAAAACGGGAAATGATGCCAGCTGGTCCTTGTGCAAAATGTCCCCATGCTTCACGTATATACGTATATAAATCTTGTAAAGGTGTTTCATAAAGTTTAATTTCATTAATAATTGGTGGGAATAGAATTTCCATTGCTTCAAATAAGCTGTAGCCGTATTGAACAAGTAGGGTTTCTAAGGTGCGGTTTAAATCTTGAGAGTCACTGCCTCCTGCAGTAAGTGGTACATCAATCATTTCAGCTTGATCGCGTAATTTCGCAATTGTGTTAATTTCACCATTATGTCCGAGAATGCTAAATGGTTGTACACGAAAAAAATTAGATAATGTATTAGTAGAGTAGCGGTTATGTCCTAATGTCATAGTTGAAGCGATAAGCGGATGTTGTAAATCATTATAGTAGGCAACAAGCGTATCACCAGCACCTAGAACTTTATATACAACATGATCATGACTTAATGAAGCAACATGAATTGCTTCGTTTTCCTCTATTTTTATTGTGACAGAAAATAATGTTTGCTCAATATTTATAATTTCGTTTTCTGCGATAAGGGCAACTTGCCAAAATAAAGGTTCTTCTTGTTTACCAAGTGGACCGAGCGCATCTGAGTTTGTTGCATCGTCACTTTCGAAAATAATAGTAAAGTTTTTGTTGTTTAATTGCGTACGAATATAATCTTTTAAGGCAGTAATGTTTTCTTTTTTATTTAGAAAAAAATGTCCAACGATAAAGTGGGGATGATCCACAATCGTTGGATTATATCCGCTACTTTTTAGTTTTTCATTCCAAAGTGTTTTTGGTATATCAATGTGAATGCCGATGCCATCGCCCTCGCCATTAATGAAACCAGCTCTATGATTCATTTTGACGAGTGATTGTATGCAAAGGTCAATGTTTTCTTTTGTAGCAATTTTTCGTTTCTCCATAACGGAAACGATTCCACACGCATCATGTTCTGCATTTCTATAATCTCGAAATAAAGACGGTGTCCATGGATTTTTTTTATTGAGCATCCGTCAATCCCCCCTCTTGTAAAAGTTAGAATAATCTTACTATTTAAGGTGCAAATCACCTTGTACACAGAGATAGTAATGCTGTAAAAGAATATAAAACAGATAATTATGAATAATTATACTATTAATACGTAATTTATGAAATAGAAAAAAGGAAAAAAGAAAGGTGAGCTTTCTTTTTTCCTTTTAATGACGGGATTATTTATTGTCTGCTAGGGCAGCAAATGCTCTGCCGACAGCTTCGATTGTATATTCAATATCTTCTTTTGTATGTTCTGTAGTTAAGAACCATGCCTCGTATTTAGAAGGTGCTAAGTTAACTCCTTCTTGAAGCATAAGCTTGAAGAATTTACCGAACATTTCACCGTCTGTATCTTGTGCGGCATCGTAATCTTCAATTGTATTAGTTGTGAAGTATACAGTTAAAGCCCCTTTTAGACGATTTAATGTAATGTCGATATTATGTTTCGCTGCTTGCTCTAAAATTCCTTTTTCAAGCATTGCACCAAGTTCATCTAATTTCTCATAAAGCCCTTCTTGTTGAAGTACTTCTAGACAAGCGATACCTGATGCCATAGAAGCAGGGTTTCCTGCCATTGTACCAGCTTGGTATGCAGGTCCAAGCGGAGCAACTTGTTCCATAATTTCTTTCTTACCACCGTAAGCACCGATTGGTAAGCCGCCGCCAATAACTTTACCAAGCGCTGTTAAGTCAGGTGTAACACCAAGTAAGTCTTGAGCACCGCCGTACATAAAGCGGAAAGCAGTAATAACTTCATCATAAATTACTAGTGCGCCAGCTTCGTGAACAAGTTCATTCACTTTTTCAAGGAATCCAGGTTTAGGCTCTACAATACCGAAGTTTCCAACGATCGGTTCTACAAGGATAGCTGCTACTTCATGACCCCATTTATCTAAAGCTTCTTTTAAAGTTTCTACATTGTTAAATGGAACGGTAATAACTTCTTGTGCGATACTTTGTGGTACGCCAGCTGAGTCAGGAGTTCCTAAAGTAGAAGGGCCAGATCCAGCTGCCACAAGTACTAAATCAGAATGACCGTGGTAACAACCAGCAAATTTCATGATTTTTGTGCGACCTGTATAAGCACGAGCAACACGAATCGTTGTCATCACTGCTTCTGTACCAGAGTTTACGAAACGGACTTTATCTAATGCAGGCATTGCTTCTTTTAACATTTTTGCGAATTTTACCTCTAGCGCTGTTGGTGTTCCATAAAGTACCCCATTTTCAGCAGCTGTTGTAATTGCTTTTGTTATATGCGGATGAGCATGTCCAGTAATAATAGGACCGTATGCTGCTAAATAATCGATATATTTATTTCCGTCTACATCCCAGAAATAAGCGCCTTTCCCACGTTCCATAGCAACAGGAGCGCCGCCGCCAACTGCTTTAAAAGAACGAGAAGGACTGTTAACACCGCCAACGATATGCTCTAAAGCTTCTTTATGTAATGCTTCTGACTTTGTGAAATTCACTACAATTCATCTCCTTACAAAAATCTATGTATTATTCTAACATGTTTTTCGAAAAGACGTATTGTTTGTGATAGCGAAGGCAGTTGGGTAAACTATTCGTTGTGACATTTAGGAGGGGGGTCCGATTATGAAATCGGTAATTGAGGTACAAGGGTTACGTAAAGAGTTTACAGCCTATTCAAGTCGTCCGGGCTTAAAGGGTGCATTTCGCGATTTATTAAATCGTAATTATAAAATAGTACCAGCAGTAAATGATGTATCTTTTACTGTAAAGCAAGGTGAAATGGTTGGTTATATCGGTGAGAACGGTGCTGGTAAATCAACAACAATTAAAATGCTTACGGGGATTTTAACTCCGACATCAGGGCAAATCACAGTAAATGGAATGAACCCACATAAACAAAGAGAAGAATTTGTAAGAACAATTGGTGTTGTTTTTGGACAGCGTTCGCAACTTTGGTGGGATATTGCAGTACAAGAATCGTTTCGTTTATTAAAGAAAGTGTATGGTGTATCAGACGCTCAGTATAAGGAGCATATGGAGCACGTAATTGAAACGTTAGATATAGGGCCCTTATTAGATAAACCAGTTCGAAAATTATCTCTTGGTCAAAGGATGCGTTGTGAATTAGCGGCAGCCTTAATTCATAATCCACCGTTATTATTTTTTAGATGAGCCAACAATTGGGTTAGATGTACTTGTGAAATTGAAAATACGTGAATTTTTAAAAGAAATGAATGAACGTTATAAAACAACAATTTTATTAACAACACACGATATTACTGATATTGAAGCTTTATGTGAGCGCGTTATCATGCTGGATGAAGGAAATATTATGTATGACGGTTCTTTAAATAATCTTCGTACGCAGTGGGGAGCGGAGAAGGAGATTCACTTTCAGTTTGTTGCACCAGTTTCCTATCAGGCTTTATCAATGGTTATGCCAGATAATCATGTCGTTTGGTCGAAAGCAAAAGAGGAAAATGCATGGGTTGCAAAAATTCCGAATGAAGAAGTTATTATTTCAATGCTTATTTCTAAAGTAGTACAAGCCTTTCAAATTAAAGATTTAAAAATTAACGAAGTGTCTACAGAGGAAATTATTCGTAACATTTATGAAGAGGGTATTACGCATGGGTAAGTATATTGAAATGATTCGAATTCGCTTTTTAATGATGCTTGCGTATCGTACAAATTACTATAGCGGGATTTTAATTTATACGATTAATATCGGTGCTTACTATTTTTTATGGCAAGCAATTTATAGCGGAAAAGAGAATATTGAAAGTTTATCTATTTCGCAAATGACCACGTATATCGCAATCGCGTGGATGGCACGTGCCTTCTATTTTAATAATATAGATAGGGAAATTGCGATGGAGATTCAAGAAGGACGTGTGGCTGTAGAATTAATTCGTCCGTATAACTATTTGGGAATGAAAGTTATGCAAGGTCTTGGCGAGGGAATATTCCGTTTTGCCTTCTTTTCCATTCCAGGCATGGTTATCGTTACGTTATTATTTTCGTTGCAAATTACAACAAATTTTCAAACTTGGTTATATTTCTTCTTATCTTTAATATTTAGTTTTATTATTAATACACAAATTAATTTAATGACGGGAATGCTTACGTTTTTCCTATTTAATAATAGTGGGATTATGTATGCAAAACGCGTTGTTATTGATTTATTTTCAGGTCTATTATTACCAATTAGTTTTTATCCGCTATGGGCCCAAAAAGCAATGATGTTTTTACCGTTTCAGGCTATTAGTTATATTCCAAGTATGATTTTTTCTGAAGGTATACAGGGGAGTAAGTTGTATGAGGCTTTAGTATTTCAAGTGATTTGGGCGATTGTACTTATTATTCCAATTGTACTCATGTGGAGAACGGCGAGAAAACGTCTAATTGTACAAGGGGGATGATGAGATGCTATATATAAACTTATTTTTACAATATGCAAGTCAATATATAAAAACAAAATTGGAGTATCGAGGCGATTTTATCGTTGGTTTACTTTCTGATTTATCGCTTCAAGCAGTTAATTTAATATTTATTCTCGTTGTATTTGGGCATACACAAGCATTGAAGGGATGGAGTCGAGAAGAAGTAATCTTTATTTATGGTTTCTTTTTAGTACCATTTGCCATCTTTTCAGCTTTCTTTAATATATGGGATTTTAATGATCGATACATTATTAAAGGGGAGATGGATCGTGTATTAACGCGGCCGATCCATAGCCTATTCCAAATTATATTAGAAAGAATGGAACTTGAATCTTTAATTGGAGCTATTACAGGGATTGTTGTAATGGGATATGCAGCTGTGGAGTTACAATTATCTTTTTACTGGTATGATTTCTTCTTATTTATATTGATGGTAGGAGGAGGAGCACTTGTATATGGAGGGATATTTGTTACGCTGGCGAGCCTTGGTTTTTGGTCGGATGCGAAAAGTTCAATTATGCCTCTTATGTATAACATAGGTAATTACGGGCGCTATCCTGTTAATATTTATAATCGTGTAATTCGTTTCATTTTAACGTTTGTTTTACCGTTTGCATTTGTTGGAGTATATCCAGCGGCATACTTTTTAAGAAAAACAGAATGGAATAGTTATGCATTTGCGACGCCAATTGTTGGTGTTATCTGTTTTACGATTGCAATCACCCTCTGGAACCAAGGGGTAAAAAGGTATCGTGGCGCGGGTAATTAATTATAGAAGCTTGTTCGTTTCTAAGGGATAAATCAGTTCTCCACCTCATACATATAAAATGAGGTGGAGGACATGTTATGGGGATTTATTCTATTAATTGCAACAATCGCTATTTTGAAAAGTGTCCAATTATTATGGAGTTCCTATTCGGATTCAACGCGTTTTTTTTCGCTCTATAATTTGGCCACATTATTTTTAATCTATACAACAGTACTAATCGCATTTGGATTAAGTTACGTTGTATTAGAGGAAATGGGTTTCGCAGTTTTGAAAGAGGACGGAGAAAGTTTGAACGCTCATTCTTTTCAACTCGTCGAAGTTTGTTTATATTTTAGCGCAGTTACTTTATTGTCTGTTGGATATGGTGACATATCTCCGATTGGAATTGGGCGATGGATTGCAATCGCAGAAGCGCTAATTGGATATACACTCCCTTTTGCTTTTGTGATGAGGTCTGTAATAGACAATGAAAAATAAGGAAGCATTTGTTATAGTAAAGGAAAAGAGTAGGAGTGATAACTATGATTACAGTAGGAGAAATGGCACCAGAATTCACATTAGAGGGAAGTAACGGAGAAGAAGTTCGCCTAGCTGATTTCCGCGGTAAAAATGTAGTTCTCTATTTTTATCCGAAAGATATGACGCCAGGATGTACAACTGAAGCATGTGATTTTCGTGATGCGTATGGAGTATTTCAAGAGAAGGATACGGTTATTCTTGGAGTAAGTCCTGATTCAGCGAATAGACATTTGAAATTCATTGAGAAACATGAATTGCCATTTACACTTTTAGTAGATGAAGATCATAAAGTAGCAGAGTTATACGATGTTTGGAAGTTAAAAAAGAACTTTGGGAAAGAGTATATGGGAATCGAGCGTTCTACATTCCTTATTAATAAAGACGGTGAACTTGTAAAAGAGTGGCGTAAAGTGAAAGTGAAAGGACATATTGAGGATGTTCTTTCTTATATAAAATAAATCTACATTGGAGATAAAATATGCAGAAACAAGGCAAGTGTCTATACATATTTTACTGCCTTACATAAAGTGGAAGTGTAGGGCATACCTCCTCAGATGATAGTATTCCAAGTGCGATTATGTCGCACTTTTTTCTATGGAATATATGAAGAAAAAAGGGAAAGATACATAAAAACAAGTCCTGAATATAAAAATAAACTACATACTTATAGTAGAAATATTGACGATTTATAAGAAAAGGAGTACACTCTTTATAAGAATTATAAAATAATAATCCGTATAGAATCGGGGTGCATGACGGTGGTCAAAGAAGAATTAAAAGAAGCGCTAGAAATGCTGAAAAATACGGGTGTACGCATTACTCCACAGCGTCATGCTATTTTAGAGTACCTTGTGGAATCAATGACGCACCCAACAGCGGATGATATTTATAAAGCATTAGAAGGTAAGTTTCCGAATATGAGTGTTGCAACTGTCTATAATAACTTACGTGTGTTTAAAGAGGTTGGACTTGTAAAGGAATTAACTTATGGAGACGCTTCAAGTAGATTTGATTATGTTACAAGTCAACATTATCATGTGATTTGCGAAAAATGTGGTAAGATTGTTGATTTTCCTTATGGGGGCTTGGAAAAGCTGGAAGAGGAAGCTGCGAAAACGACAGGCTTCGTTATCAATAGTCATCGCTTAGAAATTTATGGCGTTTGTCCAGAGTGTCATAAGGCGTAATATATAATAAAGAAAGAGGCTGACGGCTATACGTCAGCCTCTTTCTTTATTATATAAGGATTAGAGTGAGGCTAATCGGGATTTACAGTGCTAAGTTAGTAAGAAGGGTTAGATAAAAGTTTGTCGAATTTACTTTGTATTGGTGGAAATGAATTCTGGGAGGGGACATTTTGAAGAAATATGAGATTAAAAATAACATTCCAACATTGGAAGAATATAAATATTTATGTGATTCTGTGGGATGGACTAACTATATGAACTTTGAGGTGGCGGAAATATCACTTCAAAATTCGATTTACTGTATAACAGTCAAGGATAATAATCAAATCATCGGCATGGGGAGAATTGTTGGTGATGGGGCTATCTATTTCTATATTCAA